>NZ_KB892378.1:0-325955 GCF_000373785.1 Erysipelothrix tonsillarum DSM 14972 | reverse complement strand
GGAAAACCTGAAGTTAAATCAAATAAAGAAGTAAATGACGCAAGTGGTGATAACTTTGCAAGTCCTGGAGAAACATTGAACTATGTCATTACAGCCGAAAATAAAGGTGCAGTAAAAGCAGAAAATGTAATGATCCAAGATAAACTTGAAAATGTCTTACCACATGTAGAAGATACATCTTTCGTTCTAGTTAAAATTAATAATAACGGTGTGATTTCAACTTATACTATTCAAGACTTAATTGATGGAATTAACGTAGATATTGAAGCAGGTGCTAAAGCAGTAGCAAGCTTCTCCGTTGTAGTAAAATACGATCTAGATGTAACAACCGTTACAACAATTTCAAATAAAGCTACAGTTGGAGATACAACACCTGAGATTGAAATTCCTACAGGTTCAACAAACATCAATGCAAGTAAAGAAGTAATTGATGCTAATCGTGATGGCTTTGCAAGTCCTGGAGAAACGCTAACATATATTATTACAGCGAAGAGCACTTCAACAATTGCAAATGAACCAACATTAGTGAAAGATACTCTTGAAAATGTCTTACCATATGTAAATGATCCAATGCAAAATGATGTTACTGTTAACATTGATGGGGTAATTAGTACCTACAAGATAAGTGACTTAATCAATGGATTTACGATTCAACTCGATAAAAATTCAGTAGCCGTGATATCATTTAATGTAGTGGTCAAAGAAAATCTCGATGTATCAACTGTGGATAAAATTGCTAATAAAGCTGTAATTGGCGAAAAAAATCCTAGTGTTGAAATTCCTGTTGATAACTATGACGTTAAGGCTACTAAGAACGTTACAGATGAAAATGGAGATGGTAAAGTACAATTGGGTGAAGTATTGACTTATGAAATTGTTGCTAAGAACGAAGGTTCTGTAACAGCGAATGATTATCTAATTCAAGATACTTTGGAAAATGTACTACCTTATGTTGAAAATCCAAATTCAAATACTGTGATCATCGATTATGGATCATCACAAGATGTAGTTTCAGTACAAGACTTGATTGATGGCTTAAAACTTGATATCAATGGTAAATCGACTGTCTCTATAAAATTCTCAGTCCAAGTAAAAACGGACTTAAATTTGGAAGATGTTAAGAGCATCGTAAATAAAGCTGTAGTAGGGAATGACACTCCTTCAATTGAAATACCATTTGCAGAGGTTGATATTTGGGCCGATAAAGCCGTATTTGATCAAAATGGAGATGGTTATGTAGAAGGTGGAGAAATCCTAGACTATGTAATTACAGCTAAGAATAACGGTACACAACCAGTTAAAAATCTTGTCATCAAAGACGAGATGAAGGAAGTGATCAATTCCGTTGAAGATATTACAAATATTACTGCTCAAGTGGAATATCGTGGAGAAGTCAAAGAAGTTAATATTCAAGATATAATCCATGGTATCACCGTAGATCTAAACAGTTCGGAAGATATTCAAATTCGATTTAAAGTTAAAGCGTTAAATAATTTGGATAACATTAAGCAAATCAATAATATTGCCACAATTGGTGATAAAGAAGTTGAAGCTTCAATTGAAGTAAAAGCAAAATCAATTCTTCCGCAAACAGGTATGGGTAATGATCGAATCGTTATCTCATCTGCGATAGTTGTGATTGGTGCAGCAATGGCTCTCATTTCTCGAAAAGGGAAAAAAGACGAAAACGAATAAAATTTAATCTTAAAACAGTTACGGTTGTTTATTCAGCCGTAACTGATTTAAGTTTAATAGAAAGGGAAATATGGAAAAGAAAAAACGTAATATAATTATTGTTAGTGTAGTAATCGTTGCACTTGCCATGGGACTAATATACGGTTTCATGAGTTCAAAAGAACGTGCTGCCAAGAATATAGCTAAATCATTCTACGAGAATTTTTATTATACCCAAATAACGATGGGGCAAGATGAAGATGACATTAATAAATTGATGAAAGAAATTAGCAAAAAGGGCATCTCGGTATCTTTAGAAGCAGTAAGCAATGTTAATGAAATTGATGTTCAAAGTGACTTAGATAAATTAAAAGGATGTAAGCTTGATAATTCATTTATCAAGATCACACCCAATGATCCGTACGCAATCAATGACTATGCAATCGAAACAAATCTTGATTGCAAATAGGGATATTACCCCGATTACGAATCGGGGTAATATTTGTATTTTAGGATTTAGTGAGGTGGAATATAATGAAACAAAAAATTTTATTGATTCTTTTAGTAATAAATATACTATTCCTATCAGTGGTCGGTGTTAATGCAAACTATAAATATGAATCTACAAGTGTTTTTAATGTATCTGATGGTGAAAGAGAAGTTCAATTAACAAACGGTTCTAATCAAACTACTTCGATGTGGAATGCAGATAAAATTGATCTAACACGTGATTTTGTATTATCTTATAAAGTCTTTTTAGGGAGTAAAACAAATTATGGTGAAGGAATGACATTGACATTTCACAACGATCAACAAGGACTTAAGGCAATTGGTGGCGGTGATGCATGTTTGGGTGTCTATGACTGCAGTGGAAAGAAGATAAACAACGCATTTGCAATTGAATTCGATACAACCTATTCAAATATACCTTCTTTAGATAATGGAGCAGATGATACAACGATACCGCAAATTGTCGATACAAATAAACTGGGACACGTTGCATTCATGATTCCAAGTCAGTACACGCGCGACCACTATAATTTGCATTACAACGTATTTAATCCGTTAAGTAACGATAGCTTTCATGATGTTTTAATTAAATGGAATGCTACTAGTCGAATGATTTCATTTCAATTTGATGATTCTGTTGAACAGTTTCATGATTTGAAAGATTATAAAAATATATTGAAAAGTGATCATGTTTTCTGGGGCTTTACTGCGGCCACATCTGCGATACCTGCTAAATTTGTGGTGAAAGACATAGATTTGCAATATAAAGATGTCGCAATGATAATGCAAGTTAAAAATGATAATGTAAATGGCTCGTATGCGAGTCTTGTTAATAGTGTAGTGAACGATGAATTGCAAATTAAACTTGAGATTAAATCATGGAAAGAACTTTCGAATGCGACGATCCAATTGGATATACAGCCTGGCCTTGAAATTAAGAATGACACAATAGTTTTTAATAATACTGATGTCAATATCAACAAGAATAACGAGATTGAGATAAAGAAAGTTCCTTTAGGAGGAAGTACGCTCACATTTAGTTTAACCAATACCTCAGAGCAAAATAAACGTATGAGTGCTTCAATTGACTCGAATGATAATGCAAGAGTAGAGTCAAATTCGATTGAAATTCTTCAAAACGGATACCGAAAACTGATTTACGATGGTAATGGAAGTGATGGTGGGGATGTAGATGTTGAAGATGCACCAGTACTGGTAGGAAGTACAGTTTTTGTAAATAATCCTGGAAGTTTATATAAAAATGGATATGTTTTTGATCATTGGAATACGAAAATGGACGACAAGGGTACTCAATATCGCCCATTAGATAAGTTTAAAATTAGCAACAACGGTAATACTCTTTATGCTATATGGAAACCAATTGAAGAATCTGATATTATCGTTCGCTTTTTAACAAGTGATAAAGGTGTTATTCAAGGTGAAACAAACTATGCGATTAAACGCGGATCACATTTAAGTGCATATCCGAGTGTTAAACCAAGTAATGGTTATTCTTTTGTAGGTTGGCGTAAAGGTGAAGTGGTAGTGGATTTGGATGACTACATATTTAATGACGATACTACCTTGATGGCACAATATGTTCGCAATGCTAAGAAATTTAAATTAACGGGATTAGCAGAAGGTATTCGATATGAATTATTAAATGGTAAAACACTTACGAGTAGAGATGAAATTGATAAAAACCATGAGAAATTATCGATTGATTATGCATTCAAGGAAAGTAATGGAGTAATTAAAAATACGAAACCAATTTATAAATTAAACATGGTTGAAGAAAAAGAAAAACGTACAGAGACAAATTATATACTTCCTATTTTAATGGGTGCATTTTTCTTAGCGATGCTAGGGATTGATGTATATAGATATAAAAAACAGAGAAAGGAAAATCAAAATGACAACACAAATTGATAACACTCTAATTGAAAAGTATTTAGCAGATGGATATTCCGATCAAGACTTTGAAGAAATATATTCCCATTATTACAAATATGTATACTATCGCAGTTTCAGTTTGATAAAAGATGCAAATCTTGCTGAAGATTTGACTCAGGATACTTTTTGTAAAGTATATCAAAACCTTCATTTACTTGAGCATGCTGAGTCTTTTATTACATGGATTAATCGAATAAACTACTCTGTTTTTTGTAATGGTTATAATAAAAAAATTAAGCAATCGGAAGTAGATTTGGGCGATAAGTTTGATTTTAATCTTGTTCAGTCAGGCGATGAAGAACCCAGTGAAGTGTCTAAAAATACAGAGCTAGCAAATATTATTGCCAGTGCGATTGTTAAATTACCCAGTAAACAACAGATCGTCGCGCGTTTATATTATTATGACGAAATGAGCGTTCAAGAAATTTCAGAGGTTCTCAATATACCCATCGGGACAGTAAAGTCACGATTAAGTGGATTAAGAGCTAAATTAAAGAAAATTTTAAAAAATTCAAAAGTTACACCATCAGTTTACTTTTCTTTTACACCATTAGTGATGTATCAAGCATTTGAACAAATTCAAAGACAAATTTCTGTACCTAGTATTCCTCCAGTGAAGGAAGTGATTACTCAAGCAAATATTAATATTCCTGTAACTGAATCCGCCAATATTATTCCATATTTTACAGTGGCGGGTGTTGTTGTATCAATGATAGGTGGGGGTTATCTTCTTAACATTTATGGTGGTGCAGAAGAACCAGCAATTACTTCTCTAAAAACTCCAGTCACACCTATTTGTGGGGAAGCTCCAATTTCAATTGCATTCGATGATTCGCAACATATTCAAAGTGTTGTACTCTTAACGGAGGATGGTAATAAATTCAGTTTTGAAAAAAATGAAAACGAGTATGATATCGTGATTGACAAAAATTCAAATTATCGGATAGTAGCGCTTTTAGATAATGGTAAGGAACTTACACATGATCTAGCAGTTTCTTCATTCGATTGTAAGAGCCCAGAAATATCAACAGTCGATTATGATGATGAAAAAGAACTGTTCATGATTGAGGTTGCTGATGACAATTCAGGGATTAGTGTTGAAAATTCATATTTAGAATCGAGTGGTACTCAGTTTAAGGGGACTTACGATAAAGAGACTTCTATTTTTACAATACCAATCGATTTATCAGCTAAATCTTTGTTGCACATTGAGGATATGGCAGGAAATTGGAGCAATTTAGAGATAGATGTATCTGGAGAGTAAGATTAGTTACCTATAATGTCATTTTACGTTTAATAATAAAAGTTGATTGGACAGATTACTTTCCCTCTTATTTTCAAATTAGTGAAAATATTTACTTAAACTTTCCTGTATTTGCACAAGCAATAAACTTTTAAGTATGAATATGTTGTGCTTAAACCGTTTTCATGTGTGAAATCATAAACAACTGCTTATGAACTCATTGAGAAACCTATTTGTATTTGTTATAATGGGAAAGGTAAATAAGGAGGCAATTATGACAAAAAGAACTGTCAGTGATTTGGATGTTGCTGGTAAGAAAGTCATTGTACGTGTTGACTTTAACGTTCCATTAAAAGATGGCGTTATTACAGACGATAACCGTATCAATGGTGCACTTCCAACAATCAAATATTTGGTAGAAAACAAAGCAAAAGTTATTCTTATGTCACACTTGGGGAAAGTAAATCATAAGGATTCAGAAAAAACTGAAGCAGATAAAGCTAAAAATAACATGGCGCCTGTTGCAGTTAGACTACAAGAATTAATGCCTGAAACAAATGTTAAATTTGTTCCAGTTACACGCGGTAGCGCATTAGAAGATGCAATTGCAGCAATGGAAGATGGCGACATCGTATTGATGCAAAATACACGTTATGAAGTTGGCGAAAGCAAATGTGACGACAACTTATCAAAATACTGGGCAAGTTTGGGAGACTTATTTGTAACTGATGCTTTCGGATCAGTACACCGTGCACATGCCTCAACTGTAGGAATTGCACAACATCTTCCTTCAGCACTTGGATTCCTTGTTGAGAAAGAAGTTAAATTCTTAACAGAAGCAATCTACTCACCAAAAAGACCATTCGTAGCGATTTTAGGTGGTGCTAAGGTAAGTGATAAAATTAATGTTATTGAAAACTTATTAGACGTAGCTGACAAAGTTATTGTTGGTGGTGGAATGGCTTATACATTCTACAAAGCAAAAGGCTATGAAATCGGTACTTCACTTGTTGAAATGGACCGTATTGATGTAGCGAAAGCAATTATGGAAAAAGCTGGCGATAAGTTAGTATTGCCTGTGGATACTGTTGTTGCTAAGGAATTTGCACCAGATGCAACACCAGTTGTTGTACCATCAAATGCTATTCCTGCAGATATGATGGGACTTGACATCGGTCCTAAGACAATCGAATTATTCGAAAAAGAATTACAAGGTGCGAAAACTGTAGTTTGGAATGGTCCAATGGGTGTGTTTGAATTTGACGCATTTGCACAAGGAACATTATCAATCTGTAAAGCAATTACAGAACTTCCTGATGTATTGAGTGTTATCGGTGGTGGAGATTCCGCAGCTGCAGCAATTCAATTAGGATTCAAAGACCAGATTACTCACATCTCTACAGGTGGAGGAGCAAGTTTAGAATTTATGGAAGGAAAAGAATTGCCAGGTATTGCAGCAATTCAGGATAAATAAAATGAGAAAACCTATTATCTTTGGTAACTGGAAAATGAATAAGACAATTGCAGAAGCAACAGAATTTGTTCAAGGTGTTGATGCATTTGTTACGGATAAAGCAGACTTCGGTGTTGCGGTTCCATTTACAGCGTTGCAAGCATCAATTGCAAACGCAAAAAATCTACACATTGCAGCAGAAAACGTTCACTGGGCACCAAACGGCGCTTATACAGGTGAAATTTCAGTTGAAATGTTAAAAGAAATTGGCACAAAATGGGTTGTTATCGGACACTCAGAACGTCGTCAATACTTCAATGAAACAGATGAAGACATTAATAAAAAAGCAGCTGTTTTAATCGAAAACGGTATGACTCCAATCGTTTGTGTTGGGGAAACATTGTTTGAATTCGAAGCAGATAAGACAGAAAAAGTTGTTCGTAAACAAGTTGCCGGATGCTTAAGTGGCTTAAATGCTGAAGATGTTAAAAACATCGTGATCGCTTATGAACCAGTATGGGCAATCGGAACCGGTAAGAGTGCTACCGTTGAAATCGCTCAAAACACATGTGCATTAGTACGTGATGAAGTTAAAAACTTATTCGGAGCAGAAGTTTCTGATAAAGTGCGTATTCAATACGGTGGATCAGTTAAACCTGAAAACATCGAAGAATACATGTCACAAGAAGACATTGATGGTGCATTAATTGGTGGAGCTTCACTTCAAGTGGATTCATTCAAAGCAATCATTGATGCAATTAAATAATTTATTAACTTGTTAATAAAAGATTAAAACTAGAGGCTCAGGAGGATATAACATGCCAAGTATTATTGATATTTATGCACGCGAAGTCATGGACTCACGCGGTAACCCAACAATTGAAGTAGAAGTAACTACAGAATCAGGTGCATTCGGACGCGCTATGGTACCATCAGGTGCTTCAACAGGTGAACGTGAAGCATTAGAACTTCGTGACGGTGATAAATCACGTTTCGGCGGAAAAGGTGTTTTAAAAGCTGTTGCTAACGTTAACGACATCATCGCTGAAGAATTAATCGGCTTTGACGTAACACAACAAAACTTAATCGACCAAGCTATGATCGAATTAGACGGTACATCCGACAAATCAAAATTCGGTGCTAACGCAATCTTAGGTGTTTCAATGGCTTGTGCTATTGCAGCAGCAGATTTCTACGATATGCCACTTTACAAATACTTAGGTGGATTTAACGGAAAAGAATTACCTGTACCAATGATGAACGTTATCAATGGTGGATCACACGCAGACTCATCTGTTGATTTCCAAGAATTCATGATTATGCCAATCAGTGCAAAATCTGTAAAAGAAGCAATCCGTATGGGTGCTGAAACATTCCACGCTCTAAAAGCAGTATTAAAAGAAAAAGGTCATGTTACAGCTGTTGGTGACGAAGGTGGTTTCGCACCAAACTTAGCATCAAATGAAGAACCATTAGAAGTTATTGTTGAAGCAATCAAACGTGCTGGTTTTGTACCAGGTGAAGATATCGTTCTTGCAATGGACGTTGCTGCTTCAGAATTCTATGACACAGAAAAAGATGTTTATGTATTAAGTAAATCAGGTGGAAAAGAATTAACATCTGACGAAATGATCGATATGTACGAAGGTTTCTTAAACAAATACCCAATCGTATCAATCGAAGATGGTTTAGGAGAACGCGACTGGGATGGATGGAAACGTCTAACTGATCGTATTGGAGACCGTTGCCAAATCGTTGGTGATGACTTATTCGTTACAAACCCTGCAATTCTTGCAGAAGGTATCGAAAAAGGAATTGCTAACTCAATCCTTATTAAAGTTAACCAAATCGGTACTTTAACAGAAACATTTGACGCTATGGAAATGGCTAAACGTGCAGGATATACATCAGTAGTTTCACACCGTTCAGGAGAAACAGAAGATGCAACAATCGCTGACATCGCAGTAGCATTTAACGCAGGTCAAATTAAAACAGGTTCAATGTCACGTACAGACCGTTTAGCTAAATATAACCAATTAATCCGTATTGAAGACGAATTAGGTTCAGCAGCTAAATACTCAGGTGCTAAAACATTCTTCAACATCAAAAAATAATTTAATTTGATGAACTCACTCGAAAGAGTGAGTTTTTTTATGCGACAACTCTATCCCATATTACGCTTTAGTTATCAAAATCAGACCATTTCAAGATTGATTAGTGACATATTTGCTACAATTTAATCTCACTACGAAAAACGAAATTAAATAAACGGTAAAATAGATATAGCTTAAACCCAATATAAAAAATAGAAAATGAGGCGAAGTATGTTGAAACTTTTTTTAATAATAACCTTAGTCGTAATAGTTATCCTTTATTTGATTGCACGGTTCTTTTATAAGTTTGCTATTGAATCGGGTCCGAAACCGTATCTTGGAGATTTTGATGCTTTCGCCAAACAAAGCGTCAATCGTCCATGCTACGAGTGGTTTGAGCCATTGCTTGGGCAGAACACGTGGTTCTTGGAGAGTTATGATGGGTTGACGTTATTTGCCGAGACAATCCCTTTAAATGCGCCTACGCGCAAGGTGGCGATTTTATGTCATGGTTACGTAAACAGTTCATATTCGATGGCTTTTCAGGCACGTTTTTTTCATCAACGCGGATATCATGTTGTGATGCCGGATGCACGTGGTCATGGAAAATCTGAGGGAGAGTACATCGGTTTTGGGTGGGACGATCGTCTTGATATGACACGTTGGATTCAACGTGTGCTGATTGAATACGGCGAAGATTGTGAGATTGTTTTATTTGGAATTAGTATGGGCGCAGCAACAGTTATGATGACTGCCGGAACGTCCCTACCCCAACAAGTCAAGGCAATCATTCAAGATTGTGGCTATACATCAGTTTATGATGAATTGAAGTTCCAATTAAAACAGATGTTTAACTGCCAGCCTTCCCAATTCTTTCAGTTACAAGCTTGTACACAAAATATAAAGCGGGCTACTCTTTTAAAGAGGCTAGTGCTTTGGCACAGGTGAAAAACGCAACTTGCCCCATTCTTATGATTCATGGCGATGCCGATAAGTTTGTACCTTTTTGGATGTTGGATAAACTTTACGATGCCGCACCCGAACCTAAAAGAAAGCTGGTCGTTGGGGGATCTGTGCATGGGATGGCATATAATAAAGATCCACAATTGTATGAAGATACGCTTGATGATTTCCTTGAAACATACCTTTAGAGCCAATTTTTTTTGTATAACTACCAATAGCAGTGAACTGATGTTGTGATAATACATTCCATGCTTGCAAGTTCAAAGAAGTCATGATAGGCTTAAAATATGAAAAAACTCCATATATTTCTGGTAATAGGGTCCGGAAGTTTCTACTTACATCCCGTAAAGATGTAAACTATGGCAAAAGAGCCTTATCTTCATGATAGGATATTTTCACGTCTCTTTCTGCCACAAACATGGCAGTTTTTTTGTATATTGAGAGAAGAGGAGGACATTACGTGAAAAATATTCTCAATAAATATTTTGGGATTGAAGAGGCAGGTTCAACCATTAAACGTGAGTTTGCAGGAGGGTTAACGGCATTTCTTTCGATGTCATATGTAATATTCGTAAACCCAATTATTTTAGGGCAAGCAGGCATGCCGAAAGATGCTGTATTTATTGCGACAATTATTTCCTCGGCAATTGCCATGTTGATTATGGGATTGTATGCAAAGTTCCCATTAGGACTTGCTCCTTGTATGTCGATGAATGCATTCTTTGCATTCAGTGTTGTGATGCAGATGGGGATTCCTTGGCAAACCGCGCTCGCTTCGGTTTTAGCTTCATCAATTTTATTTATAATTTTGGCTGCATCCGGTGTAAGATCTAAAATTATTAAGTCGATTCCCTTAACAATTAAACAAGCGGGAACCGTAGGATTGGGTATCTTTATTGCATTTGTAAGTTTTAAAAACTCAGGAATTATCGTTCCGGATGAAGGTATGTTTATTACATTTGGCGGTTTTGATAATCCGAATGTTATTATTGCGTTTGTTGGAATCATCACCGCAGCTTTCTTCCTAGTACGTGGAAACCAATATGCAGTGTTTCTGGGAATGGTTGGTGCTGCGATATGTGGACTAATCATGCGTCTTGGCGTTGATGCGGGGATTCTTTCAATGAGTCCTGAAATGTTTGCAACCTTACCACAACTTCCAGCGGGGAGTCCGATCGTATTTCCAAAAGAACCCATTCAAACCATGGTCAATGAAACCATGTTTGTAGCGGTTAAAGAATTGCCTAATTTATTAAATCCACAAGCAATTATTGTGGTACTAACATTCTTATTTTTAGATTTTTTTGGTACAGCTACAACGCTCTCAGCAGCAGCGTCGCAAATTCCACATATTCCACAGGAAGAATTTGAAAATAATAATCGTATTTATATGGCTGATGCTCTTGGAACATTTGTAGGATCTCTTTTGGGAACTTCAAATCTTTCTACTTACATTGAGTCTGTTTCGGGGATTATAAATGGTGGACGAACCGGTTTAATGTCGGTGGTAACAGCTGTTTTATTCTTACTGTCAATGTTCTTCTATCCATTGTTATCACTGGTAACCCCTGCAGTCACAACACCGGCTATGGTTGTTATTGGTATCTTTATGATGCAAAACATTACCAATATAGATTGGCATTCAGGATTTGAAAATATTATTCCGGCATTTCTTACGATTGTGATGATGCCACTTACAGGTTCAATCGCTTTAGGATTGACACTTGGATTTATTTCTTATGAAATGTGTATGTTCTTTGCAGGTCGTGGTAAAGAACTTCCTAAGATTATGCATTTTATTACACTAATTTCAATAGCATATATCTGTACGTTGTAGTATAATACTAATTAAAATTGAAAGAAGGTACCCATGAAATTACTCGAAGAAACAATCCAGGAACAAGGTAAAGTTAAATCAGAGGAGATTGTGGATGTTAGTTCATTCCTAAATGCTCAAGTAGACCCTAAAGTCATGGACGCTTTAGGAAAAGATTTTGCGGAACATTATGCAGACTATGATTTTGATTTATTTGTAACTGTAGAAACATCAGGCATTGCACCAAGTGTATTCGCGTCACTTTATGCGAACAAACCTTTGATTATAATCAAGAAAAGCTTAACGGAGAAAGATGATCCAAATATGGTTCAACAATCCTGCTTTTCATTCACTAAGAAAAATGGCTACTACCTTACGGTGCCCAAACATCTCATCGAAGGGAAACGTGTGATTTTGCTTGATGATTTCTTGGCGAAGGGCAGTGTTGTTCATAATGTCGATAAGTTATTAACTCAAGCCGATGCGACACTTGTAGCGACAGGCATTTGCATCTCAAAAAATTTCCAACCGGGTTACCAAATGTTGGTAGATGAAGGTCATGATCTTTACTGTCAAGCACAGATACAAGCAATTAATGTTGAGTCCGGCATTATTACTTTTGAATCATAAAAAAAACAACGTTTAATCAACGTTGTTTTCTTTTTCATTTAAGGGTTCATCTACGGTAATATCATTTAGATGAATGCTGGTTGATTGTTGTTCAGAAGCAGCGGTTTGTATACGCTCTGCTTCAATGCGTTCTTGCTCCAACTTTTCATTCTCTTGCTTAAGTTTCTCTGCTTTTTTAGTTTTGCGTTTGGATTTCCAAACCAAATCCAAGATGAGTCCAATAACGTTAAAGCTGGCCATAACAATAATCCAAATAAACAAACCGTTAAAGGCAACGGCATTTCCGCCTGAACGTTCAACGGAGAAGGCAAGGGCCCAAAACGCGGCAATAAATCCGAGCACAAAACATAACATTCCAACCCATGAACCATATTGAATGATAAAAAATGCATAAATAGATACAACAAGTGAGAGGACAACCTCATTAAATAATGTATCCATTTGAAAGGGTGCTCGAAATACAAAGAATGTCATTACAGTGAAGGTAATGATGCTTATTGCGAGGACGCCTAAACTCATAAAGAATTTTTGCTTAAAATTTAATTTTTTCATACACGACTCCTTTATTAAAATATATCACATTTTACTTTTTTTTCACGTATTATACTGTATCATTATAGAGAGAGGTGATTGATATGAGTAATAAATTAACGATTGAAGGTTCGGGGAGTGTTAAGGTAACACCAGATATGATGCGTTTTACCTATGAATTAGTACAAGATGGGCCATCGTATGCAAGTTCGTTTGATGCATTGAAAGTTCAGTATGAGAATATTGTGAAAGCTTTTAAAAAAGTTGAATTCAACATCAGTTTGATTAAAACTTCTGGCATTGAAGTCTCTATCTTACATCCTACTGAACAACAGCCAAAACGATTCCGTTGTGTACAACGTATCGTATTCGAGGATCGAATTAATTTACATAAGATGTCGGCGTTACTGGATTGTCTGAGAACAAGTGATGATTTCAATTTTAGTCTATCGTATTTCTTAAAAGATACGACGAAAGCCGATGATGATGCACTTATTTTGGCCATCAACCAAGCCACTGATAAAGCAAAGATTATCGCTGAGGCATCCGGAATTCGCTTAGGTCACATTTGTAATATGGATTACGTTAATAATATGAGCGCAAGACCGATGTATCGTATCGCTAGTGCAGATATGATGGGTACTACAATGACTGCTGATGATGTCATCGTGAGCCAATCAATTGTGATAAGTTGGGATATAAAATAAACATGTATGAATTCAATACATGTTTTTTTTATAAATCAATGATGATAGGGACTTGCAGACGAATAAACATATCTCGCTTACCCGATAAGGTGTCAGGCATTTCATAGAGCACTTCACAAATGTAGTCTCCATTAATTTTAAGATTTTGTTCGTCAATTAATTTGCGAAACTGATGCAATGCACGTGTTTCTTCTTCGAAGGACTGACAAAAATATACAGCGTAATCCCCTTGGGGTAAAACTTTATTAGCGTGCGTAGGGTTATCAACAAAGACAAACAGCTCTTTCGAATCGTAGTTGTGATGGGTAAAGTTATGCTGTGACATAATGGAGCCAACACGACTGAATGCAGATGCATGGTTTAGATGATGCTTAAAATCACGCAAAGCATATTCGTACTCATCCGATGTCATCTCGTAGATGTTTTGGCTGATTGGATAGGTGTAGATATAGCGCTTATGAAACGAAATAATTTCCATCCAGTGTTTTGCCATGTTTTGACTGTATAACGTTGTTGTTTCCATAAAACTGTGAATTGATTGAATTTGGTTAATTATTTGCCGATGCTGACATAATAAGTGTTCTTCTTTAGCTTTAATTGCTTGCTTTAGTGATGAAATAGAAGTGTTTCGTTTTAAGACATCATGGATTTCTTCCAAGCTAAAATCCAAACCTTTTAGAAATTGAATCATATCGAGTGTTGCAGACTGCTCGATGGTGTAATAACGATAATTTGTTTGGGGATCAATATATGCGGGTTTGAGTAAATCAATCGCGTCATAATAACGTAATGTTTGTATTGAAATATCGTTTAATTGAGCAATTTCCCCAATTCTAAGTTTTTGCATAAACCCTCCTTGACTCTATCCTTACTATAGACATTATACTATGGTTGTGAAATAAATATCAAGAAACAGGAGGCTATGATATGAAAAACGAAAAGATTCGAGTAGTTCAATATGGTTGTGGTAAGATGGCGGAAGTGATTGTTCGCAATCTTGTGAACCATGGTGCTGAGGTTGTTGGAGCGATTGACGCCAATCCTAAGGTAGTGGGTATGGATCTTGGTGACTTTGCGGGATTAGGACATAAAACCGGTGTGTTGATTTCGGATGACGCTGATGAAGTCTTTGCTTCATGCGATGCTGATATCGCAATCGTAACCGTCTTCAGTTATATGAATGACATGTATTCAATTTTTGAGACATGCGCTAAACATGGTGTAAATGTTATTACGACATGTGAGGAAGCAATTTATCCTTGGACGACAGCACCTTCAGAAACAAACCGTTTGGATCGTCTCGCAAAGGATTATAATATTACAATTACCGGAAGTGGAATGCAAGATATCTTCTGGATAAACATGCCTTGTATGGTAGCCGGTGGTGTTAATCAAATTAAAAAGATGTATGGTACCGTAAGTTATAATGTTGAGGATTATGGGCTAGCACTTGCGGAAGCACATGGTGCCGGTTATGACTTAGAGAAGTTTGAAAAAGAAATCGCCCAAGCAGAAAGTTTACCAAGTTATATGTGGAATGCCGGCGAAGGTATCTGCTCGAAAATGGGATGGACAATCAAATCCATTTCACAAAAAAGTGTACCCTTTGTGTTAGATGAAGCCATTTATTCCGAAACCTTGGGTCGTGAAATTCCGGCAGGTGATGCAATTGGAATGTCAGCGGTCACCACGATTTTGACACAACAAGGACCAGAATTAGAGGTTCAATGTATCGGTAAAGTTTATCGTGCAGATGATGGGGATATGTGTGATTGGAAAATTGTTGGAGATCCAGATGTCGTATTCTCGGTTGAAAAACCGGACACGGTCGGACATACTTGTGCAACGGTTGTGAATCGAATCCCACAAGTATTGAGCGCTCCTGCAGGTTTTATCACAGCAGAAAAATTGGATGAAATTCATTATCTAACATTCCCAATGGATCATTACAATCAATAATATCTTAAAAGCATGCAAAGAGCATGCTTTTTTATTTACATCTTCTTGCGAACCGTATAGGGACTTATTTAAGGAAAAATCTAAATAGAATTGACACTAAATTTAGGAGAAATGAGAAGTTTTATTTCTTATAGATGGAAGTCATAATCATACAAACAAATTAAAAGTCCACTGTTTCTATTTCAGACCGGATGATACGGTACTTTTCTTATAACTGAACCTGTTGAGATACCGATTTAAAATCGTTATAATAGGTTCAAGGAGGGTCCATTATGAGTAATCAAGATTTTAAGTCTGTTTTTGATATTATCGGGCCAGTAATGGCAGGACCAAGCAGTTCTCATACAGCAGGAGCAGCACGCATCGGAAAGATGGCGTTAAGCATCTTTGGAGAGTGTCCTGAGCGTGCTAATATTTATTTGTATGAGTCTTTTGCGAAAACGTATAAAGGACATGGGACCAATGTAGCTTTAGCAGGAGGTTTACTCGGTATGGATCCCGATGATCCGCACTTACATGAATCACTGTTAATTGCGCAGGAAGAAGGAATCAAAATCACCTTTATTCCTCTTGTGGATAAAGTGGACCATCCAAATACAACCAAAATCGTCATGCATAAAGCAGGACGTAAATGTACAGTTGTGGGTATTTCGATTGGCGGAGGTAACGTTAAAATTACAGAAATTAACGGAACCAAAGTTGAGATTGATGGTGGTGTTCCAACGATCCTTATTTTCCATGAAGATTGTCCAGGTATGATTGCGAAGGTTGCAACAATTTTGAGTGACATGCATATTAATATTGGCTCGATGAAAGTGGATCGAGAAGAAAAAGGTAAAAAAGCCTATATGGTTATTGAATTAGATCAAGATGACTTACAAACATCACTTGACCGTTTAAGATGCGTAGAGAATATTTATGAAGTGCTCTACATTGCGAAGTAGGAGACATTATGTTTAAATCAATCCAAGAACTTGTGGATAAGGCAACTGAACGCGGGAGTCTATCCGAAACAATTATCGAATTTGAAATGGAACGATCGGATTTATCACGTGAAGTGATTGTAGAACGTATGGGTATGCAATTGGATGTTATGAAACGCACCATAGAGCAAGGGAAACGTGGGGTCAAATCGACAACAGGTCTGACTGGTGGAGATGCCACCAAGATTCATAATTATCTGGAAAAAGGCGATACTATTTGTGGGGCTACTGTTATGACAGCAGTTCAAAATGCGGTGGGGACAAATGAAGTCAATGCAGCAATGGGTATTATTTGCGCGACCCCTACAGCAGGCAGTGCAGGTGTTGTTCCCGGTGTATTATCGGCTATTTCAGAACGTTATCAATTGACCCGCGAGCAAGAGGTGAATTTCTTATTTGTTGCAGGGGGATTCGGTTTGGTTGTTGCGAATAATGCATCAATCGCAGGAGCAACAGGAGGTTGTCAAGCCGAAATTGGTAGTGCGAGTGCCATGGCGAGTGCCGCAGTGGTGGATGTTTTAGGTGGTACACCCAAAATGTGTGCTCATGCATTTGCGATGACGATTAAGAACATGCTCGGTCTTATTTGTGATCCGGTGGCAGGACTTGTAGAAGTACCGTGTGTGAAACGAAATGCCTTAGGGGCATCACAGGCGTTGGTGTCTGCAGATATGGCATTAGCGGGTGTTGAAAGTGCTCTATCACCCGATACGGTGGTTGAAGCAATGTATAAAGTAGGCAAAGAATTACCACGTAAGTTTAGAGAAACGGGCGAGGGAGGACTTGCCGATACCGTTGAAGGACGAGCATTGGCGGAAGCCATATTTGGAAGTGAAAAGATCGATTAAGCGATCTTTTTTTTTTATTGAGCACATAAATGTAACCCTTTAGGGCGAATCATCACCTTTACGCTCCTTATTTTGATAGGATTATACCAATATAAGGAGAAAAATATGATTCAAATCAAAAATCTAGAAGATAACAGTAATATTGTGGAAGTTGCTTCCATGGGGTGTTTCAAAGTATTGGAATATCAAAAAGATCTTAGTGTTAATGGCGAGAGTGCAATCAATGCTTATTACGCATCGGAAATGAACATCCGCAAGCGTCAAGTTTATATACAATTACAAAATCAATCCGTAACTGTAAGTGCGGGTGCGATGCAATGGTCTGCTGGTGATGTGAAAATGGGGGCAGACGTAAAAGGTGTTGGTGATTTTTTAGGTAAAGCAATCAAAGGATCTGTGACGAAAGAATCTGCAGCGAAACCTCGTTACTCCGGGTCGGGCTATTTAATGCTAGAACCGACTTATAAACATATTCTTTTAGAACGTGTTGAAGATTGGGGTAAAATTGTTTTAGAAGACGGATTGTTTTTAGCTTGCGATTCAGACATAAATCAAAAAGTAGTGTCACGTGGCAATCTATCGTCTGCGATGATGGGTGGCGAAGGACTCTTTAACCTAGCACTTGAAGGTCACGGTGTAGCGGTACTCGAAAGTCCCGTACCCCGCGAAGAGTTGATTGTTGTTGAACTTCAAAATGATGAAATCCGTATTGATGGAAACTATGCAATTGCATGGTCTGGATCGTTGGAATTCCGTGTTGAAAAATCGACAAAGAGTCTTATGGGATCTGCTGTTTCAGGCGAAGGGTTTGTGAATGTCTATCGTGGAACAGGGAAAGTATTATTGGCACCTATCGCTTAAAGGGTCTTCGGACTCTTTTTTTGTAGCCTTCTAAAGCGTTTTAATAACAACTCAGTTTGATGGGTACCCTATTATGCTATAGTTGAGAAAGAAAGAGGTGGTTTTATGTTAAAAACAATAAATCATCACCCAGAAAATCGATAATTTGAGCGGGTGATATATCGGTAGAAAATTATAAAGGAGATTTATGAAACTACATATCGAAAAAACAACCGAAAAAGATTTAAAGAATATTCAACAATTATGGGCGACACCTGAAGTGATGAAGCATGTTGGATTTGACCAAGGTTATATCACTGATGAAAAATCCATGCAACGTTGGTATCAACAATTGATTCAAAATAATACATCAAGCCATTTTAGTATTTATCATCATCAAGACTATGTAGGGGAGTTATTTTACCGAGTTTTAGATGATAAAGCACAATTGGATATCAAGCTTATGCCACAGTTTCAAGGACGAGGCTATGGATCTTACTGTTTGAGTTGGCTTATTCAGTACGTATTTAAACACACAGAATGTACCGGTCTTTATGTTGATCCTAATCCTGATAACCTGGCCGCATTACGTCTTTATCATGCTTTAGGGTTTAAAGAAGTTGAAATTCCGCACGGGTACCGTTCATCTGAATTGCTATTGGAAGTGACATGGGATGAGTTCAAACCGGCGACATCTTTCCTAGAATCCGTAGTACAGTTACGCCCATTTCGACATCGTGATTTACAACGAATATGGGAATTATCCGCTAAAGAATCCCATTATTCATGGAGTGACTTAGATGCTCCTTATTTTGAGGAATATAAGCAATTAAGTTTCCGTGAGTTTATGGAAGACGATGCTCAGTATTATCTCAATAACCCACGTGCTCTAGTGATTGTATATGATGATTTAGTTATTGGTCGTGCAAGCCACTACTGGCAGGATGAACGAACTCGATGGATGAACTGCGGGTTTGACCTTTATGACGCTGCATTTTGGAGTAAAGGTATTGGGACGGTTGTCCTAAAACAACTGATCACACAAGCGTTTGTGTATTATGAGATTGATCGCATAGGGTTTGTAACATGGTCAGGGAATATAGGCATGCAACGGATTGGGGACAAATTAGGCTTAAAACGGGAAGGCGTTATTCGGAGAGCCCGTTATTATAAAGGGGTATATTATGATTCAATTTCTTATGGAATCACCCGTTCTGTTTGGACCCTCCGGAATCAAGATCACTATACAATCATTGAACATGGAACTCACGAAGCTGATGTCATTGAAAAAGAGATTCATACCGCCGGTCCATGGTGCAAACCAATAATGCCACTATTGCCGCAACATAACTTACTCACAATCTATAAAGAAACACAGCTTGTGGGTTATTTAGTTTATGATTTAACCTACGAACAAAATGTAAATGTCTTGGATTTTAATGTCTTATGTTCTAACCAAGATTTTGTGGTTGAAATGATGATGATGGATCGTGTAGAACAGATTGCAATCCGCCGTCAAATTCCTTATATTATTATAGATAAGACGCTGTTAAAACATAATCAAGATTTTCGATTAATACGATTCGGAAATCAATCATTATGGATTAAGGCCATACATCAAAATGAATCAAGGAGTAACAAAGATGTATACAATCACACTAATCAGCAATGATAATGATCATCATATTTTAGAGTTTTTGGATCCAACATGGACGGTGCTGTGCCTTCAAACAAATCCAGTAGACATCAAACAAACAGATTGTTTTCTGGTTGATATCGATTACTGCGATCATGATGGCGAAACCTTAATTCCTTGGATACAAAAGCATTATGATCGACCAATCTTAATTCTTACATCGCGCTATCGACCTAAGCGAACGCTTGAACTGATGATTCAAGGTGCTCACGACTATTTAGTGGAACCCTATGATCATCATAAGGTCATTCATCGCATAAATACTTTGATTGATGTATATCAAAAACAAACAAAGGAACCCAATTAGTGGGTTCCTTTGTCTTTAAGGAATTCTTTAGCGTGAATCATGTGAGTTATTACCTGGCATACTGGTGTTTCAATGCCGTGTTTGTTACCAATGCGTGCAATTGCACCATTTAAATAGTCAATTTCAGTTTTACGACCTGCTGCCATATCTTGATAAAGAGAAGGATAGTGATTTCCACCTTTTAGAGGGTCAAAAATATCTTCTATTTTAGCGACTAGATGCTCTTTATCTAAAGCGATTCCTTCAGCCGTTGCTACGGCGATGACTTCGTCTACAACAAGTTCGGTTAAAATTCGATTATCAGGATAACTCCCGTACTCAGCGATATTGCAATCAATTAAGGTACAGTATGTGTTGAGTACCGCATTTAAAGCAACTTTATTCCAAATGGATTGTTTAACATCGTCACTGTAGACTACATTAAGACCTGCTTGGTTTAGTGTTTCGAGCAAGTGTGCATTAAACGGCGAATCAGTTTGATGCACTTGTTGGAGTTCAATGGAACCAGTTCCTACTGCATCCACAATTCCTGGACCCCCTAAACCGGAAGTCCACACAGTTACCCCTAAAAAAATATTCTCTTTGGGGACATAACGTTCGATGACTTCCACATTTCCCAATCCATTAAGCAGACAAATGACACGGGTATCTGGGGTTAAAACATGTTTGATATCTTGCATCATAGCATCTAAATACATGGCTTTAGTAAAGACAAATACAAGGTCAAAGGAACCTTCAACCGCCTGGGGTGACAGCGCGGGGATCATAACGTGCCCTTCGTCAACACCATCAATAATCATTTTCAGACCATCGTTATTAATCACGTCACGATGTTCTTGCCAGCTATCCGCAAACACGATTTCATTTCTACTGCGGTGTAAAAGGGCACCAAAACGTGCTCCCATTGCACCTGCACCTGCAAATAATATTTTCATAACTGTACTCCTTTATCTATCAAGCTCATTGTAACACCTTATACATCATTAAGAGTGAACTGTGCACATAAAAAGCAGCCGACGGACTCAGCTGCTTTTTACATAAGGACTAGACGACAGTTTTCTCTACATGTGAGGGTGGATAGCCAAATAAGTGCTTAAAGATTTTGGTAAAATAAGAAGTTGAATTATAGCCACAGGCTTTTGCTACTTCACCCACACGTAGGTTTGACTCACTAAGTAATTCATAAGCGTAATGACAACGTACTTCATTGAGATAATTATTAATTGTTGTGTCGGTTTCTTCTTTGAAAAGGCGACAGTAATAAAATTTACTGATACCGATATCACGACAGATTTGATCAAGGGTTAATTCCTCTTTATAATTCTTGTGCATATACTGAATACCTTGTTTTACGATATCAATTTTAGAATGCTTGCGATCAGTATGTACCGGAACACGAGGTTGATATTTAACCAACATGTCAAAGAGTGAATACGTTAAGGGACTGAGTGATGAGGTTGTATCATTTAAGCTCGCATCATATTCAAGTGATATGACGTGAAGCATTGCCACCAATTCTTGGCGTAATGATAGTGGCTCAAATTGTTTTTGTTCTAAATCTAAATTGAAATTTGTAGGATAACGATGGTCAATGATGTATCGATCCAAAGTAATCCCTTCAGTTTTAGGTACAATGCGTCGCGTTTGTCCTGGGTTAATAAAAACCACAGTATCTTTCATTGCCGTAAAGACTTCATCTTCAATGTCAATCTCACATAAACCAGATTTCACTAAGATGATTTCAAAGTCATTATGCCAATAAAATGCATTGATTGCAGTTGAGAGATCAAACTCACAATGTTCCACAATCAATGGCGAATCTGCACGATTAAAACTATAATGTTCAAAATAAAGATTATTCATACCCTAGCACCCCTAAACAATTCTTTATGTCATTATCTTATAATTTCAGTATAGACTTGCTTTTTCAAAGTGTCAAGTAAACGCTTACAGTTTTTGGTTATAACCTTGTGAAAGATTGTGTGCGGGCTCAAATAAGGTCTAAATATCAGGTTTATATTACATTTACTCGTATCACTTCACAAATTGTCGCACCCGTTATCAAGCCGAATCTTGCTTTTCATAAATACGATGTGCAAGAAACCATAAAAAAACCACATCGTTGGGATGTGGTTAAGCGTTGTTGTGTTATTTTGATTGAAGGTAAGCAATGCCTAAATCAATTGTTGCTTTGATTGCCTCTTCGTGAGTACGTTCAAAGCTGTGGGATGCATCAACACCAGGGCCAATTAAGCCGGCTTTAAAATCATATCCAGCAGAGAGGGCAGCGGAAGCATCTGAACCATAATACGGATAAATATCGATTTTATGAGCAATTTTATTATCGGTGGCTAGGCGTATGAGGCGTTTACGTAACTCGTAATCATAAGGACCACTGCTATCTTTGGCACAGATTGTAACCGAGTATTCGTCCGACGTTTGGCCTTGTCCAGGGGCTGCCATATCAACCGCAATAAATTCAAATGTTTTTTCTGGAATAGCGGCACTGGAACCATGACCGACTTCTTCAAAGGTTGATATGAAAAAGTTAGTTGTATAACTTGGTTTTGTATGAGTATTCACAAAATGTTCTGCCATTCCAAACAAGGAAATAACACAGGCCTTGTCATCAAGATGACGGGATTTGATAAAGCCACTTTCTGTGATCTTGCAGCGTGGATCAAGGTGGACATAATCACCAACATTGATGCCTAAGGCAAGGACGTCCTCGCGTGTAAAGACCTTCTCATCGATGCGGACTTCTAAGTTCTTTTCGGTTCGTTCGGTTGTGGAGGTAAGACTACCATGAACATGGGATGAAGCAACATTGGTAAGGATGGTACCTGTGTAATAAGTACCCTCTAATGTTTCAATGGCAACATGTTCCCCCTCAATGGTCGCCCATGCATACCCGCCTAATTGAGTTAGACGTAATTTCCCGTCGGATGTAATCTCTTTAACAAGACACCCTAATGTATCCACATGGGCAGATAAGGTTACTTCACGATCGGTACACGTTCCTTCAAGTGTTGCGATTAAAGCACCTTTGACCGTGCGACGGGTTTGTAAGCCGAGTGCTTCAAAGCGTTTTTGACAGAATAATACTGCTTCTTCTGTATTCCCAGTAGGGCTTTTAATGTTTAAAAGTGTTTCTAAATCTTGGATTAAATGTTTCATAAGTGTCTCCTTTATAATACATCTATTATGTCATAATCAGTGATATAAACAAAGTTTTGTGGATAAAAAAAGAGCAGGCGCTGCTCTAGATTACAAAACCGATAATCATAATTGTTTTTTCCTGACTTGGATCAAAATATTCATAGCGTTCATATACAATTTTAGGTTGACGTTCCGCTTCGATTACATTTGACTGAAGTAAATGTGCCCAAGCGAAATCAACTAAAGGTGTTTCAAACAGCTCACCATTTTGAGCAGAGCCTTCAATGTAAACATTCACTAAGACGCCATTAGGAAGGGGATATGACTCATACCCTTCAACATCCGGTGTATCACTGCGAAAGATTTGACCAATCCAATAAGCATCGTCGTCATCCAAGAGTCCGATAGGGGAAGCGTAATGCGGCGCGCTTTCACGCATCACATCCTCAAATAAATCCTCTTCAAACCAAGTTTTCCACTGTTTTTGAAACAAGCCATGATCGCTATCCGCTTCTGTATAACGTTTACCGATAAGTTTCAAAGAATGGTGTACTACTTCGTTTTCTAATTCCACAACCTTTAACATAATCAATTTCTCCAATCTCTTTCAATAATCATACGCTACTTCGCAAGGAGACTCAATTAATATTTTGTCTGTTTTCGCAAGGGAGTGCTATAATAAATTAAGGAGGATGGTCACGATGAAGGATTCAAAAAAAATTATGATTTGGTCAGTTGAGATTATCGTTTGCGCAATCTTTTTTATGATCTTTGACTTTGAGGTCAAACTTACGGGAATTGTGGTTATTCTATTTTTATTTATTATGCTGAATGAACATTTCCTTTATGGATTATTTGGTCTTAAAGATAAAAAAAACAACGATAAACCATAAATTGTAGGTATCAATGGGCGTAGAGGATTCTTGTGTTTTAAGGAATCATGTGTTAATCTCTTATATCAAAGAGGTGATTTTATGGGAACAATCGTAACGATTGGAGGGGGCTTCGATCATTTTGGAAGCGCACCCGCAATTGAGAAGCAATTAGTCGCTATGACAGCGAAGGCACATCCTCGTGTTTTGGTCTTACCAACCGCGAGTTCAGATAAGCAGGATTATATTGATGCACTAACGCAACGTTTTGAGCATCTTGGCTGCGAAGTCGATGTTTTAAAACTTGTGACAGAGAGTCCATCACAAGCTGTGATACAATATAAACTTTTAAATACGGATCTTATTTATGTTGGGGGTGGTGATACCCGCATGATGATTAAGGTATGGCGTCAACGAGGGGTTGACTATGTGTTGAAAGATGCGTATCATCGAGGGATTATTCTTTCAGGGTTGAGTGCAGGATCAAATTGTTGGTATCAGGTAAGCCACAGTGATTCCGAATCGTTCAGTCAGCCTGATCATTGGAATTTCATTATGACGTCAGGATTGGGATTTATTCCTGCAGCGCATGTTCCTCATTATAATGAACCTGGGCGCGATAGTTTTGATACCTTGTATGAGCCCTATACAGACTTACCAGGGATTGCACTTGATAATGGCGTTGCGATGGTTTATGAAGGAACGAAGGCTTATATTATCAAAGAAGAAGCGTCATGCAAAGCTTATGTTTTTTCCAATATGGATGGCCACATTGAAAAACGGGAATTGCATGAAGGTGAAACATTAGCAATCGATTTAAATCTATAAACAAAACGAGCATCATCCACAAGGAGGTGCTCGTTTTATTTTAAAAATAGACATAAAAAAAACCACTCGAAAGTGGTGTAATAAACTCAATGGTGCTCCGTCACGGGCTCGAACCGTGGACCCACTGATTAAGAGTCAGTTGCTCTACCGACTGAGCTAACGGAGCGTTTGCCTTTATATTATAACGCTAAGATTTTATATTTCAATAAAAACTTTTACTTTTTTGAGAAAACGTCAAACTTGAATGCGAAAATCATATATCATATAATTAAAAGAGTTTGAAGGAGACGTCTATGAAAGAAACTGATGCATTAATTATTGGCAAGGGTCCTGCTGGGATTCAAGCTGCCGTGTATCTAAAACGGGGCAATGTAAACACTACCGTTATAGGAAAAGATTTAGGAGCGAGTGAAACAGCCCGTGATATTGATAACTTTTATGGGTTCACGTCTATTGGAGGCGTTGAGTTGGTTCAACGCGGTATTGATCAAGCCTTGGAATTAGGCATTGATGTAGTAACGGATGAGGTCTTATCCATTGCATTCGATGGTGAACGTTATACAGTGGAAACCATTCAGGAAACGTATCAAGCCATGAGTGTTTTACTTGCGACGGGATCTCATCGAAACATTCCGCGCATTCGTAAAATCCGCAATTTCAATGGACGCGGTGTATCGTATTGTGCAGTATGCGATGCTTTTTTCTATCGAGGAAAAACGGTTGCGGTAATTGGAAGTGCGGAATATGCCGCTCATGAAGCAGCAGAATTGGTAGAAATTGCGGAAAAAGTTTACGTATTGACGAATGGTGAACCCATTACAGGACAATTTGATTCACGTTGTATTATCGTTGAAGATAAATTAAAAACTGTCGTCGGTGATGAAAAGGTAACGGGCATTGAGACAGAAACGGAAATCTTAGCCTGCGATGGAATTTTTGTTGCGATCGGATCTGCGTCAAGTACGGACCTTGCCAATAAACTCGGTGTGGGTGTCGAAAATGGTCGTATTCTTGTGAATGAAAATATGGAAACGAATATGCCAGGGTTGTATGCAGCTGGGGATTGTACCTTTGGGGTGCAACAGATTGCGAAAGCGGTAGGTGATGGATGTATTGCGGGGATGAATATGATCAGTTATATACGCGGAATCAAGCGTGGGCTCAAAGCATGACACATATCTTCGCAAGTGACTATGACGGAACGCTTTTCAAAGATCGGATGATTCGGGAAGCAGATCTTGAAGCGATTAAAGCCTTTCGCGCCCAAGGTCATAAATTTGGGATTGTTACAGGACGATCCATCAATTCAATTGTTATTGAAATCAACAAATATGCGATTCCAGTTGATTTTATTGTAGGAATCAATGGTGGTGCAGTATTAACACATGATTATCAAGAATTATTTTTAAGTCACATGGATAATTCGGTGGTCGAAGCGATGATGCGGGATGTGGAAACGTTTGACGTTCGTTTTTATGGAGCCAATGATGGTTATCGTCTGGGTCGGGTGTTTTTAAGTGATGCATCCAGTGAGTTTGAACCGAATGTGGAAATGACTGATATCGAAGAATTAAAGCGCGACCGTGGTATTCGTGCCATGTACGTTGTGACGAAATCTCATGAGGTTGCATCTGCGCTGACGGAATTCATCAATCAAAAATATGAATCCAAGGGTGTCGTTGCATTTCAAAATCTTTGTGCAGTGGATATTGGGGCCCAAGGGGTTACCAAAGCAACAGGAATCCAATGCATCCGTAAACATTATCATTATGATGGAATGGTTTATACGATTGGTGATAGTTATAATGATCTTCCAATGATTGAGGGGTTTCATGGCTTTGCGATGGCTCAGGGCGAAGATGCGATTAAGGCGGTTAGCCAAGGTGTTTATTCGACCGTTGGCGATGCAATTCAGTCTGTTTTAGAAAATAAATAAAAAAACAAGCACATTTGCTTGTTTTTTATATGTTCATATCCCTTAAAACTGTTATTATAGAGTGCGAAGAGGGGATTTATATGAAGATTTTTAAGAAGTTTCAGATGCTTCTTGGCTTTGTTGTGTTTTTAGCCGGAGCAATTCTAGCTTTGGGTGCATGTTTTTATTTCCTCGCACCAGGAAAATTAGAAATATCGATTGAAATGCATGGATTAGGCATTATGCTTATGATTCTCGGATTTATGATCAGCGGTGAATTGACGAAACTGGGTCATAAGTATGAAATATGTATGTGTATACCTGGCCAAGTTTTGTTAGCGATGGGTTCTTTATCCGTGATTATGTGGATTCTTTCCTATCCTGTTTTAAGGGTGTTTGATCTCTATTATATTTATATGGGACTTTTAATTGTTTGGAGTATCGGTCTGGGAATTTTGAATTGGTGGCGTTGGCCGGGTAAATGCGTCCGTCCTAAACGTCCAATGAAACAGCGATGTGATTTCGGTGAAGAGCAACAATTACGAGCAGCCTTTGAAAACCAGTCTTATCAGACTATGTGTCAAGTTGCAAAGATTTTGGAGATTCAACGGGGTGTGGAACATCAAGCTAAATTGATTAAACCACTTAGAATTGATACCTGCATTCAAAACATGTATGGTCACAGTCTTAACTTTGATACCTACGAGAACTTTTTGAAGGGCCTTGATGTGAATTATTTGATTACATTAACGCAATGGATGCTTGAACCATCAGACTGGAATCGCTTGAATAAAGAAATTGAAAACGACCGGTATAATTTCAATGGCCCAAAGAGTATGTATGATAATCGCTTTCTTGAGATTCATCGTCTCAGCGATTACTTACTCAATGAAACGATTGAAATGCCTTCCGAAAGCGGAAATTTTTTTAGGACATCACGGGTTAATACTGTCTTTGTAACGATAGCCAGTGCAATTGCTATTACGAAATTGCTTTTCTTTGAACGCATTGCGGAATCGTTAGATGCTCGAAACGAACTTTACAAACTACTTTCAGATGCATGTTTTAAAACAGATTCAGTTGTAGGCGTGTATCAGGAAACCAAAGATATTTATGCTTTGGATCAACTCCCTGGAATTCGTGTCCAGTTTGAGTTTCGATATATTGTGAATGATTTTTATCATAAGAAATATGATCGTGATGGTCGATCCATCTTTAATGACGTGATTGTGGATGCGGATAAAACATTACATGATAATATTTGTAATTGGTTAGAGCACTATGCAAAAAATCCTGAGAGTGCTCATGAAAGTATCACCCGTCCTGTAATTCATGCGTGTATGACACGGGGTGATGTGATTAGGGATACAAAAACGAAAGATATGATTTGGATTCTCCGTCAACTTGGAAACTATGAACAGTATTTTAAAGATTACAAAGCGAAGTATTCTCATACCTTCCAAGCGTATGAGGAGGAGAAAGAACTTGATAAATCACTGGATATCGCTTGTGCACACATTAAGACGGATATGCAGTTCTATAAATATATTAAAGCGTTATTAGGAAATTTCTGTTATACGGTGATGAGCCGAGAACACGAAATGGTTCCATCAGAAATGATTCTTTACCGTGCAGACGGATATAAGTACTATGTCCGGATTCTTTACATGAAATCTCGGGTTGACCGCCGATCGGTGATTGAAAGTCTCAGTTCGCCTTATTGTCAAAGTGTGGATGCGTGTGTTGTGCTTTCAAATGCAGACTTTACGGAAGAAGCACAGATAGTAGCAGAACAAAACAATGTACAATTGCTTAATGGTAAGGATTTAGGGACCATTAAACATTATGCAACGCGTAAAAAACGTATTCATGATTTAGATATTATTAAACGTCTTGGAGATCTTGAGACGGTATAAAACAAGTGGTGATGCAAATGAATGGCATCGCCATTTTTTTTCGTTTTGGGGTTGTCAAAAAGTAAAAAGGAAGTTACAATATGAATACATGAACAACTACTCATATGTAAAGGAGCGATGACCATGAAACAAAAAGAACTTGAACACCATGAAATTAAAGCGGTGCAGGAAACACTTTTAGCCGAAGATGAATATACGGATTTATCCATGCTCTTTAAAATGTTTGCGGATCCGACACGCTTAAGAATTTTTACGGTTTTATCTCAACAGACGGTCTGTGTTGATGATTTAGCTGAAATTCTTGGGATGACCCAATCCGCAATCTCACATCAGTTGGCATCCCTTCGTAAAATGAACTTAGTGAAAAGCCACAAGGTGGGTAAGAATTCATACTATCAATTAGCTGATAGTCACGTAATGCAAATCTTTAGCCAAGCACTTGACCACGTAAAGGAGTAGAACGATGAAAAATATTAAAGAAGTTAAATTTGAACTTGAAGGCTTGCACTGTGCAGACTGCGCAGGGAAAATTGAACGCGAACTTCAAAAACAGGATTATATTGAAGATGCCCGAGTGGATGTTGTTCTCGGGAAAGCGAAACTTAAAATAAAAGATACCATGGATGTGGATGAGGAATTTATTCAAAATGTGACGCATTCCATTCAAAGTATCGAAGACATCGGTGTAACCTTAGAAGGTGCTGGCGGCGGTAAAAGTTTAGCTGCTGCACAAGCAGCTGCTGCACACGATGATGCATGTTGTGAAGGACATGACCACAATCATGATGGACATGATCATGAAGATGCAGGCATGTCGCCCTTCATTTGGTTAGGTGGTCTTATCATTATTATTCGCCTCTTTATGGATCAGCCTTGGCTTGATGTTGTGACCATTATTGTTTACTTCATTGTAGGATGGCCTGTTCTTAAAGCATTTATCAGTGGCTTATCCCGCAAACAATTTTTTGATGAAAATGTTCTGATGTCGGTTGCGACATTGGGAGCACTTGCGATTGGTGAGTATGGTGAAGCACTTGGGGTTATGGTCTTCTATAGTGTTGGGGAATATTTCCAACATAAAGCAGTGGACGATTCTCGTGAATCCATTAAAGCGCTTTTAAATAAACGGCCTAAATTTGCACGAAAACTTGTTAATGGGGTTGAAGAAGTGGTGGATTGCGAAGCCGTTGCAGTTGGGGATACCATTCGTATTAACCCTTCCGATCAAGTACCTCTTGATGGTATCGTGATTTCAGGTAATTCAACTTTCGATATGTCTTCGTTAACGGGCGAATCGATGCCAGAAAATATCTTTGAAGGTGATGAAATTTTATCAGGTTCGATGAACCTATCGTCACCTATTGAAGTAGAAGTTACAAAAGAATATTCAAATTCAACGATTTCGAAAATGTTGACATTAATCGAAGAGTCCTCAGATAATAAAGCGAAAACCGAAATCTTTATGACGAAATTCTCGCGCATCTATACTCCGATTGTCTTTGCCCTTGCAGTCATTATCATGCTTTATGTAGGTATTACAACGGGTGTTGCATATGATGGAATCTACCGTGGACTTGTATTCTTGGTTATCAGTTGTCCTTGTGCGTTGGTGTTATCCATTCCACTTGGCTACTTTGCAGGAATCGGTCGCGCAAGTAAATCAGGTATTTTAATTAAAGGTGGCGAATCCATCGAAGCCCTTGCATCGGTGAATGGTGTTGTCTTTGATAAAACAGGAACGTTGACTAAAGGGGAACTTGCAGTTACAAATATTGCAGGACGAGATGATGTTTTAGAAATTGCAGCCCACCTAGAAACGTATTCAAATCATCCAATTGGTAAAGCAATTGTGAAAGCATACGACCAACCTTTAAACTTAGATCGCGTAAGTGATGTACAGGAAGTGTTTGGTAAAGGAATCAATGGTCGTTGGGATGGTGTTCCAGTCTTTGTTGGATCCCTTAATAATGTGAAGGAACAAGGCTATGATGTGGCTGCATACGAAAGTGACACAACCTCGGTGCTTGTTGTCTTAAATAATGAACTTATTGGTGGTATTGAACTGGATGATGAAATGCGTGAAGACAGCAAACAACTGATTCAAGATTTACACAGTCGAAATATCTTCAGCGTGATGTTAAGTGGTGATCGTCAACCCGTTGTTAATCGTGTTGCAAAAGAAATGGGAATTGACCTTGCTTATGGTGAATTGTTACCTGAAGATAAGGTTAATCAGTTTGCGAAACTTAAAGAAGAACGTAAAGCAACCCTTGCCTATGCCGGTGATGGCATGAATGACGCTGCCGTGCTTGGATTAAGTGATGTAGGGTTCTCCATGGGTGCTGTCGGTAACGATCTTGCTATTGAGTACTCAGATGTGGTTCTTGTAAATGATAACCCACACCAAATTCTTGAAACCATTGACATAGCGAAGAAAACACAACGCATTACGTATATGAATATTATCTTTATTATGACCATTAAAATTCTTGTTCTCATCTTGGGAAGTCTTGGATATGCGAAGATGTGGATGGCTGTTATTGCGGATGTAGGTGTAAGCATCTTGGCAGTTCTTAATGCCATGCGTATTATGCGTATTAAGTCCTAATGAATGATTTTAAAAATGAACCTGAGGGTTCATTTTTTTTAGGGATGTATCAGGAAACACCGAGAGCATAGGGTTCTTTAAAATCACACCAACACCAAACATGTGATTAATTGTAAGCATTTTTCATGAAAAATATCATATATTTACATTTTATGAAACAAAGGTTATAATAACACCAGTAGAGAGATAAGGATGATGTACATGCAGGAATTATTAAACAATGGTTATTTTTGGCAAAAAATTGATTCACTCGTATTATCAACAAATGTTGTAATTTCTCAAGTCAAAGGGTCTCACCATCCTAAGTATATGAATATGGTGTATCCGGTTGATTATGGGTACCTTGAAGATACAGATCAAATCAAGGTCTTTAAGGGAAGTCTAAAACGTTCAAGTGCAGACGCTGTGATGATAGTTGCCGATATCTTAAAACGCGATTTAGAAGTGAAACTTCTTTGGGGTTGTACAGAAGCCGAAGAACTTGAAACAATTCGTTTTATCAATCAAACGGATTATCAAAAAGGTATTTTAGTACGAAGAGGCAATGTATTACCAGAATGGGCGATGACGGATTAAACTACACCCACGGGTGTAGTTTTTTCTTTCGACCCTGTTTGCATCGTCGTACAATTTCGATTATAGTCTAGGAGTAACACAATGAATAAAAATTTGAATCAAGAACCAACAGATGTGGTAGCAGAGGAAAAGCAATCAAAAAAACGGGAACATATCGGAGATGTTTCGTTTATGGTTGCGATGAGTTTATTTGTGATAGCATTACTCGTTCGATCATGGACTGTTTATTTAATAGCCATGCTGGGCATTAGTTTATATATCTTATTAGGCAGGGAGGCTTAACAATGGGACGTAAATCACGTGAAAAGAAGAACCGTGTTCCTGGGGAACATGTAAGTAAGAAGCAACAAAAACAAGCTGCAGTTCAAGCAACACAAGCCAATGAAAAAACAGAAATTGCATCACTTGCATTGAGTATAGCGTCATTAATTTTTGTATTAATTGGCGTGTTCACTAAACAACAATGGTATTTATATATTGCCATGGGTTGTGTGCTGATTTCGTTAATTCTTAAATATCTTGGGAAACGTCGAAAATAATGACGTGTACCAAAAATGCTGGGAAACCAGCATTTTTTTTGTATTGTGGGAGTTGGATGGGAATAATTGGAACCGTTCTTGTAGTAGTTTGCTATGTATTTCACAAAGTGGGCTCTTTTTATGAAACTTTTTTAACAAATTAACACATTTCACATGAATTAAGCCCGGAAGGACTCGTCAAGAATTCAAGAGGATGTCTATAATAGTTACTGTAAGTAGCTACTACAAAAAAAGAGGTGTAAAGATGGAAAAAGCAGTTTCATTGTTGAAGAGTTTAAACTTTTCAGAATCGGAGTCGAAGGTGTATCTAACCCTTCTACAAAACAACCCGATGACTGGCTATGAAGCAAGCAAACAATCCGGTGTACCGCGTTCGAAGGTGTATAACATACTCGAGAGCCTAAGAGACAAGGGTGCCGTATTGGTTTCAAAACAAACTGATCCAGTAAATTATAGTGCGGTTGATATTCAGGAGGTTATTGATAACTTCAAATATCAAATGAATGATCGGCTGAGCGATGTATCTGAAGAACTTGAACGTTTTAATCATAAAATTGAGTCGACGGAATTGTGGAGTTTAAAAGGTTATGAAAATGTGTTCAACCGTTGCCGTCGCTTAATTCAAGAAGCAACGTCTACGGTGTTACTTCAAGTTTGGGAAGAAGATCTACCGCTTATTTATGATGAGCTGAAGCAGTTTGAAGCGCGTTCTGGAAATCTTGTTGTAATTCTCTATAGTAAAAATAAGAATTATGATGTAGATCTAAAGCATGTTTATGCACATGGTTTTGAGGAAGCAATGTTGGAAGAAAATCGGGGCTGTCGTTGGATTAACCTTGTGGTTGATGATGAAGCACTTATTTTTGGACACATTGAACCAAAGAATGTGGAGGTCTTATGGACAAAAGCACCAAGTATGGTGTTTCTAGCCAAAGAAAACGTTCGCCATGATGCCTATTGTTTAAGACTTATTGATGCTTTGGATGAGAACGCAAAAATGGAATTTGGTCCGGATTTACTCAAAATAAAAACATTATTCTAAGGGAGAAACTTTATGTTAGGAATTATTTTAGGAGCAATCGTTTTAATTAACGGAACCTTCTTAGTGAAATTTGTTATGGATTTATTGGCACACCGTGAGGAAACCAAAGCAGAACCGGCACCAACTCTTGGTTTAGCAATTTCTTCATTTATCATGTTCTTTTTATCAACGTTTGGTATTTCAGATTTTGCAATCTCAACAGTCCTATATCGCAAATTAAAATGGGTTGATGACAAACGCTTACCCGGTACTTTAAATACACAATGTGTGTTACAGGTTGCGGTTATGGCATTATCTTATATTTCAGGGATTCAAGTCGATTTAACAACGTTACTTGTTTGTATCGGAGCACAAATCATTGGAGCATATGTAGGTCCACGTTTTGTGGTTAAGTTACCGGTTGAATTAATCCGTAAATTTATTGGTATTGGTCTTGTCATTGCTTCAACATTAATTGTTGCAGGTAAATTAAATATTATTCCATCTGGTGGAACGGCGACCGGATTATACGGTATTAAGCTTGTTGTGACGGCAGTTTTAATCTTTATCTTTGGAGCGTTAAACAATATTGGTATCGGTTCGTATGCACTAACAATGGTTACGGTTTATGGAATGGGTCTTAACCCAGGGGTTGCATTCCCAATTATGATGGGTGCCGCAACATTCTCAGTTCCTGTAGGAAGTATGCAATTTATTAAATATGGCGAATACAGCCGTAAGATTACACTTTTCACATCGACACTGGGTGTACTTGGGGTATTAATTGCGGTATTCCTTGTGAAATCGTTAGATGTAAGTATGTTACAATGGCTTGTTGCTGGAATTCTACTTTACAGTGGTGCAAGCATGATTTATGAAGAATTTTTTAAATCGAAAAAATTAGTAGAAGCAAACTAGGAGGCGCACATGTTAGTTATTAGTAAAGATGATATTCAAAAAGTATTTTCAATGAAAGAAGCCATTGAAGCAGATAAAGAAGCATTACGCATGTATACAGAAGGGGGCACAACGGTCCCTTTGCGTACAAATATTGATGTGCAAAACGGACAAAACTTGTTTATGCCTGCTTATGTTTCAGAGTTAAACACGACGGGTATTAAAATTGTTTCGGTTTTCCCTAATAATCCAAGTCTTGGAAAACCTGCAGTGCCAGCACAGATGGTTCTTCTTGATGGTGAAACTGGTGAAGTCTGTGCCATGATTGATGGTACGTATTTAACACAATTAAGAACAGGGGCTGTCCAAGGGGCAGCAACGGATTACCTTGCATGTGCTGATGCGAAAGAAGCTGTTTTAATTGGTGCTGGTGGGCAAGCAGAATCACAACTTGAAGCGATGTTAGTGGTTCGTGACTTAGACCGTGTGGGTGTTGTGGATCTTAACCGCGAGTTTGCAGAAAAATTTGTAGCACGCATGAATGAAAAATTTGCGTCATACAACACAGAGATTTACTTAGTTGAAGATGTTGATGCTGCAATTGCGAACGCCGATATTATTACTTGCGTTACAACATCGAAACGACCTGTATTTGATGGTTCACTTGTGAAAGCTGGAGCACATGTCAATGGAGTTGGGGCCTACACTGTAGAAATGAAAGAAGTTCCGGTTGAAGCGATTGCGAAAGCAGATGTTGCAGTTGTGGATACCTTTGATGGTGTTTTTGCGGAAGCAGGCGATGTTTTAAGTGCTCTTGAACAAAATTTAAAAACAAAAGAAGATTTTGTAGAAATGGGGTCTTTAGCGCTTGACGGTTCAAAAGGACGACAAAGTGATGACCAGATTACATTCTTCAAATCAGTAGGTACTGCCGTTCTTGATGTTGTGGTGGCTCATAAAATTTATGAAAAAGCGCGTGAACTTGGAATGGGTACGGAAATCTAATTGAAATTTAAAAACACATCCAAGGATGTGTTTTATTTTTATTTTTTAGGATATCAACAGTGACACTACTATTTATAAGTGAACGCAGTTGCTCCGTTTTACGGCTTCCATTCTTCTTACCATCATTTCACTTTCCTTTTCGTGTCCATAAAGGTCGATAGCGACATTATTGCCGCGCGCTATATATTGACCTTAGTCGTTCTCTAAAACGCAACAGAGCGCTTTAAAAGGAGGGTTCTTGTTGAATTTAGGGCAACTGTGTTCGTTCATATAATAAAATAAGGATGTCGTGCGGTTTAAAGTGCACCTTCTGGGATAATCGGTTTGGGTGCATCTTTAAAAATTTGGTCGACAAAGACCCGTGATCGTGGTTTGCCGTCTAATAATTCTGGTGTAATAAAGTAACCGGCTACCGATTCCGCAAATGCCTCATATGGGTTCGTAGATCCATAGGTTCCGTCTTGCCATTCATCATTGTAGATGTCATCCCATTCGGGCATTTCATGAACGTAGGTTGCAAACCCGTAAATGTGTGCCATTTCATGGTACATACTCTCTGTATCCATGACCATCCAATCTTCAAGAATATAGATATACGGTTCATGTGGCATAACATATGCATAAGATCCTTCAGGAACTTCATGATAACCACGGCGAAAGGCATGGAAGTATTGTCTAAGTTTAAACGGCATTCCTGCAATCATGGGACTGGATAAATCGGGTTCATCCCCTTGATAATCGTAATTGATGCCATAGCTGGAGATATCATCCGGTTGGGGCTCGGGTTCTTTGATCAGGATGTCTTCAGTGGTATTGACATCTTCAGTGGTTTTTTCTTCCTCTCCCGGATTGAGTTCGTCCCGTGGATATTTTTTTAGCAGTTCAGGAACCACAACCTGTTCCAAGTGTTCGACTGCTAAGACATCCGAACCAATCGAACCTTCTGTTTTAGAATACTGCTTAGGTTTGTTTTGACACCCACATAGCAAAAGTAAACCAACCGTTAACCAAATGTGCTTTTTCATAAATCCCCCTTGATAGTATAAAAACGCCGTAGTGGCGTTTTAGAAAATTGTTTGAATGGCGTTAAAGATACCATCTTCAAGAATATCCGTTGTGACATAATCGGCTGCTTCTTTAACGTGATCGGGTGCATTGCCCATGGCAACCCCAATTGCTGCTTTTTCCAACATTGTGAGATCATTGGCGGCATCCCCAAATGCGATTACTTCATCCCACGTTAAACCAAGTCGGTCTAAGACAATTCCAATCCCAGCAATTTTACCTGCACGATTTGAATATATATCATATGCATCAGCATAGGCTTTCGCATAATGACCATCTGGACAAAGTGGTTTTGATGCTTCAATCAGTGCTTCATCACCCATTAAGAATAATCCCATAGGGACTTCATCACCTTCTTCGATGGTTTGAGCGTGCGTGTAATCAACTAAGATATCTTGTTTATCACTGCCTTGCATATAAACTGTTTTAAAAATTTCCATATTTCGATAAACACGCATATCGTGACGCATCTTCATGGCTAAACCAATATCATGTGCATTACAGTATTCAATCATGGCATTCACTTCAGAGCGAACCATGGGTACGTCAAAAATAACTTCCTTAAGATGATCGTATACACAGGCACCATTAATCGTGACGTAGTAGTCGGGATTGATGGTTTCATGAATATCATCATGAATAAAGTAAAAGGCGCGTCCAGTGGCAATCATCACTTCAATTCCTTTCGATTTCAGGTCGTTGATTGCTTGAACCGCAGAGGATTCTATTTTGACTTTTCCGCGTTTGATGAGGGTATCATCAATGTCAAAAATCGCGAGTTTAATATTTTTATTTTCCATAATCATTATTTTAACACATTTCCCTTTCATATTAGAGTTCTTTTATGTATAATATACCATAAGTTTATGGAGGTAGATGAATATGATGAATGGTAAAGTAATTAAAGAAGCTTATACATTTGATGACTTACTTTTAGTTCCTGCAAAGTCTGAAGTTGTACCAGCTCAAGTTAAATTACAAACGCGTCTAACAGATAAAATTACACTGAACATCCCTATTGTTTCAGCGGCAATGGATACTGTTACTGAAGATGCCATGGCAATCATGCTTGCGAAACTGGGTGGAATGGGTTTTGTTCATAAAAACATGCCAATTGAAGCACAAGCAAACATGATTAAAGCAGTTAAAGAAACTGAAGTAGAACCATCATTCGAAGATGCGAACATCGACCCACAGGGACACCTACGTGTAGGTGCTGCCGTTGGCGTTGGCGAATCATCATTGGAACGTGTACGCGCTTTAGTTGAAGCGGGTGTGGATATTGTCGCTGTTGACAGTGCTCACGGACACTCACAAGGTGTTATTGAAACCGTTCGTATGATTCGTGCTGAATTTCCCGAGTTAGATATTGTTGGTGGTAACATTGTTACTGCACAGGGAGCAACAGATCTAATCTATGCGGGTGCTAACGTAATTAAAGTCGGTGTTGGTCCAGGATCAATCTGTACAACACGCGTTGTAGCGGGCGTTGGGGTTCCTCAATTGACTGCTGTAAACGATGTTTACTCTGTAGCACGCCAATATGGTGTCGGTGTTATTGCAGACGGTGGTATTAAACTATCCGGAGATATTGCAAAGGCACTTGCAGCAGGTGGTAGTTGTGTTATGCTAGGTGGGTTACTTGCAGGTACTGAAGAAACACCTGGTGAAGTAATGGAAGTATTTGGTAAAAAAGTGAAAGGCTATGTCGGAATGGGATCTTTAAGCGCAATGCAACGCGGTTCAAGTGATCGATATTTCCAAGGTGGCGTTTCAGAATTGAAGAAGCTGGTACCAGAAGGTATTGAAGCAACGGTTCCTTATAAAGGATCAATTCGTGATGTTATTTATCAAATGCTCGGTGGATTACGTTCCGGAATGGGTTACTGTGGTTGCGGAACGATTGAAGAAATGCACCAAAAAGCGCAATTTGTGAAAATCACAGGCGCAGGACTTCGTGAAAGTCACCCTCACGATGTTGACAACGTGAAGGAGGCACCAAATTATCATGGCAAATAAGATTATCGTTTTAGACTTTGGGTCACAGTATAATCAATTAATTGTTCGTCGTATTCGTGATTTAGGCGTGTACAGTGAATTATTAGATAATGAAATTACTGCGGATGCAATTCGTGCTGATAAAGATATCGCAGGTATCGTTTTATCAGGTGGACCAAACTCAGTATATGCAGATAATGCATATCACATCGATCAAGAAATTTTCGAACTTGGTTTACCAATTCTTGGTGTATGCTACGGAATGCAACTTATGGCATATCAAAATGGCGGTAAAGTTGAATCACATTCAAAACGTGAATACGGACTTGCACCAATTGAAGTAAAACAAGACAACCCAATTACAAAAGGATTACCAGCATCATACAATGTATGGATGAGTCACGGCGATCAAGTGAAAGCAGTTCCTGCTGGATTTGACGTATATGCTTCATCAGAAAATACAGATATTGTGATGATGGGTAATGATGAAAAGAAACAATATGGAATTCAATTCCATACTGAAGTGCGCAATACTGAAAACGGTATTCAAATGTTAGAAAACTTTGTGTTTGGCGTATGTAAAGCTGAAGCAGGTTGGGATATGGAGCATTTTGTTGAAGAACAAACTGCAATCATTCGTGAAAAAGTGGGTGACGAACACGTTATCTGTGCACTATCGGGTGGCGTTGACTCAGCAGTCGTTGCAGCACTTTTACACCATGCAATTGGTGATCAACTAACATGTATCTTCGTAGACCACGGTTTGCTCCGTAAAGGTGAAGCAGACAGCGTTGTGGAAGTATTCCAAGATCACTTTAAAATGAACTTAATTAAAGTTGATGCACAACGTCGTTTCCTTGATAAACTTGCAGGCGTGGATGACCCTGAGAAAAAACGTAAGATTATCGGTAACGAATTTATCTACGTATTCGAAGATGAAACAAAAAAACTACGAGATGCGAAATGGTTAGCACAAGGTACTTTATACACTGATGTTATTGAATCAGGTACAAAGACAGCTCAAACAATTAAATCACACCATAACGTAGGTGGATTACCTGAAGATATGGACTTCAAATTGATTGAACCGCTTGATACTTTATTTAAAGATGAAGTACGTAAACTTGGACTTGTTCTTGGTTTACCAGAACATATCGTAAACCGTCAACCGTTCCCAGGACCTGGAATTGCAATCCGTATTCTTGGCGCTGTTGATGAAGAAAAAATTAAAATTGTACAAGAGAGTGATTACATTCTCCGTGAAGAAATTGCGAAAGCCGGTCTTGACCGCGAAATCTGGCAATACTTTACCGTACTTACAAACTTAAGAAGTGTTGGTGTCATGGGCGATCAACGTACCTATGATTACACACTTGCAATCCGTGCCGTAACATCAATCGATGGTATGAGTGCTGACTTTGCACGTATCCCTTGGGATATTCTCCAAAAAATCTCAGTTCGTATTGTAAATGAGGTTCAAGGAATTAACCGCATCGTCTATGATTGTACTTCAAAACCACCAGCAACAATTGAGTGGGAATAACAGTAATAAAAATGTTTCTGAAAATACACTAACTCAGCGATTTACAAAACAAAATACTTTTTGAGTGATACTATTTTGATACTAAAAAGCTGAAAAGTATGTTCAAAAGAAAGTTGTTGAATTTAGGTAAAAAGTTTAGAAAGCCTTCCATCATTTTTACGGAAGGCTTTTGTAGAAGTAGAGAGTGATAAATCAAAATTTAAGTAGGAGAAACGATGCGATGAAAAATCAGGATAGAACGGAAATTATTAAAGATTTTTACGAAAAAACAGATGAACATATGCGTTTAGAAAAAATCCGTCAAGGACAGCTTGAGTATTTTATTACAATGAATTACATTCACAAGTTTGCACAAGAAGGAGATAAAATTTTAGAAATAGGTGCTGGAACCGGTAGATATTCTATTGCATTAGCAAGAGAGGGATTTCAAGTATCAGCAATAGAGTTGGTCGAAAAGAACCTTAAGGAGTTAAGAACTAATGGGAAAGACCTACCAAACCTGGAAGCCTATCAAGGTGATGCATTGGATTTGAGTAGATTTGGTGATGATTCTTTTGATGTTACTCTTTCCTTCGGACCGATGTATCATCTTTATGATGAAAAAGATCAACACACAGCTTTGGATGAAGCAATTCGAGTCACAAAGTCGGGCGGTCTGATTTTTGTTGCATTCTTATCTGCTCATGCAATTATTTGTACGAACTATTTGTATGACTCTCTATCGACAGCAGTTGGAATACAAAATAACTTTGATAGTGATTATAAAGTTAAGCATTTTAAAGAGCAGCTTTTTACCGGATTTGATATTTGTGAGTTTGAAGAGCTTTTTTCAAAAAAAGATGTTGATTATGTAACAACTGTGGCGGTTGATAATGTCCTTGAGATTGCGGAGAGCCGACCGGATTTTGCGATGACGGATGAAGACTTTCGAGCTTTTGCTGATTATCAGTTGCATATCTGTGAAAAACGTGAAATGCTCGGTAATTCGAGCCACTTGCTGTATATCTGCAGAAAGAAATAATTAATTCGAATTCGAAATTGAAGAATTAGAGTATGTCATTGTGGAATTAACAGGAAGTTTTCCAGAATGTATTCATAACGTCTAAAAAAATATGTTGTGAAGTGTTTTTTAGAAGCATGGTTATGCTCAGTCAAAGAAACCTGACCTTGATTATTATGAAGGTGATATGGATAGCAAAGAATACAAAACGGGAATAACAAGATGTTATTGAAACCGTTCGTATGATTCGTGCTGAATTTCCCGAGTTAGATATTGTTGGTGGTAATATTGTTACCACACAGGGAGCAACAGATCTAATCTATGCGGGTGCTAACGTAATTAAAGTCGGTGTTGGTCCAGGATCAATCTGTACAACAGGCGTTGTAGCGGGCGTTGGGGTTTCTCAATTGACTGCTATAAACTATTTTACTCTGTAGCACGCCAATATGGTGTTGGTGTTATCTTGTCTAGGCGAAGAATCGGTCGAATTATGCGATTAGAAGGGCTCGTCTCAGTCTACACACTCGCACAATACAAAGTACATAGAACAAATGTTAATGAAGATGACATCTCGAATATCATAAATCGAAAACTCAATCATCACGAACGCTATGAAGTTATCGTTAGTGATCTGACTTATGTTAGAGTAGCAGTCAAATGGAATTACATTTGCACAATCTTAGATCTTCATAACAGAGAGATTATTGGCTATAGTTGTGGTATAAACAAGACTGCCGCTTTAGTGCAAAAGGAATTTTCAAAAATAGATACTGATTTATCCAACCTACGCTACTTCCATACAGATAGAGGAAATGAGTTCAAAAATAAACTAATCGATGAAATTCTTGATGTTTTTCAAATACAGCGATCACTGAGTCAAAAAAGAACACCGTATGATAATGCAGTAGCAACAGCAACATTCAAATCAATTAAGACAGAATTTGTATATCCGAATACTTTTGAATCATTGAATCAGTTGGAAGTGAAATTATCGGCATATGTTTGGTGGTTCAATAATAAGCGATTGCATTCAACACTAGGGTATGTTCCCACCGATTGAATATGGAATAAATCGTTTCTTATAAATATTGTCCACTAAAGTATTGACAGTCCAAAGATTTATGGATAAATAAAGGAAGCCTTTAATTGGCTTCCTTTATTTAATTTGTTAATACATTGGAGGCATTTCAGGTGTGATTTGTTTCTCTTCAACTGACGATGCAACTGCAGCTTCTGTTGTGAGGAAGAGTGATGCTATCGATGCAGCATTGAGTAATGCATTACGTGTAACGCGGGTTGGATCAAGAATTCCCACTTCTTGAAGGTTTTCCCATAGTCCGGATTTCGCATTAAATCCAATATTTAATTCTGATTCAAGTTGTTTTGAAACAATCTCATCACCATCAAATCCTGCATTTTCTGCAATTTGCCATAATGGTTTTAAAATTGAATCAAAGACTGTTTTGATACCTCGGTTTTCATCTTGTGATTCTGAACTGATAGAATCTTTTAAGTCAACGTAAGCTCTAGCGAGTGCATAACCACCACCGAGTACCACACCTTCTGCAACGGCAGCTTTGGTTGCATTAAGGGCATCTTCAATACGTAGTTTTTTCTCTTTCATTTCGGATTCTGTAGCTGCTCCAACTTTGATTACAGCTACTCCGTTTGTCAATTTCGCAAGACGTTCTTCAAGTTTTTTCTTATCGAAGTCACTGCTTACATTACTTATTTGTGAACGGATTTCTGCAGCACGATCATTAATTGAATCTTTTGATCCACTACCACCAATTAAGGTTGTTTCATCTTTTCGAATGACTACTTTTGAAGCAGATCCAAGTTGTTCTACGGTAGTCTCTTTGATATTCATACCAAGGTCTTTGCTGATAAATGTAGCACCTGTAGCAATTGCAATATCTTCAAGCATCATTTTTTGATTATCACCAAAACCTGGGGCTTTAGTTGCCGCTACATTGAAGGTTCCTCGAAGTTTGTTCACAACGAGTGTTGAAACAACATCGTTGTCAATATCTTCTGCGACAATGAAGAATGGTTTATTTTGTTGAACAATTTGTTCTAAGAGGGGAAGAATTTCTTGGATTGTTGAAATTTTATGATCGGTTACCAAGATGTATGGATTTTCCATCTCAATTTCCATCGTCTCACGATCTGATACCATGTAAGGTGAAATATAACCTTTGTCATATTGGAGACCTTCAACCACTTCTAATTCGGTTTCAAAGGTATTGGATTCATCAACAGTGATGACACCATCATTACCAACTTTCTTCATTGCTTCCGCGATAATAGTTCCAATTTCTTCACTACCAGCACTAATGGATGCAACATTTGCAATATCACTGCTTGTTTCAATTTTGTTACTCTTTTCTAACAGATAATCGGCAATCGCACGCGAGGCTTTTTCAATTCCCATACGCATGAGTACTGGATTAGCACCGCGGTCAACGTGGACTAAGCCCTTATGAATAATTTCTTGAGCGAGTAATGTTGCAGTAGTTGTACCATCACCCGATACATCATTTGTTTTATTGGATACTTCATAAAGTAATTTTGCACCCATGTTCTCAAATGGGTTTTTTAGTTCGATTTCTTTTGCGATGGTCACACCATCATTTGTAATGAGCGGTGAACCAAAACTGCGTTCAAGAACAACATTACGACCTTTTGGGCCCAGTGTCACACTTACAGCATTCGCAAGAGTATCCATACCTTTTAAAAGTAAATCTCTCGAATTTTGTCCGTATCGTACATCTTTAGCCATTATTTATCATCCTCCACAATTGCAAGTACATCTTTCATGTCGATAATTAAATAATCCTTATCTTGATAGGTTACATCCGTTGTTGCATATTTTTTATAGATGACACAATCCCCGACAGCTACATCCATCGGAATCACGTTTCCATCCTTATCTTTTTTTCCATTTCCTACAGCAACTACACGTGCCGTAGAAGGTTTTTCTTTGGATTCCGGCAATAAGATTCCGCTTGCAGTAGCGGAATCTGCAAGAATCTCTTCTAACAAAATGCGGTCGTACAATGGTTTAATCATGATGCGTTTCCTCCTTTTAATTTGACCTTTTGGCACTTAAAGAATGAGAGTGCCAACACCTATATTCTAGAATTGAGTTTAAATTTTGTCAATCCCTTTTCACGAATTATTCCACGTAATAACAAAGTAATCAATAAAATGAACAATGTAAACAACTTGTATGGCATTTTACGTAAATCTTAATAAAATAAAAAGGGGAAGGGGGGATATATTTGAAGCGAATAATGAAAAAAACAGGTTCGATTATTCTGCTATTTGGACTGATGATTCTTGGAACCCATGCAACCGCGTTTGCGAAAGTAGGATGGGAAAATGTTGGATGGTCGGGCGCTAATTTCTTTTCAAAAGCATGTAACTCTAGAACTACTGTATTTGACTCACCAAGTTATTCATATATTTCGGCCACAGCTGAGATCGGATCGAAAAGCAATCGTAAGCACGCTTATCATCCAAGTCCAAATACATCGGTACATGCAGTTGCTTTTTCAGGTTATAACGAAACGTGTTATACCTGGGGTTACGCAAACTAATCGAGTGAACTCCCTATAATTATAGGGAGTTGTTATATGGAGGATCATCGATGAATAAAAAAATCTTATTACCAATCTATCACGTTCTCTTATCACTGTACATGATTATTTGCACTTCATTTTTCTATAAGCAGTATTGTGAAGTTGTGAATGGAAACATTTCAAATGTTTCGAATTTAGTTTATTTCATTAGAGATAATTTGTTACTCGTGGTTTTGTTTACTCTTGTATTAATTTCAGTTTTATTTAACTTGTTTTATGTTTCGGAGTACTGGATTTTTACTTCTAAAGAAACACTAAAGATAAAACGTATTCTTGGGTATACCTATGCAGAAATTCTAAAATCATTTACATTGGAGTATATGGTACATCTCATTTCAGCATATTTATTATCAGCGATTTTATCGATACCCTTTCTAAAGTATTTTAGATTACCCATTGGTACACCGATTATCATAGCAGGTGTTAGCATGACAGGTGTCATTGGGATTATCATCATTTTACTATTTTGGAGAAACCTTAATGCATATCGAAAAAATCGTCATGTGGGTATCAACATAGCAAAAAAAATGGCTCTTACATTCCAATTTTCGCTATCGCTCATGTTACTTTTCGTATCATTAACATTATTTCAAGATTTGAACCGCCAAATATCTCCCTATAAAAACTATATGAACTTGAATTCTGCGTGGGTAATTCAAGCAGACTACCCTGGTGAAATCGAAAAGCGTATTGAGATAGAACGTAATCCTGACCAATTTCGAGGTGGTGTATTAAAAAAAATAGAATCCATCTTTACTCAATATAAACAAAACATACTTGTGTTCTTTCAAAGCCCCCACTATTCAAATACTTTGGGAAACATAGTATTCCTAGACGATAATGCTTTAAAACTTAATAATATTGATATTGAGGTTTTTAAATCGTATAAAGATATGGATGCGATACCGTTTATTACAAGTAACACACAACATTTTGAAGGTGATCGAATCGCTACAGAAGAATGTGAATATATTGTCGCTAAAGTAGTGGATAAACCATTCACCGTTCTTGGACCCAGTGACTTTACAGAACTTTCATCCAAAGAATATTATTTCGCCTATTTTGATCATTCCAACTTAAATCGATTCCTTGAATTAACCAATACGAACTTTATTGATAATCTGTATCTCATAAACATTTCCCATCACGAAATTGAAACAATAAATGATTTTATAAATGAACCAATGTTTAAATATACCACGAACTCAATTAAAGGCATTCAAACTGAATACTATAATCAAAAAATGATCACGTTAGCGAGTTACTTTGGTGTAGGAATCATTAATTTATTGTTTAGTATATTTGGTTTGATATGTGCTCTATTTGTAGACATAAACTGTCGAGCTTTGGATTTTGCACTGCACCAAGTAGTGGGATATTCCAAGCGAGAATTGATTAATGATTACCTACAGTCCTTATTGTGGATGATGTTTGTTTCGATTGGATTGACTGTCGCAATCACACACATTACTTTAGATTTAAAAATCTCTGTATTAGGAATAGGGATAATTTTGGTAGGACTTGTAGTTTTATTGTTGAAACGAATCATAACGAAAACCATAGAAGTAATTAATATTTTAAATATCATAGGAGGCGAAAATGTCTGAAATAATCTATAAGATAAATGCATTATCAAAATCATATGGAACGGGAGATGGGCTTATCCATGCATTAAAGGATGTGAATGTTGATATAAAAAGAGGTGACTTTGTAGCGGTAACGGGCTTATCGGGATCTGGGAAAACAACTTTTCTTAACATCCTTGCTGGTTTAATCGAAGATGTTAGTGGAGAAGTGTTTTTTGAAAATAATAATCTTCTTGTTTGGAAAGATACCAAACGAGCACGCTATCGTAATGAAGCAATTGGTTATATCATGCAAAATTTCGGATTAATACCTACCATGTCGGTGATTGAAAATGTTTTATTACCTGTAAAAAAGATTCGTAAAGAACACCGTAAAAAAGCATACGAACTCCTCGAACGTTTAAAGATTGAAGATAAAGCAAAAGTTTACCCGCATCAACTCTCTGGTGGTCAAAAACAACGCGCAGCAATTGCCCGTGCGCTCATCCAAAATCCAAAGGTTATTCTAGCGGATGAACCAACTGGGGCTTTAGATAGAGAAAATTCGCAAATGATACTGGATATCCTTAGGAATATTCACGAACAAGGCGTTACGGTAATACTTGTAACACACGAGCAATCTCTTGCCTTAGCGTGTCCAACCCGTCTTAAATTTCAGAATGGGTATTTAATCGATGTTAAGGAGTATTAAAAAAGCCAATTTATATTGGCTTTTTTAAAATCAAAACATACTTTTGATGGAATCCTAGGTAGCTTCTTTAACCGCGACACCCAAGAGCATTTCAAGATAACGCATTGGGTTTTTTGATGCAATAAACGCATCACACTCTAAATTAGCATAATAGTATGGAATGTCTTGATGGTAAACAACTGTGATTAAATTTGCTTTTATAAGTTGTTGGATGTACACGTCGAATTCTTGCTGACTTAGATTATAGAGTTTTGGGAGCACATGATAGCGATTGATGCATCCCTTCACGATGCTAACATAAATTGCGGATGAATTTTTAGCACGTGCTTTCGTGTAAGGTGGTCGTGCTGCGTCGGGAACCTTCCACTCTTGTGATGAAGCATCATAATAAGCACCCGGAATTAAGTTTTCCTCAATCCAATTTAATGCAGTTTGTTCTTGCTTAATATTAAAGTTTTTTCTAAATGTTGTGAGATCCATATCGTTCCCCCTATCTCTTTTCTCAAGCATATCATAATCAGGATACGAGACGAAGTATCACGAATCAATTTTCATTGAAATCACACGCTCATTGTGAAGCAGAAGATTAAGATGTGTAAACAAAGAAGAAAAGGAGATGTGCATTTGTTGCATTCTTTTTCGTTATTAACGAAGGCGGCAAGTGTAAAATTTCCGTTTGGACTTCCACTTGCGATTTTGACCGTGAAAGATTTAGAACAAATACAAGTAAGTAATCATGTAGCCTATTGATGCGCAACGCTTTCTCTATTACGCTACCCTGAAAATGATGCTGCCTATATGTACCACTAATATATTGATGAAGCTTTTGGAGATAGAACAGCTTCTGAATCTGAATGTTAAAGAACCTAATGGCATAACTATTTATAAAATAATTTGTTATATATAATTTACGCGAAAAGATCACAATTTATTGTGGTCTTTTTATTACGTTAGAGTTTTAAAAATGATGGTTATGAAGCAAAATATATTTTAATTTACCACTTGTGCATACGGACTACTCATTATTAATGATATTTCTTAATATATGAAGCGTGATGGTCAAAGAATATATCTTGTAGTTAGGGTATCTGAAATATCCTGCGTAATTAGTATTGTCATAAGGAGGTAATAGAATGTATCGCATTGCGATTGTGGATGATGACATCATATTTAGAGAACGACTTAGAACACGGATAAATTGCCTAAAGCATTCGTTAAGTTTACAGGGCGTGTACCTTTATGATGATTTAACGGTTTTTCAATTGGATGAAGCATTTATACATACAGATATTCTATTTATGAATGTTAAGATACCAAATGAGAATGATCTTCGGCATATTCGTGCAATACAAAAAATGAATCCAAAGATTCAGGTAATTGTTGTTTCAAGTTTGGATGAATTTATGAAAGGCGCTTCTGGAATAAATGTCTATGGTTATCTTTTAAAAGAGAAAATGGATAGGATGCTTGAAACAACTATACGCAGCGCCATTCAAGTAATTGAAGATTATGATAATGTGATTATAATTAAGACTCGAAACGGCAAGGTGGTTTTAAAACAAAGTAAAATCCGTTTGATTGTATATGAGGATCGACATCCTGTGGTTTATGCCGGTAAAGCACGTTATACAGTGATGAACCAAACGTTAAAGAATTTAGAAAGTAAACTCAGTAGTGCGATGTTTATCCGTGCAAATCATGGGACAATTGTGAATCTAAAATATCTTCATCAACTCAAAAATAGAGAACTGCATTTGAAAGGCTATGATGAGCCAATTGTCATTGCGCGGGGACGTTATTCACAAATTGTAGCTAAACTTATGACATATCGAGAACACATTAAATAAATTTATGATCGAACCAATATTCATATATTTCATGTAAATAATTCATAAGGTCTAATATATAGAACTAAGCATCTAGTTAGCAGAAAGAACCCCGGTTACAAGGGTTCTTTCTGCTAACTTTTCAAATAGGATCTTGTAGTAAAAACACTGACTATTTAATTTAAATATCCTCAAAAGTATAAAGTATCCATGTTGATAACACCCTACGAATCAATCGTCTATTAGAATCCGAAAAATATGGTTATGATAATTAAAAAAAACATTGTCGCAATAAATGTCGATATGACCTGAAGTTCATGCGTCATTAAATACGTAGTTATCATAACGATCATAATAAATATATGGTATCCAATTAGGATTAGAATATTTATATCAAAACTAACTTTAATAATTAGACATTGTAATAAAAACAGGAGGGAAATTATTTTAAGAAATTCCATTATCAAAATAAAAATGTATCGCTTCCCAATACGAATACGAATTACATGTGCCATTTCAATATACTGATCAACATAACAAGCTAGTGCAAGAATGTAGAGTATGGTGAATAGCGGTGATGCTAAGAGTTTAATATAAGTCGCTTTGGAGTCAGGGAAAAGACATAATATCCTAAAATATTCTAAGGGAGTCAAACTGATTGAAGTCATGAACCAAGAATAAATAATTGAAACAGTCAAGTATCTATATCGATTGAAGGGTTCCATTTATAAGTGCAAATTTCCGATCGAATTGTATCCTATCAACACCTTCATGGGCACTAATAATAACCGTTCGCTCTTTTAAATCATTGTGAATGAGTTCAATAAACTTCTGGGCAGATTCTTGATCTAAACCTCGTGTTGGTTCATCAAAAAGGATTAAATCTTGGTTTTCCATAATCGCTTGAATAATTCCAGCTTTTTGACGCATCCCAATACTGTAACTGCTCATCTTTTTTTTGAATTCAAGTCAAGTTCAAAATAATCACAATATTTTTTTATCGCATCATGGTTGAATTTATTTTTTAGGGTATATAAAAATTTTAAATTATCGAGCAATGGACGATCCTCGATAAAGGAAGGGTTCTCAATTAAAGCACCAATGTTTAAATCAGCAGTACCTTCAATCATGCCTGTATCGGGTGCCAATAACCCGGCTATGATTTTAAGCAAGGTTGATTTGCCGGATCCATTAGCACCTTTGATATAAATTGTTTCGCCAGTTTGAATGGAAAGATTCACAGAGTTAAGAATACATTGTTGTTTAAAAGATTTTGAAACATGGGTAATATTTATCATGGCGCCTCCTTCTAACGTAGAAAATAGATCATCAACAGATGACAAAAAATGGGAGAAAATAATATGCTTGATGTAAGGCAAATTATTGCGAAGCGATGGTTAAGAAAGGGGAGATATGTAGCTTGAAATGCAGTAAAGAAAAATACACATAGAGTAAAAACACAGTAAACAATTAATTTGGTATAGGAAGAAATTGCGTTCAAGAAACAGAGTATTGGTCCAATATGAACTAAAAATGTAAACATTGACCAACTTAAAAAGACCGTCAGTAAATTTATAGCCAATGATTCGAATGAAACACGAAGGGTAATTAGGGGTGAAACGTTTTTAAAATTACCACTTAATTTAAGAGTGGAAATACTGAAGAGCATCGATACACTCATCCAAAATAAATTATGACAGATTAAAATTTCTAAGGAATCGTTATTTTGGCAATAAAGCGTTATCGATACGTAAAGATAATAAATTCCCGCAAACAAATACGACCAACGATACCATCGAGGAAGCAAAATACCTAGATGCAAGTGGAAATAATTTTTAAACAATTTAAAGAACTCCTTTTTTCTTTAATCGAGTACTGATGATAAAGCTAAAGATTGTAGCGCAGCCATAAAATAAAATGGATCCAATAGCGGCAACTAATCTTGGCGTTCTCATTTGAAAGAAACCCGCTGAGAATACATTACCGATTAAAAGCGTCGAAAGAATCTCGGGAAGCAATCCCACATTTTCTAAAGTTTGCGCTACCGCGGACCAAGGACCCCGAGAACACAAATTGAACCGATAATGATGGCTGGAACACATCCCATATACAGATAACGGTGTTTTATATAACGACTAAGGCTTAGGAAGAAGATTGCAATTACAATCGACCCAAATAACCTTAATAAAGCATAGGTGATGTGGTTGGTGAGCGGATCACTTGAAAATGCTAATAGCTGTTGGAATTCGAGGGCAATGGAACGATTAAGAGGAAATAGTGATTGTTTAAAGTGATGTATTAGAAGCAATTCCGTCATCATCATAAAAATTGCAAAGATTGTGGCCTTAGAAACCACTCTGCGAATTTGACACCATAAATATCCATACCCTTTTCGTATCATTGCTAAATCCTCAAAATGGTTGTTAATCAGTGTGTAATCAAATTCAGTAGCATACAAAACAAGTACTAAAGCATAAATTGTAATATAGGTTGCATTTGGTCCATCAAAAACAAAAAAGAAACTGAGTAAGCCGTTAGGCAAGTCAAACGTTTCAGTGACGCAAATATATATAAGTTGAACAATTAAAGTAACAATAAATAACATAAAATTACGTTTTGTCATAGATTACTCCTAGTATTAATTACAAGCACAAATAAATTATGCTCGAAATATTAAGGTGAAAATTCAATGGTAGTAACATTCCAGTTTGGCTCTAAACTTTGTGTAGACATACGAGCAGATACGTAGTAACCATTCCATGAAGAATTACGAGGACTATATGAAAAATTAACAACATTTTTTGTTTTTTCTCCATACTTGTCATAATAAGGGACCGGGTGATATGTTTTGGAAGCACGATAGCCATAATGTGTTCCCCATAAATCACCGTAAGTAGTAAACCACGTTGTTTTGCTTATGAAATTAATTTGCCCGTATAAGTTATCTTTTTTTAATAGTCCATGTGTTGGGCTTGACCATCTTCCCCAAGGCGGCGTATGAACATCGAGTTTAGAACTCCAATTCGAGGCATATGTAATATATGTAACTGAAAACGAAAAAACGATAACTATAAAAACAGTAAATATGCGATTAATGGTTCTGATTGCCAGAAACTTCACCTCCTCTCATCCTTATTTAACCTTTATCAAATATCAATTTCAATCGATTTAATATTAGTTAAGAAATATTATCCGCATGTAATTATAAGCATACAAAAAGCACATGATTTTTCATGTGCTTTGGGAATTATTCTTTATCAAGGAGCGGTATATATCGAGGTGTGTACCCAAGATGATCAAGGTAGCGCTCAAGATCTTTAAACGCCATGGTATAGGTTATGGAATTATCATTAGGATGAATACCAATCGTATCGTTTCGATCAATGGCATCATCCACAATAATTGTAATTTCATGATTAGTATCTGCGATAACCGATGCGGCCGTAAGGCTACCAAACTCAACGCCAATTAAGTCACTCATCTCATCATTTGTAGGGAAGGTGAGGCGTTTAGTACCAAGCTGTGCTTGAAGGTCTTTGAGGTCGGGATGTTTTTCATCGTGTGCAAGAATTAAATAATATTCATGTTCTGTTTTCTTCGGTTTTACGAGGAGATATTTAATTTGAGGTCCTGGAAGAATTGGAATATCGCCTTCCACTGAGAAAATGGGCTCATGGTGGTCTTCACGATATTCAATATTCAGTTCATGCAATAAGTCCGTAATTTTTTGTCCGTATTGATTTTTCATTCTATTGCTCCTTTTTCTTCTATACTATTATGTTAACGTAACAATCGCGTGATTACAAGGAACGTTCTTGCGGAATATTCTGGATTGCGATGTAAAAAATATCTGCTATACTTATGCTTATGCTTAGAAAATAATAGAGGTTTAATTTTATGCGTAAAGAGTTTTATCGCAATGTACTTCCAGCGATGCTTGCATTTGCTTTTTCGGGATTATATGCCATTGTAGATGGTTGGTTTATTGGTCAAAATGTTGGGGATTTAGGGATTGCGGGAATTAATCTTGCATATCCGATTACATCGCTAATCCAAGCATTGGGAACAGGAATTGGGCTTGCAGGTGCCATCCAGATCGGTATTGCTATGGGATCGGAAAATAAACAAGAACAATCCGTCTATCTTAAAACGACCATTGGATTATTGGTGGTTGTTTCTCTTTTTTCCCTTATTGTGTTATTTGGAACATACCCTTCAATTCTAAAATTTTTTGGAGCCGAAGGACGCTTATTTGATTATGCTGCAGATTACATTCGAATTATTATTATCTTTTCAGTATTTCAAATTCTATCAACAGGACTTGTGCCCATTATTAGAAATTATGGTGGCACTGTCTTTGCCATGGTGGCAATGATTTTAGGATTTATCACCAATGTTGTCTTAGATGGCTATTTTGTTTCAATTTTAAAACTTGGAACCGCCGGGGCTGGCTATGCGACCATAATAGGTCAGGCTCTCACGATGCTTATGTGTGTTGGCTATATGTTCAAACATGTTCCGTTCGTAAAGACTTCCAAGTCCAAGCGGTTATCGCTGACTCAAGCGATCGGTCAGATTCTTAAAGTATCCATCTCTCCTTTTGGATTAATTCTATCACCAAACTTGATGATTATTGTGCTCAATAAAACAGCGATTCAATACGGCGGTGATGTTGCCGCGGCAAGTTATGGTGTTATTTGTTATGTTATCTTCAGTGTTCAATTAATCCTTCAAGGGATTGGTGATGGATGTCAACCGCTGCTCAGTCGTTACTACGGTAAAAACGATACGGGGAAGTTGAAAACGCTCATCTCCATTGCGGTACGTTTTTCATTGGGGGTTGCATCGTTTAGCATGGTTCTTTTATATCTGCTTCGGTTTAAAATCCCAGGCTTCTTTGGCGCTTCCGATGAGGTTGCCTTGATGATTGGGGAAGTCTTGCCCCTATTTTTAATAGGGCTCATACCAATTGCCTTTCTACGTGTAACTACGTCTTACGCTTATGCGACGCGCGATAACCGTCAAGCTTATTGTCTTATTTACAGTGAACCGATTATCACCACGCTTCTGTTATTATTTGTGCTGCCCCAACGCTTTGGCTTAAACGGTGTGTGGTTATCCGTACCATTAGCACAAAGTTGTGTGTTTCTTTATGCCTTGTTTGTGTATTGGAAAAAGATGCGGTGCCTGGATATAGATTTTCATGCGTAATACATGTAAATCGCAAAGTATTTGATATGATATGTACGAGGTGAATTATGAAACTCATAACAAAGCAATGTATTATTAGGCCCTTTGAAGATGATGATTTTAATTATGCGAAATCGTGGCTGCAAGATTCTGCGGTGATGAAGTATATTGAGCCAGTAATGGACGATGAAACCATCAAATCATTTCTTAATGCTTATTGTTTGATTGAAAACCCACCGCTTTTTGCGATTGAAGACCGCACTTGTGAGGAAGCAATTGGTCACGTCATTTTTCATCAATTAGAACCTGAAGATGTAGGGGATGCTCTCAAAACCTATGAAATGGGTTGGATTTTACGTCAGACCTACCAACAAAAAGGGATTGGCAAGGAAGTCAGTGAGGCTTTAATTGAATATGCATTTCGTCAATTAGAGGTGAAACGCATTGTAGCGTACACAATTCCTCATAATGCACCGTCCATTCATTTATTGACAGACTTAGGGTTTACGTTAAAAACACAAGATACGGAATTACTGGAATTTGAAATGGTATATCACTAAAAAAGGCCTTTGAAAAGGCCTTTTATTTTTGAATCAATTCAATATAGCGGGGTGTATACCCTAAATGATTGAGGTACTTCTCAACATCTTTTACCTGTAAGGTCAAGGTGATGGTATTATTATTGGCTAATAAGCCAATCGTGTCGTCCCGATCAATTGCAGTATCGAAAACCGGCGTCACTTTATGATTGGTATCTGCAATCAATGATAACATTGTGAGCGAACCAAATTCTATGCCAAGCAAGTTTTTCATTGCCTCATTTGAAGGAAAAGAAAGCCGCTTCGTACCGAGATCGTAGGCGAGCTGTTTCAAGTCGGGGTGGACTTCATCGTGAGCCACTACTAAAAAATATTCATCTGATTTTTTAGGCTGTAAAAGCAAGTACTTAACTTGAGGGCCTGGAATATCCAAGTCATCAGATTCTACCGAAAAAATGGGTTTATGGTGATCTTCACGATAGGGAATATTGAGTTCGTTCAATAAATCAAAAATTTCCTCTTGATAAGGTTGTGGTTTCATCTTTTTACCTCTCTGTTTCTTTACAATCATCATAGGCTATTTTAAAAGATGTTTCAAGAAGACTTAAAATTATGAGATAATAATACAAGAGGTGACCTATGAATTTCCCAAAAACTATTTTAAATAAACCCTTAAAAGATCAATTTAAACGGATTTCAACCCTATGCTGTTCTTGTTCGTTTATTCTTATTATCGCAATGCTTTATATTATTTTTGGTATGGTAACTGATTTTACGGAAATCAAGCCGGTACTTTATGTCAGTGGTTTAATTATGATGGGGCTCATGGCATATTTACTAATTATGCTGGCCCAGTATCACTATCGTAAATTGCGGAAGCATGATCTGCGTTTTGATGATGAACGGATAACGTTAAAACAAGGGAAACAGATAACCCACATTGAACCCAACACCATCACTTCCGTTTTTAAGGATGAACAATCCCTGACTCTTCAATGGGTTGGAAACGCGAAGGTTGAGTCACTTGTGATTACGGAGCATGAATACCCAAATGTTCTCCAAACCTTTGAGGCGTGGTATAGCCAAGCAAAAGCGGTCTTTAAGTAGACCGCTTTTTTTTAATCTTTTTTCCGTTTTAATAAGACAAGACCTGCAAATGCAAGGGGAAGACCTATCGTGGTGAGGGTTCGAGGGGATTGACCGGTTGCCGGTAGTTTTTCGGTAGTCGGTGTTTCTGGTTTATGATCCTCAGGTTTTGGTTCTGGTTTTGTTTCGGGTTTGACGGGTTCCTCAGGACGTTCAAGGATCTCCACCAAAGCAAAGTGACTGAAGTGATCGGTCTTAAATTCAATGGTGTCGTCTTTAAATTGCGTATCCATTGCTTCAACGCTGCCATCCTGTGCAAAATGATAAACCTTTATATTTTGTGCTCCTTCAAGGGATTGAGGCAGTGGCAAGGTAATTGTGAAACGTGCTTCATCGTTAGCACTTAAAGGTGTTTCATCGTCACTTAGGGGATTAATATCGATGATGGTAGCGCGTCCCATTTCAAGATGCTCAGCACGCAACATATCTTTTAGTGTATCCATGAGTTGCGTTATTAGGCTTTCGGAAAGTGAAACTTGTTTAAATTTAAAATGATAGGGCTCATTAAATGCGTTATCGCTACTATCAATATGGATATCACCAAGGAAGTCCTTGGCAATGGCGTCATCTTTTTCAATCCTTACAGGTGTTGAAGCGACGACTGGATCTGATTCCACAAACGCCTTATCCAAGACGGTGATGATGGTTTTGAGTCCTTTAGATTGTGATAGTTCAATTTCATAATCTGTTTGTTCTGGACGTACCATAGTTCGTTTTATAATATTCTCAGGGTTTGCAAGGATGGCATCGACTGAAGCATCTTGGGAACCTTGATAGATGACATAAAAACGGCCGTGTTGATTTTGACTATCGCGCCATGAAAGGGTATTACCATTGAGTGTTGCTTGATCAACGGGGTTAACGGCGGATTGAGCCAACCACGGTTTGGCGGGGGTAAGTGATCCGACTTTGAAAGAATCATTTTTAAGGATGTCGATTGCATCATTCACAGCTTGTTGGCCAGCCGGGTTTTTGGCACTTGCTACATCGCCTTTGACCATATGGGTATAACTATATAATGAGCTTCCGTGAATGTTGTCTAAGGTTTGGTTGAAGTGCATTTGGTTATTGATTTCTTCAGGATTCAACCATGTTTTATCCCAACTGGATGCATCCAAATTCTTATAGTTTGCATGCCCAACATAGACGTGTACGTTTTTACCTTCCGCAATACTGCTCCACCAACGTGCGAGTTCGCCATAAGGTGCTGCCGCGGTTGAGAAGTTCCAATAAATTTGGGGTGCGATGTAATCAATAATTTCATCTTGAACCCATTGATAGGTATCCGCAAAGACTGATTTTGAATAGGTTGCGGAAGATGAAACAGGGGTATGCGATCCGCGCGGATCATTGTCGTAATGCTCCCAAATCCCAAAAGGACTGATGCCAAGTTGGACCGAATTTCCAGTCGCTTGATTATGTTCACCAATCGTATCATGCAAGGTTTTTATTAAAGTCGTTGTATTTGCACGACGCCATGCTTCAAAGCCTTTCTCAGACTGTTCAAAGTCTTGTCCGTAGCGTTTAAATGTTTCTAAATCGGGTGCTTGTTCAAATCCACCGGCATTACCATAAGGATAAAAATAGTCGTCAAAGTGAATGGCATCCACATCATAGTTTTCAATCACTTCTTTAATGGTTTCATTCACATGGTCTACCACTTCTGGAAGTCCTGGATTCAAAATGAGTTTACCGTCAAACCGTATCACGGTTTCAGGATGTAAAACGGCAAAGTTGTTATCCGCTAAGATACCGCGTTCATGTAGAAGTTGAATGTGTTCTTTAACGCTAAAGTCTTCAACCGTTTTATCGCCGATGTCTGTAAGACGTTCAAGGCTTAAATTTGTTACTCGATAAGGATTAAACCATGCGTGGTACTCCATACCTGCTTGGTGTGTTTCTTCGATCATCCAAGCTAGCGGATCAAAACCAAAGTCCACATCAACCCCTTGTTGTCCACTTAAATATTGAGAAGTAGGATTGATTTTGGAAGGGTAGAAGGCATCCAATAAGGGACGTACTTGGAAAATCATGGCATTCATGTTCCAGTCCTTATAGTCATCCAAGCGTTTGAGATAGGCCTCTTTAAAAGCCTGACCATCCTCAACCAAAGGCATGTTTAAACTGAAGATGGTTGCAATCCAACCGGACTTGAATTGTTCTTTCTGTTGTACATATTGCGTTGGAATATGAATCGGTTCGTCGGAACCATCATAATACATCACTGGGTGATCCTCCTTATAACCATAGGAACCATCGGAAAGCTCACCGTATTCATACAGTGGCTTAGACTGTGATTCTGCGGCCACGGGTGTGACCATCGAAACACATAGAGTTGAAATACAAACGAAACGTAACATTTTTTTCATAGTGTCCTCCATGTAATCGTTTACAATTTGAGTATACTGAAACTAAAATATAATTTCAAGTTATTTTATAATAACTGTAATTATATTACAAATATAGAAGCTTTCGTTGACACATATGCAGTAGCCATGATATAAAGATTTCAAGATGAAAAGAGGGTTCTTATGAAAAAGCAAGGGGTAATGATTGATGGTACAATCTATTCACCATCATTGAAGTTTGATTGGAATTACAGTGCTTATTGTCCATATTTAGAAGCGCATGAAGCCATGGCTTCATTACCGGTGGTTTATTTATTACATGGCGCAACTGGAAATCATCGCAATTTATCGGAACGTTTTCCGCTTCCAACTTACTTGGATGAAATGATTGAGGCGGGCGAGGTTTCAAAGTGTGTTGTTATTTTTGTGGATGGATTGAATTCGTTTTATGTAGACAGTCCCAATTTTAAAATGGAGACGGCGATTATCGAAGATTTGATCCCAACGGTTGAAAAACGGATGGGATTGTCACCAAATAGAGATCGTCGTTATATAGGGGGGCTCTCGATGGGGGGATACGGTGCTAGCAATTTAGGACTTCGTTATCCAGAATTATTTTCAAAAGTAATGGCTCTGTCTCCTGCCGTTTGGCATACGATGACGCCTGAAACCGTTACGTATGATTGGCATGTATTCCGTGATGAGCATGGAAATTTCGATCATAATCGGTGGGATGCGGAACATCCAAAATCCCAGCTCACTGCCTATCAATCGAAAGACCTACCTGTATCATTTTTTGTAATGAGTGGTGAGTCGGATGAGGCAGTGCCGGTAGCGGAAGTGAAACAATTTGTTGCTGATTTGAGTGATGTTGTCGAAGTTACCGTCCATTATACTAAAGCGGGCGATCATTCATGGCCGTTTTGGGAATTGGGTACTCTGCGTGCGTTCAAAGAATTTTTCTAAATGCGTCTTTAAACAGCTGAAAAGCTGTTTTTTTATGTTATTACGGTACTAAATGTCATAAATGATAACGTTTACATCACAAAAAGACCAAATTATGAAATAAAGTACCAAGAGTATATTTAGAACTTGAAATATATTTACATATCGTGGTAGAGTATCGGAAAGAAAGGGGTTACAACTATGGATGAAATCATATTTCAAATTATCAGTCTGGGTGGAACTGCAAAAAGTCTTGCCTACGAAGCGTTGGAAGCCGCAGAATCTGGTGATTTTGACCAAGCAAAAGTGTACCTTGCGGAAGCGGATCAATATTTAAAAGCTTCGCATCAAGTTCAAGCAGAGTTGATTCAAGCCGAAACTGAAGGCAAAGGGGCTTCGGTTTCGCTCTTGATGGTACATGCGCAAGATCATTTAATGACAGCCATGGAAGCAAAGTCATTAATTGAAGCGATGATTCGAATGTTAGAACGTTTTGAAAACTGTGTTTAAAAAGGAGAACGAATAAAAATGGAAAAATTATTTACATGGATTGAAGAAAAACTTCTTCCGCCGATGTCTGCACTCGCTGAGCAACGTTATCTACGGGCAATCCGTGATGGTATTATCTCTACGATGCCTTTAATTATGATTGGTAGTTTCTTTGTTTTAATTGTAATGTTCCCAATTCCTGCATGGCGGTCATTTATTGAACCTTGGATTGGTAATATGATGTTGCCATTCCGAATTACTACCGGGTTAATGGCGCTTTATGCAGCATATGGCATGGGTTCATCTTTGGCCAAGTCTTATAAACTGGACCAAACTTCGGGTGGAGCATTATCGTTAGCGGCATTTTTAATGACCATTGTACCAACGGTTGCTCAAACGATGGATGGTGATGCACTGGGCTTTGTTTTACCGATGAACTATTTGGGTGGAAGTGGTATGTTTACAGCCATTCTATCAATGATTGTAGCTGTAGAAATTTTACGTTTCTGTCAGGAAAAGAATATTACCATTCGCATGCCAGAACAAGTTCCAGAGTCGGTTGCTCGTTCTTTTGAAGCGATTATTCCCGGCATGATTACCATTACACTTGTTTGGTTGGTAACAGTTGTTCTTGGATTTAATGTTAATGAGATGATTATGAAAGTCTTTGAACCACTGGTTAATGTTGCCGGAAATAGTTATCTTGGGGTTGTACTCCCAACATTCTTTATTTGTTTGTTGTGGGCATCAGGTGTTCATGGGGTATCTGTAATTGGATCTCTATTACGTCCTTTCTGGTTGCTGCTTTTAGATCAAAATATCGCAGCCGTTGCGGCAGGTGGCGTTGCCCAAAATATTGGGACGGAAGGATTCTTTGATCTCTTTGTTTGGATTGGCGGATCGGGAGGTACCTTGGCTTTATGTGTTTTATTTATGATGTCAAAATCCACTTATTTAAAACAAATTGGGAAACTCTCCATTATCCCAGGTATTTTTAATATCAATGAGCCGATAATCTTTGGTGCTCCAATTGTTTTAAATCCCCTCTTAGCAATTCCTTTTGTCATTGGACCAGTGATTACCTCTTCGGTGACCTACTTTGCCATGAAACTGGAATTGGTATCCAAAGTAAGTGTTGTGACACCGTTTGCGATTCCGGCACCCATTAAGGCCTTTCTTTCAACGAATGGGGATTGGCGTGCAATTATTTTGGTCTTGGTGAATATCGCAATTTCCTTTATTATTTATTATCCATTCGTTAAAGCATATGACAAAAAGATGCTTGCTGAAGAGGCAGCTACCTTAGCACAAAAAACAGCAGAAGCTGTATAGGAGGATTGTATGAGAGTACTATTTGTATGTTCGCAAGGCATGTCCAGTGCCATTGCAGTAAAAGCTTTAAAAGAAGAAGCACACCAACAGGGGATTGAGATGGAAGTTTTAGCTGTCAGCACCCAAGAATTCGAAGATGAGATAAAAAATCAATGGGATTGTGCGATGATAGCACCTCAGATCAAGCATCGCTATAAAGTACTCGCCCCTTTTGCAGAGGAAGCCGGTGTACCTGTGGGATTAATTGAACCCATGGCTTATTCTCCATTGGGTGGTCCCAAACTGCTGGCACAAGTCAAACAACTGATAAACGCAACGATTTAATTATAGTTCTTACAATTGTAAGCGATATCGAGTATAATTTGATATATGTAAGGATGGGATACTATGATCGAAGAATTTGGCGTGATTGAGACGTTAAAAAATCTAAGGGAAACCTTCACACAGACGGAAACACGTATTGTTTCATATATATTAAAACAGCCAGAAATTATACCGGGTATGACGATTCACGATTTGGCCTCGAATACGGATACCAGTTCGGCTGCGGTAAGTCGGTTGTGTAAGAAGATTGGTTGTGAGAGTTTTCAACTCTTTAAAATTAAACTGTCCAATGAATTGGGATCAGGACAACATCAAAATCCTGAGACTTTGTTGGAAGCTTCAGAACCTTTAGAAATACAACGTATCTTACTTGCATCATCACAGCACGCGATTGAAGAAACCCTAAATCATCTTGATTATAAAAATGTTGAATCAGTCGTAGCCTTGCTTAAAGATGCCAGTGTCATCTTTGTCTTTGGTCTTGGTCTTTCAGGCCTTGCCGCCGATAATATTTTTCAGAAATGGACGCGGGTGGGTAAAACGGTCCTACTCATCCAAGAGGAGAGCATGGGGAAAATGATGTTATCACAACTCCACACAAATGCCGTCTTCTGGGGGATTTCAAACTCCGGAAATTCAGAGCAAGTCATTGATATCACTAAGACCGCTCAGTCTTATGGGGTGCCAACGATTGTGATGACCCGACGTGCACCGAGTAAACTTGCGGAAATCGCGGATGTAACGTTATACACTGCTAAGGTAAGTAAAAAACCTTCCGCAATTTCAAACTCCTTGTATGCTCAATTCAGTCTCACGGATTATGTCTTTGCCGTCTATATTAAAGACCTTGAAGAGCGCGATAAACTGATTTACAGTTACTAATAAAAAAAAACGGAAACCTTAAGTTTCCGTTTTTATATAGTAGGGGCAAAATCGCCCAATCCTTTTTGATATTGTTGGTGTTCATACACGGAGACACCTAATGTTAAGAGTTCATAGGTGAGCGGTGCAAACCAAATTGCACGTGTTCCAAAGAGTTCGGGAAGCACCAAAACACATAGAGCGACCAGAATGTAACCCCGTAATAAAGAAATAAGTGTTGCCGGTTTAATTTTTTCCAAGGCGGTGAAAAATCCCGCTAACACGATATTGAGACCACAGACCAGAAATCCAAGACTAAATAACGGCAAGGCTTCCATGGCAATGGTGAATGGTGCGGTGTTGCTTGGGTTGATAAAGAGACCAATCAAGGTATGAGGGATGAGTTGACATACACTGAAGAATGCAAGGCCACAGACCACGCTGATCATCAAGGCGTCATGTAAGATAAATTTAATGATTTCTTGCTTGCCTTGGCCATTATAGTAGCTGACTAACGGTTGGATACCTTGATTGATACCAATCATCGTGACCGTCACAAGATTGTTGATGTACATCAAGATGCCAAAAGCGGCAAGTCCACTTGAACCTAAGCGCTTCGCAATCACAAGATTGAAGATGAATGTGATAAAACCAGATGATAGTTCCGTTAAAGAATCAGGAATTCCAATTTTGATTATTTTTTTCAATTGGGGTAAGTTCCATTTGATTTTTCCAAGGCGTAAAGTTGCTTTAGACGTATAGAAATAAGCTAAAAAGAAAATAAAACCAAAGACTTGGGCAATACCGGTCGCAACGGCAGCCCCTTGAATACCCCAGTGGAACTTCATCACAAAGAGATAGTCTAATACGATATTAACACCAGCACTCAAGATTATACCTAAAAGTGATAAACCAGGCGCACCATCAGATTTAACTAATACTTCGAGATAATAGGTTAACATAAAGAAAGGGCTGAAAAGAACGATAATCCCAAGATAATCTTTTACATAGTGAACCGTATCGTGTGTTGCACCTAAGCCCCAAATCAATGGATCCAATGCAAACCAAACTACCAGTGTTAATCCAAGGGATAAGAGCACCAAAAACCAAAAGCCCAACGAAAAAATATTGTTACTTGTGTCATACGCTTTATGACCAAAGTGGAAGGTAATGAGCGTAGAAGCTCCAACCGCAATAATAAGCGCTAAGGCAAAGATAATATTAATATAGGGCATAGAAAGATTGACCGCGGCGAGTGCCTCCGGCCCAACTCCTTGTCCAACGAACATCCCATCGACCATGGTATATAATGAGAAAAAGACCATTGCACCAATAGAAGGAAGAATGTATCGTGCCAATTCTGACCGTAATTCACGGCGATTTGTAATTGTTTTCATATGTCACCTCGATATGCATAATATACCTATAATAGACTATTTATATTTTTTTCTCTAGGCAAAGTGGGTGAAAATCCCATGGCATTTGAAAATATGATAAAATATAAAAGATTCGGAGGACATTATGACATATACAACGTTACTATTTGATATTGATAATACACTTTTAAATTTTAAAGCAGCAGAAACAATTGCATTGGAAAAACTCTTTGAAACGCTCAACGTTCCTTATACCAAGGAAGTGCTCGATACTTATTTTGAAGTGAATCATGCGTTATGGCAAGCACATGAACGTGGTGAAATTGATCAACAGACGATTCTTGACAATCGTTTTGGAACTGCATTAGCACCTTTCAACCTTCCTTATACGGGACGTGAAATGGATCAAATGTTCCGCACATTAATTGAAGAAAATAATATCTTTATGCCGGGAGCAATGGAACTTCTTAAAGCGGTTAAAGATGATTATCGTTTAGGTATTGTGACCAATGGAATTACCGATACACAATATAAGCGATTGGACCATGCGAATATTCGTGAGTGGTTTGATTATATTTTTATTTCACAAGAAATTGGCTTTGCGAAGCCCATGATCGAATTTTTCGATGTCGTGGCGCAAACAATACCTAATTTTGATCCTGCACAAACGATTGTCTTGGGTGACAATATAAAGGCCGATGTATACGGTGCGATGAATGCTGGACTTACAGGATGTTGGTATAATCCCGAAGGACTTCAAAACACGTCCGATATCAAGCCGGATTATGAAATTCATCATCTCATTGATTTTCTTAAAATCATCGCTTAAAGCGACACTTCGGTGTCGTTTTTTTTATTGATCCAAAAATGGTATTGCGAAAATATTTTTAATGAAAATAAATTTCGTCTGATTAAAATGACCCTAAAGATGACTTAGGGTCACTCAACAGTAGGTTTGCTTTCTATGGTAATGATTTACAAAGTAATCTATATTTTACATCGTATTGTAAGGGGTTTCTATATTGGTATTTGTTTTCAATATTTGCGCTTGATTAAAACAATTTTCGATGATATACTCCGAATGTAAGCGATACCAATAGCGATCGCAGAGGTGGAAAATGAAAAAACTATATTCAGCATTGCTTGTTGCATTTGATGAACACGGCAATCTTTCCGAACAAGGGCTTCGGGAAATTGTTCGTTATAACATCGATCATAATAAGGTCGACGGACTTTATGTCGGAGGAAGTACCGGCGAGAACTTTTTGATTTCAACGGAAGAAAAAAAACGAATCTTTGAAATTGCTTATGAAGAAACAAATGGTGCGTGTGACCTAATCGCCCAAGTCGGTTCTACCAACTTAAAAGAAGCGAAAGAACTTGCACATTTTGTAACCGAACTCGGGTATCAAACAATTTCAGCGGTAACACCGTTTTATTACAAATTTGATTTTGAGGAAGTTAAAAACTACTACAATCGCATTCTTGAAGATGTTGATACCGAGATGATTATTTATTCAATCCTTTATCTTACAGGGGTCTCTCTCTCACTGGAACAATTTGCGGAGTTATTTGAAAATAAAAAAATTAAAGGGGTTAAGTTTACCGCAGCAGATTTCTACTTGCTTGAACGCATGCGTACAACCTTCCCTGAAAAATTAATTTATGCTGGTTTTGATGAAATGCTTTTACCGGCTTGTGCTTTGGGTGTTGATGGTGCAATTGGGTCAACGTTCAATGTGAATGCTTCTAAAGCGCGTCAAACTATGGATGCGGTGGATGCAGGGGATTTACAGACAGCATTACAACTCCAAAAAGAAACGAATGATTTAATTAGTGCTGTACTCGAAAATGGACTGTACAATACATTGAAGTTAATTTTGATGGAAGAAGGGGTTCATGCCGGAATTTGTCGTGAACCGATGAAAGCGCCTAGCCCTCAACAACGTCAACGTGCCGTTGAAATCCATCAAACCTTTGTGAAAGCATAGAGGAGGGAAGGCATGAACTGTTATCGTTGCATTGATATTGGGGGAACCTCAATCAAGCACGCTTGCTTTAACGAGAATGGTGAACGGTTATCGGAGACCCAAGAAATTACAGTTCAACAGACACCGGGGAATCACGAAATTGTGGATACCCTCCACCAAATCATTCAAGCGGATCAATCCATTGATGGGATAGCGATTTCAACCGCAGGTGTGGTTGATCGAGCAAGTGGTTCAATTCAATATGCGGGATATACAATTCCCGACTATACCGGAACACCCTTAAAACAAATTGTTGAGTCAACCTACAACATTCCTTGTTTTGTTGAAAATGACGTAAACAGCGCCTGTCTGGGCGAGTATTGGAAAGGTGCTGCCAAAAATGCCTCATCAGTTGTCTGTCTTACGATTGGAACGGGTGTTGGTGGGGCCGTGATGTTTGATGGTAAATTGTGGTATGGAGCAACCGGTACTGCGGGTGAACTGGGTTATATCCCTATTCAGGGATCGTATTTTCAAGATTTAGCTTCCACAACGGCATTGGTCCAGGATGTGATGAAACATCACCCCAGTGACCAGATCTTTGATGGGAGAAAGGTATTTGCCAATGCAAAAAGAGGGGATCTTATTTGTCAACAAGCACTTACACGTTTTGTGGATCATTTAGTTCAGGGGCTGGCGAGTGTGCAGTACATGATAAACCCAGAAGTTATTGTTTTGGGTGGTGGAATCATGGCACAACGTGAACTTTTGGAACCAATGATTCGTGCTTCGCTCGAAGCAAACATGATCGCATCCTTTAACACTGCAGACATACGGTTTGCGGAACTGAAAAATGATGCGGGAATGGTAGGGGCTCTGTATCACTTTTTAGAAAGAAAGGAAGGATGACATGGATATCCTCGATGAAATACAAAAACAATATGTAAACTTTTCCCAAAAGGAAAAACAAATTGCCATGTATATCTTGCAGAAAAACAATGAGATACGAAATATCAATATTGGTAAATTGGCGGAACAAACGGGAACCTCCAGTGCAACCATCACACGCTTTTGTCGTAAGATTGGTTGCGAGAGCTTTGTTGATATGAAAATTCAAATCTCTGCGGCAGAACAGGATGGCATACCACTCGAGTCTTCAGATATTTTTGATAGTGTGTATTCGTACTATAATCGTGTGATCGACCGTACGAAGAAAAACATCGACAAAGAGGAGTTAGAACGGGTCATTACCGCATTAAAAGATGCACAGCGTATCTTCATATATGGCGTTGGGAGTTCAGGGCTCACAGCGATGGAGATGACTCAAAGACTCTTACGTATGGGATTCAATGTCTCCGGTATTACGGATTCCCATATGATGTTGATTAATTCAACCATAACCAAAGAAAAAGACCTCGTGATTGGTATCTCAACATCGGGGAAAACCAATGAAGTCCTTAATGCGGTAAAGACCGCTAAAAATAATGGTTCCAAAATTTTATCGATAACAAGTTTTTCGGAGAGTGAATTAGCACATATTAGCGATTACCAACTCTTCGTTTACAATACTTTATTTATTGATAATAAGCGATTTGTAAATTCGCAATTTGCCATAATGTATCTTGTAGATATTATCTCAATGAAATTGCTTGAAAATGATCAGTACAGCTATGTTATGAGCCAGACCGTTGATGCAATTATCAAAAAAGCGAACGAAAAATCTGAGGAATAATATCATTTTAAGCCACTTATTAGACGAAAACAATTTTAATGAGTGGCTCTAATTGTCAATGATTTCGAAAACTATTTTCACGAATTATGAAATTGTAAATAATTTTATGAAAACGCTTGCAAAGCATAAAATTGATGCTATTATGAAATTAGATACAGCATATCTCAAATGCTTAGGTATGCATGTTAGAGGAGGAAAAGCATGAAACGATTTACGAGAGGTGTTATCACAACAGCTGCGCTAGCGTTGTTGTTGACAGGATGTGGTAAAAAACAGGAAACCGAAGAAGTAACAATTAAATATTGGAACTTCCCTAACTTTACCAATGATCAAGAATTTCCGGATTCAGCTGATTATGATGCAGCATTAATTAAAGCATTCGAAGAAAAAAATCCAACCATCAAAGTTGATTATCAAAAAATCGACTTTACGGATGGACCTGCTAAGATTGAAACCGCAATTCAATCTAAAACAAATCCTGATGTTATTTATGATGCACCCGGTCGTGTCATTGACTGGGCTTCAAAAGGATACCTTAAAGATTTTGCCAATGTGGATACTAAAAAGCTTGATGAATCCGCAGTGAAGGCAAGCAGCTTTGAAGATAAACTTTATTTATATCCGCAAGGGATTGCACCATTCTTAATGGCCGTAAATACAAATGTAACGGATAAATTAGGTATTACAGATTTACTTCCATTGGATCAAGCCGACAATCCAGGTCGTAATTGGACGGTCGATGAATTTGAAACATTCTTAAGAGCTGTTAAAGAAAAAGATCCAGACATGATTCCTACATTGTTGTATGCGAAATCGGCAGCAGGCGATCAAGGTCCACGTGCCTTTGTTTCAAACCTCTATGGATCATGGATTACCGATGAAGCAATCAGTGAATACACCATCAATAATGAACAAGGGGTCAAAGGACTTGAGTGGGTTGCGAAAGCGGCACAAGAAGGACTCTTGGGAAGTGGACAAGGTCTTGAATCCAAAGATGGTCAAGAATACTTTAAATCAAATAAAACAGCCATTTCAATTCTTTCATCACCTGGGCTACGTACACAACACATGCAAGGGTCTGATATGAATGCGCGTTTCTTACCGTATCCAAATGATGCGAAAGCACCTAAGTATGAATTCTTAGTTGCGGGACCTGCAGTCTTTGATAACGGCGATGATGCGAAAGCAGCAGCAGCTCAAAAATTCGCTGACTTTATGATTAATGATGAAGTTTGGGGCAAACGAACACTTCTTGCAACCGGAAACTTCTCAGCTCAACAAGGACAAACAGGGCTTTATGATGATGCGGAATTAAAATTCGCAGAATCCTTAACACCGCACTTTGGACCTTACTACAATACCATTGAAGGTTATGCGAAAATGCGTCCTTACTGGTTCCCAATGCTTCAATCGGTTATGAGTGGTGAAGCAGAACCGAAAGCTGCCGCAGATGCATTTGTAGAAAAAGCAAATAATACAATTAAAGAAGCACAATAGGTTATCAATCATAGTTATGGGAGATGGATGTTTGTTTCATCTCCCATTTTTATTAGAAGGGGATATGTATGAAGGCATTAAAACAGAAAATTAGAAAGAAGCATATTGACACGAGTGGGTATTTATTTTTACTGCCCGCGTTATTATTCTTCGTAACATTCGTTTTATATCCCATGATCAAAGGGATTTACTTATCGTTTTTCAGATTTAGAGGACGCAATCAAGTCTTCTACGGTTTCAATCATTATACCAACTTAGTGCATGACGATATTTTCTTAAAATCCATGCGTAATACTGCAGTCATTACGTTAGTTGCGGTACCGATTGTTGTGATGTTGGCACTCTTCATTGCAATACATATCTATAATAAACACGCAGCTGTTCGTTCGTTTTTTAGAGGTGTATTCTATATTCCGGCTATTTCATCCGTTGTATCCATAACGGTAGTGTGGTTATGGATCTATAACCCGGATTTTGGAATCTTGAACTATATCTTAAAAAATGCAGGGCTTATTAATGAAAATGTACAGTGGCTCGGAAATTCTAAAACAGCGATTTACGCCATCATTGCCGTCTTAATTACGACAAGCTTGGGACAACCTATCATTCTGTATGTTGCGGCGTTAGGAAATGTTCCGGAAGAATTGCTGGAATCGGCACGTATTGATGGTGCAGGGAACTGGGTGGTATTCCGTAAAATTATTTGGCCGTTAATTAAACCTACGACGTTATACATTGTGGTTACTACAACCATTAATAGTTTCCAAATCTTTTCATTAATTCAATTAATGACGGCGGGTGGCCCAAACTATTCGACATCAACGGTAATGTATTTGGTTTATGAAACAGCGATTATTCTACAAGAATATGGAAAGGCGTCTGCGATGGGAGTGATTCTTGCAATCATTATTGCAATTATCTCTACATTACAATTTAAATTCTTATCGGATGACGTAAATTATTAGGGGGAGAATACACATGAAGTTTAAAAAATTTGGACTCTTTAATATCATTTCAATGATCTTCTTAGTAGCACTTACGATTTTCTTTATCTTTCCATTTTATTGGATTGCTTCGGGATCCTTTAAGTTGCAGGATGTGGCGATTGCCTTACCACCGGAGTGGTTTCCACTCAATCCAACATTGGATAACTATAAGTTGCTTCTGCAACCTTTAACGGCACGTTGGTTTTTCAACTCAGTTTTTGTATCCCTAACAACGACCTTACTTGTTTGTACCACGGCGTCGTTAGCTGGCTATGCATTGGCTAAGAAAAAGTTTCCAGGTGTTAAAGTTATCTTCGCAATCTTTATTGCGGCGATGGCTCTACCAAAACAAGTTATTTTGATTCCATTACTTCGTTTTATTACGGAGTTGGGATTGATGGATACCTATGCAGCATTGATCTTACCTGCAGTTGGATGGCCATTTGGGGTCTTCCTGATGAAGCAATTCTCTCATGCAGTTCCCGATTCCTTACTTGAATCTGCGGATATCGATGGTTGCAGCGAACTTAAAAAGTTTTGGCACATCGTGCTTCCAATCGTGAAACCTGGAATTGGTGCACTGGCAATCTTTACATTTATTTCTAGTTGGAATGATTACTTCTCTCAACTCGTCTTTACCAACTCCGAAGTTATGAAGACACTTCCACTAGGCCTTGCTTCCATGGCGCAGTCTGCAGAATTCTCATTAAACTACGGACTTCTAATGGCAGGGGCATTGCTTGCATCATTACCGATGATTGTTGTGTTCCTCTGTTTCCAAAGCTTCTTTACCCAAGGTGTTACAGTAGGTGCTGTGAAAGGATAGACATATGAAAAAGCATAGTATTTTTAAACAACTCGAGAAAGGTCTCGTCGTATCGTGTCAAGCACTTCCCGATGAACCACTCTATTGCGAAACTGGTGGTGTCATGATTTTGATGGCACAAGCCGCAGCGCGTGCTGGAGCGGTTGGGATTCGGGCCCAAGGGGTGACTGATATTAAACAAATCAAAGATGCCATCGATTTACCAGTGATTGGGCTCATCAAGAAACCTTATCCCAATTACGAACAATACATTACGGTTACCATGACCGAAATAGATGCCCTTATCGAAACAGGGTGTGATATCATCGCTTTGGATGCAACGCTTCGACCACGAGGCGATGGTAAGAGTATTGCGGAATTTATAGCTGAAATTAAACATAAATATCCTGATTGTATTCTCATGGGCGATATTTCGACTTTGGAAGAAGGGCTCCACTGTGAAGCAATTGGTATGGACTGTGTGGGAACAACACTGAGTGGTTATACGTGTTATTCACCACAACAAGAAGGTCCTGATTACCAGTTGATGATTGATCTCGTCGAGCAATTAACCATACCAGTTATTGCGGAAGGTAAAATTCATTCACCGGAAGCGGCACGTAAAGCAATTGAATGCGGCGTTCACTGTGTTACCGTTGGTGGAGCGATTACACGTCCGCAAGAAATAACCGATCGCTTTGTGAAAGCGATGCAAAACGCATAGAAAGGGGATTGGATGATGACACTAAGTCAACTTATTATTGGATGGTTCTACTATGGTCTAATTTATATGGGATTGTCCGTACTTGCAACATACCTTCTCAATAAAGTCATTACCAAACGATGGTTACCACCGTTAATCATTAATGCTGTAGCAATTCTACTATTACTAGGACTTGTTTCCAAAGGGCTGGTGCCTTCAAACCAACAAGCTTATGCGCTCTATTTTATTTACATGCCAGTTGTTGCTGCAAGTGCACTGTATAATGGTGCACTCAGCATCTTTGACCGGATACACATTTTCATGAAGTAATTCTCTAAAAAAGGCAACGTCACCATTTGCCTTTTTTTCTGTAAGTGCATCGATAGTCTTTTATACCATTTTTAAAATATTGCCAATACGGCCCCATTAAGACCGCTAAAATGTAATAAATACTTGATATTATTGCTCTATTTCATGTATACTCTAATGAAGTGGGAGAGATAGGAGCGTATTATGGTTAATTTATTTTTATGTTTTACCATTCTTCACATCCTTGCGGATTTTCATTTGCAACCCAATAAAATGTTTGAGAACAAGAGCTCATCATTTTCTTGGTTAGCAGGCCATATTGGAATTCACGCAATTGTGTTTGGGATTTTCGCAGTCATGTTTGATGGCGACGCTTTGATTTATGTAGAAGCAATGGTGTTTGTTCATTTTATCTTAGAGTTGATGAAGGCAATTCTAATTCAATGTGAATTAAACATCGTGCGTACACATTTGGGTCTTGTTGAAGGAATCAGTCAATTGATTCACTTAGCGATTCTCTACGGCTTTGCACAGTCCTTATTTACAAGCCAATATTTTACCGGGATTACGCAAATGCAAACTGTATTTGGCTTTGATGCAACGTTATTCTTAAGTATTGTTGTGGGAATCTTATTGCTGACACGACCAATTCAAGTATGGCTTAGAATCAAAAAAGGTTCACTTACATTTGTGAACGCATAACAGGCTTAGCCTGTTTTTTATTTATCTTTGTAGGATATTTTGATATAATCACCAAAAAGGAGTATAACCATGATACGAGCTACAACGGAACATGATTTACCAGCAATATGGAACTTAATGAATGTTTTAGAAGATGAGATTTTTCCATTTGAACCCTTTGCGTCTGCCTTTCAAGCAGTCTTGGAAAATCCTTATATGTTTGCCTTTGTTTATGAAGAACAGGGTAAGGTTGTGGGGTGTCTCAATATGCGTATTGATGTGCAATTGCATCATAGTGGTTTAATTGCGGAAATTAATGATTTGGTGGTGGACCCAGAGTGTCGATCAAAAGGGTATGGGGCTGCGCTTATTGATTTTGCAGAGGCGTTCGCAATTGATAAAGGTGCATTGCAATTTGAGCTCACAACCAATCAAAAACGTGCCCGTGCTCATGCGTTTTATCGTAGTCATGGTTTTGAAGCAACCCACTATAAATTTGTGAAACAGTTGTAATGGCACTACGGTCTTGGGCATTTGGAATGGATATGGTACAATAGCATTCAACGCAACCCGTTAAGGAGTTTTATGTGACACAACTTACGACATTTTTAAAAACATGGCTTGTTGCATTTCGCACACGCCCCGTCCAGTTAAATACCGGTATTGTTCTTTATTTTGCATTGTTTATCTTGCTTTATGTTACTTTTTTTCGTAAACAGGAACGTGCAAAGCGTGTTTTAAATATGTTGTTTTTTATCTACTTCTGTGGCGTGTTTGAGGTTGCTTTATTGCCCATTCCAATGAATGATAAACAAGTACTTGCCAATCAAGCAATGGAATTGGGATTACAATATAATACGCAACCCTTCTTTATGGATTTATTCCATTATCATTATTCAAGTTATATGGACTATTTAATTCCCAATATCATCATGTTGATTCCCTTTGGTTTTTTAATGAATTATAAATTGAAGGAACCCAGTTTTTTTAAAATAATAATGTTGAGTATGGCCTTTTCACTTTGTATAGAAATGACGCAACTCACCATGCAATTAACGCTGTTTACCCGACGGGTAGCGGATATTAATGATCTGCTTGCCAATACTTTTGGTGGCATGATCGGGTGGTCATTATACATTATATGTGCACCGCTCATTGAAAAAATCTTCGCCCTGATTCCAGAGCGAAGATCTCATAATATATAGACGCTCAGCGTCTTTTTTTTATTTCATTTGGTAAAGTTGGGACAGAATATTACGAACGCTTGTAATGAGACCATCGAGTTTACTGAGCGCTTTATTAATTTTTGTTTGAACCATGAAATCTGCAAGAAAACCATCCATAAAGTAATCTGCAAAGGTCCAAAAGCCATCAATGTCACCCAAGTCATCAAAGGTTGTGTGGATATCGCGTAATTCAGAACTAAAACGTTGCAGTAACATACGGGAATCATCCATATAGCGTTTCGCATCCTTAATACGATTATGTTTGATCATGGTTGCGAAAAAACCTCCACCCAACATATCATAGAGGCCCCAATGCGATGCCTTCTTAAGATATAAACGGGATTGTTCAAGCTGATAGAGGAGTTGTTCTCCTGCATTAATTGCTTCTTGAATTTCTTTATGTTGTTGATCCATATTGGTACCTCCATGTTTTGTAATTTGAGTATAGCTCATTTTTGCACCAATAATAAAAAAACGGTCTTAATGACCGTTTAAGCGTCCTAATTGACTGATTTCCGTAAGAATATGATTTCAGACAGACGTCCTTCATGATTAATAAGCATAGCACCAATCAGAGAAATGAGCCCAAGATCAAGAAATAAATCTTTTAAATCAAAGGCATAAATCTTTAAGGATTGGGTTGTATAGGCAATCCAATCTAAAGAACCACCCCAAAGGGTTTGGTCCAGAATTGATGCGAGGGTAGCACTTAAAATCAAGGCAAGACTGATCCGGTAGTGACTATCGAGACGACGGTTATCGATGCCGATATGATAGATTAAGTACATCACAATCATTACGAAGAGTGCACTTCGTATAAAGAGTGTCACATCATCAGAAATTGTGATGTGAAGTGTTTCTTTAAGCACGCCATTAATCCAACTCATATTTTGATTTAGATGTGGTTTAATTAATAACGAATCACCCCAAATATAAAGGGTTGCTTGATTAAAGGTTGATGCAACATAATACTTCGTTCCTTGATCAATACCCAAAAAAAGTATCACTAAAAGTATCGTTTTCATAATATCCCCCCATATAGGTTTAGTATAGAGTGTCGATGTGATAATTACGTGCAAAAAAACACTAAAGCGTAGTACTTTAGTGCCGTTTATGCGCCTTTAGTTAAATCAATATTATGTCGAAGTTTTTTTTGTTTGCCTCATCAAAAATGTTTTTATCTATATCGTTGTTTTGCACCTTGAGGTGGTTTGGTAAAGCTTTTAAAATTATGTGAACATTAAGTGAAACGACGCATAATATATTTAAATAATGCCCAATATATGACAGGTTGTTTGCGAGCTCTGACGGTATGTTTAAAAATTGATATAATAAGGAAAATATTTGTAGGGGAAGCATATGAAAAAGTTATCAAAAGTTTGGATTGGTTTCGCAATATTATGGGGTATTGGAGCATTCCAAGCCAGTGGGGAAAAGCGGCTTGAAAGTCTAGTGATGGTGTTATTGTTTAGTTCACTTTGGGTTGTGCATGAAGGGACATTTCGGCTTAAATTAGAATATGAAACACAAGATCCTTGGTATCATGAGTTACTAATGTCAGGCATCATGGTTATTATGATTTTACCGAATCGCACCATTACCACTTATTCAGAATTGGTGGGATTGATTGTATGGCTTGGGTTTCTGTGGTTTGTGTATCGCAAACTCTTTGGATACCGCATTCGTTATCGTCGAAAGCGACGGGCTGAAACGCAATCATCTCGAGAATTAAAACTGCCACGTTCACAGCATCATAAACGGTTCAAAAAAAAGAGGATTAAAACCGTAGAAACAAAACCGCAAACAGCAGTGGCAGATTTAGATCGGCTCATGCATCAGTTTGAGATGGAATACCAAGGAATGTCGGTATTTGGCCTTGCGCAAGTGGGGCACTTGTATGCCTATCATGAGAAGTTTGGCCTTGCAGAATATCCGATACACCAACTTGTTTTATCAATCTACTTTAATCAAAAGAAAACGAAGCACTTTCAGGCTTTTTATGAATCCATACGGTGGGAAGATGTTTCACGGTTTTTAAATAAAAATCTACAGCCGACGTTGAAAAAACAATTTGTCAAGGAGTACCAAGATAACCAAGAAAATTACAAATATAAACAAGCTTTTTTGACCTGTGATGAAGCCAGTATGATTTTGCTTGAGCGGACATTATATTTTAATGAAGCGAAAGGTAATCTAAAGTCTTTTTTAACGGGTCAGACACTCTCTGATAAAGTATTGATCTCAACCTTTGTTGCGTATGCGATTAATGCCGTCATTGTTTTAGATCGAATGGGAAAACGGGTATATCGATCGCATGAATTGGGAACCCTTCTTTATAATATGTGTGAACAGTTCGAAGATATCGATGACGTTTTTGAGAAGAGTAAGGAATTATTTATTGAGTTTTATCAAGAGCAATTACCAGGTGTTCGTGAGCGCCATTTTAAACTTGTGATTGCAAGTTTTTATGAGAACCAAGGCTTTTCTTTTATTGATTGGACCTATCAATCAACTGCAGACTTATCCCTCGGTTTAAATATGGAAAAAGTATTGCGTGAAAAAGCTCAGCAGGATGATTTTAAGAGTGCTTCTATCTGTTATGAATGCGGTATGATGGTTAAACAATCCCGTGATTTAAGTAAGGTGTCACCGTTAGATTTATTACGTTTTTCGGCGAGACTTACGGAGTTTGAATTATTCTATATTCAACAGTTTGACCGCAAAGAAAAAATCAAATTAAAAAACCGTTATTTGAACAATACCTTCGATGCGATTCAAAAAGAACGTGAGCAATTGCTTGATTTATCAGCATTGCAAACGGGGACAGATTTTGAACACTATCTTGAGCACTTATTTTCAATGTTTGCTTATAATGTGAAACATAGCGGAAGGTCTGGAGATCAAGGAGCAGACCTTGTTTTAACGCGGCCAGATGGTTTTAAATATACGGTACAAGCAAAATTTTATTCAAGTAAAGTTGGTAATAAAGCCATCCAAGAAGTCGTGGGATCGATTAAATACTATGGTGCTCAACAGGGTGTTGTCGTCACAAATAATATGTATACTCGCAGTGCATATAATCTTGCACGCGCGAATGGTGTCATTATCATTACAGGAAAAAAACTAAATCAATTACGTGAGCGTGCTTTGACCCATCCTGAACATGAATTTGTGGATGTCTTGGCGTCAATTTAAATTCGTGATGATTATCAAGGACGGAGGAAATGAAACTTGTTATAATGATATAAGTTAAAGGAGGACTTATATGCGACGTTTTAAATTTAAGTGGATGATTTTATTGTGTGCCATCATTCAAGCATGCTATTCATTTCTCTATAAGTCACCTGAATCCGGCCTCCCGATTGCAATCTTTACGATCTTAATTGCTTGGTTTCTTTTAGAATGCTATTTTGATATCTTAGATGTGAAACGCAAGGTGACCTTTCGATTGAGCGAACGTATTATTATCGCGAGTTCAGCGGTATTGATGCTCTTGGGGATTACAGGTGGTGATATACGCTATCTTTCACAATATCATTTGTTGATTTTTTCCACGCTGTGGGTAGGGCTACTTATTTTAAGTGCTCTATATCTTGTACATCAAGTTCCGGTAGACCCTAAAGTGCGTGTTTTAAAGCAATTTGTTGAACACATGAATCAAACCTCTGAATTTGGTCTTCAACGCATGCATACGGTTTACCAAGCGATGGTCTTAACGGCTCCATCTTTTCCTATTGATAATCTTCTACTGACGATTTATGCTGATCTGATATCAATTTCAACACTTGCGGATGCTCGTGATGAGGTGACATCGCCAAAACTGGAGCATTTTATGCGACACCATGTCGATTCGGAACTCTGTGAATCGCTCCTTCACCATCATGATCTTGAGGGGCATTTTGAAGGAATTGAAGAAATAATTTCGCAAACACTCTCCGATGTGGTTCATGACGGTACGTTTGAAGTAACCGGTTATTCTTCAATCTATATGCTGGCGGTGTTTGCATATGTCTTTAACGAAATACTCATTTTGGAACGGAATCAATTAAAAGATGTAAATTACCAAGTTGTCCGTGAAACGTATGATGAAGGTAAAAAAACGTATCACCGTTTAATCCATGGGAAAGACGCATTTGAAATCTTGCAGGCATTTCGTCAATCGCAATAAAAAACACTGTATTTTACAGTGTTTTTTATTGGCATTCGCGATAGACTAAAATAATTTCACGATCATAGTGTTTTGCTGTCCAACCCGCTAAACGCTCGCGCGAGGTCCGATTGGCATGTGAGTGGCCCAAATATTCAATCCCCTCTTGGTTCATAAATGATTCCATCTGTTTTAAAGCATCGGATGATTCATCATCAGAATTAACCTGGTCTTGAAAAACTTTAGTTTTAATCATAAAGCCTCCTTTAAGAATGATGATTAAGCGTTCTTAAAATCTTTTCAATACAACGTATCATTTCTTTGAGTGCTTCTTTTCCTTCGGCGATGTTCCCTTGCACCAGTAAGTCAAAATAAAGATTTTCAAAGAAATAACGTGAAACCAAAATAAAGGGTGTTGCATCAATGAATTGAGGTACCAAGCGCTCAAACTCATTGAGTTCACATTCAAATTGTTGCGAAAGATATTTTACATGAGCAAGATTCTCTTCGGCGGACTCAATTTTGTAGTGTTTGATATAGGTCATATAATAATTTCCACTTAATAAATCGAGCAAACCCCAGTTGTTAGCGCCATCCATGGTCGATAGTGCATTTTCAAGGGCAATCAGTAATTCATTTCCAACATCAATAATTTCATCTTTATTATGATTTTGTTGCATGATAATCACCTCTTATACTTGTATTATACCATAAGATTTTTGCTGTTATTCACACAACAATGTGAAGATGTTGTTAAAGTAGAGTGAAGGAGGGTTATATGGAACAATTTAAAACAATTCGCGATCGTTTAAACGATCGATCATACAAATGGATGGAGATGGATGCTAAGGCTCCCAATCACGGTGCAGCAGCATTTCCCTTTACAGTCGCTGATGTTGATATGCCACATCCTAAGGCGTTAACAGACGGTTTAAAGGATTATATTGACGATATGGTGTTTGGTTACACAGCACCAAGTCATGCGTACTACGAAGCTGTAATTGGGTGGTATGCACGTCGCCATCAATGGCATTTAGAAGCGGATTGGATTGTGAATGCACCCGGTGTTGTTGTTGCAATCAATAACGCTATCAAGACGTTTACGCAAGAGGGGGAAGGGATCATGATTATGACCCCGGTGTATTACCCCTTTAAGCGCAGCATTCAAAATTTAAAACGCGTTGTAGTGGAAACTTCTTTAGTCGAAGTGGATGACGCTATGGTAATTGATTTTAACGATTTTGAAACGAAAGCTGCAGATCCAAATACAAAAGTACTCTTGTTATGCAGTCCTCATAATCCTGTCGGTCGTGTTTGGAGCCGTCATGAACTTGAGCGTATTGCAGCGATTTGTAAAGCGCATGATGTGCTGGTCTTTTCAGATGAAATCCATGGTGACTTAATCATGCCAGGTTTTACCTTTATTCCGTTTGCATCACTCAGTGATCAAACCAAAGCGAATTCAATTACTTTTGCGTCAGCAAGTAAGTCATTTAATTTAGCGGGCCTACAAAATGCACACGTCATTATTCCAAACGAAGACCTTAGAATGCAATACACCGAACATGTAAGTCAAGACGGTATGTCGAATGATACAAATGTTTTGGGACTTGCGGCAACCCAAATTGCTTATACTGATTGTGAACCTTGGTTTGATGCCTTTGTTGCGCTGATTGCCGATAATCATCAATGTGTTAAAAATTTTGTTGAAGAACAAAAGTTACCCATTCGTGTTTTTCCTCTCGAAGGCACCTATTTACAATGGTTAGACTTTAATGCAATGGGTGTATCAGAAGAAACATTGATTGAATTGCTGACACATCATGATGTTTTTCTTAGTGAGGGGTCGAAATTTGGTGAAAATGGCCGTGGCTTTATGCGTATGAATTTAGCGTGTCCCCGTTCGATTCTGATCGATGGGTTGAAACGAATCCAATCTGCTATTCAAGAGTGATGATTTCATCACTCTTTTTATGTATAATAAGAGAAAGATTGGAGTAATGTATGAAAAATGTTGTTGTAATTGGAGGCGGACCATCGGGGATGATGGCTGCAATCTCTGCGAAAAAAAACCATCCCCATGCTCATGTTATTTTATTGGAACGAAATGAACGCTTGGGTAAGAAATTACGCATGACGGGCGGAGGGCGTTGTAATGTAACGGCCAATGTAAGTAATGAAGAAGTCATCAAGCATGTCCCTAAAAACGGGAAGTTTCTTTTCTCAAGTTTAACGAATTTCAATCCGCAAAACATTCAAGCATTTTTCCCGGAAAATGGTTGTCCTTTAAAAATCGAAGACCACCATCGTGTTTTTCCTGAAAGCAATAAATCACAAGATATTGTTGCAGCGTTAGACCGCAAGCTTGAAGCGTCCGGTGTGGAGGTTCACTTACATGCTTTTGTTACAGAAATTGATCCTAAAGCACAAGTTGTGGTGACGGAGACAGATCGCTTTAATTACGATCATTTGATTCTTGCTACTGGTAGTAGAACGCTACCTGGAACGGGTTCAGATGGGAATGGTTATGAATTATCTAAAACTTTGGGTCATTCCATTACAGACCTCGTACCGGCTGAGGTTCCTTTGGTTTCAAATGATGTCTTTGTTCAAGAGAAAACACTTCAGGGCTTATCATTTCACGACGTTACCATCCATGTGTATAAAGGAAAGAAAATCAAGCATAGTATTACTCATGATTTATTGTTTACGCATTTCGGTATTTCCGGACCTGCGGCATTGCGTGCTAGTTTTTATGTGATGCGTATTTTGGAAAAAGAAAGTCCTGTTCATCTAGCGATTGATTTTTTACCTAAGGTTACCTTGGAACAATTGCAAGCTTATGAAGATCTTGAGACGTCGGTCCAAGAACAAGGGATTCCCAAGCGTCTTATTGCTTATTTCAAAACGTTTTGTAAGAACGACCATGAAATGATTCAAACTTTAAAAGCATTTCCGATGACAGTTTATGCGACCCGAGGATTTGCACATGCCTTTGTTACAAATGGCGGTGTAAATCTCAAAGAAATTGATCCTAAAACAATGCGATCTAAAATTAATCCTACCATTTCATTCTGTGGTGAGTTGATGGATTATAATGCTTATACTGGAGGCTTTAACATTACTTCCGCATTTTCGACGGGTTATACTGCAGGACTTTATGCTTTAGAAGATTAGCACACTCATGTGTGCTTTTTCTTTGTCATAAGGTGTACTTATCACTGACATCAAAAGTGTTCATTTAGGACAGTATATGGGTACAATCTCAATTCATTCCATGCTATTATTAAACAAAGAGGAGGTTCTATGTCAGAAAATAAACAAAATATCCGAAAAGCTGAACACAAACCATCTAAAGTTGAGGAAACGGAGAACTATGTTCCTGATGAATCGGCTAAGAATCGGACCCGTCTAATTATTACGCTCCTAGTGATTGGTTTTATTGGGGTTGGTGGTTATTTTTTGTGGGACCATATTTATCGTGAAACGGAAATTGATCCGTTTGCGAATGTGAATGTTCGTTTTCAAGGCGAAGGGGATGGTGCCTTTGGAATGATTGAAATCAATAAAAAACTGATTGAATCGGATCCGCAATTAAACCGTGTTCATAAGGCGATTAAGTACACGTTAGAACCAAACTATAATTTAAAAAAGGGCGATCGTGTTGTTTTATCTGCAAAGGTTCCGGAATCAACGCAACGTTTTATGGAATCTAATAAATTGGTGTTTACTGAGACGAAAAAGGTTTATATTGTCCAAGAAATCCATAATGAAATTGTTTTCGATCCTTTTGATGGGATTAAGTTAATTTATAGCGGTTCTAATGGGGAAGGTGTAGCGGAAGTCGACATCACGAATGTATCAGTTCCAGATGATATCACGGCCCAACTGCTTCCAATGTTGGATTACTCCATAATAAATTCAAACGAGCTCTCCATTGGTGACTCTGTGACTGTGTCTGTTAAACCGACGTCATCTGGGAAAGCCTTTATGAATGAACATCAGATTATTTTAGCGCAAACAAGTATGGCATTTGATGTAGACGCACTTGCGAAGGTGCCTAAAGATTATGACCAGATTAATATTCTCGATAGCCTTAAAATGTCCGCTCAAAAACGTGTGGAAGATTCCTTGGCGACAGCTGTTAAGGAGATGTATGTATGTTATGGGGTTCTACCTAAAAATATAGCCAATGCCCAAGATAAAGATACGAAGCATCCATATGTTAATGGGACGTTGATGATGGTTTATCAATATCAAGTGAATCAGCGTGAATTTGCGATTGCATCAGGTTATACCAATTTAATGTTAAAGGGAAATGAAATTGATGAGGAACTCTATGTTCCGATGCAACCCGTGTCGGTGCAACAAACATTAGAACACGTCTTGCTTGAGATGCAAGATAATAATTTAACGTGTTCGCCAACACCTTAATGCCTTCGGGCATTTTTTTTTGTATAAATGGTTTTTATTTAAGATAGTTTAAAATTTTACGATGATATAATTGCCGGGAAAGGAGCAAGTAATGAAATTTAAAACGATCATATTATCGATTACGGTCATATGTGTGACTGTATTTTTACCTGTTACAGCGTCAGCCTCTTATGATGAAGAAGTGAAGGATTATCTCTTAAAGAAGTATGATATTAGTGCTTCAAGTTATCGTCCGGTGATTCAAGTGTTTGAGGATGGATCGAGATCATTTGTCTGCGATAAAATTGAGTTAGATTATTACTATACGCTGTTACAAGATGATTTGGATGAAGGCATCGACAATTATCAAAACTATGCCTACCTTATTGATACAAGTCGCGAAGAACCGGTCGTGCGAACAAACCGCTATGACATGAAAGGGGTATTGAGACCCAATAAAATTACAATGCCAATTTTGGATGTGTCTAGACCGAAACGATTCCCTTTTAAAGTTCGTAGTTTAAAGAAAAATGTGGGACTTACGCAGTGGTACATTGATGTAAATGATGATTTTAAGGGGCTTCATCCTCACGGAAAAGGAATGGTAGGTTATGATATTTATTTAAGTCCATTCCAAATGGAAAATGATGATCATAATAATTTGATTTTTAAAGAAATTGTTGATGTTGAAGTGTCCGTAATACGTCCAATAGAAGGAAAAGAACCCGAGATTAGGCGTTATTCACTTTCAAAAACAAAGCCGAAAATTCAATTTGAAGGTGGTACACTTGAAGTTACTTCGGAAGGTGATATGAAACGTATACGTCTTAAAGACGAAGGACGTTTTGGCTACGGACAATTAAAGTTTGAAGTGGAAGGTAGCAGCGCTACAATTGCGAAAGATCCAAGTAAACCTCTTAACAACCTCACCATGGGTGTGCGAGGCCGTTTTGAAATCTTTGACCAAAGGCAACCCGCGCGCTCTTTTGAGCAATTAGAAGATGTGATAATCCCTGAGATCCCAAATACAGCGATGAATACCATGATGCATCACGTGTATAGTGATGATCGTTTACCTCATTGTAGTTTGGAAAATCTTAAGAAAAAATATGATGATCGAATGATGCAGCGCATCGATACAATTATTGCGCGATTTAATCAGTTACCCAACGAAGAACGAGAAGCCTTAAGAGCGCAATATAACGTCAAAAACAAACAAGAACTGGAGGAATTGATTGATCACTATGATTTGAATATATATCCTTTTAAACAACGTGACACCATTAGTATGAATTCAACAGTTTCCAAAAGTCACAACGAACCAAAACCATCCGATAAACAAAATTTAAGTCCAGTGGTTGCAAAACAAGATAACCCAGATACCGATTCAAAAGCCAAACATACTGAACCGGTAGTGGAAGTTACCGGTGAATTGGACTCTGCGAAGGCTCGTGAGGAACAATTACAGCCCGCGATAAATGGAGTTGAAACTAAAACTGAAGTGGAAGAAAAGGTGGAAAATGCGTTGAATACACAGAAGGAGAGCGATAAGGAACAGGCTGTAAAGCAATCCCTTGATGAAACTCAACCGGATGCCTCCAAGCAATCGGTTAAAGAGGTCCTATCAAATCGTGAACAATCAAACACAAATACTACCAAGCCAGTATCAGACGAGATTGAACCGAAGGTTGTCGTTGATAAGAAAGCAGAAATACTAACTCAAAGACTACATCCAGAAAAACGTACGCCATCTGTAAAGGAAGTGTTCCAGTCCCAAGCTGCTAAACAGACGGTGCAAGAGAAACCAAACTTCAATACAAAAATAACGTCGAAGGATTTATCCTACAATACGGAATCTGTAAGATCGGTGGTGGAACGTGCTGCAGTAACACCAATATCAACTGCAAACAAGGATGGTCTTGAACAGCCAACAAACTTCGAAAATCGAGTCTATGAGACGAATGATGTTTCTGAAATACGTGCGGAGGTCTTACAAGAAGACTTGCCACGTAATCAAGGAGCGAGCCTTGATCGTCATGTGATGGCTGAAAATAAAATTACAAATCCAGTAACTGAAATGACTTTAGAGCCGATAAAACCTGAATATAGGGAGTCAGAAGGCGTAGTTACAACTCAAATAGAAACGCCAATACAGCAGGAATTACCGCATACAGGTGTAACAGAAACATCCACATGGCTCTTAGGAAGTATTCTCTGTATTTTAGGAATGGTATTACGCCGAAAATAAGAAAAAGACCCAGGAAGCAGGGTCTTTTTCTTATTTATTATATTATAGTAGTTTCAATCTAAGACGGGATATAGATGAAACCATTGCGCTTACCGATAGCAGCATAAATTAAGGAAGAGAGACGATAAACGTCGTGCTGCTATCAAATGAAGAGGACCTAATTATATCGGAGAACTAGGCCTCTTTAACCTTCTACGATTGGAAGCCAGTAGAAGGGCACTGAAATGTGATAAAGGAGAAATTACAAGTTGTAAGACACAGTTTCAGTGTGTGATTTGGAGAAAATTTGAATACGAATCGTTTGTGGAGTCTTCGTATTGTCATTATTTTATTAAGCAGCTAAAACTGATTTAAGGTATTCAGCGATTTCTGCATCTTGACAGCTTTCAAAGAATAATTCTTTGAATTCAGGGTAGTCAATTGTTTCTTTTAAGAAGTCTTGATCGATTTCTTTAAGGATTTTAATTAATGGTTGGTGTGTAACTTTTTTAACACCGTCTAAGATTTTTTTGTTGCGTTGTTCAGGGATAACGCGATCTTTAGGGTATCCACCACCGAATGGTTCTGAGAATAATTTTTCAAATGTGTAGTTAAGGTTTAATTCGCCACCCCAACCGAAGCCTTGTGCAAATGGCATTGCAATACAGTTACCATCATTTACTTGACCGAATAGGTAAGCATCTAAAGGATCTGTAACGTGTCCACAAAGTACATTTGGGAATGAGTTACATGCTAACATAGCACCTTGACCTGTTCCACAACCTGTAACAACAAAGTCTACAGCTTTTGTTGTTAATAAGATTGAAGCAAGAAGTCCATTTTTAACATATGTTAATTGGTGTTCTTGTTCTCCGTTGTACATACCGTAGTTTACAACTGTGTGTCCAGCTTTTTCAGCTTCTTGTGTTAGTGATGCTAAGATAATTCCGTTTTTAGCAGCTTGTGAGTTTTCGTTAATTAATGCAATTTTCATTGATAGTCCTCTTTCTAATAATCCACGTGGTGTGTCCACCACGTGGCGTTCGATTCATGTTGTAATAGGTTGCTTAATTATGCTGGTTGTTTACCAATATAAGCTAAGATACCACCGTCAACGTAAAGGATGTGTCCGTTTACGAAGTCTGATGCTTCAGAAGCTAAGAATACAGCAGGTCCCATTAAATCTTCAGGTTTACCCCAACGTGCAGCGGGTGTTTTTGAAATAATAAAGCTGTTGAATGGATGTCCATCAACGCGTAATGGAGCTGTTTGAGGTGTTTCAATATAACCAGGTCCAATTCCATTACATTGAATATTGTGTTCACCGTATTCTGATGCAATATTCTTAGTAAGCATTTTTAGTCCACCTTTAGCGGCAGCATAAGCACTTACAGTTTCACGTCCAAGTTCACTCATCATTGAACAAATGTTAATGATTTTACCGTGACCTTTTTCGATCATTGAAGGAAGAACAGCTTTTGACATAATGAATGGTCCGTTAAGATCGATGTCAATAACTTGACGCCAGTCTTCAACTGACATTTCGATCATTGGAACACGTTTGATGATACCAGCGTTATTTACGAGGATATCAATTGTTCCGACTTCTTCTTCAATTGTTTTAATTAATGCTGTAACTTGTTCTTCATTTGTTACATCACATACGTAACCATGAGCTTTAATACCTTCTGCTTCGTATGCTGCAAGTCCTTTGTCTACAAGTTCTTGATTAATATCGTTAAATACGATTGTTGCACCTGCTTCAGCATATCCTTGAGCTAAAGCAAATCCAATACCGTATGATGCTCCTGTTACAAGAGCGATTTTTCCGTCTAAACGGAAGTTTTCCATTTTAAAGTTACTCATATTAATTCCTTTCCTATCGTTGTACACGACCTGAACCGTCACCTTTAGCAAGTGTTTCCACTTCCTGAACTGTGACACGGTTATAGTCACCCTCAATGGAGTGTTTTAAGCAGCTAGCTGCTGTTGCGAATTCAATTGTATCTTGAGGTGCGTAGTCATTAAGCATTGAATAGATTAATCCAGCACCGAATGAGTCACCACCACCAACGCGGTCTACAATGCGAACATTATATTTTTTTGAGAAATATGCTTGATCGCCAGTATAAAGCATGGTTGACCAATTGTTATCACTTGCAGAGATGCTTTCACGTAATGTGATAGCAACCGCTTTAAAATTAAAGCGCTCGTGTAGTTGTTTTGCAACATCAATATAACCATCGTGATTGATTTCACCAGTAGTGATATCAGTATTTGAAGCTGAGATACCAAATACATCGTGTGAATCTTCTTCATTTGCGATGACAACATCAACAAATTCCATTAATTCACCCATTGTTTTGTTTGCTTGCTCATTACTCCATAATTTCTTACGGAAGTTTAAGTCGCAACTCACAGTTAAACCATGTTTTTTCGCTGCTTTTGCGGCTTCAATTGTGATTGCAGCTACGTTTTCACCTAATGCTGGTGTGATTCCTGTTGTATGGAACCAGTCATAGCCTTCAAATATTGCATCCCAGTCAAAATCTTCGGGTTTTGCTTCAGCGATTGCTGAGTGTGCGCGGTCATAGACAACTTGACTTGCACGTTGTGAAGCACCTTTTTCAAGGAAATAGATTCCGACACGATCACCACCACGTGTGATTTTGCTTGTATCAACACCGTAACGACGGAGGTCGTTTACAGCGTTTTGCCCAATCGCATGGGTAGGTAATTTTGTAACAAATGCTGCGTCCACACCAAAGTTTGCAAGTGAGACGGCAACGTTTGCTTCACCACCACCGTAAGTCGCTTGATATTTATCAGCTTGCGAGAAACGGAGGTAACCTTCTGGAGCGAGGCGAAGCATAATTTCTCCAAATGTAATTACTTTTTTCATTTATAATACCTCTCTACATCTTCACGTCAGGATTAATCAAATGAATGGCAAATCCTGCGATTTCTTTATCTAAGTATGCAAAGTTGATTTTGTTTGTTTTTTTATTACGTGTAATCGTATCTTCAATAACATGGATTCCTTTTTTCTCTAATTGATAGAGCGCACGTTCTGGGTAAGGTGTGTAAATTCCAAAGTGTCCGTGTTCGCCACGTCCTACTGTGTTGAGGAATTCAAAACCACGGCCTGCGAAATGACTCTTAGGTTTTCCATAATATTTAAATCCAAACAAATTACATATTACTTCAGCATTTTCTTTGGCTTCTTCACTAGTGTTGTTATTGAAACCAATATGAATTAATTCATATGATAACAATGCGTCTACTGCTTCACGGCTTAGGCGCTCAATAGTTTCCCAATCTTTAGCTGCAATTGCATCTGCAGGTAACATAAAGCTACCGCCGATTGCGTTAATGCAAGGTAAAGCTAAGTAATCATGCATGTTCTTAGCGTTAATACCGCCTGTTGGCATAAATGTAATGCCAGCATATGGAGCACTGAGATCTTTAATTTTCTTAGCACCACCACTTGATTCTGCAGGGAAGAACTTAACATTTGTCAATCCGTAAGAGATTGCTGTTTCAAGTTCTGATGCTGTAGAAATTCCAGGTAAGATAAGAACATCATTTTCAACACACCATTTCACAACGTCATGATTAAATCCAGGTGTCACAATGAACTGAGCCCCAGCCTTGATTGCAGTTTCGGCTTGGGAAACAGATGAGACAGTACCAGCTCCAATTAACATATCTGGTAATTCTTTAGCGATGATTTCGATACCTGGTAATGCAAATTCACTACGGAATGTGATTTCCATGCAATCGATGCCACCGTTATAAAGTGCAGTTGCCATTGGCAATGCATCTTCGATTTCAGTTATTTTAACTACGGGAACGATACCGATTTTTTCAATTCTATTTAATACTTCACTCATATAGTAGTCTCCCTTTTTTTTTGACCAATGTCCAGTCGGTCTCTAGCAAACCAGCTAACACCATAATAGGTCAGTAAACCGGTTTTGTCAACTGGTTTACTAAAAAATTCAGGTTTTGCCTATATATAAGGACTGATTTGTGAAAAAAATGGTAATTTCACATGAAAGCGGTTAGATTTATTCAAAAAAACCGTTGACACGAGAAAAATCAAGGGCTATAATGCGTATGTCCAGTAAACCAGTTTATAAACGTTTTTCAAGGAGGTACTTACATGGAAAAGCATATTAAGCAAGTGACCATTGAGCCAATCCGCGATATGGATACATTCAAGACAGCAACACTGCTTACAAAAGAAGAAGTGAAGCAAGCGATTGAAGATACCATTAAGAAGATTGATCTTAATATGGAGCACATTGGTGAGCGCTTCCCATGGTCAGCAACAAAAGATCTAAAGTATCCGATCATCGATAATATCGAGTGGACGGACGGCTTTTGGACCGGTCTATTGTGGTTGGCATATGAATACACAGGTGATGAAAAGTATCGTGAGCTCGCAGATAAAAATGTTGATTCTTTCCACCATCGTGTTGTAAATGATATCGAAATCGATCACCATGATCTTGGATTCTTATATTCATTGTCATGTGTGGCAGGTTACAAGTTAACAGGTTCTGAAAAAGCGAAAGAAGCGGCTATTCTAGCGGCTGATAAGCTCATTACCCGTTGGCAAGAAAAGGGAGAATTTATACAAGCCTGGGGCGAGTATAACAATCCTGAGCATTACCGTTTCATTATTGATTGCTTATTAAACATCCCATTATTATATTGGGCAACAGAAGTAACGGGCGATAAGAAATATGCTGATATAGCAGAACGTCATTTCTACACAAGTTGTAAATACGTAATTCGTGATGATGCAAGTGCATTCCACACATTCTACATGGATCCTGAAACAGGTGGTCCAGTACGTGGTGCAACTCGTCAAGGTTATAACGATGATTCATCCTGGGCAAGAGGCCAAGCTTGGGGAATCTATGGAATTCCATTAAACTATCGTTATACACATGAAGATGAAGTGTTCCCACTGCATGAAGGAATGACTAATTATTTCTTAAACCGTTTACCTAAAGATTACGTATGTTATTGGGATCTTATCTTCACAGATGGTGATGACCAATCACGTGATTCAAGTGCAGCAGCAATTGCTGTATGCGGTATGTTAGAAATGATTAAATATATGAAGAATGATGAACTTAAAACCGTGTATGAGGGAGCATCACACACTATCTTAAGATCATTAATCAACAACTACACAAAAACAACACATGAACCAGGAAATCCAGTGCTTTATCACGGTGTCTATTCATGGCACAGTGGCAAAGGTGTGGATGAAGGAAACATTTGGGGAGACTACTATTATTTAGAAGCCCTCATGCGCCTTTATAAAGACTGGGAATTGTATTGGTAAGAAAGAGGTAAATTATGAGTACTCCAAATATTGTAATGACACGTATCGATGAACGTCTCGTTCACGGTCAAGGTCAGCTTTGGATTAAATCACTAGGCGTTAACACCGTTATTGTGGCTAATGATGAAGCGGCACAAGATGTCATGGCTCAAACACTTATGAAAACTGTAATTCCAAAATCAGTTGCAATGCGTTTCTTCCCCGTTGACAAAGTTATCGAAGTTATTCATAAAGCGTCCCCACAACAATCAATTTTCTTAATTGTTAAGGATACAAAAGATGCTTTACGTTTAGTTGAAGGTGGTGTTCCAATCTCAGAGATCAATATTGGAAACATTCACAATTGCGAAGGCAAAGAAAAAGTTACACGTTCAATCTTCTTAGGTGAAGAGGACAAAGACTGCCTCAGAAAAATGGTAGCGAAAGACATTACTTTCAATACTCAAACAACACCTAACGGTGGAGACGGTGCAGCACCAGTTGACATCCGTAAATATATTTAAGCACTAAGGCAATAACTATTTATTTATAAAAGGAAAAGAGAGGAATTTTAATAATGAATATTACATTATTTCAAGCCATACTAATCGGTCTATGGACTGCATTCTGCTACGCAGGTATGTTATGGGGTATTTACTCAAACCGTTGCTTATTCTTAGCATTCGGTGTTGGTTTAATCTTAAACGGAAGTCACCCAGGTGCACTTCAAATTGCTTTACAAGTAGGTGCTATTTCTGAATTAGCATTTATGGGATTCGGTGTTGGAGCCGGAGGAACTGTTCCACCTAACCCAATCGGTCCTGGTATCATCGGTACATTAATGGCGATTACAAACCCATCAATTACACCTGAAAGTGCATTAGCATTATCAATTCCATTTGCTGTTGCAATTCAATTCTTACAAACATTTATCTATACAATTCGTGCTGGAGCACCTGAAAGTGCAGCGAAAGCTTTAGAAAATAAAGACTTCAAAAAATTCCGCATGTCTACAAACTTAACAGTTGTATTATTCGCAATCGTAGGATTCCTATTAGGATTCTTAGGTGCTTACAGTATGGAACTTCTAACACAACTTGTTGGATTAATTCCAGAATGGTTATTAAAAGGTCTAAACGTAGCCGGTGGAATGTTACCAGCCATTGGATTTGCAATGATCTTATCTGTAATGGTTAAGAAAGAACTTATCCCATTCGTAATCTTAGGTTACGTATGTGCAGCTTACTTCCAATTACCAGTTATCGGTATTGCATTAGTAGGTGCTATCTTTGCAGTAAAACAATACAATGATTCACAAAACACAGTAAATGTATCAGGAACAGAAGTGGAGGCAGGTAACGATGACTGGATCTAATAAATTAACGAAAAAAGATTATTTCAAAACAACAGCTCGTTCATACTTTTTACAAAATGGATTTAACTATAGTAACTACCAAGGTCTTGGTTATGCTTTAGTTCTATACCCAGCTTTACGAAAAGTACATACAAACGACGATGATTTCGCAGCAGCACTGAGTGCAAACTGTGAATTCTATAACACAAACCCTCAATTACTTCCTTTCATTACATCATTACACTTAGTAATGGCTGATGAAGGACGTCCTGAGTCAGAAATTCGTCCAATTAAGATGGCTTTAATGGGTCCTCTTGCTGGAATCGGTGATTCATTATCACAATTCGCAATCGCACCATTATTCTCAACAATCTTTGCATCACTTGCAATGGATGGTGTTACAATTGCTCCTGTATTATTCTTAATCACAATTAACGCTGTATTATTCGGTATTCGTTACGGAATGGGTGTTTATGGTTATAAAGTTGGTACAAGTATTATTGATAAATTAAGCGAAAAGATGGAACAAATTTCAACAGCAGCAAACATTGTTGGTGTTACCGTTATTTCAGGTCTTGCAGCTACATTTGTTAAGATGAAAGTTGATATTTCATTCGCAGCTGGAGAAATCCAAGAAGGTGTTAAACAATCAACAGTTAACATCCAAGGTCTTTTAGACAAAGTTGCTCCTGCGCTTCTACCAATGCTTTATACAGGTTTAATGTACTACCTAATTAAGAAAAAAGGTTGGAACACATACAAACTTGTTATTCTTACAGTAGTACTTGGTGTTGCCTTAAGCTTCTTCGGAATCTTAGCTTAGTATTTAACTTTAGAGAGCTACTTCGTTAAGTAGTTCTCTTTTTTTCATAAGGAGAACGTAAAATGGTAAAGAGTCATTTATATCAAACAATTGAACGTAAATCAAGCACACTTGATCTAAAACGCTTAAAGTCACAATATGACTTTGAAACAGGGGATGTTGTTGCATATGCAGATCAACTAATGATGAATATCTTTACATTCACTCGTGATTGGGATATGGAACCATGTAAGACTCCATACACCTTAAATCCATTTGGATGGACCACTTCACCAAATGGCGATGATGAGTGGATTTTTATGTTAAACCGGATGGATTACATACCATCCCTAGTCGAAGCAACAATTTTAACGGATGATCTCAAATATCTTAATCATGCGCAAGCATTGGTTCTAGATTGGATCCAAAAACATACACCGGTAGAAAGTGGCCCATCAACACGGACACTTGATACAGCAATGCGCATGAACAATTGGTTGGATTTACTTCCTTATCTGCATGTCTATGGACGGCTCGATGCAGATACCTTTTTGGCCATTGAAAAGAGCCTCGCAGATCAAGCTGCGTATCTACAAAATCATTACTTAACGAAATATACCCTCAGTAACTGGGGAAGCATTCAAACTTGTGTCCTTGCGAAGTATTTTGGCTGGCTTGGCGCGGATGCTGATTCAGACTTTAAACAGTGGGTTCAGGATGAAATTCAAACACAGTTTGAAATCCAAGTTTATCCCGACGGAATGCATTGGGAACAATCCACTATGTACCATGTTGAAGTGTTGAATTATGGACTAAAGGCCTTGCCCTATGTACAAAATCAAGCATGGTTTAGAAATGTCTTAGATACTATGGCTTATGCGCTGTATTATCAAGCCACGCCACAAAATGATATTATCGCTTACGGTGATACCGATCGCACCCCGCTTGCCGGCGTTATGGGATTTTGTGCTTATGCGCTCGCTAATCCGCTTTATAAATCCAAAGCAGAAACCATCCTTGAATTTGAAATTACTTATGCCTATGGGATGGAAGCTCAAGACTTTTTTGATGGATTAGAGACGGAAGTTCCATTGTCGTTAAACTATGATGGAATAGATAGCGGTATCTTTACAACACGCAGTGATTGGGGTCCTGATGCGCATTTTACGATGTATACAAATGGATCACTCGGAAGTGGACACGGTCATGCCGATAATCTACATCTTTCAACGTACTTCAAAGGTCAACCCGTTTTAGTTGACCCAGGCCGTTTAACCTATCGTGAAGATAATCCAAAGCGTATGTACTTAAAAGGCATGGAAAGTCATAATACTGTGATTTTAGATCAAAACCCTACTGCAGTACCGGATACATCATGGACGTATTCATCCTTTTATAAACCTTTAAAGAATTACGTACGTCATGTTGATGGGTGTCATTACTATGAAGGCGCCGTTGTGGCTGAAAACTACGTGCATCAGCGTAAAGTGATTGTTCTGGATGCGGGAATTTGGATGGTGGTGGATGCCATTCAAGCCAAAGGAACGCATGTTGCTACAACGAAGTTTCATCTCGATGAAACATTGATGTATCATGATGGTATAATAGAGTTCGAAGATCAAACGCACTTAAAGGTTATCAGTACACTACCGATTCAAGTAACTTCGGATGTAATTTCATATGCTTATAATTCAGAGAGCACCCATCCGGTGTTAGTTCAAACACAAACCTTTGAGGATCGCTGCGTCAATGTGACCTTATTTGTGGATCCAAAATGGGATGTACAACGAGAAACCATTTTACAAAACAATGATACGGTCTTAAGTGATGACATCGGCTGCGCGTATTCCTTTAAACAAGGTGATGATGTCGTTGAAATCTGTGTACTTCATGAAGAAATATGGCATGGTAAAAAAATCCTCTATTGTAATGGAAAACCCTTCCATGCGAAATGTGTTGTGCGCTCGAAAGATCTTGGGCAAAAGGTTCTACGCGCATAATTCACAAAGGTTACAACTTGTTAATCGGTTTACTTAGTAATATAATAAGTACGTTATGATGTAAAAAGTGAATAAGTTGATGAAAGGAATTAAAGATGACTCAAGAAAAGAAGTTAACGATTAAAGAAATCGCTTCACTCGCTGGTACTTCCAAGACCACAATTTCATTCTTCTTGAACGGAAAATTTGATAAGATGAGTTCCGAAACACGTGAACGCATCGAAAAGGTAATTCAAGAAACCAATTACAGTCCCAGTGTTGTTGCGCGTTCTTTAAACGCTAAAAGCATGAAACTCATAGGGGTAATTATTGGGGATATTACCAATGCCTTCGCGAATCAAATTGTTAAGGGAATTGATGAAGCTGCGAAAGAGGGCAAATATCAACTTATCGTAGGAAATACAAACTACGATTTTGAGAATGAGGAAAACTATGTTAATCGCATGCTTGCGATGGGAGTCGACGGGTTTATTGTTCAACCGACAACCAGTTTCCATAAACTGATTAAAAAAATACGATCACAAAATAAAGAGATTGTCTTCATTGATTCGCAAACGAATGTACAAAATAATCCCTGGGTTAAAACGAATAATTATGAAGCAGTTTTAGAGGCAACGGAAGAAATGATGAAGCTTGGCTATGAAGAATTTATTTTACTGACAGCCGATCCCAGCATTCTCTCGACACGTCAAGAACGTTCGCAAGGATTTATTGATGCCTTAGCTCTAAATGGTAAAGAATGTAACATGCAAATTGTGTCCGATAACGTGACACCAGCAGAGATTACAGAGATTATCAGTAATAATATTAAGTTAAATCGAAAGACATTGATTTTTGCGGCCAACTGTTGGTTGCTCCCAATTGTTTACATGGGTTTAAAAGAATTGCGCAATTTAATCCCAACAACAATTGGTTTATTAGGTTTTGATAATACGGAATGGACAAATGTCGCATCACCTTCAGTGACCACGATTGTTCAACCTGCTTATGACGAAGGGCGTCAAGCAGCGCGAATTCTTATTGATCGCATCGAAGGAGATTACATGGAAGCTCCGAATCAAATTCTAAAATGTAATATTAACTGGCAAGAATCAACCTGCCAAGGAGAACTCGGATAGAGTTCTTTTTTTTATAATTTTTAAGATTTGTAAGCTTTTAAAAGGTGTAAAGTATGCATGAGGTGATGCAATGACAGTACATGTTATCGGTGGTGGTATTGCCGGTTGCGAAGCTGCATATCAGCTTGCAGAACGTGGTATCTCTGTCGTTCTTTATGAAATGCGACCCAAAATGCAATACGGTGCCCATCAGAGCGGGTTGTTAGCGGAAATTGTAGCCCTTCAGGGTGGCGTGTCGTATTTTGATGATCCGTTTAATCCCTATTTACAGACACCCCTACAACGCCAACTGTCGCATGAATTGATAATGCACCAATCGAAAATGATGACATTGATTCAAACCTATCGTTTAAATGAGAATAAAGGGTTTTGTTATGATGTAAAACGTGTAACACATGCGATGCATCAAGCGATTATAACGCATCCCTGCATTACGATAAAACGTGTGCGTTTAACACAGTTACCGCCAGGACCAACAATTCTTGCGACCGGACCCAATACAGATGTATCACTTTTAGACCATGTGGGAGTTTGTTATGAAAAACAGAGTCAACCGGAAATTGTAGTAGATGTTCAGTGCGACTTCGTAGCTCTAGATGACAAACAACTTCAAAGACTGATAACTTTTTTGAGATGTGCACAATGTGTACCGAGGTTACCCCATGAAAAAGATATTGATACAACTCACACCTTAGAACACTATGCCCATCAGGGTGCTGAGTCCTTTATCGAGCACGTATTAATCAAACATAAAACTGGGTATGTGTGGCCAATTCGAAGCAATGGTGCGCTTCAAAACAGTTGCACGCGGCTTGTGTGGTCGAAACAACGTGCAATGATGAAGATCATCTTTCCAATGAAACCGGTAGTTATTCGACGTTATGGCGTGGTTCATCGCAATACATACCTATTGGAAGTAGGACCGCATTTAAACCTTCTAAATCGTGAAGACTGCTTTGCGGTAGGACAAATTGCGGGGATAGATGGTTATCTTGAAGCCATTGCTAGTGGGTTTTATGTTGGGGCAACAATGCCCGTAGCGGGTAAGGACAACCGCACAGGGCTTTATACAAATACTTTGATTGAAACATGCATCAAAAATCGTGTTGAAGCGAAGCTGGCATCGTTGCCGTATAATTGGCGCTAGCCTCGGATTACATCATGATATAATAACGTCAATGAGGAGGAAATTATGGAAAAATCGAAACCACTAAAATGGATGGTTCTTTCAGCCATGATGACGGCATTGATTACCGTCGTTACAATGATGATTAAAATTCCTTCCGCAACGGGAGGTTATCTCAATCTGGGAGATTTTGTAATTATGATTTCAGTTGCGATATTACCATTTCCATATGCACTGTTTGCAGCTGGGGTGGGAAGTGCCCTTGCAGATCTTGCGGCAGGTTATGCATTCTATGCACCGTTTACACTTTTAATAAAAGCTGGCGAAGTTGTAATTTTATATTTGCTTCGAAATACATTGGAAACCTCAAAACGATGGATTGCTTTCGGTTTGGCAGGATTATGGATGATGGTGATGTATGGATTTCTAGCTGCATGGATTGCCCAAAGTTGGGGTGCAATGCTGATTGCTTTTAAAGGCGATGTTTTTCAGGGGTTATTGGCAGCGGTTCTTGCCACAATCTATTATCCACGCATGGTTACCTTGGTTTCAAAAATTAAATCGTAAAAAAAACACCTTGGATTTCAAGGTGCTTTTTTTAATCTTTTTTATGCTTACGACGTTTTAAACGAGCCGATGCTTTCACATCATCCAAAAATTCACTGAATTGTTCAGCTTTCATTGTTGGAAAAGATCGGAGTAAGCGACGTTCTGTAAATTTATATTCTTCTTTAAGTTCCGCAATGCGAACCTTAATTTCATCTTTACGTTGATTGTTCTTCTCATTAAAGTTTTGAATGAGTTCTGCCATTTCGGTATGAAGAGATTCAAGTGATTTGAGACGTTTCTTCAAGTTCAATACAGAAGCAACGGATACAATAAAGTCAACAAGGATAATAACACCGAGAATTGCCGCAACAATCATCTGTGTTGTTGGTGTAAAACGACTGACTGTTTTGACGACAATCGGATGGATCCACTCTACAAGGACAACACATAACACACCAAACATAGTACTGTTAAGTAAGCAAACACGCCCTTTGATATTAAATTTATAATGTGAGTAATCCCACCAACGCATGCCAAAGGCTTTTTCCATAATATAACTCGTAATATACTCAAGAATGCTCGTAAGGAAGAACCCAAGAATAAATACCAGTAAGGGACTATAAAAGAAAGGCTTTAAAACGCTTAACACAAAGAGGGCACCAAAACCATAGATGGGAACGATAGGGCCATTTAAAAATCCGCGTTCCACAAATTTACCAGCGGGAACAGAGCAGTAAATGGTTTCCATAATCCATCCAATAACGCCATAGATAACCCAATATAAAAAGAAGGTTGGAATTATTTCATTCATACAATTACCTCATATTTCTAAACGATATTGAAAGTATACCATATATTCAATAAGGGTTCGTCATATCTAATCTGTTATCCACTTATATTTCATAAATCGCTTAATTTGTTCTGTTTTTCCTATACTTTTGTCATGATTTCCCATATGATTAAGATAACATAGTGAATTTGAGGTGGCTTATGCAATTATTTATTAAATCCTATGATGATGTAGCCTTAAAGGTTTCCGTTAATGATATTGGAAACCCTAAAGGAATCATTATTATCAGTCATGGATTTTTAGAACAAATTGTCTATTATAACTCGATTGCGCAGGGGTTGAACCAACGTGGTTATACGGTTGTACGGTATGATCTCCGCAGTCACGGTGGAACCCGTGCACCCCTTGGAGATCTCAAGGATTATCGTGATTTAATCTTGGACTTGGATGCAGTTGTGTCTTATTCAAAAACATTGGGTCATGATTGTCCAATAATTACGATGGGATTTAGTTTAGGTGGCTTGGTTACCGCACTTTATGGGCTTGACTATGGCCACAATATTGACGGACAAGTATTGCTAGCACCGGGATTATGCATTCAAGAAGCATGGCAGGATTTAACCCAACCCTCACTTTCAGTGATGGCGTTGTTTTCGACGTTAATTCAAGATGATATTTGGCAGCTAAGCATGATTGAACACGCTCTTTCTAAAGCGCCTTTTAAGCGTGTTACGCGCTCTTTTGTGACAGAGACACTCGTACATGCTCCGACCGTATTTCAAGCGAGAGCAGCGGCCTATGCATGTCCGTGTTTGATTTTTCACGGCGATTGCGATTCAATTGTGCCTTTAGAATCGTCAAAAACATTCTTCCAATCTACTCAAAACAGTGCAAATGCATTGAAAATTATTGAAGGGGTAGGTCATAATATATTACAAAGTCAAAAAAAGGATATGGTGATGGATGCAATCGATGTGTGGATCGACGCGTTAAATAGGGTAGGATAGTTTATGAAGAAAACACTAACAATACTAATCATACTTATCAGTTTGTTTGGATGCCAATTTTCAAAATCACCCAGTGATGATGGCTCGAACAAAGGTTTTGAGAGTGCATTAGATACCGCTTTAGTGTCATTGATTGGATCTACAGATCCATCAAGTAACTATCTGTTGGAACACCCTGAAGATTATGACGTGGATGTTGAGCACTACCAATTCCGTTTGGGTAGCGAAGAAGATTTTGAGATGTCTAAAGATTTAATTAAAGATATTGAGAAAAACATTCGCAAATTCAAAGATAGAACCTTATCAGATCAACAAATCATTGATAAGAAGGTATTATTATATGAATTAGAACGAATGACTTCCGGTTATCAACCGTTCCAGTTCCAAGTAGATCCTGAATTGGATGCCATTCCGCAATTTCTAGAAGGATATACATTTCGAACCGAGAAAGACGTTTTGGGTTATCGTTCGTTATTACAATCCATTCCGCCGTATTTTAAAGAATCCATTGCTTTTTATAATAAAACGGAAATGTTAACAGAGTATGAACATGAAAACCTCAGTGCATTTGCTGCAGTGATGATTGAACAATCTCAGTTGGAATCGTTCTTTTTAATTAAAGGTTTTGAGGATAAAATTAATGCCGCTGATTTTATTAAAGATTCAAAAAAACAATTTTATATCGAAGAGAATAAACGCTTTATACAAGAAGATTATCACGATGCCTTCATTCAGTTGGCTAAGGATTTAAAAACAGTCAAAACACGTGAAAATCGGGGACTGGCTCATGTAGACCAGGGTAAGGCGTATTATGAAACACTCATTCCATCCTTAAGTGGACGTAATTTAACCATTCCAGAATTTCAAATGTGGATCAGTAACCGTAGAATTGAAGTATATAAACGCCTTCAAGATGTGGAAAACAGCGACCAATTACAGATTTATCAAGATTATGAACGCACGCGTCAAAGCCCACAGTATGCAGATGCCTACGCTTTGATTGATGACTTATACTTGAAAAGTCAACGTGATTTCCCAGAACTGGGCACCATTCCCTATGAAGTGAATAAAATTGATGCATCGCTTACAGCCGTTTCTAATCCTGCCTTTTATTACGTGCCACCTATTGATAGTGCAGTCGATTATACGCAACGGATCTACATTAATGATGATTTTGATCCCGCAAACTTTACCACCTTTGCACATGAGTCCATTCCAGGACATATGTACCAAGCTCAATATATGCGAACCATAAAGGGAATGCATCCAATCCGACTATATATTCGTAATAATGCCATGACCGAAGGGTGGGCACAGTATGTTGAACAGCTTTCCATCCGTTATTTAGATGGACCGGATGGCTACGATGACTATATTCGAGATCTGTATGAATCGATGTATCTCATTTTTCTTGAAGTGGATATTGGGGTCCATTATAACGATTGGGACCGTGAAGCAATGGGTGCGTATTTCGACAGTGTTTATGTTCAAAACAGTGAGGAAGAACGTGATCAAATATACCGACAAATTGTCTTAGAACCCGGTAACATTTGGAGCTATTACTTTGGTGCCATGTCCATTCAAAGCATGAAAGAACGCGCTCAAACGGCCTTGGGTGATGCGTTTGATGAGAAAGCCTTCCATAAATTAATCTTGGATTTAGGCAGTGCAAGTTTAGATATTGTTGAAACGGTTTTTGCTGGATATCTCGAAGAACAAAAACAATAAAAAACCTACATTCTGTGGAACATGGCACAGGATGTAGGTTTTTTTTTGGTTGGGTTAATTATTCAGCTTCCTGACGTAAAATCGTGAAGAGGAACATGAGTCCAATCGTTAAAATAATATGACTTACTCCGGATAATCCAGAGATGGCTGCAGACATACCTGAAGATAAGGAAAGATTTAAAACTTCAGTAAGGCCGCGAACAAGCAACATAACCGTTGTAAGAATCACACCAAGATTATAAGTAAGGTAGAAACGATTCCATTTAGGATGTTTTGCTAAATCAAACTTAATAAAGAATAAAGCAATAATCAGCGATCCAAACATCCCTAATACCAATAAGTGTGGGTGAATCAAACTAAGACGGGTAAAATCAGTAAAACCTTGGAATTTGGTGAATTCACGGTAGAATACACCACCAATAAGTCCAGCAATCAAATAAGCGAATGATGTATTGATCATTTTTTTCATAGTAACCTCTTTCTACTCATATAAGAGTCGTTTCAATACTTCGGCAAGGAAGTCAATATTAGGACTTCCTTTACGTAATGAGATGAAAACATGAAGAAAGACAAAATCCATTAATCCATCACGAGTAAATGACTCTGTAAATGCATCGGGTTTAACGGTTGTATCTTGTTCAAGCACAAGCGCAAGGCCGTTGCGGATATGATCAACATATTGCATCCCAACATGATGACCTTTCATTTTATCTTCTTGATTCATAATCTCAATATGACTCATAAATAATGAATTGAAATCATCGATATGATGCCGTAATCGATCATAAATCTGTTCGATAAACGCTACAAAATGAATATTTGTGTCAACTTTACAAATATCTTCATAAAAAACTTGTTTCCAAAAATCTTCAATGACGCCAAAGACGAGATCGTTTTTGGAAGGGAAATAATTATAGACAGAGCCAATTGAAACCTGAGCTTTTTGGGCTAAATTCCGCATATTTAATTTATCCAAGCCCTCATTAAATACAATTTCCTTTGCGACTTCAAGGAGCGCATCCTTTGTAATAACTGCTTTTTTCATCGAATCACCTCATTACTGAACACTGTTCATTATACGCTTGTCCCTAAATCGTGTCAATGCAATTGATTTCTAGGATTGTATGACATGTTCTATATTACTAAGTTTATCATAATCTTCTTTACGATAAGCGTACTCGTATGAAATAAACAGATTTTCACAAAACCGGTTCACCTAATTTTACAAAAGGTGTTGACACAATGTAACCGTTAACATATAATTCCAATGTAAACCGGTTTAGAACTATTATATAAATTTGAATGGAGACGAAAATGAAGAAGAATATGAGAACAGTATTCACATTTTTAATGACGTTAATTTTATCAATCTCAATGGTTGGGGTTCGCAACGTTATGGCGGATCATGACGATATTGAAAAGGTGAAAAGTAATTATCGTGAGTACTTATTAGGTAATGAAGCTATTAATAACGATGCAATTAATCAGAAAAAAGTTAAAGCGGTCCATACGAATGGTCAAAAAGCCATGGACGCAATTCGCGCTAAAGATAATGAATATTTTGAAGGACTTATTTTAGATAATCGTAATGGTGAAGGTAAAACGGATCACGATTTATCATCAAACCTTCACAAATCCTACCAACAACTCAATGCCATTGCACTTGCATACGCAATGCCAGGTAATGAGAACACGCTTTATGAATCCCCCGAAGCGTTGAAGGCTGTATTAGAAGGTGTTAAATGGTTAGGTGATAACTATTTCAATAAGATGGATACCGGCTACTACGGTAACTGGTATAGTTGGGAAATTGGTGTTCCCCAAAGTTTATCAAATATTATGTTCCTACTCAGCAATGAAATTGAAAAAGAGTACCCAGGTTTTATTCAAGAATCAGTAACAGTTATGGATTCCTATATTCGTGGTGATGCGAAACCTGGCGATCCAACAATTGGTGATGTAAACCTTGATGCTCGCCAACATACAGGAGCAAACCTCACTGACATTACATTTAATCGCATTCTTCAAGGTGCTGTGCTTGAAGATGAAGCACGAATCAGTAAAGCAGTTGAAAACTCAATGACTGTATTCAGCACAATTGACCCAAGTAACTTGCAACACGGTGTTACCGATGGATTCTATGAAGATGGATCGTTTGTTCAACACTCAACGGTTGCTTATACAGGGTCATATGGAAAAGTATTGTTAGGACGTATTGCCCAACTTGTTACAGTATTAGATGGAACACAATGGCAAAATGATACCTTATTAGATACAGTTCAAGAATGGATTTATCGTGGTTTTGCCCCTGTAATGTTTGAAGGGTATATGATGGAAATTGTGAAGGGTCGTGCTGTGTCACGAACTGGATCGGGTTATGGTGATGCTTCAAGTGTTATCGAAGCCTTTGTACAATTATCCCAAAGTTTACCACAAGCAGAACAGCTTAAACTTCAAAGTTATATCAAATATTTGAAACAAAATATTCGTTCAACCATTAATCCTGCAAGTTTTGTATCAATTCAAAACATTGCAGCATATGAAGCAATCATCAATAACAGTGCAATTGAAGCAGTAAATCCTTTAGAAACATCAGATCACTATGCGTTCAATTTAATGGACAAAGCCATTCATACACGTGATGGTTATGCCTTTGCACTCTCAAGAAGTTCAAACCGTATTTCAAAATATGAATACATGAGTGGTGAGAACTTACGTTCTTGGTATCAAGGTGATGGCGCTTACTACTTATATCAAAGTGGTAATGATCAAACCGCAATGCACGGAATTAACTTCTTTGCGACTGTTGACCACAATAAATTACCAGGTATCACAACGGTAAATGAACAACGTCAAACCATTCCAGAACTCTATGGAAAAGACTTCTATGACCTTGCAGAAGGCTTTGAAGCAGGATCAATTACTCAAAATAAATATGTTTACTTCCCATTGGGTACAAATGATTACTCAGGTGATGTGAAGATGGGTATCTATGGCGCATCCGCAATGCAATTAGGTGATGATGAGGCATACGCTGATGCTCAAAAGGGTGAATTGCCTGAAAGCTTCGTTGTCTACAAAAATGCAGAAGCAAACAAATCATGGTTTATGTTTGATGATGAAATTATCGCATTGGGTTCAAACATTCATGATATAAAACAACGTGACCTCACAACAACTGTGGAAAATCGTATGTTTAACGAAGACGATGTAATCAACCTTAAAGGCGAAACTTCAGAAGGTGTGAAAACGCTGGAAAATGGAGTTCAAAAAGGACTTAAATGGTTAGCTATGGGTACAGATGGTGTCAATAAAGATACAGGTTATGTATTCTTAGGGGATCAAGATGTAACCGTTAATACCTCAAGTAATACCCAAAAATACTCATATGTACGCAATAAAACAACCGGTAATGCCGACAAAGAAGTTACACGCCAATTCGCAACCGTAACGTATGAGCACGATGGTAATGAAACAAGTCAATATGCTTATGCAATCTTACCAAATGCATCCGCTGCAGAAACGGAAGCATATGCGAAAGCAAATCCTGTAGAAATTCTTGCACAGGAAGATGGCGTTCATGCAGTACGTCAAAACGCTTTAGACATGGTTGGATATGCATTCTTTGATGAAACAAAACACAGCGTTGAAGATTTAAGCACAAGCAATAAGATGATTGTGATGCGTAAAGGTCTCGACTTTGCAGTTCAAGATCCAACGCATAAACAAGCTTCTGTAAGCTTTGTTTTAGACGGAACTTATAAACTTGTTGCTGGTAATGGTGAAGCCGTGATTGATAACGGAAAGACAACTATTACTGTAAATACAGCAAATACAAATGGTGTGTCACAAAATATTAGCCTTGAAACGGTGACAGTTACAGCACCGGAAGAAAAACCGACAACACCAGAAGAAAAACCTACTACACCACAAACACAAACACTTGTGGATGAAGCATCAAAAGTGGCGATTACCTATACGGAAGGTGATCTCCCAGAAAATACAACATTAAATGTAGATGTTAAGGATAACCTTAAAGTTGAAGGGTTAAAAAATACGGTAGGATATGACATTACGCTCATGCATGATGGCAAACCTGTCCAACCCAAAAATCCAGTTACGGTTTCGATTGAACCTCAGAAACCAATGGATCGCAGCATCCTTAATGTATTCCATGAAACGCAAGAAGGCTTCGAGTCACTAGCGTGGATGGCATCGGAAAATGATGTTATCTTTGAAACAGCATCCTTCTCACTGTTTGCTCTTGGGGAAAAGGATTCCAAATCACTTCCTTCAACAGGAGTCACGCCACAAAATCTCCTACCTATTGTTGGCGCCTTGCTTGTTGCAGGAGCATGCTTTGTTGCTTATGGAAAACGCAAAGAAAATAAATAATATATAGAAAAAGCACAATTGTGCTTTTTCGTCTTATCGGAGGACATTTATGTATCAGAAAACAACAGGACCGCAATTTTTAAAATACGGGCACTCTACCGATATGCGCAGTGCATATCCGGCATATACCACGATATTAAGTAATAAGAAACCGAACGCATTGGTATCAGTTTCGGAGTCTACAAATATTCGCGTACTTGAGGGGATTGCGGTTGTGCTTGTTGAAGATCAAAATGGCAATCATGAGCGATTTGTAATTCATCGAACCGTTGTTATTCACCCGCATATTCGGTATGCATTAATGCCCATTACTCAAAGTGCCATGATTGAGATTTCGTATCAAAGTCATCAAGAACCAACTATTGTGGAGACACGTTTGGATACTGACATTGAATATGTGTCGATTAAACCCCAATTTGGGGTTAGTGAAATTTATTCTTACTATTACAATGTAAAAGGTAAAAATTATCATTTTGAGGGTGAAGCCCATAAGTATTGGGAATTGACCTATGTGGATGCCGGAGTGCTTACAACTGAGATTGAAGGGACTTCCTTCACTTTAGAAAATCAAGAAATGATCCTCTATTTCCCGGGACAATTTCATACTCAATCTGTTATCGGTACGAATGCATGTTCCTACTTAACGATTATGTTTGATATGAACATGTTACCGACCTCAATTGAGCATATTCAAAACCGTGTGATGAGCTGTGGGAATGAATTATATACCTTAATGAATCATTTTATTCGTCAATCAACCATTCTTGAGCAGGATCAAAGTCCTTTTGCGAAAGATCTAATGGTATCGTACTTACAAGAAATCATGATTCTTCTTTTTCAATACGATGAACCGACAAGCAGCCACAATACATCAAATCCGATTCAGGTCAATTTTGAAAATGAATTAATGGATGAAATTTATACGTACATTCAAGCAAATATTCATCGTCCGCTTTCTGTTGAGGATATCTGTAATCAATTTGCGATTTCGCGATCGGCATTACAATTGTTGTTTAATAAATATTTTGATATGCCGCCGAAGCAATACATTAATGAACAAAAACTAGAACGTGCGAAACATATGATTCTTGAAGGTAAGTATCCAATTACGGATGTGGCTTTAAAACTTGGCTTCAGTTCCATTCACTATTTCTCAAGGAAATTTAAACAGCATTTTGGTTTTGCACCCAGCGAATATGCTCAAAAGATTTATACGCAAGAAAAAGGCCCTAGCAAACGCTAGGACCTTTTTTTCAAGATTAATTAAATTCCGTCTGAGAAATCATCACAAGCTTCTTCAGCTTCTGGCATTTCAAAGAGTTCAACTTGGGATGCACCTGTTTCAGCAAGTGATTTCGCGAAATCATAAATGAGGGGTTCGCTTAAACGCATAAGACTTGCTTCAAGTAACATAGGTAAGTTGGTACCTGCAAGAACATGAACATCAGTGTGTTGCATGGCAATCATCACAGATTCTTTAAACGGTGTACCACCTTTTAAGTCTGTGAAAACAAGAACACCATCGCCAGAATTTACTTCAGCGATTGCTTCTTTTAGGTCACTTGATAATTTTTCAGGACCTGATTCTTCTAAAAATAAAACGCTTTTATATTGAGGTTGTGCACCTGCAATAAGTTCTACGGATGAAGTTAAACCTTCAGCAAACTTTCCGTGACCTGTAACGATAATTCCGATCATAATCTAAATCTCCTTTTAAAATATACTATTCTTGAAAAGAATTCTATGTGAGGCCAATCTCATAAAATGGAGCAACTTTCCAAGGTAACAATACAGTAAAATTATAGATTATAAACCGGTTAACTTCAAGCCTAATTTGCAAGTCTTCATTTAACACGGTATACTCAGTGATAGATTAGAGGATAAAAGGAGCGAAACAATGACATTACCGAATTGCCCAAAGTGTACGTCTGAGTACACCTACGAAGATCGAGATTTATTTGTATGTCCCGAATGTGGTCATGAATGGAATGCCTTGAGCACGCAAGCAGAAGCCTTGGTTGTGAAAGATGCACACGGTACCACCCTTACGGATGGTGATGACATCATTATTACCAAAGACCTAAAAGTGAAAGGTGCCGCAGGCGCCCTCAAACAAGGTACAAAAGTTAAAAATATTAAACTTGTGGAAGGGGATCATAATATTGATTGCCGCATCGAAGGGTTTGGTGCTATGAGTTTAAAATCTGAATTTGTTAAGAAAGCCTAGGCTTTCTTTTTTTTTGAACTAATAAATAAAAAAAGACCGTTTCCGGTCTTATTGATGTTTTGAAAGATCCAATAAAGCAGCAGCTGCTTTATCTACAATCACGATAACATCATCATGATTTTGAAGTGCACTTGCAGGACATGCTTCAGTTGGTGCAACTTCCATCATATTGTATACAGCATCTTTTTTAGCGTCACCGTATGCAAATAATACAATTTTCTTTGCAGACATAATGGATTTAATACCCATTGAGTAAGCATAACGCGGAACATCTTCCTTTGTTTCGAAGAAACGTGCGTTTGCTTCAATTGTGGATTCAGTAAGCGAAACTTTTTGTGTTAATCCTTCAAAAGATGCACCCGGTTCGTTAAAACCAATGTGTCCATTGATTCCAAGTCCTAAGATTTGAACATCAATTGGGTTTGTTGCGATAATGTCATCGTAACGTTTGCATTCTTTTTCAGCATCTTCTTCTAAACCATTTGGTAAGTAGTTTTTCTTGAATGGTTTTTTACTGAAGAAATGTTTGTTCATAAAGTAGTGGTAGCTTTGATCGTGATCTGCTCCAATACCAATATATTCATCCAAGTTAATGGAAATAACATCTGAAAAGTCTAAATCACTTGCGGTAATTTTGTCATAAAATGAAATGGGTGTACTACCTGTCGCTAAACCAAATACATTTAATTTTCCCTCGTTTAATTCATTGCTAATGAGCTCGAAACCGAGCGCTGCTCCAGCATCGCTGTTTTCTACAACATATAATTTCATATTGAATACCCTCTCTTCTTTCTCTCATATATTATACGGCTTCGGTATCAGAAAGCAAATCAAAACAACAACAAAACTAATGTTTATTATAATTGTGTTAATGGACAAGAGTGCTATAATTGTAGAGTAAACAAAGGTTACAAGGAGGAATTACGATGTTAATTACAAACGGACGTATATATTTAGAAGACCGCGTAATCGATAACGGTTATGTGCTTACAGAAAATCAAACCATTAAGGCAATTGGACTTATGGAAAATGTACCAACTTATTCTGGTGAAATTGTTGATGCTAAGGGCATGAATGTTCTACCTGGATTTATCGATCAACACATTCATGGTGCCAATGGTGCTGATAATATGGATGGTACTGAAGATGCAGTTGCAACAATTGCACGTTTCTTACCAAAAGAAGGAACAACTTCATATTGTGCGACAACAATGACTCAATCTGTTGAAGCTGTTGATAAAGCACTCGGAGAAATTGTGAAGTATGCGAAGAACAATAATAAACCGGGTGAAGCAGAAATTGTAGGGATTCATTTAGAAGGACCCTTTATTTCCGCAAAACACATTGGTGCACAGAACCCAAAATTTGTGCTAAAACCTACCATCGCATCATTTGATCATTTCTGGGATGTTTCAGAAGGAATGATTAAGGTGATTACATATGCACCTGAAGAAGCGGAAATGGGCTTTACAGATCATTTACGTTCTTTAAATGTGGTACCCTCAGCAGGTCATACAGATGCTTCATGTCAACAAATTGAAGCTGAAATTGCGAATGGACTTTCAAACCTAACACACTTCCATAATGCAATGAAACCACACCATCATCGTGAACCGGGTGCAGTTACAGCTGGATTTATGAATCCAACGCTTAAAGCAGAAATGATTTGTGATGGGATTCATTTAAATCCTGATGTTGTGAAAGCAACATATCAAATTAAAGGTGCTGACAATTTTATTGCTATCACCGATTCAATGCGTGCTAAAGGTCTTCCTGACGGAAACTATGACCTTGGTGGACAAGAAGTTATTAAAAAAGGCAAAGAATGCCGCATTGCAACAGGATCGCTTGCAGGGTCTGTAGCAGAAATGGACTTTGTAGTTCGTAATATTAAGCACTTTACAGGCGCACCAATGCGTGATCTAGTGAAGATGTCATCAGAAAATGCTGCGAAACACTTAGAAATCTTTGGACGTAAAGGAAGCATTGCTATTAATAAAGATGCCGACCTCGTTATCTGTGATGATGACATTAATGTTCAAACAACTATTTGTCGTGGTGTTATTGGTTACCAAAAATAATGCTTATAGGATTCTTCGGAATCCTTTTTTTTATGGCATGAATACGATAGAATAAGAGCATGAAGAAAAACTATCGCTTACTAGTCTGTATCAGTTTTATTTTAATAACTGGTTGCAGTACTGCAGAACCTGAAATTACGCAACCTGTCCATGTTAATGACTTGAGCATTGAAGGCATTAATCTTTTGGACGATTATGCACGTGTCTTAAAGTTTTATGAACAACGGGATGTATTATCAACTCATCGGCATGCATATCTTGACTTAAAAGATACACTTGCTAGTATTCAAACAATGGAAGCACTTGAAGCATTTGAAACTGAAATCAATGCTTTTGCGGCAACGTTGGATGATGCATATCAAATGGAAGAAGGAACGCGTACGTACCGGAAAGGGTTGTTAGTTGTCGATCGCGGACATTGTTTACCAAATTCTTATTTACCAGGCGAACGTTTTGAAGCCGAAAATCAGTTTTTATATATGCAAGCAGCAGCGCGCCAAGAAGGTATTGTTCTAAATAAAATTAGTTCATATCATACTCCCACCTTACAAACGCAGTTATACGAAGGCAATCAAGACCGCTATGGTCTTGAGATGGCTCATCGTTATGGTGGCAATGATGGGTGTTCCGAACACCGCAGTGGTTATGGTTTTGATTTTGGTGGGGATGATATTAACACGTGGAACGAACTAGAGTTCAAAGATACAGAAACATACCAATGGCTTCAAGAAAACGCTTATAAATTTGGTTTTATTTTACGTTATCCTGAGGGGAAGGAAACGGAGACAGGGTATGCATTTCAACCTTGGCATTATCGCTATGTGGGTGCAATTTCCGAAAAAATCGTCGCATCAAAAATGACTTTGGATGCATACTTAAGTCAATCACCATTTTAAAATTGTACCTATGAATTCGTGAGTACCATAAAATAAACGTGAATTTACGGAAACAAACGTGATATATTTTATTAAAGGAGGTTTATTATTTATGGAACCTTGTAATAAAAAATTAGCGCACCTCATCCCTGATGAAGGGCCGGCAGATAACGTTTACGGTGAGGTATTACGACAAATACAATGCTTGCGTACCGAAGCGCAAGTTTATGCAAACAAACATTGGGACGATGAATTTGAATATTACTGCGAGCATATTAGTGAATTTTATAAAAAACAAAGTGCACTTTCAGGCACCACAGTTCATGAATGCTTGGATATTATTAAACAAATTCGTAATAGTGGGCGAACTGCCCGAAGTTTTGAGTCGGGTCAGATTTCTGAACAAGCGCTCCTTGCGGATTATGACATGGATTTAGCTTATCGTCATGATGAAGGTTATGATCGATTGTGTAATGCCTTATTGATGATTTATGAGGATAATCCCAACAGTCCTCCCTATATAAAAAGATAAAAGTAAAGCACCTCGTAAGGTGCTTTTTTATTTATTTCATTTGATGTGTAAGGTCAATGATTTCATCAATCATTGCACCAATATGTTCAATGGTATGGCTAAGTGGTTTTTCTGTTGAGAGATCCACATCAACCATTTGTGCGAGTTCCAGCGGTGTTTTGGTACCACCTGCTTTGAGTACGTCTTTCCAACGTTCGATATCTAACTCGCCGTTTAGAACTTTTTGACTGACTTCTGTTGCGATGGTTAAACCAGCACTATAAGTATAAGGGTAAAGTCCCATATAATAGTGAGGTTGACGCATCCATGTCAGTTCAACATTTGGGTTGATGGTTACGGTATCACCCCAGAATGATTCAAGGACATTGCGCTTCATGGCGTTAAGTCCTGCTGTTGATAATGGTTTACCTGCATCGACCGCACGATATACTTCACGTTGATATGCAGCTTCAAGAAGGTGTGTCACAAAGTTGTGATAATAGGTACGACTGATCATGGTTGAAAGAACCCAACGTTTAAAGCGAGGATCTTCAGATTGTGTTGTAAGATGGTTTGCCATAATCAATTCGTTCATGGTTGATGGTGCTTCAATAAAATAAAGTGAAGGACGAGTATCAAAAATATTTTGATTTTGTCCAGCAAGATAGAAATGACCTGCGTGACCAAGTTCGTGCGCTAAGACAAAGACTTCACGCATGCGTTCTGTCCAACTAATCAGTACATATGGGTGAGCGCCATAAGGACTTGAACAGAAGGCCCCGGTAGATTTTCCGATGTTTTGAGGGAAATCAATCCAACGTTCATCAAAAGCACGATTGACCATGGTAAGGTAATCATCACCTAGGATGCTAAGACCTTCCAGTAACTTCTCACGAGATGCTTCGATGGTGATGTCAGGCTCGAAACCTGGGTCTAAAGGCATTAACAGGTCAAAGAATGACATGTTCTCAAGACCATGTTCTTCTTGTAGTAACTTAGCATATTTACGCATATGAGGGGCGAGGTGTTCCGTGATTAAATCGATTTGACGATCATACATGTCACGGGATACTTCTTGCTCAAAGAGAAGATAATCAATTACAGAGTCAAAGCCTTTAAGTGTTGCGAGGGCTTTTTCTTTTAGAACTTGTGTTTGATATACTTCTGCGAAAGTATGTTGATATTCCGCAAGTTTTCCGTAAAATTCTTCAAAGGCTTTATGACGAACATCATGGTCAACTTCATATTCCCATTCGCCCTCAAAAAGCACAAAACTGTTAGGATATGTTTCGCCATTTACTTCAAAATCATCAAAACTCATATCCTGAAGTTTACCACGATTATAAATGGAGTAGGGTGCATCCAGTGCAGCATTTAGCGCAGTAACTGCTGCTTCTACTTCTGGGGAAAGCGCATGAGGCTTTTCACGAAGGACTTGCTTGAGGTAGCCTTTATTAGCATCGCTCATTTCAGATGCAGCTTCTAGGGTAGCGATATCATTACCTGAAATTTCTGAAGTAAAGAATGAGAGTTTATTGGAAATTTCGGTGGTACGAATTGCATAAAGACCATATCGTTGAATTGTTTCTTCATTTGTTTGATCAGCAGAAGCTGAAAGGCTATTAAAGGTACCTAGGTGGACCATTTTCTCATACATTGGAGCATAAACATCCAACGCCTTATTAATCATTGCAGGTGTCGTTAATTGGCCTTTAAAAGTAGATACGAATTGATCAACTTCTTTTTCAAGTGCATCAAAGGTTTCGTTGTAATCCGCTTCCGTTTTAAAAAGACTGGTTAGATCCCATGTATGTTCGGGATTCACTTCATTGCGGTGTACTAATTTTTTTGCCATAAAAAACCTCCTAATTTTTACTATTATACCAAAATAACCGGCAATAAATAAAAAAGATGAGTGAAAAACTCATCCTTTTGGTATATATTTCATCACTTTATGATTTCGATACAATTCAAGAATCGACTTACGAGTGTCGGTTGCCTCTCGAATATCAGAGCCCTTATCAATGAGTAATCCAAACACACGACGTATATCTTCTTCAAATTCAATATCTACAATTCCCAGGTCGATGTTAATCACATCTAAAACGGCGCGCATTAAAGGCGTGTTCCCAAATGTGTCTTGACCATGGACATCAGCGCCTTTATCGAGCAAGAGTTTTAGTAACTCAACATGCTTATCAAAAAGAACCCCATCATTTTTAGGGCCATCGCGCTGTGGTCGAGGATAACGAGAATGATTCAAGGCTTCACTGATGGCAATATGCAAGATGGGTTGCTGCCAATTTTTGAGTTCGCCTTGAACCATAAAGTTTACATTATCCTTTGTTTCAATAATTAACTGAGCAATTTCAAGACGACTGTTTTGAATTGCTTCTTGAAGTGGGGATTTCAAAGTGTCACCCGTTGAGTGACGTACGACGTGTGGGTCGTTGATAAGGATTGACTGAACTGAATCAATGTCATTGTGATGAATCGCGTTAAACAATTCATTCAAAATATCAATCCTTTCTATGTTAATCATAGCACACTTCTAGGTTTAAACCTAAAATACCCACTAAAAACCCTCACAATTTTGTTGTGAGGGTAGGTTTAAGCCGTTTTATTGTTGGTGTAATCAATATACATCAGTGCAAGTTTATGGATGATCACAACCATAGGAATGGCAATAATCAGAAGCACAGCGGTAAATTGTGCATGTTCAGGACTCAATGGTTGAAGTTCAAGAAGCGGCCAGAATATTTTTGTTGCTAATCCAAAGCCGATTACATTGATAATGAGTACAGCGGTACGATAAAGATTAAGAGGTTTGTAAATGCGGTAAATCATACCAATTGAAACATAACCATTGATAAAGTACATCATTGTTTGAACGACATCAGTTGTTAAACCAAAGTGTGTACCCCAAATGTTGAGGAACAACCACAGTAAGATAATCGTCATTGCATTTGGGAATGCATGACGTAATACGTGATTAAGGATTCGTTCTTTAGGTCGTTCATAACTAGGTTGGAACAGTAACATAAAAGAAGGGAAACCATCAATAAACATATTGGTTAGTGTGATTTGGAAGGGGATAAAAGGGAAGGGCACATTCATGACAACTGCTGTAATTGCGATAAAGATGGTTAGAATGGTGCGAAGGTAGTACATGGATGCAGAACGGGTAATATTATTTATTACCATGCGCCCCTCTTTAACTACATCCACAAGGGTTGATAGTTGACCATCCATAACGACAATTTGTGAGATATGAAGGGCAGCATCGCTACCTTCTCCCATAGCAATTGAGCAGTCGGAATTTTTAAGTGCAAGAACATCATTAATGCCATCTCCGGTCATCGCTACTTTTTCACCATGTTCTTGAAGAATACGTACGAAATCGAGTTTTTGATTGGGCGTTGCACGACCAATAACATTGCTGTTTAAGATTGCATCAGTAAGTTCTTCTTCAGTCTTTAATGATTGTGCATCGACAACCATTTCATAATTTTCAATACCTGCTTTACGTGCAATTGCAGCTACCGTCTCAACATTATCTCCAGAGATAACTTTTGCGGTAACGTCATTTTCACGAAAGAACTGAATTGCATCATAGGCGTCATCTCGGATGGGGTCCTCTAAGGCGATATAAGCGAGCGGAAGAATACCTTTTAGATTGCTATCTTTATGTACGGGTGATAGCGATTCACAAATTAAAAGGATGCGCGCACCATCTCGACGCAAGGATTCAATGTGCTGCGGGATGCGTGTGCCAGGCAGTAAAATATCGGGAGCACCAACGAGCACGGCATGATTGTTTGAGAAATTCATACCTGCCCACTTTCTCGCTGAAGAGAAAGAAATTTGTTCAACCGCCTGTAGCTCAGTAGGAATAACATCAAAATGTTCTTTGATTGCAAGCGAGGTTGCATTATTGTCTTGAGAGTTTTCAATATAAGAACTCATGTATTCATACAAAATATCATCGTGTACATCAACATCAATGACTTTCATCACCCCATGAGTCAAGGTTCCGGTTTTGTCTAAACAAAGCACACTTGATTGTGAGAGTGTTTCAATGGCGTATAAATCTTGAACAAGGGTTTTCTTTGATCCCAGTTTTAGGACAGCACCAATCAGCACGAGTGTAGTTAAGAGCACCAACCCTTGCGGTAACATACCAAGTAAGGCAGTCGAAGTGTTAACGATAACCGTATCTAAAGGTTGTCCTCGAGATACAAGACCTTGATAGAGCAAAATTGCCCCAATCGGAACGATAAAAAAACTCGTAATTTTAGTAACAGTTTTAAATGTTTTAAGAAGCTCAGAGGAGATAACACGATTGGTTTTAACAGCTGAGGTAATCTTGATGGCATAATTATCTTTACCAACATGAATAATCTCCGCATAACATGCACCACTCACAATAAAACTACCGGATAGAATTTCTGCATTGACCGTTTTATCGACAGGATCTACTTCACCTGTGAGCAACGATTCATTGACTTCAACCGAACCGTCAATAATTTTGGCATCAGCGCTAATTTGGTTTCCCGCTTCGTAATAAAGTAAATCACCTAATACAATTTCTTCATTATCCAACTCAAGCCGTTCGCCATTTCGAATCACAGTCGTTTTGGGGGAGATAATAATATTAAGCTTACTGATTAAATTGCGGGAGCGTATTTCCTGGAAAATAAACATAAAGGTATTGGAAATAATAACTCCCATAAAGAATAAACTCGTCCATGCTTTTACATAGACTAGCGCTGCGGCGATGATAATGTTATATAAGTTAAAAAGCGTAAATACATTACTGAAAATGATTTGCGCATTGGTTTTAATTTCAGGTTTTGGGAGTCGATTGACTTTACCTTCCTGTGTTAATTGTTTGACTTGTTGTGTCGTTAGACCTTTTTTATTTTGCATAGCGATACTCCGTAATCTATTTATAACTATAAATTTAATCGACAGAAAAATCAACACTATACTAGTGTTATAGTACAAAGTATACATTATTATTTTGAACTTGTGACGAAAGTTACAATTTTGTTACATTAGAACGATAATTTGTTACACTAGTACTAAAAGAACTAAGAGGTGTGTTGATGAAAAAAATAGCAATTATTGGTGGTGGTGTTGTAGGATCTACAGCTGCCTATTATTTAAGTAAACACGGAGAACAAGTTACCCTATATGATGATGGCAATGGGCAGGCGACTAAGGCTGCCGTAGGTATTATTTGTCCATGGGTGAGTCAACGCCGCAATAAGGAATGGTATGCGCTTGCGCGTGAAGGTGCAGCATTCTACCAAACTTTAAATAACGATCTTGAAGATACATCGTATTACCGTCAAAGTGGTGCTTTAATAGCTCATGATAAATTATTAGATAAACTCTATCATATTGCGCTCGAACGCCGTGAAGAAGCTCCTGAGATGGGTGATGTTATCATTTTAGAGGGAGATGAACTTAAAGAAAAAATACCACCGTTTATACAGTGCAATCGAGCACTTTATGTTTCAGGAGGTGCGCAAGTGGATGGTGCGAAATTAGTTCAAACCCTCCAAACAGAAGCACAAAACCTTAACGTCGTGCATAAACGCGTTCATTGGTCACGGCAAGAAGGCCAACTCATGGTTGATGGCAAAAGATATGATGCCGTGATTCTTGCGTGTGGTGCATGGTTGCAGGAGCAATTTCCCGATAAAACCGTTGATGTGAAACCACAAAAAGGTCAATTGATTGAATTTTACGATGCTTTGGATTATGCGCATACTTACCCTGTTTTTATGCCACAGGGAGAAATAGATTTTTTATATGGTAATCAAGGACAATTAGTTGTTGGAGCAACACATGAAAATGAACAAGGTTTCAATCTTGATATCGATCCGAATTCCAGTGAATATCTCATTGAAGAAGCAATAAAATATTATCCGGAACTAAAAGACATAGAAATTAACAATGTACGTGTGGGTACCCGCGCGGTTAGTTCAAACTTCAGTCCTTTTTATGGAGAAGTAGAGGGAGAACCAAATCTGTACCAAGCGAGCGGATTGGGGTCTTCGGGACTGACAACTGGGGTTATAATTGGGAAAAAGCTTTCGCAAAAACTTATTGAGAATGATAAGATAAATTAAATAACAGGGGGACAACGAATATGGAACTTACAGAATTACTAAAAGGCAGCCTCGAGACATCTTATGTAGATAATAAGCTACTGTCTAATGAAAAACTTTTGACTGATTTATTAATCAATGATTATCGCAGAGGTGAGAAGGTTCTGACGACAATTCAAAATGAGTTGCTCACCTGCGATGAATTTATGATGACAGTTGCTTTTGTCACCGAAGGTGGATTAAGTATTTTAGCAAATCAGCTATTACATTGCATTGAAAATAATATTAGAGGAAGAATAATCACATCATCTTATTTATTTTTTAATAATCCTCGGGTATTTAGAAAATTACTGACTTTTCCGAATCTCGAAGTTCGAATTCATGAGAACAAACCGCTTCATTCAAAGGGATACATTTTTCAACATCAAGGTTATAGTAATCTCATAATTGGTAGCTCTAACTTAACGCAAGGTGCACTCACTACTAATAATGAATGGAATATTAAACTAAGCTCTTTAGAAGATGGGAAAATATTAAAAGATTCTCATGATGAATTCGATTACCTTTGGAAAAATTCACAGCCTTTGACCGAAACATGGATTATTGACTACGAAAAAAAATATATTATTCAACAAGCGATTCAAGAACAAGTAGAATCATTGAATAAAACTAACGACGAAATTCGGCCGAATAAAATGCAAACCGAAGCCCTAGAAAATATCCGAAATTTGAGAGCGGAAGGCGCAAATAAAGCATTGCTTATTTCAGCTACGGGGGAGCGTGTCATAATAGTGACAGGGTGCATAAATGCTTTAAGATCAAGGGTTTCAGGAACTTTAGTTAATATGATTCATGCATTGCTTAGAGTAATTAAGTATAATTATTGTAAGCAGTGCATGAGAAGTAAAGATGTCTTAGCGTTGCAATATTAAAAATAAAATGCTATACTTGCATTAATAAGAAGTCATTAAAGTATTATATATGGAAGGAGAAATTATAGAAATAATGAACAAATAATCCATTAGCAAATAAAGAAAACGAAATATATTAGAAGTTGTTAGACTGTACCTAATATATTTATGTCTATTTTTATTCTGAGTGGATAGTTTGTTTAGATAATGCTTTATTATAAATTTTTATAGTTTATCTATGTATCTATTGTCATGCTATCCTCTCTATTTTCAAAGGAGGATTTTTTTATGTTAAAAATTAGTATGAAAAAGATAAAAAAATATTACGGAACTAGATTACTATTAGATATTGAGGACTTAAAAGTATATGAAAATGATAAAATTGGAATTGTGGGTGTAAATGGTGTAGGTAAAACAACTTTATTAGAGATTATTAATAAAAATATTGATTATGATAGTGGTGAGTTGTTTTATGATAAAAATACCGTTATTAAATATATTCCACAATTAGGCGAACCAAGAAGAAAAACAATAAGTGGGAAATATGCATCTATATTTCAAGTTGAAAATAACTGGAATAATAATATGAGTGGAGGAGAGAAAACCAGGTTTAAATTGGCAGAAGGGTTTGAGAATAGTAATAGTCTACTATTAGTAGATGAACCAACAAATAATTTAGATATTGATGGAATAGGGTTAGTTATAAAAAATTTTAAAGCATACAAAGGTCCTTTTTTAGTAGTATCCCATGATAGGAATTTCTTGGATTCAGTATGCAATAAAATATTGGAAATAGATAATGCTAGATGTAAAATTTATAATGGTAATTATAGTAAATATCTTGAATTAAAAGAAATGGAAGATACGAGGAAGGATTTTGAATACAAGGAATTCATTAAGGAGAAAAATAGACTTACTAATCTTAAAAGAGATGTAGAAAATAAATCTGCTAAGGTAAAAACCACACCTAAAAGAATGGGAAATTCAGAAGCACGACTTCATAAAATGGGGGGGCAAGCAAATAAAGCGAACTTAGATAGGTTTGCAAAATCTGTAGAAAAAAGAATAGAACACCTAGAAAATAAAGAAAAGCCTGTAGAACAAGACATAATTAAAATTAAGATATTGGAATCAAGTAAACCTTATAGCAAAATATTGATATCTGGAAAGAATCTAAATAAGAGTTATGGAGAAAATATAATATTTCATAATGCAGACTTCAATATTAATAATGGCAAAAAAACCGCTCTTTTAGGACCTAATGGTAGTGGGAAGACTACTTTAATTAACATGATATTAGATAAAGAAAAAATTAATATAAGTAAAAATGTCAGGGTAGGTTATTTTAGCCAATCTTTGAATATTTTAGATGAAGAAAAAACTATATTAGAAAATGTTATAGACAAAAGCATACATGATGAAAGAATGGCAAGATTAATTTTAGCAAGATTATTAATAAAAGGTGATAAGGTTTTTGAAAAATTAAAAGTTCTGAGTGGAGGAGAGAGAGTAAAAGTTTCCTTTGCTAAAATAATTTTAGAGGATATTAATTTTTTGATCTTAGATGAGCCAACTAACTATCTAGACATAAATAGTTTAGGGGTAATAGAGGAACTTCTAAAGAATTATGATGGTTCAATTTTATTAGTATCTCATGATATAAGATTTATTGAAAATATATGTGATGAATTATTAATAATTGAAGGCAAAAAAATAGAATCTTTTAGTGGTAATTACAAAGAATATATGAAGAACAAAAGCAAAAAAGAAATTAATACAAAAGAAAAAAACATTAAGGGAGAAATAATGATACTAGAAAACCAAATATCTTCTTTATTAGGTAAGATTTCTATTGAACAGAACGAAGATAAAAAAGCAGAATATGATAAGGAGTATACTTTAAAGTTGAAGGAGTTAGAAAAATTATATAAGAGATAAATACAATATTAAAGAGTAAAAGCATAACTTAACAAATCTTAGCGGTTCAGACCTAAAAATCTGGGCCGCTTTTTTTATTTCCCCTCAGAAAGGAGGTTGCCTAAATGGTAAATGATGAAGTTAATAATAAGGCAATAAATATTGAAATTAAGGTTGCACAGTATTCCGCAAAAGCTATCTTAAAAGCAATGAAAAAAATTATGGAAGATGCTGCTGAAAAAAGCCAGCCACTTGCAGACTATCTTAATGAAAAAAGAAAAACTAATTCAAGAAAGCTTAAGGATATGGTAAAGAAGGGTCAACTAGAAAATATTAATTTACAGAAAGGGGAGATCAAAGAACTAAAGAAGCAGCTTAATAGGTATGGTGTCAATTTTTCCGTTATGAAGAACAAGGAATCAGGACTATACTCTGTATTCTTTCAAGCCAAGGATACTAAGGTCATGGACTTAGCTTTTAAAAAAGCTATAGAGAGGTCAGAAAGGAAAGAAAATAAAAGGGATTCTACAAAAGAAATCCTGAATAAATTTAAGGAAAGGGTGAAAAATGTGGCAGTTAAAGACAAAGTTAAGGAAAAACATCATGAACATGAGAGATAGATGGACCAGGCATTTAAGAGAAATCTTAGGTGTCTTTTTTATTGAGATGAGGTGATGTGAATGGATTTTGATTACTTTTACGGAAGAGATTCTGAAAGTTTTAGATTTATCCGTTTACCTATAGTTCTTATAGAAGATGAGAAATTTAAGGGATTATCAATAGACGCAAAGGTGCTTTATTCCATGTATTTATCAAGAAGCACTTTGTCCTATAAAAACAATTGGATAGATGAAAATGGAAGAGTTTATATCTATTTTACTGTTGAAGAAACTGCCCAACAACTAGGTTGTGGTATTAAGAAGGCAGTTAAACTTATAAAGGATCTTGAAGTAATAGGTCTTATTAAAAAGAAAAGAACAGGACAGGGAAATCCTACTAAAATTTATGTTAAAGATTTTATGAGTATTTTTAGAAATGAAAACTTTAGACCTGTCAAAAGAGAAAATCAAGACTTGTCAAAAGGACAAGTCAAGAATGGCGATTTTGATAATTCAAGAATGGCTAAAAAGGAAAGTCTAGACTTATCAAAAAGACAACCTAACTATATAGAGAATAATAAGATTGATAAAAGCTATATTGATTTTAATCTAGAAGACAAAAAAGGAATCTTCCAAAATGTAATTTTATCAGATGAGGAAGAAAGTATTTTAGAAGAAAAGATACCTAACTTAAATGATTATATAGAAAGATTATCAGCCTATATGCAAAGTACAGGCAAGGAGTATAAAGACCATGCCTCAACTATTATGAGCTGGTACTTAAAGGATAAAAGAGAAGGAAAGCTTAGGAGTGAAAAAGCCTATACAGGAGATCCTTCAGATTATGAAAGTGAGTGGAACTTAAATAATTAAGAGAGGTAGAGAAAATGGAAGATAAAATAAAAACTATTGTAATTGATGGAGTAGATTTTTCTTTTAATCTAGAAATGGCATATGAAAAAGATGGCCATGTTTATTGTAGGAGATGCAAAGAAAAGATAGATTCAGATCCACTTAATTGCTTGGGGAATAAAAAAATATTATTTCGTAGGAAATGTAAATGTGATAGGGAAGAAGAAAGCCTAAGAAAGGCAAAGGAAGAAGCAGACCATATTAGAAGACTTAGGGAAGAGTGCTTTATAACAAGTAAAAATCTTATTAGTTGCACTTTTGACAAGGTCATAGCCCCTGATAGACAGGAAGTTATTATAGCCAAGAATTTTGTTAAAAATTTTAAAGAACTATCAAAGGACAATAATGGTCTTATATTTCATGGAAATGTTGGAACAGGAAAGACCTACCTAGCAGCTTGTATAGCAAACAAAATTATAGAGGATTATCAGATAAGAGTTAAGATGAGAAATATTCCACAGATAATAAATGATATTGAAAAGGGTGGCTTTGATATTGATAAAAATGATTATTACAGAAAATTATCCAGTGTATCCCTTCTTATTCTTGATGATTTTGGAATTGAAAGGAATACAGAATATGTGAATGAAATGGTCTACCAGATAATAAATACCAGATATGAATCAAAGAAACCAACTATTATCTCAACTAATATTCCCCTTGGTGTGATTATGAATGGAAGTAATGATATTGACAAGGAAAGGATATATTCAAGGCTTAGGGAGATGTGTATTCCAGTTAAGATTGCAGGAAAAGACATTAGAACAGAACTAGGAAGAAAAAAATTAAGAGAAACTAGAGACCTACTTTTAGGAGATAGATGAGGTGAAATATATGTATAAAATAAAGGTGTTTGAAAATAGAGAGTTTGGACAGATAAGGACAATGGTAATAGATGATGAGCCTTGGTTTGTTGGAAAAGATATAGCAGAAGCTCTAGGATATAAAAGACCAAGTGATGCCATAGCAAGCCATGTTTATGAAGGAGATAAGCTGAAACGGTGTTTTACAGTATCAGGTCAGGGAAGAAATATGGTAGTTATAAATGAGTCTGGTATGTATGCTCTTATATTTGGAAGTAAGCTAGACAGTGCCATAAGATTTAAGAACTGGGTAACAAGTGAGGTTTTACCTTCAATTAGGAAATATGGAGGCTATTTTACTGGCCAAGAAAAAATGAATGACCAAGAACTTCTGGCAAAAGGGTATCTAGTAGCTTTAAAGCAAATAGAAGCAAGGACAGAAGAATTAGAAGATCTTATTCCTAAGGGAGAATTCTTTGATAAGTTTATAGATCTAGGTGACTGTATCTGCCTAAGAGATACTGCAAAGGAATTAGGAGTTTCTCAAAATAGATTTATAAATATATTAATAGACAGGGGATACCTTTATAGAAACCAAAAAGGGAAACTAAGATTTTATTCAACTGCAGCTGATTACTTTAAATTAAAAGATTATATCAATAAATATAATGGGGAACCTGGAGTTTATACAGTAGTAAGACCTGAGGGAAGAGCATATTTTTTCTCCTTACTTAAGGAGATGGGAGAAATTTAAGGAAGTGGGTGATTTTGATGTTAATGTTAAATGAAAAAAGCTGTATTGATTGTGATGAGTTTGAATTTGAGAAACATAGTGAAGAGATAGAAGAACTAATGGAAAAGCTAATAAAGCTAGAAGATTATGATTGTGTAGTCCTTCATAAGTATATAGATTTGGGCCATAAGGACAAAGAAATGAAGGTTATAGATTCAAACTTATGGGACATATATGAGTTGGTCGAATATGCAGATTTTAAAAATGGTGTGGATATTCTTATTGATGATGAAAGATTTTTAAACCTATCAGTTTATGGCCAGACCTACAAAATGGATGGAAATGATTATTTTATCAATTCTATTTTTAAGATTATCCCAAGAGATAAAGACTGGAACTTTCTTGATATATCTGGTTTTTTACTGGAGGGAAAAGAAGTAAAACTTTCAGAAACTCAATTAGGTAGAAAAAAGAAATCAACAATTGAACTCCTAAATGAATATAAAGGAAAGGTAGATAAAATTAATCCTATAAATAAGGAAAAAAAGAAAAGAGATATGGGTGAGGAAAGATAAGAAACTCCCAGCTAAGGAGGTGGTAGATTGAGTGTAATAGAAGGAATAAAAAAGGATATAAAAGAATTATTTCATGTGCAAGATAAGAAGGCTTTTCTTAAGAAGAACATACCTTATCTTGCATTTTTCTATTTAGGGGATATTTTTTCTCACCATATAAATTCATATGTAGGAGGTGATTTAATAGACCGTTTATTCCAAGCGGTCTTGGAAATAGAAACAATTAGACTATATCCTAGCCTAGACCCCAAGGACTTACTTGCAGGATTTATCCTAGCTATATTGATTAAGTTTATTATCTATAACAAGGGTAAAAATGCTAAAAAATTTAGAAAAGGTGAGGAATATGGTTCAGCAAGATGGGGAAATTCAAAGGATATTGCTCCTTATATGGATGAAGATTATAGAAATAATCTCCTTCTTACAGAAACAGAAAGAATTACTATGAATAGTAGACCTAAAAATCCCAAGTATGCAAGGAATAAAAATGTTCTTGTAATTGGTGGTTCTGGTTCAGGGAAGACAAGATTCTTTGTAAAGCCTAATCTTATGCAACTCCATTCTAGCTATGTAGTAACTGATCCTAAAGGAAGTCTACTTCATGAGTGTGGCAAGATGTTAGAAATGAATGGTTACGAGATAAAAACTCTAAATACCATTAACTTTAAAAAGAGTATGAAATATAATCCCTTTGCCTATCTTAGAAGTGAAAAAGATATTTTGAAACTGGTCCAGACTATCATAGCCAATACCAAAGGAGAAGGAGAAAAGTCAGGAGAGGATTTTTGGGTGAAAGCTGAAAGGCTTTACTATACAGCCTTAATTGGCTATATCTTTTATGAAACACCAAAAGAAGAACAAAATTTTACAACCCTACTAGCCATGATAGATGCTAGTGAGGTTAGGGAGGAGGATGAGAATTTTAAAAATGCGGTAGATTATATGTTTGAAGCCTTAGAAGAAAAGAATCCAGATCATTTTGCAGTTAAGCAATATCGTAAATATAAGTTAGCAGCTGGAAAGACAGCAAAATCCATTTTAATATCCTGTGGTGCAAGGCTAGCTCCCTTTGATATTAAGGAACTTAGGGATTTAATGAGTGAGGATGAGATGGAACTAGATATTCTAGGAGACAGAAAAACTGCTCTTTTTGTAATTATTTCAGATACAGATGATACATTTAACTTTGTTGTATCACTCATGTATTCTCAGATGTTTAACCTACTCTGTGATAAGGCTGATGATGTATATGGTGGAAGGCTACCCATCCATGTTAGGTGTCTTCTAGATGAGTTTGCAAATATAGGCTTGATTCCAAAATTTGAAAAACTAATAGCTACAATAAGATCAAGGGAGATAAGTGCCTGTATCGTATTGCAGGCTCAATCCCAACTAAAGGCAATATACAAGGATAATGCAGATACCATAATAGGAAACTGTGATACAACCCTATTCTTAGGAGGCAAGGAGAATGGAACTTTAAAAGAGATTTCAGAAACATTAGGTAAGGAAACTATTGACCTATTTAATACATCGGAAACAAGGAGTAATCAAAAGTCCTTTGGTCTTAATTATCAAAAGACTGGTAAGGAGCTTATGACCAAGGATGAGCTTTTTGTAATGGATGGAAGCAAGTGTATTATGCAACTTAGAGGTGTGAGACCATTTCTATCAGAGAAGTTTGATATTACAAAACATAAGAATTATAAATTCCTAGAAGATTATGATGATAGGAACTTTTTTGATGTTGAAGAATATATGAAAAGGCAGGGTAAGGCAAGGCTAGGTAAGGAGTCTATAATAACAAGATTGTAGGTAATAATTATGAAGGTAAAAACCCAATATAGTTAATATATAAAATATATTATATAATTTATAAAAACCCTTGACAAGTTTACTTGGAAAATATACAATAAAGATGCAAAGTAAACTTGGCGAGGGAGGAAGCGAAATGGATAAAGATAGAATTTTAGAACAGGTAAGAACTGAAAATATTGATGAAGGAGTTGAACATATTAAAAATAAGGGACTAGGCATAGGTTACAAGATTTTTTTAGCACTAAGTATTATAATTATTATTTTTAATTTATTTACTGGTCAAAAAACCTATTCAGTTCAATCACTATTTTGGGGATTTATTGCTGCAGAAAACCATTCCTTATATAAATTTTCAGGAGATAAATCAAATAAATTTGGGGCTATATGTGCTGGTATTGCCTGTGTGGTATTCCTTATTAATCATATTCTTTATAGTTTGGGTTAGTAATTATGAAAAAAGAATATGAATTTAAAAATAATTTAAAAGAAATTAGGAATAAAAAAGGGCTAACCCAAACTGAATTAGCAGAAATGGTTGGAGTTTCAAGAAATACAATAAGTTCTATTGAAACAGGACAATTTAGTCCTACAGCGAGATTAGCATTAGTACTTTGTATAGCATTAGATAAAAAATTTGAAGAATTATTTTATTTTGAATAGTAATAAAGAAATCTAGTAGAAGATGATAGTCAGTAGAATCTATCATCTTTTTTCATGTCTAGAACAAGGAGATCAATATGAAAAGGATAAGAAGTCCAACTAAATAGTTTATAATAAAAATATAGAATAGATAATAGCGATTGGATAAGAAACAAGTCCAGTCGCTTTTTTTATTTCAAAAAAGAAAATAGGAGGCTAGGAATAGGATATGGCAGATTTAAAAGAAAGAGATATGAAAAATGTAACAGCTAATCTAGTGGGGGAGGTAAAAACAGCTTCCTTTGACTGGGATGGTGAAACAATAAATGTAACAAACTTTTCTCTTGTAGAAAAAAGGAATGGTAAAAGGCACTATACAAATTGTGCAGCCTATGGGGAATGGTCAGAAGTAGCAAAGAAACTAAAGCCAGGAGATCTTATCCATGTCTTTGGTTATATCAAAGAAAGAAGAAACAATGACAAGCTATATAAGAATTTTATAGTAAAGCATATGAATAAAATTGAAAAAGAAAATAAGGAGGAAAAATAATATGGCATTTTTTACAGAGGGAATAGCAGTTTTAAAGACTTTAGTTACAGCAATTGGTGCAGGTTTAGGGGCATGGGGAGTAATTAACCTTATGGAGGGTTATGGGAACGATAATCCTGGGGCAAAGTCACAAGGAATCAAGCAACTAATGGCAGGTGGAGGTATTGTTCTTATTGGAATGAAGCTTATACCATTACTTGCGAATACACTTAATTAAGAAAGAGGTAGATAAAAAATGTTTGGACTTTTCGACAAGATAACTGAATTTTTTCAGGAGATTTTTATCGGAATTATCCAAGCAAACCTTGAAGCAATGTTCTTAGATATAAATGAGAATGTAAGTCTTGTAGCTACAGAAGTCGGTAAAATACCAAGTGGTTGGAATGCAGAAGTATTTAGCTTTGTAAAGAATATTAACGACACTGTAGTTATTCCCATAGCGGGAATTATCATAACCGCCGTCTTGTGCATAGAACTCATAAACATGGTCATGGAGAAAAACAATATGCACTCTGATACAGATACATTTGATTTCTTTAAATACATTATCAAGATGTGGATAGCAGTATGGTTTGTAAGTAATGCTTTCACCTTCTCGATGGCAGTATTTGATGTATCACAGAATTTGGTAACTAAGGCGGCGGGAGTGATAAATACAAGTGCATCCCTTGATGCTCTGGATGTGGCCACAATGGTAGAACATCTAAAGGATGAGAGTTTATGGAATTTGATACTGATAGCCATGGATACTTCACTTGTGAAGCTTTCAATCCAGGTTGTATCAATCATAGTTACTGTAATAACTTACGGAAGAATGATTGAAATTTGTTTGTATAGCTCAGTATCAGCAATTCCATTTGCAACTATGGGAAATAAAGAATGGGGTCAGATTGGAACAAATTATATCAAGGGATTATTTGCACTTGGGCTTCAGGGATTGCTCTTAATGATATGCCTTGGAATATATGCGGTGCTTGTAAAGACAATTCATATAACCACAGATATTCATGCCAGCATATTCGGAGTTCTTGGATATACGGTACTTCTTGGGATTATGATGCTAAAGAGTGGAACAATTGCAAAGAGCATAATGAATGCTCATTAAAAATATAGAGGAGGAAAAGATTTGGAAATAAAAAAGGAAAAATTAATAATAGGTTTGGCACTTACAGGAATAGGTCTTCTAGTTTCTGAAATAAAAAACAGGAAGAAGTTAGGTATGCTTACTGAAAGACTTAACAATACAGAAGATTTTTTAGAAGACCTTGAGGAAAAAACATGGAGTTTAAATAGGTCTATGAAGGAAATTGCTAAGTCTCATAATAGCTTAATAAAAATGAGAATAGGGGATTATGAAGACTTTGATGAAAGATTTTACGAAATTGAAGATGAAATTGCTACTATCTACAGCCACCTTGAAGAGCTTAATAAGCTTAAGAAAAATAGAAAGGATGTGAGTAAAGATTTAGCAATACTAAATAATGACCCCAATGAATTTGGAGATAACACAGGTGAAAGTGAAGAAGAATAGAAAAGCTAAGGAAGTAGTGAGGTGATAAAGATTGGCTTATGTTCAGATACCCAAAGATTTAACCAATGTTAAAACGAAAGTAGCTTTTAATCTTACTAGAAGGCAGCTCATAGGCTTTGGAGTAGCAGGTATTATTGGTATTCCAACATATCTAAAAACAAGAAATATTCTTGGTAATGACCTAGCTGTATTTTTAATGATTATACTAACTATCCCTATTTTCTTTGTAGTTTTTTATGAGAAGGATGGGCTTACATGTGAGAAATATCTGAAATATATTTATCTCCATGAAAGGCACCAACCTAAGGTTAGGGTTAGTAAGGAGAGGTTTATAGAAATGAGGAAGGAGGAGCAAAGCATTAATGGGAAAAAATCAAATTCAGCAAAGAAATTTAGAAAAAAGAAAAAAACAGGAAGAAAAGCTTCAAAAAAAGGAAAAAGAGCTAAAAAGAGTAGCTAGGGAAACAAGAAATCTTAAGTCCAGTCATAAGAAAAGCTCTTCATTCCTTGATTTCTTAAAGAAGGACAAGAAAAGATATACCATAGAAGATACCATTCCTTATAAAAAGATGTATAGGAATGGTATTTGTTATATCGGTGAGGGAAAGTACAATAAGGTTATAAAATATGAGGATATAAATTATCAGCTTGCACTTGAGGAAGATAGGGATCTTATCTTCAATCAATTTGCAGGCTTTTTAAATTCCTTTGATTCAACAACAGAGCTTCAACTAAGCTTTGTTAACCAGGTAGGAAGAATTAAGGAAATGGAAAATGCAATTACAATACCAGATAAGGGAGATGATTTTGATGAGATAAGAAAAGAATTTAGGGGAATGCTTAAGGACCAGCTTTCAAAGGGTAATAATGGTCTTAGAAAATCAAAGTATATCGTTGTTAATACAAAATCAGAAAGCTATGACCAAGCCAAACCTGTTCTTGAGAGGATAGAGATAGATGTCCTATCAAATTTAAAAAGTATGGGTGTAAGGGCTGAAACCTTAGTAGGTCATGAAAGGCTTAAGCTACTCCATGATATGTTAAATCCTGATAATAGCTTTGATTATGATGGACAAGGACTTGAAAATAGGGACACAAGAAAGCTTATAATGCCTAGTGCATTCAAGTTCATAAGTCCTAAATATATGCAGATGGGAAATTACATCTGTGCCTTAAGTCATTTTCAGATTTTAGCAAGTGAGCTTTCAGATAGGTTTTTATCTGAAATTCTTTCTATTGAAGATAATATGTATGTAAGTCTTCATATCCATGCCATAGATCAGGTAGATGCTATTAAGATGGTAAAGAGAAAGAATACAGACCTTCAAAAGATGATGATAGAAGAACAAAAAAAGGCTGTAAGAGCTGGTTATGATATGGATATTATCCCATCAGACCTTAATGTATATGGAAGCGATATAAAAAATCTTTTGACCGACCTTCAATCTAGGGATGAGAGAATGTTTTATGTAACCTTTACTATTATGAATTTAAGCAAAAGTAAGGAAAAGCTAGATAACACTATAGCCCAAATATCTTCTATATGTAACCGTAATAACTGTGCCTTAAAAAGACTAGACCACCAACAGGAGCAAGGTTTTATGTCTGTCCTTCCTCTAGGGGTAAATGAGGTTGAAATAAAAAGGCAATTAACATCTTCGTCAACTGCTGTATTTATGCCTTTTACAACAGAAGAACTTTTTATGAGTTCAAATACAAGCTTGTATTATGGGCTTAATTCCCTTTCACATAACCTCATAATGGCAGACAGGAAGAAATTAAAAAATCCAAATGGGCTTATTCTAGGAACACCAGGGTCTGGTAAATCCTTTGCAGCCAAAAGGGAAATGGCAAATGCTATTTTAGTAACAGATGATGATGTAATAATCACAGATCCAGAGGGAGAGTATGGAAGTCTTGTAAAACAATTTAAGGGTGAGATTATTAAAATTTCAGCTAAGTCTAAGGATTATCTAAATCCCCTTGATATTAATATGAATTATGGGGATGGAGATGCACCTCTTAAAGATAAGGCGAACTTTATAATGAGTATGCTCGAACTTGTAGTAGGGGGTAGTGGTTTAACTGCTGCTGAAAAGTCTGTAATAGATAGGTGTTTGCCTAAGATATACAAGGATTATTTTGCAGACCCTAAACCTGAAAATATGCCTATACTAAGTGACCTTTATAACCTTCTCCAAGAACAGGAAGAAAGTGTAGGAAGGAAACTGGCTACAGAAATGGAAATCTATGTTACAGGTTCTTTAAATGTATTTAATAATAGAAGCAGTGTAGACCTTAATAAAAAGCTTATATGCTTTGATATAAAGGAACTGGGAAATCAACTGAAGAAAATAGGAATGTTAGTTATACAGGACCAGGTATGGAATAAGGTATCCTCAAATAGGGGGGCTAATAGGGCAACAAGATACTATATTGATGAGTTTCACTTGCTTTTAAAAGACCAACAAACTGCCCAATATTCAGTTGAAATATGGAAAAGATTTAGAAAGTGGGGTGGAGTTCCAACAGGTATAACACAAAACGTAAAAGACCTTTTAGGAAGTGCAGAAATTGAAAATATCTTTGATAATACAGACTTTGTCCTTATGCTTAACCAGGCTTCTGGAGATAGGGAAATCCTAGCTAAAAAACTTAAAATTTCTCCTTTTCAATTAAACTATGTAACAAATTCTAATGCAGGAGAGGGGCTTTTATTCTTTGGGAATACTATTGTTCCCTTTGTTGACAAGTTCCCTAAAGATACAATCTTGTATCAAAAAATGACAACAAAACCTGAGGAAGTAGATTAAAATGAAAGATAAGAAGAAGGTAAAAAGGAGAACAAATCTAGATATAGGTAAACGTGAAAAAGCAAAGGATTACAAGGATAAAAGAACCAAGGATGGTGAAAGATTTCAAGAAAGTATTGTAGAAAAGAAGTCTAAGTTAAATAATTTTGAGAAAGAAATTAAGTCCACTTATAAAAAAGGTGGGCTTTCTTTATCTCAAAAGCAAATAGAAAAACATAGGACTAAGGAAGAAAGGACTGGTGATCTAAATAATTTAGAAAAGCTTACTACTGAAAGTAGCCAAGTAAAGGAAGTCATAATAGAAGAAAAAAATCTAGATATAGGTGAAAGGGTAAAGACCAGTAATTATCTTGATAAAAGAGTTCATGAGAAGGATAGATTTGATGATTCTGTTATAAAAAAGAAAGCAAAATTAAAGCATAAGAAAATTAAGGTTACCAACAAGAAGGTCAATGAATCCGAGGACAGAAAAGGATATGATAAGGGTTCTTTAGATAATTTACAAGATAATTCAATAAATGTAGAAAAAGCAAAAAAACAGAAACAGATAAACAATTTAAAGCAGAAGATAGAAGACCCAAAATATGAAGCCTTAGATAAGGAAACAAAAAGTAATACCTTATTTAAAGATGATGCCAAGAATCTCATTATTTCTAATAAGGAAGACGATGAGGTCAAGGTAGAAGATTTTGAGGAAAGAGCCAGTGGTGTAGATAATTTCAAAGATAAGAGTAAGAAGAAAGATTATTATAAGAGAAAACTTCTATATGATAATCAGAAGAAAATAAAGAAGAAAGATGGAAAATTAACTACAGATGACGTTAAAGACCTTAAAGATGGCATGGCTCATAAGACGAGTGCAAAAGCTCCAAGTCAAGCTATAGCCCTTGATGGGAAGGTAGAAAAACAATATAGAAAAAGCGAAAGCAAACTGATTCAAAAAAGGAAAAAGGCAAGTAAGCTTTATCATAAGCCTAAGTATGACAAGACAGGCAAATTTGTAGGGGGAATTTCAGGGGCAAGCTATCTGGTTGCTGAATATATTAGGACTGGAAGTGATGAAAATGTAGCTATTGATGCAAGTGAAAAAGGTTTATACTTAAATGCAAGTATGACAAGACATGCCCAAAATAAGCTTCAAAGACAAAGAAGGAATCCTATAAAGCTTGAAAGAAAGCTAGATTTAAAGCATCAGAAGAATTTGGCAAGAGCTGAATATAAAACTGAAATTAAGGGCTTGAAGGGTGAAAAAGAATTTCAAAAAAAGACTGCCTATAAGAAATTGATTAAAAGAAGGAAGATGAAAAAGAAAATCTATGAAGAGCATAATATTGCGATTGGCTTCAAGGATAGGCTTAAAAAAGGAATGGAAAATATCTTAAAAGGAAGTTCCCAACTAATAAGAAGAAATATAAGAAAGTTCCTTATTCTTCTTGCTATAGCCATTATAGGTTTTATGACCCTGAGCCAAGTAGCAACATTTTTTCTAGCTGGAATATCATCAGTAACTAGCCAAGTTATGAGTACAACTTATTTGTCAGGCGAAGATACTCTTGCAGATATGAATAGTGAGTTTACCAAGCTAGAGTATGAACTAGCAGATGAACTTGCCAATATAGAAAGTTATTATCCAGGCTATGATGAGTATCATGTAGGAGGAAATACTGATATAGGTCATGATATTCATGAACTTTTAAGCTTTATAACTGCCAAACATGGAGAAGTAACTAATGTATCGAGCCTAAGTGGTGAATTAAAAAGCCTATTTAATAAGATGTATAAAGTTGATTATGAAACCATAGTTGAAACCAGATATAGGCAGGTGTGCTATGGAAGTGGTGAAGATAGATACTGTGAAATGGAGCCTTATGATTGGTATATCCTAAAGGTTACAGTCACTAAAAAGGAACTGGATACTGTTGCAAGAGAGGAATTTGCTGGATATGAGGAAAATCTTGCCCACTATGAAGCACTCCTTGAAACAGGTGGGAACATGGAAGAGTACTTTGGTGGGAGTGGTATAACTCCTGTTATTCCAGATAGCACAATAATAGGGGAACTGGTAAACAACCCTAACTTATCGGATAAGGAAAAGGCTCTTGTATTAGCAGCTTATAGGACACCTACAGCTGGAGGTGGCTACTGTGCAGCCTGGATAAGCAATGTTTATGTAAATGCAGGTTATCCAAGACCTGGAGGCAACGCAAATGACCAGTATTATTGGTATTGTGACAGTAGTGACCTTTCAGAGCTGAGGCCTGGAATGATGGTAGCAGTACCTACTCATAATCATACTCAGGCAGGTAAGAAATATGGCCATGTGGGTATTTATGTCGGCAATGGAATCATAAGAGAAAATATTGGTATTGTAAAGGATACCAAGCTTTCAGATTGGATTGCCTACTATGGAAGTAGTGCAAAATGGGGATTCCCCTATTAAAAGAAGGAGGTTTTAATGGATGGATAAAAAAACAGAGAACAGATATAAGAAAATAAAAAGAGATCAAAAGAAGTTGAAAGAGCAAATTAAAAAAAGTGAAGATGAACTGGAACTACTAAGATTAGAAGAAGAGGAAATAGCGGGTCAAGAAATAATGGCCATATGCTACGAACAGAAAATAAATCTTTTAGATGCAGTGAAAATTTTTACTGAAAATGAAAAGACTAGAAAAAATGAAAACAAAGTATTTAAAGAATTTGAAAAGGAGAATGTAAGCTATGGAAAAGAATAATAAGAAGAGAAAAGTTATAAAAATATTGTTGGCAATAGTTATAGTGGGAGCAATTGGAACAAGTTATATGCCTAGAGTCTTTGCAGCTGACTCTAATGGCGAACTTGAAAGGGAATTTGTAATAGATGTTACTAGTCCTGATATTACCAAGGATAGGGAGGATAATATAACTGTTGATGTTAATAGTCCTTCACTAAATCCAGCAGAAACAGGCAATGGTTTTCTAATAGATGTAAATAAGCCCAAGGAAGGATCAACTATACCAAAGGAAAATCCTTATGAGCCTACAGATCCTAGCCAGGCAAGAGGAACTATTACAGAGTCTGTTGGAGCTGATAATAGGGAATATCCAAGGAGAAGTGAGATTACAGATATTATAGAAGAAACTAGTAGTGGTCAAATGAAGGAAAGACCACAGGCTGATGCAAGAGAATTTCTTACCTTCCAAACAAAGAGTGGCAAGGTATTTCACCTTATTATTAATCATGATGAGCCAGATTCAAATGTTCAGCTTCTAACAGAAGTTTCTGAACAGGATTTACTAAATATGATTGAGCAAGATGAGGAAAGAAATGGAACAACTAAAGTTAAGGAAGAACCTAAAAAAGAAGTAGTGAAAAAAGAAGAAGCTGAACCAGAAGAACCTAAGAAGAAAGATTCTAAGGGTTCTTTTTTAATTGTCCTACTTATAGTAGCAGGAGTAGGAGGAGCTGGTTACTACTTTAAGGTTGTAAAATCCAATGATAATGGATTTGAGGATTTTGAAGATGATGAAATTCCAGATGATGATTTCTTTAGTTCAGATGATGAAGAAAGTTTCGAAGAAGATGAGGAAACAGAATACACAAAGGAGGATTTGATATAATGGGTAAAAAAACAGGGTTATTTAATAAAATCTTAGCGGGGACACTAAGCCTTATTATAATGTGTGGGCTAGTAACCCCTGTATTAGCAAATGATAAGAATGATAGATTTTCTTATGAGGTTGATATGGTGCTTGTAGTTGATATTTCAGGATCAATGAGTGGGACTAAAATGACAAAGGCTAAGAAGTCAGCTAAGGATATGGCTGAGGCTATATGGAAGGAGCAAGAGGCTCATAATATAAACACCAATATAGCACTTATTAGCTTTGCATCTGATGTGATCCATTATAAAAATGATGGAACAGATTTTTTCCAGAAAAAAGATAAGAGCAAATTATTTAATGTTATTGATGGGCTTGTTGCAAAGGATATGACCTTTACACAAGGGGGAATTCATGAAGCAAGGATGATATTTAAAAAGTCTACAGGAGATAAAAAGATTATAGTCCTTCTTTCAGATGGAGAAGCTAATCGTATTTATGAACCAAAGATTGACCTTGATGACTACATGAACAATAATAAAAAGGTTCTTGAAGGAAGTTTTTATTATGATAAGGCTGGGCAAGATACAACAGTTGCCAAGGGTAAGTTTTGTGCCTTAGCAGAAGCAAATCTTGCAAAAAGCGATAATATAGATGTCCTTGATATTTATACGGTAGCAGTCGATTGTAACGAACAGGCAAAAGAATTCCTTAAGGATGTGGCCAGTGATAAGGATAAATTTAAAGATTCAGATACAGATGATTTAGAAGATGTTTTTGATGATCTAACTAATGAAATCAAGGATAAGATAGAAAAGGAAAAATTAGAGAAGGAACTAGAAGATCTAAATAATAGGATTGATGAACTAGATAAGGAAAAGGCAGAACTTGAAAAGGAGTTTGAAAAAGAGAAGGAGCAGGCAGCCAAGGATAAGGAAGAGCTTAATAAGGAAATAAATGATTTGAAGGATAAAACTGATGAACTTGAAAAAGCCAAGGACAGGTTAGAACAAGAATTAGCAGATGAGAAGGAAAAATCAGAGGAAGATAAAAAAGCTCTTGAAAAAGAGATAGACGATTTAAAACAAAAAACTGATGACCTAAATGCAGCTAAGGAAAACCTAGAAAAAGAACTAGAGGATACAATAAATAAGATGGAGGTGGATAGAAAAGAAATTGAAAATGATATTGCAGAATTAGATAAGAATCTTGAAGATCTAAGAAAGGAAAAAGATTTAGTAGAAGAAGAACTTAATAATAAAATTAAAGAGCTTGAAGACAGGCTTGAGCAAGAAAAAGCTGAGTATGAGAAAGACAAAGAGGAGCTTGATAACAAGATTTCTGACCTTAATGATAAGCTAGACCAATTGGATAAGGAAAAGGTAGAAATTAAAGAACAACTTGAAAAGGAAATAGAAGAGTCTAGGTTAGAAAGAGATGAATTAAGAGATAGTATTGATAACCTAGATAAGAAAATTGAAGAAATGAATGAAGAAAAGGCAGAACTTGAAAAAGAACTGGCTGATGAAAAAAACAAGACCAAGGAGGAAAGAGAGAAACTTAAGGAGGAAATTGAAGAGTTAAATAAGGACTTAGATTTAATAAATAAGGAAAAAGAAAGGCTTGAGGATAATCTAAATCAAGCTATAGAGGATTTTGATAAAAAGGTGGAAGAACTAGAAGATAAAATTGAACAATTAGCTAAGGATAAGGACTTACTTGAAGTAGATTTAAGAAAAGAACTAGATGAGATGAATAAAGAAATAGAAGCCTTGAAAAAGGCAAAGGAAGAGATGGAAAAAGAGCTAGAAAATCAAAAAAACCAGTCAGGTAAGGACAAGGAAAAGCTAAATAATGAGATAAATAAACTAGATGATAAAATCTCAAACCTTAGTAAAGAGAAGGACAAACTTAAAAAGGACAATGAGAAATACAAGGGAAAATTTGAGAATCTTGAGGATGATGTAAAGGATTTGAGGGAAAGCCTTGAAAAAGAAAAGGATAAAAACAATTTAAAGGATATGAATCTTCCTGAGGGTGTCAAAGTTAATCAATGGTATCCTGAAAAACTAGTAAGCCTACCTGATAAAAATACCTATGATGATGGTGAAAGCATAGATATGACTGGAATGAAAATGAGATTTACTCGTGTAATAAAAAGCAATGGAAAATATATAAGGGAAACAGAAGATGTTGATTATAAAGACTTTAAGAGTAGTTATAGGGGATGGGAGTTTAATCTAAAGACAAAAACTGCTAAATATGATGAGAGTACCCAAGGCAAGATGAAAATTATATATACATTTACCCTTAAATACCCTAATCAGTCCTGGTAGAAAGATAAATAGATAGATGATAGCGGCTCAGATAAGTAAATATATCTGGGTCGCTATTTTTTTGTCCAAAAATAAAAGGGAGGAGATATTTTGAAATTAGTAATAGCAGAAAAGCCCAGTGTAGCAATGACTATAGCCAAAGTATTAGGTGCTAAAAGAAGAAAAGATGGATATATTGAGGGAAATAATTATATTGTAAGCTGGTGTGTAGGACATCTTATTAGAATGAGTAATCCTGAAATTTATGATGAAAAATATAGAAAATGGAATATAGAAGATCTTCCTATCTTTCCTAAAGAATATAAATATGAAGTTTCAAAGTACACTAAGAAACAATATGGTATTTTAAAAAAACTACTAACAGATAAGAATGTCAGAGAAGTAATAAATGCTTGTGATGCTGCAAGGGAAGGAGAACTTATTTTTAGATTGGTCTATAATCAGGCAGGGTGCAAAAAAACTGTTAAAAGACTTTGGATTTCATCCATGGAAGATAGGGCAATAAAAGAAGGTTTTAATAATCTTAAAGATGGAAGAGAGTATGAAACCTTATATCGGTCAGCACTAGCAAGGAGTCAAGCAGATTGGCTAGTTGGAATGAACCTTTCCAGATATTATTCTTGCCTTCATAGTAATAACTACTCAGTAGGTAGGGTACAAACGCCAACACTTGCAATGGTTGTAGATAGGGATAAGTCTATAAGAAATTTTGTGAAAGAAAAGTATTTTACAGTTCAGATAAAGGCACAAGATATTGACTTGGAGACATCAAGGATTAATGAAAAAGAAAAGGCAGAAAAACTTTTACTATCTATACCTGAATACCTTGAAATAAAGAAAATAGAGAAGAAAAGGAAAATTACTAAACCTGATAGACTTTTTGATTTAACAACACTTCAAAGAGAGTGTAATAAGTATTTTGGCTATAGTGCAAAGCAGACTTTAGACTATGCACAAAGCCTATATGAAAAGAAACTTATAACTTATCCAAGGACAGACAGTAGGTTTCTTACTGACGATATGGTCTCTAGTGTTAAAGCTTATATAGATTCTTTTGGTAATGATTTTGATGAAAAGAATTTTAAGAGTATTTTTGACTCTAAGAAGGTAGAAGATCATCATGGCATAATACCAACAAGTGGTTCTCTTAACTTTGACACTAGAAGTTTACAAGCTTCAGAGGAAAAGGTATTTGAGCTTATTAAAGCAAAGCTTCTAGCAGCAAGAGCAGGAAATTTAATTACTGAAAACACCAAGGTTATATGTGATGTAGAAGGCTATGAATTTACAAGTAGAGGAACGGTAGTAATAGATGAAGGATTTACTAAATACCTTACTTCATATACTAAGAAAAAAGAAGACAAGGTTCTTCCAAGGTTAAATAAAGGTGATAGTCTTAAGATTGAGGATAAGAAAGCAAATGAAAAATATACAAATCCACCTAAAGCTTATACAGAGGATACTCTGCTTAAGGATATGGAGCTGGCAGGTAAAGATGCAAAACAAGATACAGGTATAGAAACTAAAGGCTTAGGAACACCAGCAACTAGGGCAGGAATAATTGAAAATCTTATCCAAAAAGAGCTTATAAATAGAGAAGGCAGGAAACTTATTTCAACAGATAAGGGAGAGCAGTTAGTATCTCTTGTAGCAGACTTCCTTAAAAATCCAAATACTACAGTAGATTGGGAAGTAAAACTATATGAAATCTCAGAGGGAAAAGCTGATTTAAAGGATTTTATAGGAGATGTAGAAAAAAGAATAAGGGAAGTTATTTCATAAGGATGAAGGTTGTAGAGCTTTTTGGTGGTATAGGTGCAATAAGGAAGGCTTACATCAATAGTAAAATTCCCTTTGAGATTGTAGATTATGTTGAAATAGATAAGAATTGTGTTAAAAGCTATAATGCACTTTTTAATGAAAATTATGAGCCAAGAAGTGTATGTAATTATAGCCTTCCAGATAAAAAAATTGATTTGTTAATGCATGGTAGTCCCTGTCAGGATTTTTCCAGGATAGGGGAAAAACTTGGAGGAAAGAAAGGAAGTGGGACAAGGAGCAGTCTTCTATTTGAAACTATAAGGATAATAGAAGAAAAACAGGATAAGCCCAGATTGGTAATATGGGAAAATGTTAAGGGAGTTCTCGATAAAAATATGAGAACTTCCTTTTTTTATTACCTTAAAGAAATGAAAAGACTGGGTTATGAAACCAAGTATGAGATTCTTAATTCGATGAATTTTGGAATACCACAAAAGAGGGAAAGGATTTTTGCCATTAGTTATTTAGGTAAAAATCCTTTTAAATTTAATAATTTAAAACACAAAAGAGCCAAGCATTTATCAGATTTTCTTGAAAATGATGTAATGGAAAGGTATGGAGATATATTTTTAGTTAAACAGCCTTCAATGTTAAAAATACTCCATGATCCATCCTATAAGCCACAATTTCAAGGAAGGCTTCAAGTAATAGAAGACTTTTGTTATACCATATCCACTAAACAAGTAAGAGTACCTAATTCAGGAATACTTGCCATAGGTGGTAACAGATATAGGTATCTTACTGAAAGAGAATGTTTTAGGTTAATGGGATTTGATGATAGTGACTTTGATAAGCTTATAAAGATATTTCCAAGAAGGAAAAACTGTATGTCGAGTATTCTGTATAAACAAGCTGGTAATAGCATAGTGGTTGATGTTTTAGAAGAAATAATAAAGGAGATTCATAATTGTAGCTTATATTTTATTATGGAAGAAGGAGGAAAATATGAGGATAAATGATTTTGAGCATTTAATACAAGAAATCAAGTCAAGGGTTCTCTCTAGTAGCGATGAGTATATTTCACTTATGAGAACTATTGGAAATAATTATAAATATGATTTTACTAGCCAACTTAGTATCTATGATAAGAATGCTAGTGCAAGAGCCTGTGGGGAATTTGATTTTTGGAGAAAGAAATTTAATAGAACTGTAAAACGTGGAGAAAAAGGAATTCCTATATATAAGAATTATGGAGAATATGGTAAAGTAACCTACATCTTTGACCTTAGCCAAACAGTATCAATGTCAAGAGCAACAAATCAAGTTGAGTTATGGAAACTAAATAATGGAGAAGAAAGCCTAAAAGAAGCTTTAGGGTTTGATGGTGCTTTTAATGAAGATGAAATAGCTGATATGACAATAGATGAAATCCTTGAAAATATTGCATATACAGAAGTAATAAATAGGGGTAATTATGTCTTAAATGAACTTAAGGTAGCTCCTAGTAGTAGGAAGATATTTAATGATTTTCTTACAGAGTCTATAAAAACAGGCTATGCTAGTAGACTTGATATAAATTATGAGGTAGATAGAGGTAAAATTAATAATATTCTAAGAAGTCTTGATGAAATTTCCTTATCAATAGTAGGAAATGAGCTAAATTCAATGGTTGCAAGTATCCTCGAGAGAACAGTTACTATAGATAAAGAAATTGATAAAAATAAGGTGCTGACAAAAAGGCCAGTAGAGCGGTACAATGAAAATATAGAAGATAGAGGTAATGAAGAAAATATAGGAGGGATGGATGATGAATTTCGAGGAAATGCTGGAAACATACCAGAAGGAAGAGAAGATAGAGAACGAATATCAGATGATGTTTGGACAATGCGAAACACAGGAAGAGATAATCTTGAAGATGAAGGAAGTATCGGAAGAAGTTCTGATGAAAGATCAGACCTACCAGACCCACAGGTTCGCCAAGGCCAGACTGAACTTCATAGCAGAGGAGAAGGAGGAATTATTTCAGGAGATGTTCCTAGACAAGAGCCTAATGAATCACTTGCTAGAGGTAGAAGAGACAGCCAGGAAATTTATAGAGATGGAGAAACCGAGGATGATGGAGAGCTTTGGACTGACAGAGAAACTAAAGGCAGAGGACCAGATGAAGTGGGTAGGGTTGATGGAGAATCTAAATCATCAGCTGAGAGAACTAGCAATGAAGGAGTACGTTTACAATTAGATGAAGAAATAAGTAAAGATGGGGACCAGGAGGTAGACAATGAATCTACTTCCTTTTTTGTTTCCCAATATTATTCAAAGGTTAATCCTAAGGAACTTATGAGTGATGAAATTTTAGAACAAGTTCCTAGATTAGGAGAAACAGAAAAGGTTTCTGCAGGGGATAAAACAGTCCATGCAGCCTATATCATTCCCTTTAGAAGTAACTGGACCTGGTATTTAACAGAGTATGACCCTGAAACAGAAGATGCCTTTGGTCTTGTAATAGGTATAGAGCCAGAATGGGGTTACTTTAATATTAAGGAGCTTAGGGAAGTCGGAGCAGAAAGACTTATACTTGAAGATTTTCCTAAGACATTTAAGGAATTAAAAGATAGTGAACTTAAAAAACAGTTAAGTGAAGAAGAAATTCACAGGGTGTTTTTTGGGCAGCTTGATAGTCCCATAGAGGTTGAAATTGAAGATGAAATAGATCCAGAAATTCTTTTCATGCAAGGAGAAGAATTAAATGAAAGGCCTATTACAAGAGATAGTGTTATAAAAGTGTGGGATAATCCCTTTATTGTTAAAAGTATAAAAGAGGAACTCCTATCTATTGAAATCCTTCCCTATGAACTTAAAGATGAGTATATTCTTGATGCAAGACAGGTTAGAAGACTACAATTTGAAGATATAGATGAATTGAATGAATTTCTTTATAATGCAGAGCTTTATGATTTTGATGAAGAAAAATCCAGAGAAGTGGAACAAATGACCTTTTCTCTTGATAACTTTGAAGATGGTGAGGATAGGCAAGAAGAAATCATAGAAAGACCAAGGGCTGAAAATTTTATAATCACTGATGAAATACTAGCTGAAAGCCTTCCAACACAAGAAAGGTTAGAAAACAATATCAATGCTATAAGAATTCTTAAAATGCTAGAAGAAGAGGATAGGGGGGCTAGTAGGGAGGAACAAGAAATCTTAGCTAGGTATGTAGGCTGGGGAGGCTTATCAGAAGTATTTGATGAAAATAAAACTGGTCAATGGGAAAGAGCAAGGAACTTTCTTAAAGAAAACCTAAGCCCAAGTGAATATGAAGCTTGTGAGGAATCAACTCTTACAGCCTTCTATACTCCTAAAGTAGTAATAGATGGGATTTATCAAGGACTTGAAAACATGGGGTTTGAAAAGGGGAACATACTTGAGCCTTCATGTGGAGTTGGTAGCTTTATGGGTAGCCTTCCTAAAAGTATGAAAGAATCAAAGGTATATGGTGTAGAGCTTGATAGTATATCAGGAAATATATCAAAGAAATTATATCCAGAAAACAAGGTCCAGGTAAAAGGCTTTGAGGAAACTTCATTTTCTAATAACTTTTTTGATGTGGCAGTTGGAAATGTTCCTTTCGGAGAATTTAAGGTAAACGATAGACTATATGATAAAAATAATTTTTTAATACATGATTACTTCTTTGCAAAATCCATAGACAAGGTTAGAAGTGGTGGTGTTATTGCCTTTATTACTTCAAGTGGAACAATGGATAAAAAAGATGATTCTATTCGTAGATATATAGGTGCTAGATGTGATTTTCTGGGAGCAATAAGGCTACCCAATAATACCTTTAAAGGTATGGCAGGAACAGAAGTAACCAGTGATATTATCTTCCTTCAAAAGAAGGATTCAGTAATAGAAAAAGAAGAACCTTGGTATGAGCTAAAAACTGATAAAAGTGGTCTTAGCTACAATAGTTACTTTGTAGAAAATCCTGAAATGATACTAGGTGAAATGGTAGAGGTATCAGGAAGATTTGGTAATACCATAACTTGTAAGGCAAAAGACAATCATGACTTAAAGGTTGAACTCTTTGAATCCATTAAGAATATTAAAGGAAAAATAGAGCCTATAAAGATAGAAAGAGAAGATGGGGATAGAGAACCTGAAATTATTCCAGCTGATGATAATGTGAAGAATTTCTCCTTTACTGAAAAAGATGGAAAGATTTATATGAGAGAAGATTCCATAATGAGGGAGGTTAATAGAAACGATAATGACCTTGATAAAATCAGAGACTATATTGCTCTTGGAAATGTCCTTAGAGATGTAATTGATTCACAATTGGAAGATAGAAGTGAAGGAGAAATTAAGGAAACTCAGGAACATCTAAATAAGATTTACGATGCCTTTAGTAAAGACCATGGTTATATTAATGGAAGGATGAATACTAGGCTTTTATCTGAAGACAGTAACTTTGCCCTTATTTCAAGTATTGAAAAGTTAGAAGAAGGAAAGTTTAAGGAAAAGGGCGACATATTTACAAAACGTACAATTAAAAAGGCTATTCCTGTAAGCCATGTTGATACACCAGATGAAGCACTTATTCTTTCTATAGCAGAAAAAGGAAGAGTAGACCTTGACTATATGGAAGAGCTTACAGATATTGATGAAAAAACCTTGGTAGATAGCCTAAAGGGAAAAATCTTTCTTGATATTAAGGAGTTTGATAGAGAAAATAATGCCCTACCCTTTACAGAAAAAGAAAAGCATAATCCTATGGCATTTAACTATGTGAGTGTTGATGAATATTTAAGTGGAAACATTAGGGAAAAGATAGGTGTTTTAGATGAATATATTGAAACAATTGAAAGATCACTACGTTTTATAGATGAAAATGATGGCACAAATCTTAGAGAAGTAGAAAGCAATTTACTAAATTTAAAAGTGCAAAGAGAAAGCCTTAAAGAGGTAATGCCAAAGGAACTTACAGCGTCAGAAATTACAGTAAGACTTGGGGCTACCTGGGTACCGGCTAAGGATGTTGAAGAATTTATTTTTGCAACCCTTAAGACACCAAGATTTGCAAGATGGGATATTAATGTTAGGTATTCACCCTTTACTGCTGAATGGAGGATTGAAGGAAAAAGTAAAGATGGAGGAAATGACCTAGCAAATATGACCTATGGTACTAGTAGAGTGAATGCCTATAAAATCATAGAGGATGCTTTAAATCTTAAGGAAACTAAGGTGTGGGATAGGGTTACTAATCCAGATGGTAGTACATCCTCTATACTTAATAAAAAAGAAACAATGTTAGCAAGTCAGAAACAGGAACTTTTAAAAGAAGAGTTTAAAAACTGGATATTTAATGAGCCAGACAGAAGACACCGTTTAGAAAAAATATACAATGAAAAATTTAATTCTGTACGCAATAGGGAATATGATGGTTCTAATCTTCATTTTGAAGGAATGAATACAGGTATTATCCTTAAAGACCATCAAAAAAATGCAGTTGCCAGGACGCTTTATGGTGGCAACTCCCTTCTTGCCCATTCAGTAGGGGCAGGTAAGACCTTTGAGATGATTGCCTCAGCAATGGAATCAAAAAGACTTGGAATGAGTAGTAAAGCCTTGTTTGTAGTTCCCAATCACTTAACTGAGCAAATAGGTAGAGATTTCATGGAACTTTATCCTGGAGCTAATATTATGGTTGCTACAAAGAAAGATTTTCAACCTAATAATAGAAAGAGGTTCATAGGTAAAATAGCTACAGGGGAATATGATGCGATTATTATTGGCCATTCACAATTTGAAAAAATACCAATGAGTAAAGAATATCAAGAGAATCATATAAGAAGTGAAATAGATGGAATCCTAAATTATATTGAAGAGTATAAGTACGATAGAAGTCAGAACTTCACAGTAAAGCAGTTACAAAATACTAAAAAGAAACTTGAGGGAAGACTTAAGAAATTAAATGATGACTTCAAAAAAGATGATGTGGTAACCTTTGAAGAACTTGGTGTTGATAAGCTTTATGTAGATGAAGCCCATAATTATAAGAACCTATTTCTTTATACAAAGATGAGAAATGTAGCAGGAATAGGACAGAGTGAAGCACTTAAATCCTCTGATATGTTTATGAAATGCAGATATTTAGATGAAATGACTGGAGGTAGAGGAGTTGTATTTGCTACAGGAACCCCAATATCCAATAGTATGACGGTGCGCCCATAAGGGGCTGTAATAATTTTACCTTGAGCAAGTAATAGGTAAAGATATCAAAGTAGATGTAAAGTCTACAACCTATCATCACCCGACTTATCCGAAATGGGAAACCTGACGGGGAGTGCAGCATGTCGGAGGACACGAAATACCGAAACTTCCAAGGCGTTTGCGTGGTAGTGATGAAAAGTTATGAATAAGGATGAAAGCTAAACTGCCTAAATGATAGTCGGAGGTTGGGCAAAATGTTGCTCCATGGGTATGGAAGTTAAACTCCCATGTATTTTGGTGAATATGAGTCAGTCATGCGTATTCACAAGATATCCAAATTAAACTAGCCACAAGAAGTGGAAAACGACGAAAGTCACATCCGAAATCATAACAAGCTTATGTTATTACAGTTCTAAAAGGGGATTACCTAAGACAAAATGCCAATAAATTGGCTATAAGTGCTATGAAAAAAAGCGACTTTGAATATTTGTTAGGGTAACAGAGTCTTCGTAGTAGTCCGAGGACGGGAAAGCCGTCCACATGGCGAAGGGAGACAGTTTTTCTTCAATACAATAAAAAAGGAAAGGTGCGTGAGGCATTATGAGAAGTCCCGAAAATGTATTGAAAAGTTTAAGTGAACAAGCAACAAAAGAAAACTATAGGTTTGAAAGGTTATATCGCAACCTATATAATCCAGAATTCTATCTACTTGCATATCAAAATATTGCTATCTCACAGGGTAGTATGACAGCAGGGTCAGATGGACTTACTCTTGATGGTATGAGCATGGAGCGTATTGAAAATATTATTGCAAGATTAAAAGACCACTCATACCAACCAAACCCAGCAAGGCGTGTCTACATTGCAAAGAAAAATAGCAAGAAAAAACGACCTTTGGGTATTCCGTCAACTGATGACAAGCTAATACAAGAAGTCATCAGAATGATATTAGAAGCAATCTATGAACCAACGTTTTCTAATAACTCACATGGTTTTAGACCTAACCGAAGTTGTCATACGGCATTAAGAGAGGTTGTTACAATTTTTACTGGTGCTAAATGGATAATTGAGGGTGATATTAAGGCTTGTTTCGATAGTTTTGACCACCATGTAACCGTAAATCTTCTAAGAAGACGCATTGATGATGAGGCATTTATATCTCTAATGTGGAAATTTCTAAGAGCAGGATATATGGAGCAATGGATATACCATACGACATACTCTGGCTCTCCACAAGGGTCGGGCATGAGTCCGATAATATCAAATATATATTTACATGAGCTTGATATATTTATGGAAGAGCTGAAAAATGAATTCGATATGGGAGAAACAAGAAAGCGCAAGGTACACGAAGACCATGAGAAAGTCCGTTGGGCTTATAGAAAATCAAAGAAAAACTTAGAAAATAATCGTAATGAGGAAAATATAAAGACATTTAAAGAAGCTCGAAAAACTATGTTGTCTACTCCACATTTAGATGAAATGGATAATAGTTTTAAGCGTATACAATACAACCGTTATGCTGATGATTTTTTAATTTCCATAACAGGTTCAAAAGAAGACGCACAAAAAATAAAAGAGTTAGTAAGAGTGTTTTTACAAGATACCCTCAAGCTTACGATGTCAGAAGAAAAGACTCATATTACCCACTCCTCTAAAATGGTGCGATATCTAGGTTACGATATTAGAGTATCTAGGAGTCAAGATTTTAAACGCACCAAGAAAGGATTACAACGTGTATGGTATGGGAAGGTACAACTATATGTACCTAAAGAAAAATGGATTTCTAAGTTGCACGAATACAAGGCTTTGAAAATCAAAAAAGACGGAAATGGTAAAGAAATCTGGAAACCAATTCATAGGGGTGCATTAATGCCCTTGGATGAAGTTGCAATCATCAGTAAATATAATTCAGAAATCAGAGGACTATACAATTATTATCGCATGGCAATCAATGCTTGCAACTTAGGTAAATTTCATTCTATTATGCGTGGAAGTTGTCTAAAAACATTGGCTGCTAAATACAACTCATCTGTTATGAAAATGTATACAAAATATCGCAGTAAAAATGCAGACTTTGGTGCTAATTATAAGACAAAAAGTGGAATAAAACGCTGTGAGTTTTATAATGATGGATTTAAAAGGGATAAAAGTGATGCCCCACAATTTGCCGATATAATGCCACAATACAGAGTCCAAATAAGACCTAACAGTCTTGCTGGTAGGCTTAAAAGTGGTGTTTGTGAAGCTTGTGGAGCAAACTCTATCAAAGTATATATGCACCATGTAAAACGTATGAAAGACTTAAATGCTGATAATAAATTTGAATTGTTGATGATTGAAAAAAGACGGAAATCTTTGGCTTTATGCCCAAAATGTTATGAAGAAGTAAAGAAAAAAATCACTTAAACTATGAAAAATGGCGAGCCGTGTACGCTGAGAGGCGTAAGCACGGTTCTGAAGGGGGTTACACCAAGACCGCTGATGAAAATTAGTATGGCGTGGTGTTGCCTACCTTATGAACTTTACACCATGCAAAGATATTTGCAATTTAATGAACTTGAAAAGAATAACTTACAACACTTTGATTCATGGGCTAGTACATTTGGTGAAACTGTAACAGCAGTAGAACTTTCCCCTGAAGGAGATAAGTATAGAACTAAGACAAGATTTAGCAAGTTTTATAATCTTCCTGAACTTATGGCTATGTTTAAGGAAGTTGCAGATATTAAAACAGCAGATATGCTCGATTTAAAGGTTCCTGAAGCTGAATACGAAACAATAGTAACAATGCCTACCCAGGAGCAGAAAGAGGTCTTAAAAGGCATTTCTGAACGTGCAGATAGGGTTAGAGATAGAAGGGTTGAGCCAGAAGAGGATAATATGCTAAAAATCACAAATGATGGTAAGAAACTAGCATTAGATCAAAGGCTTATCAATCCCTTATTACCAGATGATCCAGATAGCAAGGTTAATGTATGTGTTAAAAATATTTATTCCATATGGGATAAAACAAAGGGAGAACGTTCAGCACAACTTATCTTTTCTGATATGTCTACCCCAAAAAATGATGGAACTTTTAATGTTTATGATGATATAAAGGAAAAACTTTTAGATATGGCAGTTCCTGAAAAAGAGATAGCCTTTATCCATGATGCCAATACAGAAAAACAGAAAGATGAATTATTTTCAAAAGTACGAAAAGGTAATGTTAGAATTCTTTTAGGTTCTACTCAAAAGATGGGGACAGGTACTAATGTGCAAGAAAGACTTATAGCAACTCATGATCTTGATGTACCTTGGAGGCCTGCTGACTTGGAGCAAAGGGCGGGTCGAATAGTAAGACGTGGTAATAGAAATGATAAGGTAAAAATTTTTAGGTATGTTACGGAAAACACATTTGATAGCTACCTCTGGCAGACCATAGAAAATAAGCAAAAATTTATATCTCAGATTATGACATCAAAAACTCCTGCTAGAGTGGCAGAAGATGTTGACGAGAATACCCTATCATATGCCGAAATAAAGGCTTTAGCAACAGGTAATCCCCTTATAAAAGAAAAGATGGACCTGGATATTGAAGTTACAAAATTAAAGATGATGGAAGGGAATTACAAGAGTAACCTCTATAGTCTTGAAGATAAGATTATAAAGACCTATCCTAGAGAAATTGAGAAATATGAAAAATTAATTGAGGGAGCAAAGAAGGATATTGAAAGAACTGAGCCACAGGGTACAGGAGATAATAAATTTACTTCAATTAAAATTACTGATGAAGAAATAAAGGATAGAAAAGTTGCAGGAGATAAAATCCTAGAAGCTATTAAGGGAATAAAGCTTAGAGATAAGAAGGTTATTGGAGAATATAGGGGATTTCCTATAGAAGTAACCTATAGCATTATTACCAATGAACATAACTTTAACCTAAAGGGTTCTAATAATCATTACGGGGACTTGGGGCAAAACAGAGATGGAAACATTACAAGAATGGACAATGTAATAGATAAAATTCCAGATAGTCTAAAAAGGTTTGAGGAAAGGCTTGTAGCTACTAAAGAACAATTTGAAATTGCCAAAGAAGAAGTAAAGAAACCTTTTGATAAGGCAGAAGAACTAAAAAACAAGGTAGCAAGACTAGCTGAAATCAATAAACTCCTAGATATGGGTGAAGTAGAGGAATTGGAAAACTTAAGTCCACTGATTGAAGATGTTAAAAGAGCTATAGTTGATTATTTAAATAAAGAATTTGGAGAGGATCATGCTTATGAAGACTTTAATACACTTTTCCCAGATGAAGGACATATTGGGCTTGCCTATACAACCACTGAAGATGGCAACCATGAAATACAGTATGAAATAAGCCTTAAAGATTATTCCTGGACACAATATGTAGATAATAAGGAAGTATCCAATAGGTCTTATCTTGAAGATGAAGATGGCGAGGCAGTAAATAAGGAGCAAGCCCTTGAAGGCTTTCTTTTAGACCTTAAATATGGGGAATTTGATGACTATGTAAGGGTTGATGAAAATGATTTAAGAGAAAAATTAGGACTTGAAATAGATGATGATGGAAATTATTATGATCCCCTTGAAAAGGATATGGATAATGATGGTATTCCAGATAGGTATGACAGTGATTTTAGGAGTAGTAACTATTTTGAATCTACCTATGATGTAGATGGTCTTAAAAAAGATGATAAGGAGTCTACACTTGGAAAACTTGAAAAGTATAAGACGAAGATTAGGGAGGAACTTAGTCTATCTCAGGAAGATATAGACAAGGAAAAGGATAAGGGTGCAAGATAATATAATACTTTATTTTTGGTAAATTCTACGAATTTATTAGAAATAAAGTCCACAGGGGTTATTAGGGGGTGTAGCCCCCTGATGCCCTGAAATAAACTCTGAGGAAACTCGGAGTTTTTCCTATTTTTAAAAACCATAAATGCATTGTAAAAAGAATTATAAATGAAAACCGTAAGGAGGAATATTATGTTTAATGAAAGAAATAGGCTATTGGGGTATTTTGGCCTTAATAGCTATGATGAAATAATGACCTATATTAAGGAAAATCCAGGGGATGAAAAGGTTAAGGAGATAAAGGAATTATTTAAAACCTATTCTACAGACCTTGATAGGGAGGTGGATAGGAATGAAAAATAACTTATATAGGGAATTTAATTGTAATAGCAAGGAAGAACTTTATGAAAAAATAAAAAGACAAGATAATGAGATAAAACCTCTTTTAGAATTCTTAGACTATGCCAAGTCTAATATTAAAAACAATAAAAAAGCAATAGATAGTCCTGATGTCCTAGTAGATTATGTAAAATCAACAACCTTACCTACTAAAGATACTGGGACTATTATTTTTGTAAATACAAAGAATCATCCTGTTCACTTAAAAAGAACTAGGCTAAGTTGGAAAAATAGTGTGAAGGAGGCTTTAAAGGAAGGTTTAATGGCAGGGGCTAATAGGGTATTCATGGCTTTTTCCAGTGAGACTCCCCATGAAAGAATGGAAGAAACCAAAGATTACTTTGAAAAAATAGGTATGAAAGTTATAGACACCATAAATTATGGGAAGGAAAATAATAGTTTTTTATCTAAAAAGGCAGGCAAAACCTACTATCCATCTATGTCCTATGGATTGGCTAATGATTCAGAAGTGGTTTATGGTGAAAAGGATTATAGTTTGAAAAATAAATATGAGGATTTTACAAGTTATCTAGCTAGTAATGAGTTAGTAGATTTAAATGTAGTAGAAGATATAGATGAAATAAAGGAGTTGCTAAAGATAGGCTTTCAACATCATCAACAAGAAGTCTTTGGTATGCTAATCTATGATAGTAATGAGAAAATAATTGGAGCTGAAGAGCTTTTTAAAGGGTCTACAGATGCTTCAATTGTAGACCTAAAGATTATGGCTAGAACATTGTTTAACTATCAAGATGTAAAAGGATTTGCAGTATTTCATAATCACCCTAGTGGAAATCCTACTCCTAGCAGTGAAGATGTATCCATGACTAGGAGATTAGAAAGCATGACAGAAATATTTGACTTGGAGCTTTTAGACCATTTTATAGTAGGTAAGGAGAAGACCCTATCTTTTTCACAAGAAGTAAGTGGCTTTCTAAGCAATAATTCAAGCTATCAGGATAAGATGGAAAGGTTGTCAACTGTGAAGGAGGATAGGCCTATCTATGATGGGGAAAAGGCTATTGTAGAAGTGGGAGATAAGATTAAAACTGCACTATCAGATGAAACCATTGTCTTAGATGTAGATAAGGATAATGCTATCTTATTTGATGGAAGACAATTTGTTGAAGTTTCTGGCCTACAATGTGATAATGATAAATTCTTTTGGAATCAGGGCAACTACTCTGATAGTTATCCCCAGAAGAAAGACGGTACAATAATCGATAAAATAAATAAAATGGTAGATGAAGACTATAAAGGTTTCGTTAAAGCTATGATTACTATAGAGAATGGGATAGAAGATCCAGAGCTGCTAGACGAACTTTATGACAGGTTTATGAATAACGATGGAGTAAATCTAATCAATGACTACTTTGATGAGCTTATATATGACCTAGAGTATGATATTGCAAGTGGTAGAGAAAAGGATATAAAATCAATTGACATACCAAGTAAGGAGAAAGAATTTTTTAACAAAATAGATGGCTTTGTAGATGCTTATACAGATTTATCTAATGCAATGTATGATATAGATTATGATTTTGCAGAAAATTACCCACTAGAGAAATCTTTCCACGATATTGATTTCATAAGCTGGGCTGAAGCAAGTAAGCTAAATATATCTGAAGAGAGTAAAGATAAAAACCTAGAAAAAACAAATGCTATAAAAGAAAAAAAGGATAATAAAAAAGAATCTACTATTGAAAAACTTAACAAGCTTAAAGATAAAGTTGCAAAGGATAGTGGAGATAAGCTACAGGACAAGCTAGGGGATAAGAAGAAGGATAGGGAGATATAAGTACAGTAGCATTAGCAAGACTGGATATGGGCAGGCTTCGGTCTGCCCTATTTTTTTATTTTTTCATAACCTTTGTTTATTGAATATATAAACTAAATCGTTTATAATATAAAATAAGATGATTATGGAGGTGTACTATGGATACATCAGAGCAAATAAAAGTTTTGTGTGTAAGAATGGGAATAAGTGTTTCAGAACTTGCAAGGCGGATAGGTTATTCACCTCAGAACTTTAATGCTAAATTAAAAAGAGGAACAGTTGGAGAAAAAGATCTTAAAAAAATAGCTGATATATTAGGTATAACTTATGAGCAATCATTTACTTTACCAAATGGTGATAGAATTGAATTAACTAATTAGAAAATATAAAATAAGGGAGATAGTTTATGTCTAAAAATAATAAGCAAGAGAATGGACAAACTTTAGAATCAATATTATTTAATTGTAGAAATGCACTAAGAGGTGCTGGAGGAACAGAAAAAAACAGAGATGCTGTTATAGGTCTTGTATTCATAAAATTTGCTGGAGATAAATTTGAAAAAAGACGTAAAGAACTTAAGGAAGAATATGGTGATATACCTGCTTTTCTAGAAAAGAAATCTTTTTATTTAGCTAAGAATGTTTTTTATTTACAAGAACATTGTAGGTGGTCATATATTGTAAAAGAGGCTAATAGTAACGATATTGCTGTAAAGTTAGATACAGCAATGGCTGATATTGAAAAGGACAATCCTCCATTACAGGGAGCATTGCTCTCTAATTTTTATAGTAGTTTAGGGGCGGATATTAGAACACTTAAAAACTTAATAGATGAGATTAATAAAATAAATGAAGAGAGATTTCAAGAGGAAGATTTAATTGGAAGAGTATATGAATATTTCCTACAAAGCTATGCTGTAGCAAGCACTAAAGAAGAGGGTGAGTTCTACACACCAGCTTGTCTTGTTGAATTGATTGCGGAGTTAATAGAACCATATAGTGGATCAGTTTACGACCCCTGTTGTGGCTCTGGAGGTATGTTTGTTCAATCTATGAAGTTTGTGGAAAGACATCATGGTAATAAATTAAAGGTTTCTATAGTGGGGCAGGAGAAAAATCCAGATACCAGGCGATTAGCAAAAATGAATCTAGCTATACGTGGAATTGCTTATGACTTAGGAGAAAAGGCAGTTGGTGAAAGCTCAACTTTTACAGACGATCAACATTTAAATAGAAAAGTTGACTATATAATGGCTAATCCACCATTTAATTTAAAGGATTGGCGAGGGGATAATGAACTATTAACCGATCCACGCTGGCATGGCTATGAAACACCACCAAAATCAAATGCTAACTATGCTTGGATACTTCATATGTTATCAAAATTAGATGTAACAAATGGTGTAGCTGGATTTTTGCTTGCTAACGGAGCTTTAAATTCTGATGGAGTAGAATATGAAATCAGAAAAAAACTTATAGAAAATGATAAAATAGAAGCAATTATTGTTTTGCCGAGAGATATGTTTTATACAACAGATATATCAGTGACCCTATGGATTATAAATAATAATAAAAAAGCAAGAACATTGAATAATAGGCAAGTCAAAGACAGGACAAATGAAATATTATTTGTAGATTTACGTACCTGGGATGAAAATATTGCAGAATATGATATTTCCAAAAGAAGCAAGAAAAGAAAAACGGTTTTAACAGATGAACAAATAGATAGAATAAAGAACCTTTATTTTTCATGGCAAACAAGTCAAGGATATGATGATATTCCTGAACTTTGCAAATCTGCAAGTTTAAAGGAAATCAGGGAGGCTAACTATTCTCTTGCCCCAAGTAAGTATGTAGAGTTTATAGATAGGGATTTGGATATTGATTATGAAAAAGAAATGGTGCGTATTCAAACCGAAATGAAATATATAATGAAACTTGAAAAAGAATCACAAAAAAGCCTAGAAGATGCTTTTAGGGGGATTGGATATGAAATATAGTCGGTTAAAAATAGGAGAATTTATAAAATTATGTAATTATACCAATACTGAAGATTACAATTTACCTATTTATGGCATCAATAAAAATAAGGAATTTATGCCAACAGTAGCAAATACCTCTAATGTTGACAAAAAAAAATATAAGATAATGACAAATGGTAGATTCATCTTCAGTGGTATGCAAACAGGAAGAGATCAATGCATAAGAATTGGGCTATATGAGAGAGAATCTGATGTTTTGGTTTCGCCAGCCTATACTACCTTTGAAGTAGATAAGAAAAAAATCCTACCAGAATATTTATTTATGATTTTTAAATCTTCAGAGAAAGATAGATATGGTGCATTTTTAAGTGATGGAAGCATAAGAGCAAACTTAGATTGGGAAGTGTTTTGTGGAATAGAAATAATAGTACCTTCAATTGAAATTCAAAAAAAATATGTTGCTGTATATAAATCAATGTTGAAAAATCAAGAAGTTTATGAGAAAGGCTTAGAAGATTTAAAACTGGTATGCGATACAACGATAGAAAAACTTAGAGGAGAAATGCCTAGTAAAAAAATAAAAGATTATATACAGCCTTTAGATGGTAGGAATAACAAAGAATTGTATGATATTAGTAATGTTAAAGGCCTTTCAATACAAAAGGAATTTATTGAAACCAAAGCAAATTTAAGTGGGGTATCACTAACTTCCTATAAAGTTGTAAAGCCAGAATCTTTTGCTTATGTAACTGTAACTTCTAGAAATAGTGATAGAATTACAATGGCTTATAACAGGACTGAGGACACTTATATTGTTTCTTCTTCATATATAGTTTTTAATATAGCAAAACCTGAATTATTAAATCCTGAATATCTATTTATGTTTTTTGAAAGGTCAGAGTTTGACCGCTATACGAGGTTCCATTCTTGGGGGTCAGCTCGTGAAACATTTATGTGGGATGATTTAGTAGAAGTCGAAATTCCAATACCAGATATTAAAGTTCAAAATTCCATTGTGGACATATATAATGCCTATATTACAAGGATGGAAATTAATGAACAGTTAAAAGGACAAATTAATGATATTTGCCCAGTTTTAATAAAAGGTTCACTTGAGGAGGTGGTTAAAGGTGAAACAGTTTAATGAAGAGCAACTTGAATTTGCAATAATCGATTTATTCACTAAGCAGGACTATATTCATCAAGAAGGCGAGGAGTTACATCGGAAATACGATGAAATCATACTTGAAGAGGATTTATCTAGCTTTTTATACTCAAAATATCCTGGGTTGACAGAGACAGAGTTGGAAAAGGCAATTAATAAGATTAAGCACATTTCCACATATCCTCTTTATTCTTCTAACAGGCAGGCATTCTTTTTAATAAATGAAGGTTTTGATTTAAGCCGGGACAATAACAATGAAATGCCCTTACACATTGACTTTATTGATTTTGAAGCTCCAACTAACAATATCTTTAAGGTTATAAACCAAATTACTATTTCTGGAACGAGAGACCGTAGACCAGATATGATAATCTTCATTAATGGAATTCCCGTGGTAATTTTTGAATTTAAGACAGCTATCAAAGAAGATACTACTATTTATGATGCATGGGAACAAATTCATATGCGTTATAATAGGGATATTCCTAACTTAACCAAATATTGTTTCCTATCTGTTTTATCAGATGGTGCTAATACAAAAATGGGTAGTATTTTCACTCCATATGAATACTATTACTCATGGAATAAAGCAAATGAAGATGAGAAGGTTTCAAATGGTATTTCTGCCCTGCTTACCATGATAAAGGGAGCTTTTAGTAAAGGGAGCTTAATAAGTATATTACGAGATTTTATTTATTATCCTGACGATGAAAGTAAGGAGTTGGCTATTGTTACCAGATACCCACAATATTTTGCTGCTAATAAAATGCTAGAAAACATAAAAGCACATCTAAAACCAAAGGGTGATGGTAAGGGTGGTACATACTTCGGAGCAACAGGAAGTGGGAAAACTTATGCAATGCTTTTTTTATCGAGAATGCTGGCTACTCATTATAGGGATGTTTTTGATGCTCCCACTATTATTGTTATTGTAGATAGAGATGACTTAAATAAGCAGACTAGTAAGTTATTTGAGGACTCAAAACAATTTCTAAAGGATAAAAAAGTAATGTCCATTCCAGATAGACAAGCTTTGAATGATGAACTTGCTAACAATCAAAGTGGTGGAATTTATATAACCACTATCCAAAAATTTTGTGAGACTACAGGCTTACTTTCTGAAAGAAATAATATTATTTGTATTTCAGATGAAGCTCATAGGTCACAGACCAATATTGGCTCAAAACTAAAATACACTGAAAAAGGTGTGGAAACTACCTATGGTTTTGCTAAATATTTAAGGGATAGTTTTCCTAATGCAACTTATGTTGGATTTACTGGAACACCAATAGATGAAACTATTCATGTTTTTGGTGAAATAGTTGATAGTTATACTATGAAAGAAAGTAGTGACGATGGAATTACAGTAAGAATCCAGTATGAGCCTAGATTGGCTAGAGTTATAGTATCTGAAGAGCAGGTAAGGGAAATAGATAAATACTATGAAGAGGTTATTAAGGAAGGCTCCAATCCAGAACAAGTAGAAACAAGTAAACGTGCTATGAGTAAGTTGAGCAAAATACTTGGACATCCTGATAGAATAAGTAAATTAGCCTATGATATTGTAGAACATTACACAAGACTCTGTAGTGAAAAACCAAACATTGTGCAGAAGGCAATGATTGTATGTGCTAATAGAACTCTAGCTTTTTTAGTTTATAAAAAGTTAGAAGATATTAAACCAGAATGGTTTGATGCAAAAAAGACTGAAAGAGAGGACTTAGATGATACCCAACTTGAAAAACTAAAAGAGCTTAGCAAAGTAAATTTAGTTGCAACTCAAGGGAATAATGATCCACAAGAATTATTTGATTTATGTGGCAATAAAAGTCACCGTCAAATGTTAGATGAACAATTTAAAAACAATGATTCCAATTTTAAAATTGCCATAGTAGTGGATATGTGGATTACTGGCTTTGATGTAGCTTCTCTTGCCGTTATGTATATAGACAAGCCTTTACAGAAACATACTTTAATTCAAACAATATCAAGGGTCAACAGAGTATTTGAGGGCAAGGAAACAGGTCTTGTTGTGGATTATATTGGAATAAAGGAAGAAATGCTGAAGGCGGCAAAACAATATGGAAGTCCACAAGAAAGTCCTATCGATGAATTAAGTATTTCTTTAAGTATCTTTAGAAATCATTTATCTTTAATAGAGGATATGTTTATTCAATTTGATTCATCAAAGTTTTTCAATGGTAATCCCACGGAACGACTATTATGCTTAAACTTGGGTTCTGAGTTCATACAAACTTCAAAAGAGACAGAGATGAAGTTTATGGATTTATCTAGGAAGATGAAAGCTGCCTACGAAATATCGTATCCTTCGGGACAGCTTACAGATAAGGAAACAAATCAAGCACAATTTTATTTGGCAATTCGTTCAATAATTTATAAGCAAACAAAGGGAAATGCTCCTGATGCTGAAGTTATGAATAGGGTTGTTGAAAAGATGGTATATGATGCTATAACATCTACAGGTGTTGAAGATATAGTTAATAAAGGTACTGATGAGCTATTTGGTGAAGAGTTTCAAAAACAAGTTGATGAGATAGATATGCCTATATCAAAATTTAATGCTTTATTAAAACTACTACGAAGGGCAATAAGTAAATATGGAGAAAATAATAAGGTTAAAGCTATAGAATTTTCCGAAAGGCTAAAAAGAGTGGTTGAATCCTATAACAATCGTGATTCCCAAGTTTTTGTTAGTGAAGTTGTTTATGATTTTATTAATAGTTTATCAGATGAATTGTTAGAGATATTAAAAGCTCTTCAAGAAGATAAAATATCTTTTGAAAAGATGGGTATTAGCTATGAGGAAAAAGCATTCTACGACATCTTGATAAAGGTCAGAGATGATAATGATTTTGTTTATGAAGATAGTAAGTGTCTAATCCTAGCTAAAGCTATTAAAGAATTGGTAGATGATAAATCTCAATATGCAGACTGGGCTAGTCGAGATGATATAAAAAATCAACTCAATATGGATTTGACTGTTTTATTATATAAACATGGTTACCCTCCAGAATGGGATGAAGAGATATTTGAAAAGGTGATGGAACAAGCAGAGAATTTCAAGAAAAATGTAATCGACGATAGCAATATATTATCTCTTGATAAAGAGAGTAAATTAAATAAACTAATTAAATATCCCACAAAAGATAATATACAAAGTATTAATTTAAGAGTAGCAGAAACAAATATTAATGCGAGAGAAGATGAGTAAAGGGTCAACAGTAAAGATAAAGTGACCTAAAAATTAAGGAGGAAGATTATGAGTATTCAATCAGAGTTCAAAAAATTTAATGAAAAGATAAGACTTGATTATGGAACCAATTCGGAACTTGCGGAGAAAAGGGATACTTTATTGAGGATTTTGGAAAATGATAAGGACTTACCATCGTTTAAGAAATTAGACCAAGGAAGTTATGCTATGTATACAGGAATAAAGCCAGGAGATGGTAGGGAATATGATATTGACGTAGGTTTGAGATTTAATGTTAATAAATCTGAGTATGATCCTATGGATTTAAAGGAAGATATAGAAAAACTTTTGAAAAATCATACAGAATATGGTGCAGAAATAAAGAAGCCCTGTGTGACAGTAACTTATAAAAAAGATGGAGAACCTTCCTATCATGTAGATCTAGTAGTTTATGTTTATGAAGATAAAGATAATACTGATAGTCAGATTTATATTGCAAAGGGAATTAAAGGCAATAAAGATTCTCAGAAATGGGACAAGGCTGATCCCAAGGGGTTGGTAGAGCATATAAATAATGGAGTGGAAATGGGGAAACAAAGAGATCAATTTAGGAGGATGTTAAGGTATCTTAAAAGATGGAAACATAGAAGATTTGATGCAAAAGGACACTCTGAACCATCAAGTATTGGACTTAATTTAATTGCTTTGGATAATTTTATATACTATGAAGAAGATGATTTAAGTGCTTTAATTCATATAGTAGATTCTATTGTTAATAGCTTTAGATTTGAAGGAATTGACAAAGATGGAGACTTTTTATATAGAATAAAATCACCACTACCAATAGAACTTGACTTTGAATTAAATTCAGATGTTTTTGAAAAGATGAGTGATAGACAAATGACTGATTTTAAAGAAAAGGCAGAAAAGCTACAATCTGATTTAAATGGTGTAGAGAATGAAACTGATGAACATGAAAAGTACAAAAAACTCCAAAAGATATTTGGAGACGATTTTGAGGTTCCAGAAGAAGAAAAGACAGCAAAGAAACAATATAATTATATACCAAGTTCTAGTTCTTCTGGAATGGAGTAATTTGTATGGATTTGAATTTAATAAAAAATGATTTATTGGATAAACCTTATTTATCAGGCATTAAGATAAAGAATAATGAGAGTTATAAAAATCAAAGCTATGATGTGAAGATTAAATGTGAGTTAAAGGTAGGCAGTTCGTGGTTTCCAATAATAATAGGAATTCCTAATGATTGGGGACAGAATCTTGTTGATATTTATATTGCATTGGCAGAAATACCATATATTCCTCATATTGATAATAAAGGTAAGCTTTGCTTATATGATTTAGAGGGTTCTATCATAGAGAAGGATTTGCTGGGGATCCTAAATCAATGTATTTTGCGGGCAAAATTGATAATTGAAGAAGGGATAAGTAAGGAAAATTGGAATGACTTTTTAGAAGAATTTGATTCTTATATATTATGCTTACCAGGATGGAAAATAGCTAAAGTAATTATACCAAATTTAGAATCAAGTAAAAAAATATCTTATTGTTCGATAAAGGAAATAAAAAAACAAAGAAGAAAGAATGAATCCTATTCACAATATCTAAAAAGAACTGAAGTAAATGATTATTTTGCAAGTATAGATACAAATGATTTTAAGGAATGGGGGTACAACAATTCAATTAAAAATGGATTGTATTTATATAGTGAAGCTAAGGATATTATTTATCCACCTGAAATAGACAAACCAATATCTGTAGAATATTTGAATGTAATTTTTGAAGGTGTAAAAGTTACATCAGATGTAAGAAAAATTATAAGAAAAGCTAAAGAAGAATTGTTTATTATATTTGAAGTCAAACAACCAAATGGTATTTCTAATACTTTTGGCGTTGTTATAAAAACTCCATGTTTTAATATGGATTCTACTCTTGAACTAATAGAAAAGACGGAAATAATTCCGTTATATGTAGAAAGGCTGGATGAACGTAGTCTTTTAAATAGAACTTCTTTTGACGAAAATATTTTATCTAATAAAGAGTATCTTGTAATAGGATGTGGCTCAATAGGTGGATATGTGTTTAATAACTTGATAAAATCAGGATGTAAAAATATTACATTGATAGATCATGATAAATTAGGGTCAGAAAACATTTATAGACATTTACTCGGAAGAGATTATATTGGGGTTTATAAAGTAGAAGCACTTAGAAAATTTGGAGAGAAAAGTTTACCTGGTTTACAAATTAAAACTGTTGCTGAAAAAATACAGGATGCAATTGATGATAGTGGTATAGATTTTAATGATTATGATTATGTAATTGCAGCAACAGGAAATGCGATTTTAAATATGTGGATAAATGACTATATAAATACTAATAAAATTAATACTCCTGTATTTTATATTTGGAATGAGACACTAGATATAGGTTCTCATGTAGCAGTAATCCAATTTGATAAAGCAGGTTGCTATGAATGTATTTTTAAACGAGATGAGGTATTAGGGTTATATGATTCTACTTCATACTGTAGGCCAGGACAAAATGTTACTAAAAATGTATCTGGTTGTAGTGGCACATTTATACCTTATGGCTCTCTAATATCTATTCAAAGTAGCATATTATTTATTGATCTACTTAAAACCTTTACTGAAGGAAGGATAGAAGAAAATATAATAGTTTCAGAAAAAGGTGATGATTATTATTTTAAAAAAGCAGGATTTGTTTTATCAGATAACTATAATAATCAAAAAGATAAAATTTCTATAATAAAAGGTAATGATTTTAAAAATACTTCTTGTAATGTATGTGGTGGCAAATAATGAAAATTAATTCAAATAATATAGAGATAAAGATTTGTTCTTCTGTTTTTCAAGTGATGAAAAAATATATTCAGCTAGGAGCTGGATCCTTAGAAGCAGGTGGTATTTTAATAGGTAAAGAAAATATATCAGATGATAATATTATTATTAGATATATTACTGAGCCTTATGCAAGTGATAAACGTAGATATAATAAATTTATTAGAAAAGATAAAAGACATATTGATATATTTAACGAGGTTTTTAATTCAAGCAATGAAATATATTGCTATATTGGGGAATGGCATACCCATGATGAAGATTTGCCTGATTACTCCAGATTAGACTTGAAAAACTGGAAGAAAATAATGAAAGAATCGCCAGGAAATATAGAGCATTTTCATATTATAGTTGGCAGTAAAGCAATAAGAATTTGGAAGTTTGGAAAATTATTAAAGAATCCTGATTTGATAAAAACAATATATTGGAAGGATGTGGTAGACTTTGATAAAAAGACTGACTGGTAAAGTAATAGATAATGGAAGAGCAATTCTTCAAATGTTATTGCTTGTAATTTGCTTTTGTTTCCCTAAGCTTGTAAATTTGTCGGAGATAATAAGAACATTACTTGGAGGTCAAAGTCCTGATTTTTCTACTGCTAAATATTATTACCTTATGCAATCAGGAAACTGGACAATGGGAATATTATTAGTAATAATTGTCTTGTTTAAATATATTCGTAAAAGTAATGAGGATAAAATTTTATTTAGTGGAAATATTTATCACGATTACTCATATATATGGTTTTGGTTTTGCTCTAAAATTCTTGGATATAATAGTTGCAACTTAATATTAGTTCCAATTGCAATGCAGTATAAACTTGTAATACGAGGAACATTTGAAAAATATTCAATTCCTGAGGAAAGTTTCCCAGAAAAAGATATAAATGTCGTAGTTCAGTATCACAATAAGGATGCAGAAAATGTCAACGAGGTTAATTTAATTTTAGAAGATACTTACCCTATAACCAAAAATCAAATTCCCGAATCTAAAAAGCCCTTGCGAACCATAATAATAGAGCATGATAGAAAAGATGATGTTTCTAGAGTTTATAATACTAAATTTGTGAAAGAAATATGTAAAGAAGTAAGAGCTTTACCTGAAAAAGCTATTGTTAATATTTACTCTACAACTAACCCAAGACATAATTATGAAATAGCCAAACAGGCTTTTTCTCTTGCCAATAGAGGCAATATAAAAGAGTTATATATATATCAACAAGAAAAAGAAAATACACGTAAGTTTTCTAAAAGGAAGAAAATATATAGATTTTTTGAAGAAGAATAACTAGGTTGAGATCGAGATTATCTCTCGACCCCTTTCCCCAAATAATTATCATAGTTTTTCTTATACTTATATAGCCTATCCTGCTCCTGGCGTGATTGACTGAGTTTCTCAATGAGAGACTCTTTTTTTGTATGAAGTTTTTCAAGGTCTTCATAAATTTGCTTGGTAGTGGGTAGAATATTAGAGTCTTGGAAACTTTCAGCAACTGCCTTTTTATAAAGCATAAGTTGAGGGTTATATTCATTAATGAAAGCTTTATCTTCAGGGTGTGCCTTAGCATATTTATGGATTTCTTTATATTGTTCTATAGTATAGCGGTTCTCCATAATCTTCTTTTTTACTTCTATAAGTTTTTCTATTTCTTTATTTTCTGTAAGAAGATTTTGAACTTCAGTAGCTTTTTCATGGATAGCTTTTTCTAGCTGTTCTCGTGTTTTAAAACCTTCATTTCTAACCTGGTTTATAGTATCTGCCATGGTAGACAGATTGTGCTTTGTTGCCCAATATTTATATCCAGGAGAGCTTTTAGCTTTATCATTGGCACTTATATCAATGACATTATCTAAAGGCTTAAAAGGAGCTTTAGGACGCTTGTTCTTCATATCAACTTCTTCTAGGATACGTTTTTTTAATCTTTTCTCAGTATAATCTTCCCCTATCCTCATTGCCCTTGTAAAACGCTGTTGCCCATCTATTTTTTTGAAAGCAATATGTTTTCCATGTTTAATTTCATAGCCATATTGCTCCATAAGATGGAGAAAGTCCTCCCAATCCTTAGCTTTTTTAATAGCTCTGTCTATATCGAATTGGAGTTTGCTTTTCCATGAAGCTCCCTTTTTATCTTCTTGATATTCCCTATAGGATTTACCCCTGGTCTTATATTTCTTCTTATATTTTTCGTAATATTCATCTATAACAATTAGGTTGTTTTCCTTGCATAACTTGTCGCTTTGGTATCTTATTTTATGGTAACTTCGCTTGTTAGATTGATAGCATTTTCCTGTCTTCCAATTAACATTATTAAAAATAATATGGTTGTGAATGTGGTTACGATCTACATGGGTGGCTAGTACATATTCATATTCACCATTTAAAACTTCTTTGGCTAAGGCAATCCCTATCTCATGTGCTTTATCAGGACTTACTTCTCCAGGAACAAAACTTTGTATTAAATGCCGAGCTAAAACTGTCCCTCTAGTATCATTGGTTTCCCTAGTATTCATGAACTGTAAATGGGCAGTTGCAGGAGAGCAACCATCTGAACTTATTAATATTTGTTTATCAGTTTTATCATCACTTGTAATATAATCAATAGCAAGATTAAGGGTGGATTTGATAGGGTGGATCTTTGTAATAGCCATATCAATCAGACCTATTCATATATTTCCTTGTTAGGATATTTTGAATTTTTATTATTTCTCTTGATATATCATCATTTTCTTTTTTTAGATCCTCAATATCTTCTCTATAGATTATTCCTGTACTATTTACCCTCTTTGCAATTTGATTAAGATTATTAGAGTTTTTTCCTATAAGAGTTTGTAGCCTTCTAAAAACATTCATATCAATTACAAATATAGGGGCTTCAAGAACACTTTTCCTTATAAAATGTCCCATAGATTTTGACTTGCTCATCTCAAGTTTCTTGTTAAAAAGGTCTTTCTCCTCATCAGTAACCATTACATGAATATCATTTTTTCTAAGTCTATTTGCCATACGAATTCTCCTTTTCTTTTTCATTTACAACAGGGTATTAGGGGTGACCCCTAAATCATTCCGATAGGAACAAGTAGAAAATTGGATAAAAAAGAAGCGAGCCTAGAGGGGTCCGCTTCATCAATTTTCTCGTAAGTGTGTCTACACTTACTGTGCTTGCTATTAAAGTTTTTTAAAAGCAGGCATTAAGCCAAGTATTTGATTTATATATCTATATTACCGCACTATGTGGCTAATGTCAGCGTAAAATATAAAATTATATATAAGATTCCTTAATATATACTTCTAGTTGCTACTACTTAATTACATTGTAAAAGGGAAAAAGAAAATGTATAATGATATTAACAATGTTGTCGGCAAGGTTATTATAAGAGGGGTGAGCAATATGAATGATGTTAATGAATTATTAAATGAAGCTATTAAGGAAACGGCAAATTTAAAAGAAGAAGAAATATTTTTAGTAAAAGAGTTGTTTAAAGGCTATGAGTGGAACAGAATACCACGAAGTGAAAGAATATTACTTGGAACATTATTTCTACACCATATTAATAAGGGAACTACAAGCATTAAGGCTATTCAAAAAACAACTTCTGGACAACAAAAATATCAGATAACAAAATCAAAAGGGGTTTAAATCCTATGGATAAATATAATTTTCAAAAACTTACTCCAATAAATGATGTAGAATTAAATATTTATGATCATGCCTTAGACTTTATTTTTAAAAATGATGATGTTAAAAACATTGCTATTTCGGGTGCATATAGTGCTGGAAAGAGTAGTGTTCTTGAAACATATAAAAAGAAACATAGTAATATTAAGTTTTTACATATTTCCCTTGCACATTTTAAGTCACCAATGGAAAAAGAAGATGAAGAAGCAGAAATAAAAGAATCTGTTTTAGAGGGTAAGATCCTTAATCAACTGATTCATCAAATTAATTCTGATAAAATTCCTCAAACGAATTTTAAGATTAAAAGACAACTCGACAATAAAAAAATTATTCAAAATGTAGTTCTAATAATGATTACTATTGTTATGATATTGCATCTGACAATGTTTAATTCTTGGCAAGCTTTTGTAAATAGCATTTCTATTAATTGGTTTATCTGGCTTAAAAATATACTGTTACTAACAGCCTATAGTGAAACACGAATTTTTAGCGGAACTATCCTTTTTATACTGTTTGGTGTTATTTGGGGTAAAATTATAAAAATCCAAAAAAATAAAAATATCTTAAAGAAAATCAGTCTACAAGGTAACGAAATAGAAATTTTTGAAGAAAATGAGGACTCCTATTTTGATAAATATTTAAATGAAGTCTTATATCTTTTTGAAAATTCGGATGCAGATGTCATAGTTTTTGAAGATATGGATAGATATAATGTAAACCAAATATTTCAAAGGTTGAGGGAGGTCAATACTCTTGTAAATAATCAATTAAAAAAGGAAAATAAAAATCCTCTAAGATTTTTTTATCTTTTGCGTGATGATATATTCATTTCTAAGGATAGAACGAAATTTTTTGATTATATAATGCCAGTTGTCCCTGTTATTGATAGTTCTAACTCATACGATCAGTTCATTGCACATTTTAAGGCAGGGGGGATTTTTGAATTATTTAAACAGAATTTTTTGCAAGATGTTTCTTTGTATGTTGATGATATGCGTATACTCAAAAATATTTATAACGAGTTTGTGGTCTATAATAACAGAATCAATACTACGGAACAAGATTATAATAAACTTCTGGCTCTCATAATTTATAAAAATATCTTCCCAAGAGATTTTAGTGACTTGCAATTAAATAAAGGATTTATATATACCCTTTTCGCAAAAAAAGAAGGGTTTATTAGCGATGAAAAAAATAATATAAATAAAAAGATAGATACCTTAAATGAAAAAATTGATAAAGCTCAAAAAGAAATTTTGTGTTCTGATGAAGAGCTTTCTATGGTATACAGTAAAAAGATTGAAGAACTTGGATATTATCGGCATAAAGAAAAAGAAATATTAAACGAGGAATGGGATGAACGTAAGGAAGCTGTTAAAAATAAGGAAGTAGAAAATATCGAAAGAATCAAGCAGGATATTTTTAATCTTCAGGAAGAGCTAGAGATGCTTAAAAATAAAAAGTTATGCAATATTATCTCACGAAACAACATTGATAATATTTTTAAAACTACATATATAAATGAAATAGGGGTGGAAAGAGATTTTAATGAGATAAAGGAAACCCCTTATTTTGATTTAATTAAATATCTTATCCGCAACGGTTATATTGATGAGAGTTATGCAGATTACATGACCTATTTCTATGAAAATAGCTTAAGTCGTATTGATAAAACATTTTTAAGAAGTGTTAGCGATAAAAAGGCGAAAGAATATACATATGAACTAAAAAGTCCTCGAATGGTAATTGATAGATTGAGTGATGTGAGTTTTGATGAGGAAGAAATTCTTAATTTTGATTTATTTTGTTTTCTGCTGACAACTCCTGAATATGATATGCAACTTCATAGGTTTTTGCTGCAGTTAAAGAATACGAAGAATTTCAAATTTATTCAAGGCTTTTTTATTTCCGAAAGAGAAATCCAGCAATTAGTATTTAAACTCAATAATCAATGGCAAAATTTCTTTTCTGAAATTTTAAGCAATGGTGTTTTTACTGAATCTCAAGTTAAGTTATATTCCATATATACACTTTATTACTCTCAAGATATTATAAATATGGTAAACAATGAAAAATCCCTAACCGACTATATCTCTGATAATTCTAATTACTTGGATATTGAAAATCCTAATATTGATAAACTTATAAAAGGATTTAAGCTAATTAATATATGTTTCAAATCAATTAATTATGACATAGCAAATAAAGACTTATTTATAGCAGTTTATGAAAACAGATTATACCAAATCACTTTCGGGCATATTACTTTGATGCTCAAAACCTTCTATGGTATAGAAGAAAGTGAAGATTTCAATCATAAAAACTATACATTGATTTTATCATTGCCAGAATCGCCATTGGCACAATATATTAATGGAAATATTAATTACTATATAGAAATAATAATTAATCATTGTGAAGGAAGTATTGTAGACGATGAATCGGTTGTGTTATCTATGTTAAATAATGATGAGATTACTCTTGAAAATAAACTTGAATATATTAAAGTTCTAAAAACACCAATAACTTTACTCGAAAAAGTTTCAGATAAGGATACTTGGTCATTATTACTTCAAAATAACCTAGTCGTATATTCGGAGAATAATATTCTCGAATATTTCTTTAATAGTGAAAAAAACTTAGACGACATTTTAGTTGAATTTGTAAATAGCCAAGATAATCATTTGGATTTTTCTGATTCAATCAATGATTTTGGTAAAGATGCTTCATCTAGTTTTTTCAAGGTTGCAATTGTATGTAACGATTTAAACAATGAAAAATATAGAGAAATAATGAGGTCGCTTAGGCGATATTATGATTCATTCAAAACCGAGGGGATTTCAAATGAGAAAATAGATATTCTAATTGATTTAGAAACCATAAGAATGTCACAAGACTCTTTGTTATTTATTAGGGATGAATATCCAACCAATACACTTCACTTTATAAAAAAGAATATTGATTCATATGTGAATGATGTTATCTCTGGGGAGACCTTTGATTTTAATGAAATGGTAGATGTGCTTTCTTTAGATACTAGCGATGAAAATAAAATTAATCTTCTTAAATTTACAGATGAAGCTATATCAATTATAGATACTGATTACTCTAATACGGTAAAGATTTATATACTTAACAATAATTTGGAAGAAAATGATATACCTAAACTGCTTACTGCGTATTTACATGAGAATAGTCCTATGAAAATAGAAATTGAAAATCTAACAGTTCGACAAAAACAAGTGATTTTCTCTGAATCATATCCATTTTCTATGCAGTTATTTGAAAAACTACTCGCAGATACAAGGCTTACTTATGAAGATAAAGTGGAATTTTTCATTATTATTCTTCCGACTTTTGACAAAAGACAAGCAATCATTTATCTAGATAAATTGAATTTGAAGGATTATGTAAGATTGTTTGATTTGGGTCGACCCAAATTTGTAGTTAACAATGTCAATGAACGGATATTAGAAATTTTCAAGGATAAAAATTGGATAACGAAATACGAAGTTGATAAAGATGACTCAGGGTATTATCGTGCTTTTGGTAGAAGGTTACAAGATGAACTTCCTAATGAACTTCTATAACATATATTGATTAGGTTAGAACCACATATCTACTTTAACTGCGTCCCTATTGGGACGCAGTTTTTTGATTGTATGCCCAGTATGGGCAACAACTTGGTTGTGAAAGTCCACTACGGGCTTGGTAGTAGGAACCGTTAGCTAAGAGCAAGGGTGTCCACGGCGACGTGGAATCTGAAGGAAACTGGAAGCAAAATCCCGAACCGACGAACAGAAATCACATCAGGCTGATTTAGAGTGGACGAGTTTACGATACAAAACAAAGTCCAATACTACCCGAACTATACACAGTAAATGTGACGGTTACATGGGATGAAGGTTGTTGTTCTTACCTGGGGTGTGGGAGGTCGGTAAATAAATTAATTATTTATCTCTTACCCGATTACCTAGACTTAGATCCATAAGGCTATTTATCCATCGGATTAGGATTTCCATAGCCAGACAAACTTCTAAAAAACTATTTTTATAAATCCTTATAAATTCCTTATAATTACCTTGTATACTTTAATTATAGATTAAATATAAGATTAATTTAGGAGGTAAGGGAATGTCAGATTATATTTTAGAAGTAAAGGGATTAACTAAAAAATTTAGGAGTCAAGTAGCTGTTAATAATGTTTCTATATCAATTAGGAAGAATTCTGTATATGGACTACTTGGACCAAATGGTGCTGGAAAGTCAACCATATTAAAAATGATTACAGGGATAATGAAACCATCCTCTGGAGAAATATTATTTGAAGACCATCTGTGGACAAGAAAGGACTTAAAAGATATAGGAGCATTAATTGAAGAACCAGCAATTTATCCAAATTTAACTGCAAGAGAAAACTTGAAGGCTGCCTCTACTCTTTATGGACTGCCAAAGGAGAGAGTAGAAGAAGTACTTGACATTATAGGTCTTAGGCAGGCTGAAAAAAAGAAAGTAAGGAATTTTTCCATGGGGATGAAACAAAGATTAGGACTTGGAATGGCTATTATAAATAATCCCAAACTGCTTATTCTGGATGAGCCTACTAATGGACTTGATCCAATAGGAATAGAAGAATTAAGGGAATTAATTCGTTCATTTCCTGCCATGGGAATTACAGTGATTTTATCTAGCCATATTTTATCAGAAGTAGCACAAGTGGCTGATAAGGTGGGAATCATATCCAATGGTATTATTGGCTATGACGGAGAGTTAAGCAAGGAAGATGATCTTGAATATTTGTTTAAAGAAATTATAAAAAGAAACAGGGGTGAAAATTAATGATTGATATAGTAAAATCAGAATTCTTAAAAAACAAAAGAACATCAACAAATAAATTTATCCTAATAACACCATTTTTTTCTCTTATATTATCTGCCTTATGGGGAGGAGGTCAAAATGGTGCATATAACTGGTGGTATGCTATGTTCCTTCCAGGAATGTTAGCTCTTATATCTGCCCAAACAATTACAAAGGAGAAAAACCTTTCCTATAAGGGGATGCTTTTGTATCCTCAAAGTAAAGAGAGGATATGGATAGGAAAGATACTATACATTAGTATTTTGTTAGTATTTACCAACTTGATATTTATGTTAGGAGCAGAGGTATTTGCTTTAATATGTGGCTCTACTATTCCTTTAAGAGCAAATATATTAGGAACTATTGTATTAATTTTTACATTTTTATTTAATATTCCTATCATTATGTTTTTAACTGCTAAGTTCAACATTTTCCTTGCTGTTATTTTTAATCTAGGAATGACAATTTTCGGAATTATAAGCTATGGATCTGGAATAAATTTAATTTTAAAGATCTTACCTTATGGGACATCATCCGCTCTAATGGTTCCAATTTTAGGTATTCTACCAAATGGCCTTCCAGCTCCAGAAATCAACTCAATGCCAAATAGAACTGGGGTATTAGGCAGTACTTTAATCAGTATTATTATCTTTCTGATATTGGCTATTCTTACTACAATATGGTTCGGAAAAAAAGAGGTGAATTAAATGATAGAATTTAAAAAGCTTATAAAAGCTGATATAATAAAATTTAAATCTACCCAAATTCCATGGATGCACCTGTATATCCCTATATTAGGGTTAATCATATTTTTAAGCTATTATTCTTATACACCTTGGACTAGTTTTAGCAAGATATCAGCTTATTTACAAGTTTTAAGCATAACATTTCCAATGTTAATAGGAATAATCACTTCAATAGTAGCAGAGCAAGAATATATAGCAGGGGGCTTTAAAAATATTTTAATTGCTTCAGAGACAAAGAATTTAAGTATAATGAGTAAATTTACCTTATGTTTATTATTTGGAAGTTTAAGTACTATATTGGCAGTTGTTGGTTTTTATATAGGTTATTCTTTTATAGATAGTAATATCTATCCTATTTATATAAACCTGGCTATTGTGGCAATTCTAATAGGGTCCAATATATTCTTATATATACTACATTTATTTTTAAGTTTTAGATTTTCTAAGGCAGTTTCTATTGGAGTGGGTATTGCTGAATCTCTTGTAGCAGCCTTATTTTTAACAGGAATGGGGGATGGCAGATGGCCTTTTCTTCCAAGTTCATGGAGTATTAGGTTTACTTCATCATTGCTTATGAAGTATCAAAGTGCTGAAGACATATTGCTAGACCAAGATTTAAAACTAGGAATTATTATATCTATAGTTTTAACTTTTATATCATTTGTAATTATGTTAGTATGGTTTAAAAACTGGGAAGGAAATAGAACCGAAGAGTAGGGGGTATTAAATGGCCAATATTTTAGTAGTGGATGATGATAAAGCTATTCTAGATTTGATTGAAAACATATTAAGTAAAAGCAATCATTTTATTAAAAAAATAGATAAACCCGAAAAGGTTCTTTCTGAAGATTTAAGTTTCTATCATTTAATAATTCTAGATGTAATGATGCCTGAAATTGATGGATTTAGCTTATGTTCTAAGATAAGGATACAGGTAGATTCACCTATTTTATTTCTTACAGCAAAATCAGACGAAGCAGATATAATTAGGGGGCTAGGATTAGGTGCAGATGATTACTTAACTAAACCCTTTGGAGTTCAGGAACTTCGTGCAAGGGTAGATGCCCATATTAGAAGAGAAGAAAGGGAAAAGATAAACTATATAAATATAGGTGATGTTAAATTCTTGCTATCAAGTAAAGAATGTTTCGTATTAGATAATAGGGTATCTCTAACTAAAAGTGAATATGAAATAAGTGAGTATTTAGCCCTTAATAGAGGTCAAGTTTTTTCAAGGGAACAAATTTTTGAATCCGTTTTTGGCTTTGAAAAGGAAAGCAATTTAAATGTAATAGCTGAGCATATAAAAAACATTAGAGCCAAGTTTATACAATTTAGCATAGAACCAATCAAGACAGTTTGGGGAGTAGGTTACAAATGGGATTAAGAAGAAGTAAAAGCAAAAGTCTTCGTACAATATTTATAAAATATATTTTATATCTTGGAGTATTTATTACAACCCTAATGTTAGTGAATTATTTAGTATTTGGGATAGCTTCAATTGGAGTATACCCAGCAAATTATTCTGAAAGAATAATTCAAAAAAACTATGATGAACTAAAAAATTCACCTAAGGTAAATATGGATTTATTGACACCAATGTGTAATTTTGGGGTCTATTCAGAAGCAGGAGATTTTTTATATGGTAATTTTTCTGTTAAATATATAGATGATAGTTGGGATAACTATAGGAAGGGGAAAAATACAATTGGACTATCAGACTATATTATTAGTATTGAGAGGGAAGAAGAAGTATTGATTATTAGCTATCCTTTAAGTATGCAGTTTACAAATGATGGATTGAGAAAAACTTTGCCTAATGCAGAATTAACAATTATATTTTCATTTTTGTTTCAATTATTTATATTGATTATTCTATGGTCGAATAGATTAGCTAAAAGGATAAATAGCGAGTTAAGAAATCTCTTGAATACTGTAGAGAAAATAGAAGAACATAATTTAGACTTTGATGTAGGTGTAAGTAATATAGGGGAGATAAATCTGGTTCTTCAAGGTATTGATATGATGAAGAATTCTTTAAAGACTGCTTTAGAAGAACAGTGGAATTTTGAACAGAAAAAGAAAGAACAAATATCTGCTCTCGCCCATGATGTAAGGGCGCCCCTTACTATAGTAAAGGGAAATGTAGGTTTACTAAAGGAAACTGATGTCACAGATGAACAGAAAAATTACTGTAACTATATTGAAAAAAGCAGTAATCAGATGGAAGAATATTTACAAAGATTATTATCAATAACTAAAGAAGAAATAGGCAATAGTGAGTTAGACAATATCATTAATATTAGAAAGTTTATACTTTCACTAAAAGACCAAGGGGAAGCTTTAGGAAAGATAAAAGATATTAGTATTATATGTAATATAGAGATTGATAAAGGTTTACATTTAAAGGGAAATGAAATTGAATTGGAACGTTCATTTATGAACATTATAACAAATGCAGTTAACTTTTCCCCAAACAACTCAACTATTACCATTAATGCTAATATAAAAAATCGCAATTTAATTATTGAGGTAAAGGATCAGGGAAAAGGATTTTCTGAAAAGATACTAAAGCACGGAAAAGAACAATTTTTTATGGAAGATGAAAGCAGAACAGAATCTGGGCATCATGGATTAGGTTTATATATTACAAATAATATTATTAAAAACTATAATGGGGAGCTTATATTATCCAATGACAAAAATGGAGGTGGGGTGGTTCAGGTTATAATACCACTAGTGAGAGGATAGAGTAAATAAACTAACCAGAGATTATTTTTATTCTTTACACAAATTAAACGACTACTATTAGGAAAAATTATTTCTACAGTAGTCGCTTTTTTCTGCCTAATTTTATTAAATTTCCTCAAGCTTACTTATTCGGTATCTCCATACAGGGAGTGTAATTAGTCCAAAAATCATATACTTTAAGAAAAGATTTAACATATGATTCTGTGATAGAACAACATCCCCATTAAAGGTAAAGTCAGTAATAAATATCTGAATTACAGGACTTAGTAGCCCAATGGCAAAGGGAACTGCAATAGACACACCTATAAATGCTATGAATAGATTAAGTGCATTGCTAATTATAGGGAAGGTATCGTTGATAAAAAAATTAAAAGTCCATATATAAGTATTGCAAGGATTCCAACACCTGTATTAAGAAGATATTGCAATTTACCACCAACAAGTTTTACTGATATATTGGGATGAAAAAAATATATTGAATAAAAAATACAATAAAAAAATCAACTCCAAAAGCCAAGGTCTTAAAAGAAAACAAGGTAATATTTTTATAAAGCTTTACAAAAAGAATGGATATGATTAAACATATTCCTATAAATAATCCTATAGGCATATTGACTTCCTAAAATTAATATTTATATTTTCTGTGCCATCTTACAAATAAATTATACCACTTAGCTAGGGCAGGCTGCCAGACCTAGATTTAAAATATTATTAAGTTTATTTTTCTAAAAAAGATTCTGAGTCTTACTTGACAAATAAAATAAAATTAAGTATTATAAAATGTAGTATTAATCAAAGGAGTTTTATCATATGAGGCATAATATTTTTAAATAACTATTAATAAAATAGAACAAGTACGTTTTCCATGCAAAAGGATATTTGTATGGCTTATTAATTGTACTTTTATTTAGAAATATTCTCATAACAATAAATTTATATTTTTATGTATTATATAGCATTGATTAGACTGTAGATGTAACACCTTGATGTTATATCTAATTGTGTATGTTATATTTACTTTAAGTAATTATATAAAAATAAGTTCCCCTGTGAAGAGAGTATTTTATCACAGGGGATTTTTTATATAATTATGGAGGTATAAAATGAAAATTATTAATATAGGAATATTGGCACATGTTGATGCAGGTAAAACAACTGTTACAGAAGGTTTATTATATAAAAGTGGGGCAATTAATAAAATTGGAAGGGTCGATAATGCTACAACGATAACGGATTCGATGGAACTTGAAAGAGATAGGGGGATAACTATACGGGCGTCTACAGTTTCATTTAATTATAATGATACAAAGGTGAATATCATAGATACACCTGGGCACATGGATTTCATAGCTGAAGTTGAACGAACTCTGAAAGTGTTAGATGGAGCTATTTTAGTAATTTCAGCAAAAGAAGGAATTCAAGTTCAAACTAAAGTGATTTTTAATACTTTAGTGAAATTAAATATACCAACACTTATATTTGTGAATAAAATAGATCGAAAGGGAGTATGTTTGGATGAGATATATGCCCAAATACAGGAGAAATTAACTTCTAATCTTGCAATAATGCAATCAGTTAGAATAAAAGATAAAGATGATTTTGAATTGACAAATATAAAGGATGATAAAGTAATTCAAAATCAAATATCCGAAAAATTGTTAGATATAAATAATGAGTTGGCAGAAAAATATATAAATGGAGATGTCATTACAGGAAAAGAATATAATGATGTATTTTTGGATGAGGTTAATAATTGCAATCTTTATCCTGTATTTCATGGTTCGGCTTTAAAAAATATTGGAATTGACGAGCTATTATTTGCTATTACAAACTATCTTCCTACTAATAGTTATAATACTGAAGACCTTTTATCAGCATATGTTTATAAGATTGATAGGGATGAAAAATCCCGAAAGATGACTTTTTTAAGAATATTTAGAGGTAGTATAAAAATACGTCAGGAAACTTTTATAAATGGTGGAGAAGAAGTTTTCAAGGTAAGAAACTTAGGATCAATTATAAATGGTGAAATTGTTAAGATGGATCAGGTTGGTAGTGGAGATATTGCCATCATTTTCAATGCTAATTCCTTGAAGATAGGAGATTATATTGGACATAAATATGATGAGGCGTTGGATACGGGGATAGCTCAACCATTATTAAGAGCCTCTATTAAGCCTTGTGATTTAAGTGAAAGAAGTAAACTGATAGAAGCGTTGTTTGAATTAACTGAAGAAGATCCATTTCTAGATTGTGAAATTAATGGAGATACTGGAGAAATCATATTGAAGCTATTTGGAAATATTCAAATGGAAGTAATAGAATCACTACTTAAAAGCAGATACAAAATAGATGCTAGATTTGGTGAACTGAAAACAATATATAAAGAACGACCTAAAAGAAACTCCAAAGCAGTAATCCATATAGAAGTTCCACCAAATCCTTATTGGGCATCTGTTGGATTGTCTATAGAACCACTACCAATAGGATTAGGATTATCGTATGAGACCACTGTGTCATATGGATATCTGAATAATTCATTTCAATATGCAGTAAGAGAAGCTGTAGAAAATGCTTGTAAAGAAGGACTTTATGGCTGGGAGATTACAGACTTAAAGGTAACTTTTGACTACGGATTATACTATAGTCCAGTAAGTACCCCCTCTGACTTTAGAAATTTAACACCATATGTATTTTGGGAAGCTCTTCGAAAAGCAGGAACTGAAATATTAGAACCTTATTTAAAATATACAGTTCAAGTTCCAAATGATTTCTGCGGAAGAGTTATGAGTGATCTCAGGAAGATGAGGGCTTCTATTGAAGATATAATAGGCAAGGGAGAAGAGACAACTTTAAGTGGAAGGATACCTGTTGATACATCGAAATCCTATCAGGCAGAATTACTTTCTTATTCAAATGGAAAGGGTATATTTATTACTGAGCCTTATGGGTATGATATATATAATGCTGAGCCGATAATTAATGATATTGTGAACGACAATAACGATAGTAACAAGGAAGGGTTAAGATATTTATTTCAGAAACAGGATAAAAATTGAGGCCTAGATATAAAATTTGAAATAGAATCGAGAAATCCTAGCTTAAAAATAGTTGGTGAGGATGCATACCTGTATCAATTAGAAAACTTGAATGGTAGTACATTACTAAAAAAATGAAATTGGTGATTTTCACTTCTGTATGATGGGAAAAATATAATTAAGATGACAGATTTAAAACGAGTATTTGAATCAATTGAATTTTATGAAGTAAAGACATATATTCAAAGTGGAAATGTTCTATTCAAATCAAATGAAGCGGGGGAATCCCTAAACGAAAATCATAAATCCTGTTTTATTAGTAAGTAAAAACGATGTTGTTTTAGTTGACTGTGGTTACCCTAATTTCTTATCCTTATTAGAAGATGAAATGAGATCAAAAGGAATAGACGCAGATTCATTGACAAAAGTACTGATTACACATCATGATGATGACCATATGGGGGCCATATATGAAATTAAAGAAAGACATCCACATATTAAGGTAGTTTCAAGTGAAATAGAGAGTAAGTATATTTCTGGGAAAGATAAATCTCTTAGATTGCTGCAAGCAGAGGAATTATTAAAAATAATGCCAAAAGAACAGCAACAATTTGGAATTGATTTCTGTGAAACATTAAGAAAAGTTAAACCTGTCAATGTAGATATAATAGTTAAAGATGGAGATAGTTTGGATTGGGCAGGAGGATGTCAGGTTATCTCCACTCCAGGTCATATTTCATTATTTTTAACAGAGACTAATTCCATTGTAACAGGTGATGCGGCAGTTGTAGAAAATGGTGAATTAGTAATTGCAAATCCGCAATTTGCACTTGACCTGAATATGGCTCAAGATTCGTTGAAAAAAATTATTTCAATGAATGCAGATAATTATTATTGCTTCACGGAGGAAGATTAGTTAGGTTCACAAAAGCAAGTAAATACAAATAATTTAAAGAGCATAGATGGCACAATGTCAAAGAATGCAATTACTGTAGTAACTGGAGTTACAGAATCGAGAAAGTTATCATATATGGGTATTGATTTTAGGCAAAAGTACGCAGATGGTATTTTTATTGACCTAAAAAAGATATATACAAGTGTTAGATAAACAGTTTTTAGTTATATAGGGATATTATATTAATAGTGAATTAGAAAGTCTTGATTTATAAAAGGGATTTATTAGATTTCTATAAAATGAGAATTAACCTTTTAAATAACTTTGAGTTTATTGGGGAAAGTATATAATATTATTATTAATTAAGCAATAATGAGTACCTTACAAATGTTATATAAATTGAGATAATTATAAATACTAAAATGACGAAGTTTAGGTCAAGAAAGAAGACCTTAAACTTCGTCATTTTATGTCTAATTTATTAAAGCTCTTCAAGCTTACTTATTCGGTATCTCCATACAGGGAGTGCAATTAGCCCAAAGACCATATACTTCAAGAAAAGACTTAACATATGATTCTGTGATAGAACAATATCTCCATTAAAAGTAAAACCATGAATAAATATTTGGATTACAGGACTCAGTAGTCCAATTGCAAAAGGGACGGCAACAGACACCCCTACAAATGCTATGAATAGGTTAAGAGCATTGCTAATCGTAGGGAAGGTATCGTTGATAAATAAAATTAAAAGTCCATACATAAGTATTGCAAGGATTCCAACACCTGCATTAAGAAGATATTGCAATTTACCATCAACAAGTTTTACTGATACATTGGGATGGAAGAAGTATATTGAGTAAAAAAATATAACAAAGAAATCAACTCCAAAAGCCAAGGTCTTAAAAGAAAATAAAGTAATATTTTTATAAAGTTTTACAAAGAGAATGGTTATGGTTAAACATATTCCTATAAATAATCCTATAAGCATATTGACCTCCTAAAATTGATATTTGTATTTCCTGTATCATCTTATAAATAAATTATACCACTTACTTGGGGCTGGCTGCCAGACCTAAATTTCAAATATTATAAAGTTTAATTTTTCCAAAAGAACTATTGCAATAATTTGGATTTAATATTATAATAGTAATCACCAACAAAGTGTTGGCGATTAGAAAGGGGGTAGAAAATGAGAACCAAAAGTCCCAAAAGAATGGAAGAAATAATTGACTATGTAAATCAATATACAAATCACTATAGGACTTCTCCTTCTACCAGAGAAATTGCAAAAGCTGTAAAAACTGATAATGGTACTGTATATCGTTATCTTGTGGAAATGAATGAAAAAGGTATGCTTGAATACAATGGCAAAGAAATTATTACACCAACAATTAAAAAGATGGAAACCGACATGATACAAGCGGCTGTCTTAGGATCTGTATCTTGTGGACTTCCCCTTTTGGAAGAAGAGCATATAGAAAGCTATGTATCTTTACCTGCAAAGTTTTTTGATAAGGGCGATTATTTTATCCTTAGAGCCAATGGAGATTCCATGATAGAGGCTGGGATAGAAGATGGTGACCTAGTAGTTATAAGAAAACAAGAAGAAGCTAATGAGGGTCAAATAGTTGTTGCTTTACTGGAAGATGGAACTACTACATTAAAAAGATTATATCTTGACCAAGGCAAAAAGTGTGTAAGACTTAAGCCAGAAAATAAGAATATGAAAGATATAGTGACAGCAAATTGTTCTATCCAAGGAATAGCTGTAAAAATTATGAAAGACCTAGTATAATTTCTAGGGTCAAAAATTGTTTAAAGGTTAGGGGTTGGTATTGGCCAGCCTCTAATAACAAACTTAGAAAAGAAGGATTAATGATGAGGAAAAAAATGATAGCCTTCTGTGGTACTTGGGTGTTAGATTAGTAAGTCATCTGTAGTTTTCTTTCCCCAATCCACTTAGAAGGCAATAAGAAAAGAAGGATTGCAGATGAAGAAAAAAAAGAAAAAATTTATTATAGTATGCCCATACTGTGGCAAGGAATTATGTAAAAGTGGTTTTACAAGTAGTTTTAGTGACATGGAAATCAAATGCTCTAGGTGTGGAGCAAATTTAGAAGTAGAAATTACAAATGGAATAATTACTTATCATCCAGATAAGAGATTATCCATGGTAGCTGAATGTTCAGCTGATTATGAAGATATAAAATAAGATACTTAAGTGAGTTTCTGTGCAATTTATATTTTGGCTATTGGACTAGGCTAGAACCTTTAGGAATAGGAATATAAATTAAAAATCTATAGGAGACTGAATTCGGCTAAAACCGTCAAGAGTTACATAGATAAAATATTTAATCTAGAATCAGAATCTAGATTGTAAAAAAGTTCTCCCTTAAATATTTTAGGCAAAATTGAATAGCTGAGATTTATACAGAGGTGTTGGACTGGGCTAGAACCCTTAGAAACAACAGTTATAAATCAAGAGTTTGTTGACTGGTCTGAACTGGACAAGAATCCTTAAGAGCCACGCAAAACGGAAGTTTTTATCTGAAAAGATAAATCTGTTTTGTGTGGCTCTTTTTTTGTACCCAAAATACTTTCGTTAATGCGCCGGCTCTGAAATTAAAAGAAAGAGCAGGTGCATATGAAAAGACGTTGGGAAACCTATATTGCTAGGTATCCATGATCTCCAATTTTAAAAATTCATTTTGATTTTAAAATTGGGGGGTTATGGAAAATGAAAGAAAATAAAAAAAATTATTATATATTCCTTGGAGATAGCAAGGTGGATGTATCTGAAAAAGTATATAAGGGATATTGGCAAGAAACCAATAGGGAGAATTATCTTAATAGGCTAGACAAGGAGAATAAATTAGGTTATTTCTCTGAGTTTATATCAGATAGAGCAGATAGGAGCATGGAAGAGAGGCTAATAGATAAAGCCGTTGACCTAGAGAAATTAGTAGCAGTGAAAATGCAAATAGAAGCACTTAATAAAGCCTTGGATAAATTAAGCCCAGAAGAAAGGGAAATTATTCAGGCTCTTTTTTTTGATGAGATACCCCAAAGGGAACTGGCGAAAACACTTAATATTAGCCAAGGGGCAGTCTTTAGGAGGAAAGAAAAAACCCTAGAGAAGTTAAAGGTCTTTTTAGAAGATTGGGGTGAAAAATAAAATCTTTTTTAAAAAAGCGAATCAAGAGGGTGGTTTTTTCACTGTTATATATAAGGGGCAAATACAGCCCCTTATATAAGAATAAAAAATTATATATTTTTGAACTTTGACAACTTAATAGACCAGGACAGGACATTATCCGTTTAAGGAGCCAGTATGAAACTACGTCATGACCATTCTGCTAAAGGTGACTTTGGTTTAAATGAATACCTACATAACGCTAAATGTATGGGATATAAGGATGAGAGCGAGAAATAGTTTGCTACAAAAAAGTATTGGCAAAACTTTTTGCAAAAATCTAGATGGTGATAATGATACTTCTATACGTTGTTGCTTCCCACCGAGAAAAGGGGAGAGGTGAAATTCCTATGAGCTGCCAAAGCACCTGTCAATGTCATAAAACTTAAAATAAAATATTAAGAAAGAAGAGGTAATTAAATGGAAAATATTAATAAGAAAAACCAAAACTCTTCTTCTGTTAATTATGGATATAAAGATGAACAATCAATGGGAGCGTATTTGGATCAAAAATTACAAGAGATTCCAGAAGATAAAAAGAATGTTTTTATAGAAGTAGGAAATGTTGTTGTTAATTGTTGTATAGGAAATACAAGGGTTAGCATGGATGATTTTGTATCAGATTTATGTAAGTTAGAATTAAGGATTTAAGGGCTGACAGATATATATAAGTGCGGTAAGATAAAAATATAAAGTTTCTGAAATCCTTAATAAATTGCACCCAAAATAATTTATTAAGGAGAGTGTAGAGATGAAAAAGATCGAGGCTTATATGTATCTTCGCTTATCAAGAGATGATGGAGATGAAGGAGAAAGTAATTCCATTGGTAATCAAAGGGAACTTATAAAAGGCTATGCTGATAAGGCTGGTTTTAAAATTGTCAAAGAATATATTGATGATGGATTTACAGGTTCAAACTTTGAAAGACCAAATTTTAAAAAGATGCTTAGTGACCTTGAAAAGAAAGCTAGCAAAACGATTATTGTAAAAGACCTTTCTAGATTTGGAAGAGATTATATTGAATCGGGAAAAATTCTTCAGAAGATTTTTCCACAAATGGGGGTTAGATTTATATCAGTTAATGATAACTATGATAGTGAAAATGCTGATGTAAATGACACACATCTTATTCTTCCTATAAAAAACTTTATCAATGATAGTTATTGCAGGGATATATCCATGAAAGTTAAAAGCTCTCAAAAGACTAAAAGACAGAGGGGAGAATTTATAGGGGCATTTGCTCCATATGGATATAGGAAAAGCACAAAAAAGAAAAATCATCTTATAGTTGATAGGAATGTAGCCTATGTTATTAGAAGAATTTTTGAGATGAAAGTAGAAGGATATTCTTCAAAGGCTATAGCAGATGAACTTAATAGGCTAGGTATTCAAACTCCACAAGCTTATAAGGAAAGTAATGGATCAAATTATGCTACAGGCTTTGCTAGTAATCAAAGTAAGTGGCAGGCTAAGATGATAAATAGGATTATTGAGAATAGGGTTTACCTTGGAGACTTAGAACAGGGGAAGAGAACCAAGCTTAATTATAAGTCTAATAGGGAAATAAAAGTTACCCAAGAAGAATGGGTTAGGGTTGAAGGAACTCATGAAGCTATAGTTACAGAAACAATGTTTAATGTAGCTAATAAGATGATGGGAAGAGATATTCTTAATAGGAAAACCAAACCTGATTTTTTAGCAGGGCTTCTTTATTGTGCAGATTGTGGAAATCAGCTAGTAAGAAGAAACCAAAAGACAAAAAATGGACAAACAATTTATTATATATGTGGCTTATACAATCGTGGTAAGGGTTGCTCAAGGCATAGTATTAAGGAAGAGGATATTTTATCTTCTTTGAATTACATCCTAAAACAACATATTAAATATCAAGAAGAACTATTTTTAAGAATTAGGCAAACTGATTTTAGTAAATCAGAATATGACCTTGATTTAGATGATCTACTTGCTGAAAAAAAGAAGTATGAAACCCTTAGACGTTCTCTTTATATGGACTTAGAAGATGAGCTTATAGATGAAGAGGAATTTCAATCCTTTAGGAAGAGCTACCAGTTTAAAATAAAAGAGATTGAACAGCAAATTATAAATAGAAGGAAAGCCTATAATGATTTAGAAGAGATACTTAATTCCAAAGAAAATTGGCTTACAGGCTTGGAAAAGTATAAAAATATAGAAAGTATTGATAGGCAGACACTAGCATTTTTTGTTGACCGTATATTGGTAGGGGAAAAGGATGAAGAAGGAAGACCAAGAATAACAGTATTCTTTAATGATATGGAAAAGTTAGATATATTAAAGAGAATATTAAAGAGAGCTAAGAAAACCAAGACTTCTAATCTTGCATCCTTCAATAGCATGGCTATAAAAGGACTATCCACTGAAAGGGAGGGGGTAGCTCTCTATGGCTAGAATATCAAGAAGAGATTTAATAAAAACAGAAGAAAAAGCGACTATTAATTCATCAAGAGTTGGAATCTATACAAGACTTTCGCAGGAAAGAACAGAAGAGTGGAGAAATAAATCATATTCTATAGAATCACAAGTGGAGATTTGCCAGGAGTATATTAATAAAGAAAATATGACCCTAGTTAAGGTTTATACAGATTATGAATATTCTGGAACTAATTTTGATAGGCCAGGTTATATTGAAATGATGAATGATGTTAGAAATGGCTTTATAAACTGCATTATAATTAGGGATTTATCAAGACTTGGTAGAGAACATCTTGAAATGGGAAGACTTGTAGATAAGGTATTTCCTTTCCTAGGAGTAAGATTTGTATCAGTAATAGACAAGATTGATACAGAAAAGGGAATTGATGCAAAACTATCTTTTGAAATCTTAATAAAAAACCTTATTAATGATATGTATGCCAAGGATATATCACATAAGATTAAAACCAGTAGGCAGGTTCATGCCAAACAGGGATTCTTTATAGGTTCAAATCCACCTTTTGGATATAAGGTAGTAAAAAAAGATGGAGGAAGAAAATTAGAGCCTGATGAAGTAAGCATGAAAATAGTCCAAAGAATCTTTAATATGTATGTAGATGGGGTTAATACACTTAAAATTGCTAAAGAACTTAATGAGGAAAACATCGCAACATCAAGTGCCTATAATAAAACAAGGTCTATTATACGAGAACCTGGACAACCACAATGGAGAAAAGGGACTATAGCTAATATGCTAAGACAGAGAGTCTATACAGGTTGCCTTGTTCAAGGAACTAAAGAAAATGTCCAAGGGAAAAAGTCCGGTCATTATAGGCAAAAACCTAAGGGTGAATGGATTGTTGTAGAAAATGCCCATGAAGCTATTATTTCAGAAGAAATGTTTAATATAGCCCAGGAGATACTTGATAATAATAAAGATAAATCGGAATTTAAAATAACAAGACATGATATGAAAAGAGATCCAATTAATAAATACAAAGGTGTAATTTTTGATGCAAATACGAACCTACTTTTAATTAGAAATGGAGTAAGAAGTAATAAGAAGAATGCCAACTTTTATTATTATAAGTTCACAAATGAAGAAAACAATGGTATTTTACTTGAAACTCCCTATATTTCTATAATGGAAAGTGACTTAGATAATCTAGTAATAAATAAGTTGAGAAATATACTCAGCATTGATGTAAGTGGAAAAGATTGCAGGGATAGAATTACTGATATATGCAAGATGAGAATTGAGATGGTAGAAAGAAATCGCCAGTCTATTTCTCTTAAGATTTCAAAACATAATTCAGACTTAAAAAGACTATATGAAAATTATAGTTTGGGAAAGATTGAGAAAGAAGACTATCTTGAAAAAAGAATATTAAATAGAAAAGACCTAGCCATCTATGAAAAGAGCCTAAGTGATCTTGACCTTGAAATACTTTCAATAGAAAGTCAAGCTGAGGAGGAGATAGGATTATTTGATAGCTTGTTTTCTAATAAAGATATTAAGCTAGATGAAAATATTGTTCAGAAATATATTGAACGTATTGATGTATATGATAATGAAAGTATAGAAATTAGTTTAAAAGGCTTTTTAGGTGGAAAGGAGATGAGGTCAAGTGAATAATATTGCTATTTATCTTAGAATATCCGTACTTGAAAAAGGAAATCTAGGGCATACAGAAGATACAATAAATTCTCAAAGGAATATTATTAAGAACTTTATCTTTAATGACCAAGAGCTTAAAAAGGCAAATATAGAAGAGTATATTGATGAGGGCTATAGTGGTAGCACTACTTCAAGACCTGGCTTGGATAAGCTTCTTTTAAAGGTAAAACAAGGAAAGATAAACTGTATCATTGTAAAGGATATGTCACGATTTATGAGAAATTATATAGAGATGGGAGATTATCTTGAAAATATCTTTCCTTTTATGGGGATCAGATTTATAGCAATTAATGATGGCTATGATAGTAGTAATGAAGTTCAAAATGGAACTGAATTAGATATCCAATTTAAAAATCTTCTTAATGACTATTATAGTAGGGATATTTCAGAAAAAATGACAACAGCTCTACTTGTAGCGAAAAAGCAAGGGAAGTACACATCTGGAGCTCCGCCATATGGTTATTTAAAAGATCCTGAGGATAATTATAAGCTTATAGTTGATGAAAAGGTTGCTGAGAATGTTAGATATATATTCCAACTTCTTCTTGAAGGACATAGCCTAAATGAAACAGCAAAAACTCTTAATAGTGAAGGTGTTATGACTGCAAGAGCAAGAAGGAAAGAGATTAAAGGCTATGATGCCTATGCAAATAGGTGGGAATCTACTGTGGAAGATACAATATGGTCTCACAGTATGGTTAGAAGAATAGCAAATAATGAAGCATATACGGGGACTTTTGTTTTTAATAAATCAAGAAAAAGTAAGCTTGATGGAGGTAAGGTTACTTATCATCCTAAAGAAGAATGGATAAGAGTTTATGATAATCACGAAGCCCTTATAAGCAAAGAAACCTTTGATGAAGCTAATAATATTATAAAGTCAAGAAAAAGGAATAAAATGTTTAAGTGGGGTGAACGCAAATATAAGAATAGTCCCTTAGCAACTTATGTAAGATGTAATAAATGTGGCTATAAAATCAGATTTGGCATTAGTTCTAATGGAAAAGAAATAGTAAGTATAAATCTTTATTGCTATCACTGTAGAATGCTTGAGCAGGAAGAAAAGCTACCTCATAATAAGGAATTAGAAAAAGAGGTATTTAAAATCCTTAAGGATAAGTTTCATACAGATAAGACGGAAAAGAAAAAGCTCCTTGATGAACAAAAAGAGCTTTATGACAGGAATGACCAACTATTAAAAAAGAAAAGGATAGAGTTTGAGAATTATAAGTTTGGTAAAATCTCAAGAGAAGATTTTATGGAAACAAAAAATCAGATACAAGAATCTGAGGAAGAAAATAAGGAACGTATAGGAGCAATAGACGAGGAACTTAAACAAGCAGGTAGCATAGACAGTCTAACTAAAGAAATTGTCGAGAAATATATTGATAAAATTTATATTTCAGGAAAAGGTATAGAAAGAATAGAATATCAATAGTACAATAGAAGGAGATCCATTATAGGGTCTCCTTAGTTATTGGTTTAAATAAAAAATTAGCTTAAGTGAATTTTATTAGATTAGCTAAAAGATGATTATAAAAAAGAACAGAAGTAGTGATTATAAAATCAAAATAAACAGGAGATGTAATAATCATGAGAAAAGGTTTAAAGGAAACATACGACTGGTATGAAAGTCGTGGAAAGCAGCTCATTGATAAATATACTAATGTAGGTGAGTATGTAAAAAAATATAATAAAGTAAATGGTACAAATGAAGTTTCAGGGGTTTATATGATATGTTTTAATAATCTTCCAATTGCTATAGGAGAAAGTAGCCAAATGGGTGTAAGGTTTATGGAGCATGTGAGGGCTTTAGAAGAAGATGGTAAGGAACTTTGGGGAGTAAACATAGAAGAAATTAAAGCTGGAAAAATAACCATCAAAATTGAAGTTTTAAAGACTGGTTTATTAAATGAAATAGATAGAAGAGATGCCGAGATTGGTGAGATAAATGAATATCAGCCAATTTTTCAAGTTGAATATGAAAAATATTATCCCAATGATAAAGCACAAAAGCAAAATGGAAGATGGCTATTAAGACATGAGATAAGGGAGGATCAGTATATTAAAAGAAAATATAGAAGAGAAAGAATTAAGGAGTTTTTAGATTTATAATTTACAAGTATTTTCTATCATACCCTTGACACGAGAGGGTACCGGGAAAACATATTTAGCTGCATTTGATGTGAAAGCTGCGAAACCGAAAAGAGCTCTTTTTATTATTCACAGAGAACAAGTAGCAAGAGATGCTATGAATACTTTTGAAACGATCATTAAAGATCGAACTATGGGGCTCTATACAGGTAATAATAAAGATGATACATGCGACTATTTATTTACTACAATTCAAACGATTTCAAAAGTACAAACAATGAAAGAGTTTAAAAAAGATGAATTTGATTATATTGTAATTGATGAAGCACATCGATCGGGTGCCGATACATATTTAAAAGTGATGGATTATTTCACACCTAAGTTTATGCTGGGGATGACAGCTACTCCTGAGCGAAGCGATAAATTAAATATTTTTGAATTATTTGATTATAATATTGCATATGAAATTCGATTACAAAAAGCTTTAGAAGAAAATATGCTGGTTCCTTTTCACTATTTTGGAATTACGGATTTAAAAATTGATGGAGAAATTATTAATGATCATAGTCAGTTTAATCAACTCATTTCAGACGAGCGTATAGAGCATATTTTGAAGTATACGAAATATTATGGACACTGTGGTAGCAAGCTTAAAGGACTGATGTTCTGCAGCAAAAATGATGAGGCTGCAGAGATTTCTCAAAAATTAAACCAGAAGGGACTAAGAACCATTGCGTTATCAGGACATAATACTCAAGAAGAACGAGAAAATGCCATCGAACGTTTAGTAGATGAAAACGGGGATATTGACTATATTTTGACCGTTGATATTTTTAATGAAGGAATTGATATTCCAGAAATCAATCAAATAGTCATGTTACGTTCTACAGAATCATCAATTGTATTTATACAACAACTCGGTAGAGGGTTGCGACTATCACAAAACAAAGACTATGTTGTTGTAATTGATTTCATTGGTAATTATTCAAACAACTATATGATTCCAATGGCTTTATCTGGCAATCGAAGTTTTTCTAAAGATGAGATTAAGAAATATTTGATTGAAGGGAAGAGTACGATCCCGGGTAGTTCTTCAGTTGAATTTGATAAAACAGCACTAAGTCAAATATATAAAACAATCGATAATACAAATTTCGCAGCTACAAAACATTTAAGATTAGAGTATAATAATTTGAAATATCGACTGGGAAGAATACCAACGTTGGAAGAATTTATTACCGAAAGATCAATTGATCCACAACTATTCATTAAATCCTCTAATTTTGGAAATTATCATCGGTTTTTGACAAAAATCGATCCTGATTACCGTGGAGTTTTAACAGATTATGAGAATGGAATTGTCACAATGCTTTCGAAAGAAATATCTACAGGGAAGAGGGATACTGAATTACGTGTTCTAGAAAAAATCCTCAATAGAGGATTTGTAGAGGATATGGAGATTAAAAGAATCTGTAAAAATGAAGCAGAATATCATTCGACGATCAATATGCTAGAGTTAGGTTTTGTTAAATCTGATATGTTTATTAAGTATGGCGGAAAACCAATTATTACAAAAAAAGAGAAAAGTTGGATTTTTAATGAAGAGATCGTTAATTCTTCAAATATGGGTACGGTAATGTTTCACCTAAGAGGAATTGTGGAAATGGGATTAACCAATTTCAAAGAAAAATACTCGAATCGTCAGAAAGAGTCCGGCATGGTCCTGTATGAACGTTATACAAGAAAAGACATGTGTTGGCTTTTTAATTGGGAAAAAGACTCATCTGCAGCTGTTTATGGGTATATGGTTAAGAATAATACAATTCCAATTTTTGTAACCTATCATAAAAATGAAAAAATTGAAGCTTCAATTCGATACGATGATAAGTTTATAGATGAGAATACATTTAGTTGGATGAGTAGAAATAATGTGCGAATAGATGGTTCAGAAATCGAAGCAATAAAAAACGCAAAATCTAACAATACGATAATTTCTTTATTTGTTAAAAAAGAAGATGCTGAACAAGGTCAATTTTTCTACTTAGGTGAGATGGAACCCATTGATATAAAGGAGACTACAATATTAGCAAAAAACAAAGAATTACCGATAGTTAATGTAGTCTTCAAGATGAAGAACAGCGTACGTCACGATATTTATTCATATATAACAGGATTTTGAATAAAGAGAATTATATGAACGAAATTAATGTATTGCACCCTTGGAAGTTTCAAAATAAAAGTACTTGATCGCATATTAAAACAAATCTAATTGTTCATGTAAAATAAAAAAATTAATCTTAACTCATAAGACAGGAGATATAATTAAAAAAAGATGAATGAATTACTACTTGAAAAATCACGTATTGTTGCTCTATGGAATACGGCATATTTTAGACGATGAAGATATAATAAATTAGGCAGTAATTATCATCCTTTGTGGTCGAATATAGATTTAAAGAAAAAAAGCGAGAACAGTTTGTTCCCGCTTTTTTACCTCTTATAAACCACCTTATTCTCTACTTGTATAAAGGTAGTCTCTGCAATCTCAGATTGACCATCCCATTTGACGGTAATTTTATTTTCTGTATTATTTGATGCTCTCTGAATTATGGTCCATTGTGATTCATTATCCTGATATAGGTTGATTTGTTCGTTAGAATCAATACCATAGCCGTATTCCGCAAATTTGTTGGTAATATAGGAATCTATGAAACTATGGTTGACAGCATTTTTATCGGTGATGAGTGTCGAAGCGGTATGCGCTGTTTGACACCCTACAAGGATTACGAATATTAATAATATCGTTACTATAATGGTGTGCTTTTTCATATAGTTCATCCTTTCTGTTGAAAGAATACCATATGAATATGAAAAATAAATAGCGTTGTTATGAAATGTTTGTGTTCGAAAATGTTAGGGTTTGGGAAGAAACAAAAGAGACATGAAATTTTAGAAAAACAAGTGTGAGGGGCAAATATAATTTGGTGTGAAATGTGTATCTTTTGACGCAACATGTTATAATACAGGAAGTGAATAGGGGGTTCTTTTATGATACGTATTGTCTTGTGTGACGATGATGATGTGGTCATTGAAAAATATCGATATTTAATCAAACGTTACGCAATGTCCCGAGGGTTAGAAGTTGAAATCGAAACGTTCGCGCGTGGTGAAGATTTAATATTTGAATTGACAGATCATTATGATGAACCGGATATCATTTTCCTTGATATCTTTATGGATGAATTGAATGGAGTTGAGGTTGCGAAACGAATTCGTGAAATGGGTTATACCTCACAAATTATTTTCCTAACAACATCTTCTGATTTTGTATTTGATGCTTTTGATGTGCGTTCATTTAATTATCTTATTAAACAAGATACGGATGACACACGATTTAAAGAAGTGTTAGGGCAAGCTATTACACAGATTGAAAAACGATCAGGTGATTTTTTCGATTGTACATTTGGCGCAGAATCGCGTCGAATTCCTTACAAAGATATTTCCCATTTTGAGATTTATCGCCGTGTAATGCGTGTACATTTCAATAAAGATGAATACTTTGATTTCTATGAGACGATGGATCATCTTGCGACCCGTTTATCGGATCGAAATTTTGTACGAATTCATCGTTCTTATTTAGTAAACTTGAATCACATTGTTTTATTTAAAAATCAAACTATTCGTCTGGAAAATGATGTGGAACTACCAATAGGTAAAGCATATCAAGGGGATGTGAAACGCATCTTCAATGATTTCGTGACGGATAATTGGGAGTGATATGATGACACTCTATTGGATTTTAGTATTTACATCAACTGTGACTTACTATATGTATACATATTTGTCAGTTTACTTCATGAGTGATCATGCAGTCATGCGTCCGCATGGCTATTTTTCACTCGGTGGATGTATGGTTCTAAATTCAATACTCGTTGTTGTGAGTCGGATGTATGGTTTCGAATCATATATCAGTTTTATTTTTATGTTGGTTGTGATGTTTATTAGTTTTAAGGCGATCTTTGATATGCCACTGGTTAAAGTGATGTATGCAGCCGTTCGGCATGTGTTCTATTTTTATACAGTTCGTGGCTTGGTCTTTGCGCTTTATTCAATGATTACGGATATCCCTATACGATTAATCGCATCAGGAGACATGAGTGACATCATTAGTTTCCAAATTACCGGGGTGTTAGCAATCATCCTGTTTTACATTCTAAAAAAATATCTGTTGACGAATGCGCGGATTCAATCTTTATTTCGGAATTCGGATCAAGTTGTATTTGTATCCTTTACTAAATTGTCATTGGGATTTTATTTAATGATTGTAAGTTATGGAAGTCGCTATACTGCGAATGATCGTTGGTTTACTTTGATGTACTTGTTTACCTGTTTATTTGTGATGGGATTTGCAGCAATCGTGGTTGCGAATTCAATTCGTTTCTGTGAATTATTGGAGTATGAAACTCAAACCGTTACACTACAGAAACAATTGGACATGCAAGTGAAGCACTATAAATCATATCAAAAATATACACAAGCATTTCGGGAATTTCGCCATGATTATAAGAATACGCTCTCGACCATTAACATGTTGTTACGTAAAAACGATTATAATGCTGCGATTCATATTCTCGATGATATGGGTGTTCAATTATCAGACGGTATGACGACACACCCAACCTACTCAAATGATGTCTTGTTGGATGCTGTGATGCAAGAATATGCCAATACGTGTCATACAGACCATATTGAGTTTGAATGCATGCTTTATTGGGATGAAACGATAGCCCTGAGTGAACTTGAAGTGGTACGGATCTTTACGAATATTCTTAAAAATGCTTATGAGGCGACGATGTTGCTGCCAGAGGCAGAACGTTTTGTAATCGTCAAATCAAAAGCACGGGATCATTGGATTGATGTTATCATACACAATAGTTTTGATGGTAATTTTCATGAAGATTTAGAAAGTACAAAAACAACGGATAAAGGTTCACGGGGTCTTGGTGTGAAGATTGTGCGTAAAACAGTCGAACAGCTTGGTGGTGTTGTTAATTGGACCGCTGAGAATGGGGAGTTTAAAATGATGTTGAATTTCCCGCGAGATCTTTCATTAAAGAAAACCGATGAAATGAATGATGATTAAAAAAAACACTTTCAATTTAGAAGTGTTTTTTTTTTATTATTGTGGTTGTTTTCCAAAACCTACGGCTTGATGCTTAGGATTGCGCGTATCTAAATCTTGTTGTACGAGTACGCTTGCCCGTTTAATGGCATGAAATCCAAAGCGCTCTCGTATTTGATCGAGGGTTTCATCAATGACAGGGCTAGGCGTATCAAATAAAGATAGTTGAATCGGTTGTGAACTCGAAACAAGGTCGCTTAGGGTAATAGTAATACTTCTTAAGGGTTTGCTCTGGTCCCAATATCGTTCAACCAAAAAGAGGGACTCGTTAACTAATTGATTTACTTGATTTGTTGGTTGGATTAATTTTTTCTGACGGGAGATGGTTTCAAGGGTGTGGTCGCGCATGCTAACGCGTAACACACTGCCTTTTTTCTCCATTTCGCGACATCTTGATGAGACGGACTCGGCTAGCACAAAGAGTACGCGCCGCACTTCATCAAGAGTAATTAAGTCCTGTGAGGTGGTCATGCCATTTCCAACGGATTTAGCTGGGTCACTGTAAGGATTAACCTCAGAGTCATCTTCCCCATTAGCGAAAGCCTTTAAAATAGTACCCATCTTCCCCAAGTGCGTATGTAATAACGATTCTTCGGCACAAGCGAGATCCCCAATGGTATGGATGCCAAGTTTTTGTAAACTTTTTTGGGTGCTCGGACCGACATACAAAAGGTCTTTCGCGGGGAGCGGCCATATTTGTGAACGGACATGGGATTCCATTAAAATGGTAAGGCCATCGGGTTTTTCCATATCCGACCCTAGTTTCGCAAATATCTTATTAAAACTCATGCCAACAGACACGGTCAAACCAATCTCATCTTTAACTCTACGACGAATTTCTGTAGCGATATCGCCTGGTTTTCCAAAGAGCATGGTTGAATCGGAAATATCCACCCAAGCTTCATCAATTCCAAATGATTCAACTTTATCCGTATACTCACGATAAATATCTTTGACTTGATTACTGATTGTGATGTAATCCTCGTAAGCAGGAGGCACGACAACCAATCCGGGGCATTTCCGTCGTGCCTCATTCAGGGTTTCTGCCGTCTTAACGCCTTTAGCTTTCGCAAGGGGGTTTCGTGCCAAGACAATGCCGTGTCGTTTGGTTTCATCTCCACCGACACACATTGGCACCGAAGCTAAAGCTGGTTTTTTTATAATTTCAATCTGCGCAAAGCAATAATCAATATCGCAATGTAGAATATAACGTTGTTTCATGGATTCACCTCATAATGTCAATTATAAGATACAATGTTGCGTATATCAATAGAAATACGCAACAAATGAAGCGGTTGTTGTGTGATGATTGCTTTATGAGTATAATGGTGGCAAGAGGTGATTGTATGACATTGCAAGAATTAATATCGATTTTTCGTGAACGCGAAAACTTATCCTTAGAAGAAGTCGGAGAAGCTGCAGGTGTAAGTAAATCAACCGTTTCACGTTGGGAATCCGGAATCATCAAAAAAATTTCTCTTGAGAAACAACAGCGATTGTCGCATCTTTTTGGTATTAATGTTCCGGATTATTTAGATCATCATTTCTTTAAACCGGTGATTGGGGTAGTTAAAGCGGGTTATGATTTGTTGGCGGACCAAGCCATAGACGGTTATGAAGAGGTGTCTAAGCGTGAATACGATCGCGGTGATTATTTTCTGCGTGTTACGGGAGATTCCATGACGGGATCACGAATTTATGATGGTGATTTGATTTACGTAAAAAAAACGCAAGCAGTGACTTCGGGAGATATTGCCGTTGTTTTAATCAATGGCGCGGAAGTGACCGTCAAGCGTGTAATTTTAAAAGATGATTTATTAATTCTAGAAGCAACGAATCCTGATTATCCGACGCGTTATTACAATGCAGAAGAAGTCTCAACAATTCCGATTCAAATCATTGGGAAAGTCTTAAATGTTCGGGTTGATTTTTAAAAATAGTCTTTTTTACGAAGGTAAATAACAACGCCTAAGGTTAAGAAAAAACTAATCATAAAAACAATTAATAAAGCTTGAGGGTGATCTTGAAATGGGAGATTGATATTCATCCCATAAAAACTTGTGATAAACGTAGGCACGGATAGTACAAGTGTAATCGAAGTCAAAGTTTGCATAATCTTATTGAGGCGATTTGAAAATAATGATTCGGAGACATCGACGATGGAATTAATAATCTGTTGATACATTTCAATATTTTGGACTAACTGATTGACCTCGATGCGAATATTCGTGTATTCTGAGGAAATATCGGGTTGCCAAAGTTCTGTGGGTTTCTCTTCCACAATATAATTGGTGACATCACCAATCGCGTTGATAGCCGTTTGATAGCGAATGAGTTTACGACTTAAGCCAAACAGAGCTTTAATGTTAGCTTTGGTTACCAGATTTTCCATGGTCTCTTCATAGCCTGATAGCTGGGCATTAATGTATTTAATCATGGCTTCATAATTTTTGAGGGTGTGTAACAATAAATCCGTCAATGATGCTTCTTCAATCTTACCGGTAAATGAAATGGATTCATGACAGTAGAGATTAAAGTTCGTATCAACTTGTTCAATGCACACGGGTTGAATGTTGTTGGGACTGCTGGGGTAGTTTAAAATAATGTAGAATTTTCCATTTAAACGACGAATGTGCGCAAGTTCTGCTTTATCGAGCAGTGACTGACGAATATAGTCGGGCAGATTGAGACGGTTTGCGTCTTGATATACAATAAGATTCATAGAGAACCCTCCTTAGGATCATTATATCATGAGGCCCACAGGCAGTCTTGACGAAATTAAGAAAACCTTAAACAATCAAAAATAAGTTTAGTGTATAATAGATTTAATTGGAGGAAGACTATGTATAAAATCATGATTATCGAAGATAACGATACCATTCGTAATGAACTCAGTACTTTTCTGAGAAAAAACGGTTATGAGACCTGTTTAATTACCGATTTTTCAAATGTAATGGAAACATTTAAGCAAGCAGAGGTGGATTGTGTCCTTTTAGACCTATCCCTTCCTGAAGTGGAAGGTCATTATCTTGCTAAGGAAATACGCAAAGTAAGTGCGGTGCCAATTATTGTAGTAACAAGCCGTAACAGTACCATGGACGAGTTGATGTCGATGAATCTTGGGGCGGATGATTTTATTACGAAACCTTATAATCTGCAGATTTTATTGGCGCGATTACAATCTGTTTTACGGCGTGCTTATGAAAAAAATGATGCTCAAGTTACAGTGATTCGCGGCGTTGAACTGGATATTCCCCGAGGGATGGTTCGCTACAAGGGTCAGGAGCAGGAATTGACCAAAAATGAACTGCGGATTTTATCGTATCTGATTTCAAATCGTGGCAGTATCGTATCGCGTCAAGATTTAATGCAATACCTATGGAACACCGATTGGTTTGTGGATGATAATACGCTAACCGTAAACATTAATCGTTTGCGTAAAAAACTGGAAGAAATTGGTATTGTGGATTTTATTGAAACGAAACGTGGGATGGGATATACCATTCATGAAAACTAAAGATTATTTACGCGACAAGGCTTATCTGATAATTATGATTCTTGTATTAGAATTGGTCTTAACATTTTTTCTTACTGCCGTAGGCATTCAACAGGAGATTGTTTTGATTGTAGCTTTTGTGATTGCATTAATTGGTATTGTTGTATTGAGTGTTGAGTACTCGCGTCGTAAACGTTACTATGATGAGTTAATTGCGAATATGGAAGCCTTGGACCAAAAATACTTAGTGACTGAAATGATTCCAGAAGGGGTCTTTTTAGATGCTGATATTTGGACGAATGTATTGGAAGATGTTAATAAATCGATGGCCGATCGGGTTAGTGAATATAAACGTCGTCAAGAAGACTATAAAGAATATATTGAACTGTGGATTCATGAAGTAAAAACACCACTTGCAGGGGCTAAGTTGATTGCTTCCAATCACCACAGTACGGAAATGTCCTTGATTGCGAGCGAAATGAGTCAGGTTGAAAACTATCTTGAACAGGTGCTTTTTTATGCTCGTTCCAGTTCACTCGAGAAAGACTACATTATTCAACCGTTAAATTTAAACCGTCATATCCGAAATGTTATTAAAGAACTTTCACCCATCTTTATTCAACGTAAAATTCAGCTAGAGATGGATATTACAGATGAATTGGTTTACAGTGATTCAAAATGGGTCGAATTTATGATTAAACAAATTTTGTCTAATTCTCTTAAGTATGTAGCCGAGGTCGAAGGTAAAATTACCCTCTCAACCACAGTACAAGAGCATGCGGTTACCTTAGACCTCTGTGATAATGGTCCCGGTATTGCTGCGCAGGACTTAGGCCGTGTATTTGAACGCGGATTTACAGGTCAGTTAGGCCGTCAAAATAAACAAGCAACGGGAATGGGTTTGTACTTGGTCAAAACATTGAGTGAAAAACTTAATTTAGAAATTGAGATTCAAAGTCATGAAGGAACGTGTGTAAGGCTACGTTTTCCCAAATCAAAGATGATGTTTAAATAACCTCGAACCCACGAGGTTATTTTTTACATCAAGCTTTAAATATCGTATGATAATCGTATAAGTGACAAAATTGTCATATAACTGTAATGATAATGAATGGCAGCACCATCAAGAATTCTTTAAACTAAATGTAGGAGGTTGGTTATGACAACAATACTAGATGTAAACAATATCGAAAAATATTACGGTAAAAAAGGAAATATAACAAAGGCCCTTGATGGTGTCTCATTTACGATTGAAAAAGGGGAGTTTGTTGGGATTATGGGTCCTTCAGGATCAGGGAAAACAACATTACTTAACTGTATTTCCACCATTGATTCGGTGACCAGCGGAACCATCGGTGTAAACGGACAAAATATCACTAAGCTTAAAAAAGAGCAGTTACAACGTTTTCGTCGTGAACAGCTAGGGTTTATTTTTCAGGATTTTAACTTACTTGATACGCTAACGGCATATGAAAATATTGCACTCGCACTGACAATTCAAAATATTAACCATAAAGAAATTGATCAACGAATTAATGCAGTTTCTCGACTTTTGGATATCGAAGATGTACTTCAAAAATTTCCATATCAAATGTCTGGAGGCCAACAACAACGGGTCGCATCAGCACGGGCTTTAATTACAAATCCAAGCCTGATTTTAGCGGATGAACCAACAGGTGCTCTTGATTCAAAATCAAGTCGTATGTTATTGGAAAAACTACAAGAACTGAATGAACAAGAACAATCCACTATTATGATGGTAACCCATGATGCATTCAGTGCGAGTTATGCGAAACGCATTCTCTTTATTAAAGATGGTAAAATTTTCAATGAACTCGTGCGTGGCGAAGATAGCCGAAAGGTTTTCTTTGATAAAATTATCGATGTAGTCACACTTCTTGGAGGCGACTCTGCAAATGTACTCTAAAATAGCACTTCGTAATGTGAAGAAGAGCTATCGCGATTTCTTTATCTACTTTATAACACTGACATTCTCAGTATCCCTTTTCTATGTCTTCTCATCGTTTGAAGCACAAGCTTCAATTATGAACTTAAACGCTTCACAAGGGTCGATGGTTGAGGCATTGATACATATTATGGATGCGATGTCTTATATTGTTGCGGTAGTTTTTGCCTTCCTCATTCTCTATGCAAATAATTTTCTTATTAAACGTCGTAAAAAAGAACTGGGTATGTATACCTTGCTTGGAATGCCGAAACGTTTTATCTCTCGGATTTTGATCTATGAAACGTTATATATCGGGGTGGTTTCATTAGTATCGGGACTGGCCCTAGGACTTGTTTTATCACAAGCAACGACCTTGCTGAGTGCAAATGTACTTAGCGTATCCGCAGACTATCATTTTGTTTTCTCTGCCTCTGCAACGCTGAAAACAATGGTCTGTTTTATGATTATATTTATTATTGTTATGATTTTTAATGGACTGCTTTTGAACAAATATCGATTGATTGATCTGCTTCGTGCTGAGCGTCAAAACGAGACACTTAAAATAAGAAGTACATGGCTAAGTGTTGTAATTTTTATTGTGGCATGCATCCTAATTGGTGTTGCTTATACCATTGCGCTTCGACCACTTGAACTTTTACGCCTGCTTCCAATTGTCCTCATTACGGGAGCATTGGGAACGTTTATGTTGTTTTTATCCTTTTCGGGATTTATGTTGAAGTTTATGCAAGTAAACCAAAAACATTATCAAAAAGGTCTGAATACGTTTGTATTTCGGCAGGTGAGTGCCAAAATCAACACGACGTATAAAATGATGTCAGTTATTACGTTAATGCTCTTAATTGCAATTGGAGCCTTAGCAACGGCATTTAATCTTAATTATGTTCTAGGCGAGGAGGTTGAAAAATCAACCGGCTATGATGTGAGTGTGATTGTAAACGGTGCGCAAGGTGAAGATTTCTCTGCATCGTTCAAAAATGTAGCAGGTATTCGTTATCAAAACAGTGCACAAATTTATGATATTGGGATGACCGGATTTGATGTGAGTGTCCACCATGAACTCTATGAACAACAACCGATTCTTCTAATGAGTCAAAGTGATTTTAACGGTCTTCGCAGTCATGAAGGGTATGAACCAATACACTTAGCCGACAATGAAGTCTATTTCCAAGGTCCACAGACCGCAGGAATTCGTAATGAAGATTTGGAACAATTACCGTCCATTTCTATTTTTGAACAATCATTTAAGTTAAAATCCAACCGGGATTCTAAAAGTGTGCGTCTTTCAAATGGATCAATGGTTCACGGTGCGCTTCTTGTCGTCAATGATGTCCATATCCCTACATTGCAAGCCAATATGCTCTTAGAAGAAGAATGGAACCAAAACACATTTGTTTATAATGTGGATGTTGAAGGTTCTCAGGCACAAGTTGTCGAAGCCTTTACGAAAATTACCGATGAAGTACCCATGGGAACCTACCAAAACATCATCAGTGCTGATGATGTCGCTGAATCCATGAAAGGGACGGAACTCCTATTTACTTATGTGGGACTTTATTTAGGGCTTGTGTTCTTACTCAGTAGTGTTGTCGTGCTAGCACTTCAACAATTATCGGAAGCAAACGACAATCAAGCACGCTATCGGATTATTATGAAATTGGGGGCAGACGAAATAATGGTCAAACGCTCAATTTTAAAACAGATTTCAATTTACTTTTTCTTGCCGCTTTCAGTTGCATTGATACACTCATATGTCGGAATAAAGGCAATGAATGTAAACTTAAAACTAGCTGGACTCTCACCGGATACGATGTTACCGGCCATACTTACCACCACAGCAATTATAGTTGTGTATGTAATATATTTCTTGATAACTTATTTCTCGAGCAAAAATATTACATTGGAAGCGTAAAACACACCTTCGGGTGTGTTTTTTTATTGTTAATTATAACAAAGTTGTAAGACTACTGTAAGTAAATTCGATGGCTTGTAATTTTGGGAAACCGTATACTTAATATAACAACAAAGGGAGAAAATATATGAAAACAAAAATTAAAAACTACTTTAAAAATACGACGACCCTCTTCGACTTACTGGACAACGATCCGATTCTTATTGAATCGACCTTAAATCATATGAACAGCCAACTTAGTTAAAAAGGAGATAATCATGAAAACAAAACAAAAAACAAACCGGAAATATCAGAAATGAGTGCTGAAGATCAAGCCCTCGCAAATGCACTATCGAGCTTTGTCATTGCTACAATTATTTCATTATAATAAGGAGGATTCCTATGTATTCCAAAATTGCACTTCGAAATGTCAAAAAAAGTTATAAAGATTATTTTATTTATTTTATTACGCTCACCTTCTCGGTTGCACTATTCTATATTTTTGGGTCCTTTGAGCAGCAATCTTCAATTCTAAATATGACGGCCGGTCAAGGCCAAGCGGTTCAAGCATTAGTCACGACGATGAATGTAATGTCTGCAATTATTTCAGTCGTTTTCGCATTTTTAATTCTCTACGCCAACAATTTTTTAATTCGCCGTCGTAAAAAAGAATTAGGAATCTATACGCTCTTAGGGATGCCTAAGCGAATTCTATCACGAATTTTAATCTATGAGACACTCTACATTGGAATTGTTTCACTAGTCTCTGGATTGATTCTGGGTTATATTGGGTCACAACTTACTGCCATCATGAGTGCAAAGGTTTTGGATGCATCCGTATCGTACCATTTTGTATTCTCGATGAAAGCAACGATCAAAACCGTCGTGAGTTTTGCACTTATTTTTGTTATTGTGATGTTCTTTAACGGGCGTGTCTTGAATAAAATATCGCTGATTGACCTTTTACGCGCAGAACGAAAAAACGAAACTTCTAATGCAAAGCATGCTGTGTTAATTTTTATTTCAGGGGTGATATTATTAGTAATTGCTTACCTTTGGGCTTTAAAACCTCTGCATTTGATCATTTTTATGTCATTGATTATAGCTTTAGGGTCGTTTGCGACCTTTACAATCTTTAAATCCTTTGCCGGTTTTATGCTTAAATTTACACAGGTTAATAAACGCATTTATTTTAAAAATCTTAACCTGTTTGTCTTTAGACAGGTTGCATCTAAAGTAAATACAACCTACAAAATGATGTCTGTTGTGAGCTTACTTTTGCTTTTTGGCATTGCAACCTTAGCGACGGGATTTAATTTAAATTCTGTTATGGGTGAACAAGTCAAACGGAATACCCCTTTTGACTATTCGCTTGTGGTAGCATCACAATCAACTCATCGTGATGAAGATCTCGAATTCTTCCTAGGGCAACAAGATCGTGATGCTTATGCATCCATGAATATCTACAATACGGAATTTGAATCTGATGTCATTGATTCACTATTTAAAAATCAAGAAGCGGCGTCAAACCGTTTTCATCCTCGATTGTATCTTGCGGATATTTCTGATTACAATGCGATACGGGCAATGCATCAATTGGGTTCAATTTCCCTAAACGATGATTATGTGTACATCTATGGTCAAGATCAAAAATCCGATACGATGCGCCTAAACTACAAGACGGATTTAGACTATTCGAAACAATTAAACCTCGGATCAAAAGCCTTAACCGCCGTGGATGGATCTGATGTAACGGATGTGAGTTTAAAAAATGGTGATTTCGGTGATACGGTGATTTTTATGAATACTGCAACCTTGCAGTCTGTAATACGTGAAACAAGTAATCCAGTGACAATGTCAACCATTCATAACTTTAATCAAGCTGATGCGTTAGAATTTAAAGCAAGTGTTGATCAAGAACTTATTCATCTAGGGTATGATTTAGACGATGTCATCAGTATTGCATCTCAAGAATTGTATGAATCCTTGTTAGGAATTGAACTTGTGTTTACCTATATCGGTCTTTACTTGGGCGTTGTATTCTTAATTAGCAGCGGTGTAATCCTTGCGTTACAACAACTTTCGGAAGCAAATGATAACCAACAACGTTATCGTGTTCTTTCTAAAATTGGTGCCAGCGATGTGATGATGGATCAATCCATCTTTAAACAAAATGCACTCTACTTTTTCATTCCCTTGGCGATAGCCTTAATTCATTCTTATATTGGAATACGGGCGGTTAATATTAATCTCGACTTAATGGGATTAAAAGCTACCAGTTTGATACCTACTATTTTAACGGTGTCGGGTGTATTGATCATCTACTTGATTTACTTCATTGCCACTTATAAAGGCAGTAAGTCAATTATTAAAGGAAACTAGAGATTTAATCTAGTTTTTTTTATAGAATGTTGTATTATAGTTGTAGTATAAAAGGAGTTATCCATGAATTTATTTATAAGAGAAGATATTCGTACGCATAATTTTGATGATCCAGAGCTTACAGAAAAGCTTTTAGGAATGTGGGAACGGTTTGATACTTCGTTACCGCACTATGATGCGGCAAAGTATGCAGTGTATACCGACTATAAAACGGACTATAAAGGCATGTATTCTTTAGGACTTGCGACAGAATACGAACAAACCAGTGAATTACTCGTAATTGATGAACGCAATGATTACAAAGTATTTGCCGTGGATCCATCGGATGAACACGGTGTTTTAAACACATGGAAATCAATTTGGGCCATGGAAGAATCGGGAACACTCAAACGCGCTTATACAATTGATTTTGAAAAGTATCATGAAGATGGACGCATTGAGATCTTTATCGCTGTAGAATAACATACGTGTTATTCTTTTTTTTATTACGAGATTGTAAGGTGAGGCGCGAAACAAGTATGGTAAAATAGTAAAAAGGAGATTGTGATATGGTTTTAAAAATGGCCCTGAATAATGTACGCAAAAGTTATAAAGATTATACCGTTTATTTTATAACGCTTGCTTTTTCTGTTGCTCTTTTTTATGTTTTTGGGTCGTTTGAAGACCAATCTTCAATCTTAGAACTAGGAAACCATCTTGGACGCACCTTTGAACTGGTTTCACAAGCCCTTAATGTTATCTCGGTGATTGTTGTGATTATTTTTGCGTTTCTCGTTGTTTATGCAAATAATTTTATCATTGGCCGGCGGAAACAAGAATTTGGGCTCTATATGCTTTTGGGGATGTCGCGATTTAAAATGTCCTTGGTCCTTATTCTTGAAACATTTCTCATTGGTCTTATTGCGCTTATCATGGGTTTGTTTGCGGGCTATGTTTTAACGCAAATAACGGGGGTGTTGATGGGAAGTATTTTGGCAGTCCCAATCCATTATCAATTTATCTTTTCGATGAAGGGTGCGCAACGGACCGCTGCGTGTTTTAGTGGTATCTTTATTTTGGTAATGTTTTTAAATCAACGAAAATTGCGCAAAATCACACTGAATGAATTGTTCAATGCGCATCGTACCAATGAGATGATCGAAGCTGGTCATATTGGTTGGACTGTGTTTCAACTTGTTAGTGCTATCGTGATGCTTGTTTTTGACTACTTATGGGTTTTACAAGCTGGACAGTTATTCTTTTACCTGCCAATTATTGTTGGGATTGGTATTTTCGCGACAATCCTTCTTTTTAAGTCGATGGCAGGGTTTGTGGAGTATTTTGTTCGCCTACATCCGTCACGATATTACAACAAATTGAACTTCTTTGTAACTCGGCAAGTTTCGAATAAAATCCGCTCAACATACAAAGTTATGGCTGTGGTTTCTATTACATTATTATTTGGTATTACAATTCTCACAACAGGGTTAAATCTTAATCAACGGATTTCCTATTTTGCGAAAGAGACCATCCCCTACGATTGTACCTTTAACTATATGTATGATGATCCAGGCGCGCCTAAAGAGTATCTTCATTCATTGGGCTTAGACAAGTCGTTCACTCAAGGTTTTCAGGTAAATCTTTATCGTTCAGATGCATTTCGAACCAGTATTTTAAAGCCATCATGGGTACTCAATGATTCTGAAGAACCAGCTGATGAGCCATTAGGATTAATGAGTGTGGAAGACTATAATAAAGTACGAAATATGCAGGACAAACCAGAGCTTGTATTGAATGTTGGGGAAGTCTATTTTCAACCGGATTACAATAGTTTAATCACGATTCGACCTAAAATGGTTGATGTTTTAAATTATAACAAGCCTTTAATTCTGGGATCGACTGCATATACATTACAACCTTATGACGACCAAAATTTTGTGATTTTTTCAAACCAATCAAATGGGTATCCAATCTTGGTAGCGAATCAAACAGATCTTGAGGCAATTAAAAATACATGGCCTGACGTGTTTATTAAATCGATTGTAAGTGGGGATGTCTTGGATAATTCAGAAGAAAATATTGATCGGATTATTGCTGCGATTGCCATCCAGCAAAATGAAGATAAGACTGAGTACTACAGTACTGAAACACTTACAATCTATAATGCAGGTCTAACTGGGATGGGAACAGAAATTATTATAGCGGCAATTGGACTCTATATTGGGATTGTCTTGCTGATTGTAAGTCTTGTGATTCTTGCGCTACAACAACTATCCGAAGCCAGTGATAATCAAAGTCGATATCATATACTACGAAAAATTGGTGTACCCAATAAAATGATTCATGAAGCACTCTTAAAACAAACCGCTCTTTACTTCTTTATACCGCTTGTTGTGGCGCTAATTCATACGGTAGTGGGTCTCATCGCGATTGAGCGAAATTTAAGTCTGTTGAATTTGGGACAGGCGTCTGTGACACTCACATTAACGACCGTGGCAATTATTTTTGTACTCTATTTAATTTATTTTATGACAACCTATCTCAACAGCAAGCGAATTATCAATACAAAACATGGATAAAAGAAACATTCACATCATGAATGTTTCTTTTTAAATGAGGGGGTCATGCTTATGCATGTATGGATAAAAATGTTCGAGTTGAAGTAATTCTATAAAAAGATCGACGCCAGATTCAAAGAACTCTCTAAGGACTGGGTTATTATTATTATATTTAACCATCATCAAGTCTTTTGGATTTAGGAGCTCGTCGCTAATGTCGTAGCGGAGTTGAGCAATCAGGATTGATGTGAGGGCATTGGTTTCATAACGAATCCAATCAATTTTATATGATAAATCATCTTTGACATACTCTGATAATGTAGTGTAATAACTGCTCAATAAATGACTACCAAAAATTGCTTTTTGAAGGTAAATAGTTGTTTGAACGGATTGTTCATTCCCATAAGCGGTAATGAAAGACATAACACGATTAAAGACCTCTTGACCTTCATGGGTATTGAAATAAGTACCGGGGATAGATAAATCGTAATTCAGTGCGTAGTATCCTTGTGTCAATTCTTGAAGTACAATACGGAGTTTGGTATCTTTTTCAAGTTTTTTCTCCTGATCGATTTGTTTTTTATGATTTTCTTTTATTTTCTTGAGTTCTGTTTGCGCTGATTGCTTTCGACCAAGATAAGAACTGATATAACCGAAAATAGAACTCAGCAAGACACCGGATAAACTAATGATAGCAACGACAATTTGATAACTGTCCATAATATTAAAAATATAATGATATTGAGTCATAAAAAACCTCCTTTAGATGCTATTATATCGCAATATGCGAAATATGGGGTGATGATTGTAAATATAGATTGAAAACAGATATAAAAAAACTCTATAAGTTACTTATAGAGTTAAAATTAATATTTGGAGCAGGTGAGGGGAATTGAACCCCCGCCTCAACCTTGGCAAGGTCGTGTTCTACCATTGAACTACACCTGCAAATGGCGGTCCAGACGGGAATCGAACCCGCGATCTCCTGCGTGACAGGCAGGCATGTTAACCGCTACACCACTGGACCATTTGCATTCTTTAAATTATTTGGAGCAGGTGAGGGGAATTGAACCCCCGCCTCAACCTTGGCAAGGTCGTGTTCTACCATTGAACTACACCTGCAAAATGGCGGTCCAGACGGGAATCGAACCCGCGATCTCCTGCGTGACAGGCAGGCATGTTAACCGCTACACCACTGGACCATTTGCAAATCGTTAATCTCTTAACGCTCATATATATTACCATAGATAAAATCTTATTCCAAGCCTTTTTTACAACATAAATCAGTTTTTTTTGTTTCCCCATTAAATCCGAATGGAATGACGCCTTAGAGTCAACAGAAGGGCTTAAAACAAAGTTTAAATGCCTTTTAAAATCTTAATCGAGTTATTTTGGAAGAAGGTGGACTTTGGGATTCCGATGTGCAATTTTTGAGGATATGGAATCGGAACACGACTAAAGAATCAAAAAAAAAGAACAAATTATGTTCTGTTGTAAATATTTGGAGCAGGTGAGGGGAATTGAACCCCCGCCTCAACCTTGGCAAGGTCGTGTTCTACCATTGAACTACACCTGCAAAAAAATGGCGGTCCAGACGGGAATCGAACCCGCGATCTCCTGCGTGACAGGCAGGCATGTTAACCGCTACACCACTGGACCATTTTTATTGAAACAAAATAATGGCGGAGATGGGGAGATTTGAACTCCCGCGCCAGTTACCCGACCTATACCCTTAGCAGGGGCACCTCTTCAGCCACTTGAGTACATCTCCAAGTTTGTTTCATGCGCTCTTCTTTGAGTGCTCATTCATATTATCACAACAATAGGTCTTAGGCAATAGGATTTTTGCCTTTTTTTATTTATTTGTAGTCGTTTAAGGTATAATGGGTCTATGAACAATAAAATCAAACAAAATACAAAGAATATGTTACTTAAAATCACTGTTTTAGGTATCTTAGTGCTCGGATTTATTCTTTCCGAATATGCTCTACCTCAAAATGAAACAGAAAGAGAACGTGTAACATTTAATAAGTGCATTGACGGGGATACTGCTCAGCTAAACATTAGTGGAAAAAAAGAGAAAGTAAGGTTTATAGCTGTTGATACACCGGAGTTAAGGCAAAACGACCGATACAATCCACAATTTTATGCGGAAGAAGCGCGCGAATTTACGTGTAATCATTTAAAAACAGCCGAGCGCATTGAACTTGAGTACGATCCAGAGGCGGACCAATACGATAAATATGGTCGTGTAATCGCATGGGTTTATGTAGATGATGTATTATTACAAGAATTATTAATTACTGATGGTTACGCTAAGGTTAAATATATTTATGGGGATTACCTCTATGTTGATCGTTTAAATCGCTTGCAATCAGAAGCGAAAAGGCAAAAGGTAGGGATCTGGGATGATAAGGGTAGACATTAAAGCGCTAAATCTCTAAAATAAAGTGTAGATGGAGGGAATTATGATCGAAAAACGTAAAAATTTTATAATCAATGTTTTATATTTCGCTATAAGCATTGGTCTTGCTGCACTTGTCTTTAAATTCTCAACGCAATATCTCATGCCTTTTATTATTGGGTTTGTTATTGCATTCTTATTAAAACCAGTGATTTCTAAACTTACAAAAAAAATTGGAAATCAAAAAGGATCCTCGCTTTTGGTTGTGATTCTTTTCTATATATTATTGGCGGCGGCTATATTTTGGATTCTGGTGGCGGTTATTGCAGGTATTCAGAATTTTGCTAAGGCAGTACCGAGTTTTTACCAAACAACGCTCTTACCGGCAATTGAATCAATTATTACTTGGGTAGAAGGGGCCGTTGTAAATTTAGATCCTGATGTCATTGATATTATTGAGTCGATTGGACGTTCGGTCGTACAAAGTATTGATGGGATCTTTAAGGGTATTTCAGGAGGAACCATTAACTTCATTACCAAACTAATCGCTTCAATACCAAGCGTTTTAATTTCAATCTTAATCGCAATCATTTCATCATTCTTCTTTACCTTAGATTACCATCGTATAGTAAATACAGTAATGGGCATGGTTCCGGAGAGACAAAGAACACTTATCTTGGATGTTAAAGATGGATTAATATCGGTCCTTGGTAAATATCTACGTGCTTATGCAAAACTGATGTCGTTAACCTTTGTCGAACTATCAATTGCATTCTTTATTCTTGGTATTAATAATCCGATTGGACTAGCATTCATGGTGGCCATCATCGATATTTTACCAGTGCTCGGTACAGGAACCGTGATGATTCCTTGGTTTATTATTGAACTCATCATGGGCAATACGCCGCTGGGGATTGGATTGTTAATAACTTATGTTGTTATCACAGTTATTCGTAATATTCTTGAACCGAAAATTGTGGGTGATCAAATCGGACTTCATCCGCTTGCAACACTAATCCTTATATATGTAGGATTAAAGATGTTTGGTTTTATCGGATTATTTGCTCTTCCAATTTCGGCTACAATTTTAAAAACGCTGCATGATCAAGGGAAAATAACGTTATTTAAAAGCGATGAAGAATCGATAGAATCAGAAATTGTGTAATTGATCATCGATTTTTATAAAAGGAGGTGAACGCCTCCTTTTTAAATTTTCTAAGTATTTTTGTTCAATATGTTGACAAGAGCAATTAGTGTGATAGAATGTAAAGGCTTATGAATTAATAGTGGGTTTCTCATGTGGGAAACCTAATTAATATGTGAGTCGTGGCACACATGGAACTGTGTGCACAGATTATTTTAAGAAGGGAGAAAATTAATGCCTACAATTAACCAATTGATTCAAAAAGGTCGTACAAAACGAGTTTACAAATCGAAATCACCAGCATTAGGTCGTAGTTTAAATACGATTAAACGTCAAACTACAAAAGTAAATAGTCCACAAAAACGTGGAGTATGTACACGTGTTGGTACAATGACACCTAAGAAACCTAACTCAGCATTACGTAAATATGCACGTGTTCGTTTGAGTAATGGTATGGAAGTTACGGCTTATATTCCAGGAATCGGTCACAACTTGCAAGAACATAGTGTTGTTCTTATTCGTGGTGGTCGTGTAAAAGACTTACCTGGGGTTCGTTACCACATCGTTCGTGGAACAATGGACTGTGCTGGTGTAACTGACCGTCGTCAAAGCCGTTCACTATACGGTACTAAAAAACCAAGACAAGAAGATTAATTAACATCAAAAATGAGAGGAGTGAATTAAATGCCTAGAAAAGGACATGTTCCAAAGCGCGACGTAGTTGCTGATCCAATATATAACTCAAAATTAGTAACACGCTTAATTAACAGAATCATGATTGATGGTAAAAAAGGTTTAGCACAATCAATTCTATATAACGCTTTTGCAATTATTGAAGAAAAAACAGGTCGTCAACCAATGGAAGTATTTGAGGAAGCTTTAGACAACGTATTACCAGTCTTAGAACTCAAAGCTCGCCGAGTTGGTGGATCAAACATTCAAATTCCTATTGAAGTAACTCAAGAACGTCGATTGACACTTGGACTTCGTTGGATTGTACAATATTCACGTACACGTGGAGAAAAAACAATGGAAGAACGCTTAGCTGCAGAAATCATCGATGCTTCAAACGGTGTTGGTGCATCAGTTAAGAAACGTGACGACGTGCATAAAATGGCTGAAGCCAATAAAGCATTCGCACACTACCGTTGGTAAGATTAACGTAGGAAAGGAGACTTACATCTTATGGCAAGAGAATTTTCATTAGATAAAATGCGTAATATCGGTATCATGGCTCACATCGATGCTGGTAAAACAACTACAACAGAACGTATTCTCTATTATACAGGTCGTACACATAAGATCGGGGAAACTCATGATGGTGCTGCAACGATGGACTGGATGGCGCAAGAGCAAGAACGTGGTATTACAATCACGTCCGCTGCTACTACTGCTGCTTGGAAGGGCCACCGTGTAAACATTATCGATACTCCTGGTCACGTTGACTTTACTGTTGAGGTTGAACGTTCATTACGTGTTCTTGATGGTGCGGTTACAGTACTTGATGCTAAATCAGGTGTTGAACCTCAAACAGAAACTGTTTGGCGTCAAGCAACGAAATATAACGTACCTCGTATTGTATTTGTTAATAAAATGGATGCAACCGGAGCAGATTTCTATATGTCAGCAAAAACTATTGTTGATCGTTTAGGAGCTAAATCCGCACCAATCCAAATCCCTATCGGGGTTGAAGACTATTTCGATGGTCTTATTGATATCGTTCAGCAAGAAGCACATATGTTTGCTGACGTGTCACAAAAAACAGATGATATTGTTGAAATCCCTGAAGAGTATAAAGCTCAAGTAGCTGAAGCTCGTGAAGTGTTATTTGAACAAATCTCTGACTTTGATGAAGACTTTATGATGCTTATTCTTGAAGGTGTTGAACCAACAGTTGAACAAATCAAGACTGCAATTCGTAAAGCTGTAATCAGCGGTGAATTCTTCCCAGTACTTTGTGGTGCTGCTTATAAGAATAAGGGTGTTATCGCAATGCTTGATGCTGTTATTGATTACTTACCTTCACCAGTTGACATCCCACCAGTAAATGGTACTTTACCAAATGGTGACGAAGCAGTTCGTGAAGCAAGTGATGAAGCACCATTCTCTGCTTTAGCATTTAAAGTTATGACAGACCCATTTGTAGGACGTCTTACATACTTCCGTGTGTATTCAGGTGTTGCTACTTCAGGTGGACCAGTATATAACTCAGTTAAACAAAAACGTGAACGTTTCGGTCGTATCATGCAAATGCATGCTAACCACCGTGAAGAAATCGAAAATGTTTATGCTGGAGAAATTGCTGCTGCCGTTGGTCTTAAAGTAACAGGAACCGGAGATACTCTATGTGATGAAAAGAATGAAATTGTTCTTGAATCAATGGTGTTCCCAGAACCAGTTATCAACGTTGCCGTTGAACCAAAATCAAAAGGTGACCAAGATAAGATGGGTCTAGCGCTTGCTAAATTAGCAGAAGAAGATCCAACATTTAAAACATATACTGATGATGAAACAGGTCAAACAATCATTGCAGGGATGGGTGAGTTACACTTAGACATTCTTGTTGATCGTATGAAACGTGAATTCAAAGTTGAAGCAAACGTAGGAGCTCCACAAGTTGCTTACCGCGAAACAATTCGCAGTGCAGCAGACTGTGAAGGTAAATTCGTACGTCAATCCGGTGGTCGTGGACAATACGGTCACGTTTGGATTAAATTCGAACCAAACCCAGGAAAAGGATTTGAATGGGTTGATAAAGTTGTTGGTGGAACCGTTCCTCGTGAATTTATTAAACCAGCACAAGAAGGGCTTACAGCTGCACTTCAAAATGGTCTAATTGCTGGATATCCTGCAATTGACATTAAAGCTACATTATTCGATGGATCATCACATGATGTTGACTCCTCAGAAATGGCTTATAAAATCGCTGCTAGCATGGCTTTCAAGGAAGCTGCTAAAAAATGTAATCCAGTATTGTTAGAACCAATCATGAATGTTGAAATCACAGCACCAAATGAATATTTGGGAGCAGTTATGGGAGATATCTCAGGACGTCGTGGACAAATTCGTGATCAAGAAGAACGCGGTAACGCAGTTATCGTCAAAGCTTGGGTTCCGCTTTCAAACATGTCTGGATATACAACTGACCTTCGTTCATTTACACAAGGTCGCGGTAGCTCATCAATGCAATTTGATCACTACGAAGAAGTGCCAAAGAGCATTGCAGAAACAGTTGCTAAAAAGAAAAAATAACCAGTTGATATTTACGTATTGATTTTATATCAAGATTATCTTAATATATAGTTGATAGGCAATATTTTAAACATAGGAGGAAAATTGCACATGTCAAAAGAAAAATTTGATCGTTCCAAACCCCATGTTAACGTTGGTACATTAGGACACGTTGACCATGGTAAAACTACATTAACAGCTGCTATTACAAACGTATTAGCTAAAAAAGGTGGCGGGGCTGCTCAAGCTTACGACCAAATCGATAAAGCGCCTGAAGAAAGAGAACGTGGAATCACAATCTCAACTTCACACGTTGAATATGAAACAGAAGCACGTCACTACGCACACGTTGACTGTCCAGGTCACGCTGACTACGTTAAAAACATGATCACAGGTGCTGCACAAATGGATGGTGCTATCTTAGTTGTTTCAGCTACAGATGGTCCAATGCCTCAAACTCGTGAGCACATCCTACTTGCAAAACAATTAGGTGTTCCTTACTTCGTAGTATTCTTGAACAAATGCGACATGGTTGATGACGAAGAGTTAATCGACTTAGTTGAAATGGAAGTTCGTGAATTATTATCAGAAAACGATTATGATGGCGATAACTGTCCAGTTATCCGCGGATCAGCTCTTAAAGCATTAGAAGGCGAAGCACAATGGGAAGAAAAAATTATCGAACTCATGGATGCTATCGACGCTAATGTTCCAGAACCAGTTCGTGATACAGACAAACCATTCTTGATGTCAGTAGAAGACGTATTCACAATCTCAGGTCGTGGTACAGTTGCTACAGGACGTGTTGAACGTGGAGAATTGAAACTTAACGAAGAAGTTGAAATCGTTGGTATTCACCCTACATCAAAAACTGTTGTTACAGGTATCGAAATGTTCCACAAAATGTTAGATTCAGCTATGGCTGGTGATAATGTTGGAGCACTTCTACGTGGTGTTAACCGTGAAGAAATCGAACGTGGACAAGTTCTTGCTAAACCAGGTTCAGTTACACCTCACAAAATCTTCAAAGCTCAAGTTTATATCTTAAGCAAAGAAGAAGGTGGACGTCACACTCCATTCGTTAACAACTACCGTCCTCAATTCTACTTCCGTACAACAGACGTAACCGGAACAATTCAATTACCTGAAGGTGTTGATATGGTTATGCCTGGTGATAACGTAGAAATGACTGTAGAACTTATCGCTCCAATCGCTGTAGAGCAAGGTACAACATTCTCAATTCGTGAGGGTGGACGTACTGTTGGTGCTGGTAACGTTACAGAAATCGTTAAATAATTTAACACTTAAACCTCTACATCGTAGAGGTTTTTCTTTATTGTTTTTGGACCAGAAAAAAAAGAAAGATTTTAATAACAAGAATTAGCAATCTTGTTACAACATTCTTTTTTTTATAAGTGGAAACGTATAATTTATTTATTAAGGAGGTGTAAATATGGGTAGTTGGAAAGATAGAGTATTATCTTTTGTAGTAGGAATTATTTTAGCAATTGTTGGATTCATTATTATTGCAAATCCCCAAGAAGCACTTGTATCATTAATTTTAGTAATTGGTATTTTCCTTCTTGTATCTGGATTTGTGGCTGTTATTGATTCTATTCGCATTCCGGCATTTATTCCCGGAAAATCGCTTCTAATGATCGAAGGGATTATGCAAATGATCATTGGTGGATTATTTGCTTTTGGAAATCAGTTCATTGCGAGTGCGGTATTGGGATACTTATTAGTATTCACGATGATTATTAGTTCTATCGTGCATATTTCATTTGTATCAGCAATTAGCCGTGGAGGTATGGCAATTTTTTCCATTATTTTGAATATCATTACGATTGGCTTGGGTGTGTATGTTTTATTTAACCCAATCCTTGCAAGTGGTGTTCTCATTACTGCAGTGGGATTCCAATTTATCATCGCGGGTATTGAACGTATGGTAATTACATTTATCCCCACCGATAGCATCAAATAATAGACTATATATAGTAAAACCGACGCTTAACAGTCGGTTTTTTTATTGAGTAAAGAAGTGTTTTAATTTATTTCAAAATAAAGCGTTAAAACCCCTTGAATTTACAGATAGATAGTGTATAATACTAAAGCGACTGCATAGAAGTGCAAGGTTGCCGGCACACTGAATAGCGTTGTCATGGTCAGTGAGAAGCCGGGGAATTTGTACAGAGCAGGTCTATTGGAAATAGACAGTAGAAGGAGGAATTTCCATGGCAAAGAATTTTATTCGTATTCGTTTAAAAGCTTATGAACACCGTACTATTGATAGTGCAGCTCAAAAAATTGTTCAAGCAGCAAACGATCACGGCGCTCAAAAGGTAGTAGGTCCAGTACCATTACCAACAGAAAAACAAATCGTAACAATTTTACGATCAGTACACGTTAATAAGGATTCTCGTGAACAATTTGAATCAAGAACTCACAAGAGATTGATTGAAATTGTTGGCCCAACGGCAGAAACTATCGACGCATTAAGTCGTTTAGATCTACCAAGCGGTGTTGATATCGAGATCAAACTTTAGTAGAGAGGAGTTATCATGAAAGGATTACTAGGACGTAAATTAGGAATGACACAAGTCTTCACAACTGACGGAAAATTAATTCCAGTTAGTGTTGTCGAAGTATTGCCAAACGTTGTTCTTCAAAAGAAAACAATGGAATCAGACAACTATGAAGCAGTTCAATTAGGTGCCTTCGATGTGAAGGAACAACGTGCAAACAAATCTGAGATTGCTCACGCTGCTAAAGCAAGCACTGCTCCAAAGAAATTTGTTCGTGAAATTGCTGGCTCAGAAATGATGAATTTCGAGGTTGGCTCAGAAATTAAAGCTGATTTATTCAGCGTAGGGGATTATGTTGACGTAACAGGAACATCACGTGGACATGGTTTCCAAGGTTCAATCGTTCGTGCGAACCAAAAAATCGGACCTAAAGCTCACGGTTCAGGATACCACCGTGGAGTTGGTTCACTTGCAACAGGTGGATTAAACCCTGCTGTAATTAAAAAAGGACGTATTTTACCAGGACAACATGGTGGATACACAACAACAAATCAAAAATTAGAAGTTATCAAAGTTGATACAGAAAGTAACTATCTATTAATTAAAGGAAACATTCCTGGACCTAAAAAAGGTTTCGTAATTGTTAAATCAACAGTTAAACGCGTTAAATCAAAAGATCCAGTGGAATTAGTTGACTTTGCAGTTAAGGAGGATTCCGAAAATGCCTAAGTTAGATATTTTAAACCTTGAAGGCAAGAGTCTTCGTGAACTTGAATTAAACGAAGCAGTATTTGGAATTGAACCAAATAATCAAACAATCTTTGAAGCAGTTGTTATGCAACAAGCTTCACTTCGTCAAGGAACACACAAAACTAAGAACCGTACAGAGGTTCGTGGTGGTGGACGTAAACCATGGCGTCAAAAAGGAACAGGTCGTGCTCGTCAAGGGTCAATCCGTTCTCCTCAATGGCGTGGTGGTGGAGTTGTTTTCGGACCTACTCCAAGAAGCTACAAATACAACCTTAACCGTAAGGTTCGTCGTTTAGCTTTACGTTCAGCTTTATCACAAAAAGTTATGGATTCAGAAATGTCAATCGTTGAAAACTTAACAGTTGCAAACGTTAAGACAAAAGAATTCATCACAGTGATGGATGCACTTAAATTAAACAAGAAAACTCTATTTGTTGTTTCAGCTGAAGAAAATGTTGATAATGCTTACTTATCAATGCGTAACCTATCAAACACAATGATGTTAGATGTTCAAGGTTTAAACGTTTATGATATCGTAAATTGCGATCAAATTGTATTCACTGAAAAAGCAGCTATCGAAGCTGGGGAGGTGCTTGCATAATGAAACGTAACCCTAGAGATATTATTGTTCGTCCAATTATTACTGAGAAAACAGTAGCGATGCAACAAAACGATAACAAAGTTACTTTTGAAGTAGCTAAAGGATCAAATAAAATCGAAATTCGTCAAGCTATCGAAGAAATTTTCAATGTTAAAGTTGAAAAAATCAACGTTATTAATGTTTTACCACGTAAAAAACGTGTAGGACGTTACGAAGGCAAAACAAACGCAGTTCGCAAAGCGATCGTTAAACTTGCTGAAGGCTCAAACATTGACGTACTTTAATTAATAATCAATAAACATATCGGAAGAATTACGCTATTTCCGGATAACTTGCGTAGGGAGGAATTATTACATGGCAATTAAACATTATAAGCCAACTACTCCTGGACGTCGTGGGATGACAACTTTAGCTAACGAACAGTTAACTAAAAATGTAAAACCAGAACGTTCATTAGTAGCTCCACTAAGTAAAACTGGTGGACGTGGTAATACAGGCCGTATTACAACTCGTCACATCGGTGGTGGACATAAACGTCAATACCGTATTATTGACTTTAAACGTAACAAAGATGATATTCCAGCAAAAGTTGCTACAATCGAATATGATCCAAACCGTTCAGCAAACATTGCTTTACTAAGCTATGCTGATGGTGAAAAACGTTATATTTTAGCTCCTAAAGGACTAAAAGTAGGCGACGTAATCTATAGTGGTGCAACAGCTGATATTAAAGTTGGTAACGCTAAAGAATTAGGTCAAATGCCTGAAGGTACATTAGTACATAATATCGAATTAAAACCAGGACGCGGAGCACAATTAGTGCGCTCAGCTGGAACATCAGCACAAGTTCTTGGTGTAGAAGACAAACATGTTACTGTTCAATTAGCATCAGGTGAAGTTCGTAAGATTTTATCAACATGCCGTGCAACAATCGGTGAAGTTGGAAACTCAGAACACTCACTTGTAAATATTGGTAAAGCTGGACGTAAACGTCACATGGGTGTTCGCCCAACTGTGCGTGGTTCTGCAATGAACCCTGTTGATCACCCTCATGGTGGTGGGGAAGGACGTACTCCAATCGGACGTAAGTCACCTATGACACCTTGGGGTAAAAAAGCTATGGGTGTTAAAACTCGTAGAGATAAAAAAGCATCGACTAAGTTAATTGTACGTCGACGCAATGATAAGTAGACGAAAGGAAGGAAGAAAGATATGAGTCGTAGTTTAAAAAAAGGACCATTTTGTGATCTTCATTTGATGAATAAAGTTGAAAAATTAAATGCTGAAAGCAAAAAAGAAGTTATTAAAACATGGTCACGCCGTTCAACTATTTTCCCTCAATTCGTTGAGCATACGTTTGCGGTGCATAATGGTAAAGAACACGTTCCAGTGTTTGTTACTGAAGACATGGTAGGACATAAATTAGGTGAGTTCGTACCAACACGTCGTTATACAGGTCACGCAGCTGACAAGAAGGCGGGTCGTTAATATGGAAGTAAAAGCAATAGTTAAAACAGTTCGTGTTACTCCACGTAAAGCACGTCTTGTTCTAGATGAAATTCGTGGACTTGATGTTGATCATGCAGCAGCTATCTTAAGATATACACCTAATTCTGCTTCAAAAGTAATTGCTAAAGTCTTAGATTCAGCAATTGCAAATGCAACAAACAATCATCAATTAGATGAAGAAAAACTTTACATCTCAGCATGCTATGCTGACGAAGGTGTAACAATGAAGCGTTTCAGACCTCGTGCTAAAGGTTCTGCAGCGCCAATCATGAAGCGTACAAGCCACATCACTGTTGTGGTTTCGGAACGCGCCTAAAGGGAGGACAGACAATGGGACAAAAAGTACATCCGATCGGTATGCGCGTTGGTGTCATTCGTGATTGGGAATCACGTTGGTATGCTGAAAAAGATTTTGCAAATCTATTACACGAAGATAAATTAATTCGTGACTATATTTTCAAAAATCTTAAAGATGCATATGTATCACGCGTAGAAATCGAACGATCAAAGAATCGTGTTGACATCATTATCCGTACAGCTCGCCCAGGAGTTGTTATTGGAGTTAATGGTGCAAATATTGAAAAAGTTAAAAAAGATATTGCAAAAATCTCAGAAGGCAACACAGTTAACATTAAAGTGTTAGAAGTTGCTAACCCAGATTTAGATGCTCATTTAGTTGCTCGTAATATTGCTGAACAACTAGAACAACGTGCATCATTTAGAACTGCACAAAAACGTACAATTCAACGTACAATGCGCGCAGGTGCTAAAGGAATCAAAACAGCCGTTTCAGGCCGTTTAGGTGGAGCAGATATGGCTCGTTCCGAAGGATATTCAGAGGGAATCGTTCCTCTACATACACTTCGTTCAGACATTGACTATGCACACTATGAAGCTAATACTCAATTTGGTATCTTAGGTGTTAAAGTTTGGATCTGCCGCGGTGAAGTATTACCAGGACAAAAGGTTCAAGAACCTGAAGCACCTAAGGGTGGTAAGTTTGATCGTCCACGTCGTCGTCGTAACGACCGTCGTCCAAACAACAACCCACGTAATGCTAAACCAGCAGCACCAGCTGCATCAAAAGACGAGCAAGGAGGTAACTAGTTATGTTAATGCCAAAACGTACTAAATATAGAAAACCACATCGTCTTTCATACGAGGGACGCTCAAAAGCTGGACGTACAGTTGCTTTTGGGGAATACGGTTTGGTTGCTGAATCAGGAAACTATGTAAGTAACCGTCAAATCGAATCTGCTCGTATTGCAATGACTCGTTATATGAAACGTGGTGGGAAAGTTTGGATTAAAATATTCCCTCACTTAGCAATCACTAAAAAACCATTAGAAGTTCGAATGGGTTCTGGTAAAGGTGCACCTGAAGGTTGGGTAGCCGTTGTTAAGCCAGGTCGAGTAATGTTTGAAATCGCAGGTGTTCCTGAAGAAGTAGCACGCGAAGCATTCCGCTTAGCTTCACACAAGCTAGCAGTTAAAACTCGATTTGTTAAAAAGGGAGAGGAGGAACAAGTATGACAACAGTAAAAGAAATCCGTGAAAAAAATGACGCTGATTTATTAGTTGAAATTGATGCTTTAAAGGAAGAGTTATTTGATTTACGTTTCCAACAAGCAATTGGTCAACTTGAAAATCCTGCTCGATTAAGAGAAATCCGTAAAACGATTGCTCGGATTAAGACAGTGATCACTGAGCGCGAGCTTAGTGACAATAAGTAGGAGGTCACAACGCGATGGAAAGAAACAAGCGCAAAGTTTACCGTGGTACTGTTGTATCTGATGCAATGGATAAAACGGTAGTAGTAGAAGTAAAAACGTCAAAACGTCATCCATTGTATGGAAAACGTGTAAACTATTCAAAAAAATTCAAGGCTCATGATGAAACTAATGAAATCAAAGTTGGAGATATTGTTGAAATTATGGAAACTCGTCCATTATCAGCAACTAAATTCTGCCGCGTAACTAAATTAGTTGAAAAAGCCGAAGTATTGTAGGAGGTTGTCAAGATGATACAAAATGAATCAAGATGTAAAGTCGCTGACAACACTGGTGCTAAGGAAATCTTAGTAATTCGTTGCCTAGGTGGTAGCCGTCGTCGTTCAGCAAGCATTGGAGACATTGTTGTTGGAACAGTAAAACACGCTATTCCTGGTGGAACAGTTAAAAAAGGTGATGTCGTTAAAGCGGTAGTAGTTCGTACTAAATACGGTGTACGTCGTGAAAATGGATCATACATTAGTTTCGATGACAACGCAGTTGTTATCTTAAAAGATGATATGACTCCTCGCGGAACTCGTATTTTTGGACCGGTAGCTCGCGAGCTTCGTGAACACAATTTCATGAAAATCGTATCATTAGCACCGGAAGTGTTATAGGAGGCTTTTATGAGAATCAAACGTGGAGATAATGTTCAAGTAATTACAGGCTCATACAAGGGCACCATTGGTGATGTCATCGAAGTTTCACCTAAACATGACAAAGTTAAGGTTGAAGGTGTTAATTTAATTAAAAAACACATGAAACCAAGCCAAATGAACCCAGATGGCGGTATTATTGAACAAGAAGCATGGATTCATGTTTCAAACGTAATGTTATACGATGCTAAAGCGAAAGCTCCAAGCCGTGTAGCTTACAAAGAAGAAAAAGGTAAAAAAGTTCGCGTCTATAAAAAATCAGGCGCAGCAGTAAAATAAGGAGGTATAGCTAAATGAACTTAAAAGAACAATACAAAAATGAAGTAGTTGCTAAATTAGTTGAAGAATTTAACTATACTTCAGTAATGCAAACACCTAAACTCGAAAAAATCGTAGTTAATATGGGTGTTGGAGAAGCAATCAACAACACTAAATTCTTAGATGATGCTGTTGCTGATCTAGAAATTATCACTGGACAAAAACCAGTTATCACAAGAGCAAAGAAATCTATTGCTAACTTCAAATTACGTGAAGATATGCCAATCGGATGTAAAGTTACACTACGTGGTCAAAAAATGTATGACTTCTTAGAAAAACTTATCAAAGTTGCTCTTCCTCGTGTACGTGACTTCCGTGGTATTAACGGTGGATCATTTGACGGTCGTGGTAACTTTACAATGGGTGTTAAAGAACAATTAATCTTCCCAGAAATCGATTTTGATAAAGTGAACAAAGTTCGTGGTATGGATATCACTATCGTTACTACAGCTAAAACAGATAAAGAAGGTTATGCTTTACTATCAATGTTAGGCATGCCATTTAAAAAGGAGGGTAACTAATGGCTAAGAAATCAAAAATCGCTCGTGAAAAACAACGTCAAGAGATCGTAGATCGCTACGCAGAAAAACGTGCTGAGTTAAAAGCCAAAGGTGATTACGAAGGACTTCAAAAACTTCCACGTAACGCATCACCTGTACGTCTTCACAACCGCGATATGGTTGACGGACGCCCTCACGGATACTTACGTAAATACGGTATGTCTCGTATTCGCTTCCGCGAAGCTGCTCATAAAGGGCAAATTCCAGGCGTTAAAAAGGCAAGCTGGTAGTATAAAGGAGGAGCTTTTCAGATGTATGTAACAGATCCAATCGCTGATTTACTTACACGTGTTCGTAATGCTATTCAAGCAAAACACGATGTAGTTGAAATTCCAGCAAGTAAAGAAAAAACAGAAATCGCTAGAATTTTGAAAGAAGAAGGTTTTATCCGCGACTACCTAGTTAGTGGTGAAGGAATCAAAAAGACAATTACAATTGTACTTAAATATGGTCCTAACAACGAACGAGTAATTAGCGGGTTAAAACGAATTTCAAAACCTGGTAAACGCGTATACGCGAAGACAAATGAAGTTCCACGTGTTCTTAACGGACTTGGAATTGCAATCATTTCAACTTCAGAAGGTATGCTAACAGACAAGCAAGCTCGCGCTAAACATGTTGGTGGCGAAGTCTTAGCTTACGTTTGGTAAGAGAGGAGACACTAAATGTCACGTATCGGAAATAAAACGATTACCATTCCGGCAGGCGTTGAAGTCGAATTAAAAGCTGGCAATGAGGTGACAGTAAAAGGTCCTAAGGGAACTTTAACACGTCAGTTCAGTGAGCTTTACGAAATCGAAATCAACGAAGGCGAAATCAACGTTAAACGCCCGAATGATACTAAAAAAGTAAAACAATTACATGGTACTACACGATCACTAATCGCTAACATGATTACTGGGGTAAGTGAAGGATTCACTAAATCTCTAGAATTAGTTGGTATCGGGTATCGTGCATCTAAGTCAGACAACAAGTTAGTCTTGAATGTTGGATACTCACATCCAATCGAGTTTGAACTAGAAGATGGTGTAGATATCGAAGTACCTAGCGCAACAGCAATCAACGTCAGTGGTGTTGATAAGCAACGCGTTGGAGAATGGGCAGCAAACATTCGTGCTACTCGTAAACCTGAACCATATCTCGGTAAAGGTATTAAATACAAGAATGAAGTTATCCGTCGCAAAGAGGGTAAAACAGCAGCTAAGAAATAGTGGGAAAGGAGAATTTGAACGATGGCAAAAAAATTATCAAGAAATCAAGAACGAGTTCGTCGTCATGCTCGAGTTCGTCGTAAAGTCAGTGGAACGCAAGAACGCCCACGTCTTAGCGTGTATCGATCAAATGGAAACATTTCTGCACAAGTTATTGATGATGTTACAGGTAACACATTAGTATCAGCAGGATCGGTACAAATGAAACTCGCAAATGGCGGTAATATTGAGGCAGCAGCGCAAGTTGGTAACGCTGTAGCTAAATTAGCATTAGAAAAAGGAATTAAATCTGTAGTGTTTGACCGTGGTGGTTATATTTATCATGGACGTGTTAAAGCATTAGCAGAGGCAGCTCGAGAAGCTGGACTAGAGTTTTAATAAGGAGGAACATGATGAATCGTAAACCTAGAAGAGAACAACGTGAACAAGAATTCGAAGAACGCGTTGTTGTCATCAATCGTGTAACTAAAGTTGTTAAGGGTGGTCGTCGTTTCCGCTTCGCTGCTCTAGTTGTAGTTGGTGACAAAAAAGGTCGCGTCGGTTTCGGAACAGGTAAAGCCAACGAAGTTCCAGATGCAATCCGCAAGGGTGTTGAAGCCGCAAAGAAAAACTTAATTAACGTTAAGATGATTAACGGAACATTGCCACACGCAAACACAGGTAAATATGGTGCCGGAGAAGTATTCGTACGTCCTGCAGCAGAAGGTACTGGAGTTATCGCGGGTGGAGCAATTCGTGACGTTATGGAGTTAGCAGGTGTTACTGACGTGTTAACAAAATGTATTGGTTCTCGTACACCAATCAACATGGTTCGTGCTACATTTGAAGCACTTGAATCAATGAAAACAGTTGATGAAGTAGCGAGTTTAAGAGAGATCAAAGTCGAAGACGTACGATAGTAGGAGGCCTTTATGAAATTACATGAATTAAAATACAATGAAGGTGCACGCCAAGATCGTAAACGACTTGGTCGTGGACAAGGTTCAGGAACTGGGAAAACATCAGGAAAAGGTCACAAGGGTCAAAATGCTCGTAGTGGCGGTGGTGTTGCACTAGGTTTTGAAGGTGGTCAAACACCATTGTTCAAACGTATTCCTAAACGCGGATTCAAAAACATTAACCGTGTGGATTACGCAGTTGTAAACCTAAGCTCATTAAACGTATTTGAAGACGGAGCAGAAGTTACAATTGAAGCACTTTTAGAAAAAGGAATTATTAAAAAAACACTTGACGGAGTTAAAATCTTAGGTCAAGGTGAATTAGAGAAAAAATTAGTTGTTAAAGCTAACGCATTCTCAAAATCAGCAGTAGAAAGTATTGAAAAATTAGGTGGAAAAGTAGAGGTAATCTAATGAGATTTTTTACTGATTTATTCAAAAATAAAGAAATCAGAATAAGAATCATTTTCACACTTGCAATGTTATTGATTTATCGACTAGGGACAGTTATTCCTGTTCCTAACGTCGATAGCGTTAAAGTCGCAGGATCAATGGCAAGCGAACTAAATTCAAATACATTAGTTGGAATGATGAATATTCTTGGTGGAGGGTTTATCCAATCATTTTCAATTTTCGCTCTAGGTGTAGGACCTTACATTACAGCATCAATTATAATCCAATTGTTATCAATGGATGTTATACCATATTTAACTGAGTTAACGAAATCTGGTCAAAAAGGTAAATTACAACTTGACCGTATTACACGTTATCTTGGAGTGGTGTTAGCATACGTTCAAGCGATTGGAATTATTAGCTTACTCAACAATCAACATAAGATTCTGTTGAGCAGTACTGTAGCGGACTACTTCTTTATGGGAACTGTTATGGCAGCGGGAACGATGTTCCTATTATGGCTTGGCGATCAAATCACTCAAAAGGGTGTTGGTAATGGATTGTCCATGATCATTTTCGCAGGTATCGTATCAAATTTACCAAGTCAATTTAAAGGCGCTTTTGCTGAAATGACTAAAGGTGGTACAACTATGGGCTTTGTATGGTGTGCAGTTTATGTACTCTTATACTTAGCGATTATTATTCTTGTTATCTATATGAACGGTGCTGTTCGTAAGATTTCAATTCAATATACATCAAACGTAGGTGGTACTACACGTGGTAAGAGCATGAACCATTTGCCATTAATGATTAACTCTGCATCAGTTATTCCAGTAATTTTTGCTGGAGCAATTATGCAAGCACCAGTTATTGTTATGAGTTGGATTAACCAAAATAGTGGTTTCTATAAATTTATGACAACAACGATGAGTTTACAACAACCTGTGGGATTAATTGTTTATGCATTGTTAATTATTGCATTTACATTTTTCTACACACACTTACAAGTCGATCCTGAGAAAATTGCAGAAGACTTTGGTAAGAATGGATCTTACATCCCAGGCGTTCGCCCAGGTAAAGATACCAAAAATTACATTAGTACAATCCTAAATCGTATTACGGTCTTAGGAGCGTTATTCTTAACATTTGTAGCACTACTCCCTCATGTGTTACCAATGATTACACAAGGAGCAATTCCAGCAAGTACAGCAATCGGTGGTACAGGTATCATCATCGTTGTCGGTGTTGCCCTAGAAACAGTTAAAGAACTTGAGGGTCGTATGACACAACGTTCATATAAAGGTTTATTTAACAAATAACAATTAGGAGGACAGTTTATGAATTTATTAATCATGGGTCCTGCTGGTAGTGGTAAAGGTACAATGTCAGCGCATATTGTTGAATTGTTCAATGTTGCTCACATTTCAACTGGAGATATGTTTAGAGAAGCTATCTCAAATGCTACTCCAGTTGGAATTGAAGCAAAATCTTACATTGATCAAGGAAAGCTTGTGCCTGACGAAGTAACCGACCGCATGGTAAAAGAGCGTATCTCAAAAGATGACTGCTTGAATGGTTACCTATTGGATGGATATCCACGTAACTTGCATCAAGCAGAAGCACTTGAGGTAATGTCAAATGATATTAACCGCCCTATTGATTTAGTTATCAATCTTGAGGTAGAATATGAGGAGCTTGTAAGTCGTATTACGGGCCGTCGTCTATGTAAAGATTGTGGTGCAATCTATCATATTGACAACAATCCACCTAAAGTAGAATCTAAATGTGATATTTGCGGTGGAGAACTATACCAACGAAGTGACGATAATGAAGCAAAACTTCAAGTCCGCTTTGAAGAGTATATTAACCAAACAAAACCAGTTATCGATTATTATCGTGAAAAAGGTTTAGTTCGTGACGTTAATGCATCTCAACCTGCAGAAAATGTTATGAATGAGATAAAAAACATCTTGGAGGCGGTTAAATGATATCAACCAAGTCTGAACGTGAATTAGATTTAATGCGTGAAGCCGGTAGGATTGCTTTTGAGTGCCAAGAGGCGGTCAAAGCGGCAATTAAACCTGGCGTATCAACTAAACACTTAGATGATATTGCACGTAATTATATTCTAAGTCAAGGTGCAACACCAGCGTTTCTTGGTTATGATGGATTTCCGGGTTCAATATGTGCTTCGGTAAATGAAGTTTTAGTTCATGGTATTCCTAGTTCAGAGGTAGTCCTCAAGAATGGCGACATTATCACAATTGATGTTGGCGCTATTTATAAAGGTTATTACAGCGATCATGCTTGGACATATCCTGTTGGGGAAATAAGTGATGAAGCACAAAACTTATTAAAAGTAACTGAAGAGTCGTTATTTGCAGGAATTGAAGCTGCTGTAGCGGGAAATCGTATAGGAGATATTGGTCATGCAGTAATGACAGTGGTTCAACCTCATGGTTACGGACTCCCTGTTGAATACTCAGGACACGGTGTCGGCACATCGATGCACGAAGCTCCCTACGTACCCAATGTTGGTGTTCCTCACAAAGGAGCGCTACTTCGCAAAAATATGGTCATTGCGATTGAACCGATGGTTCAAATTGGAACCAATAAAACATCTGTATTGGATGATGAGTGGACCGTTGTCTCAGAGGACAGATCCCTAACAGCTCATTTTGAACATACAGTAGTAATTCTTGAAGATAGTTATGAAATTTTAACTCGAACAAAGGAGGCTTTTAAACACTCATGAGCAAAGAAAATGTTATCGAAGTAGATGGAGTAGTTCTTGATACATTGCCAGGTGCAATGTTTAAGGTGGAACTCAGTAATGGTCATGAAATTTTAGCTCACGTATCTGGTAAAATCCGTATGCACTACATTCGCATTTTACCGGGAGATCGCGTGACTGTTGAGATTTCGCCTTACGATTTATCACGTGGGCGCATTACATTTAGACATAAATAAGATAGTTTTAGGAGGATAATACTATGAAAGTAAGACCATCTGTAAAACCAATGTGTGAAAAATGTAGAGTTATTCGACGCAAAGGTAAAGTAATGATTATTTGTGAAAATCCAAAACACAAACAAAGACAAGGATAGGAGGACGTCATATTAATGGCTCGTATAGCAGGAATTGACATTCCACGTAACAAACGTGTAGTAGTCTCATTAACATATATCTACGGTATTGGCTTAACAACATCAAAAGAAATCTTAACAAAATGCGAAATCAGTGAAGACATCCGCGTTAAAGATTTAACTGAAGAACAAGTTAATGCAATCCGTCGTGAAGTAGAATCAATCAAAGTTGAAGGGGATCTTCGTCGTGAAGTTAACCTTAACATCAAACGCTTAATGGAAATCGGTTCAAACCGAGGAATCCGTCATCGTCGTGGCTTACCAGTTCGTGGACAACGTACAAAAACAAATGCACGTACACGTAAGGGACCTCGTCGTACAGTAGCGAATAAGAAGAAATAATTAGGTTAATTAATAGGAGGAAAACGTAATGGCAAAAGCAAAAGTAGCTCGTAAACGTCGTGTCCGCAAGAATATAGCACGCGGAGTTGCACATATCCATTCGACATTTAACAATACTATTGTTACAATTTCGGATGAACAAGGAAATGTTATCGCTTGGTCAAGTGCTGGTGCTTTAGGCTTCAAGGGTTCACGTAAGTCAACACCTTATGCAGCTCAAATGGCATCAGAAGCAGCAGCTAAAGCGGCAGTTGATCATGGTATGAAAACAGTTGAAGTTAGTGTTAAAGGACCTGGACCAGGTCGTGAATCGGCAGTTCGTGCACTTCAAGTAGCAGGACTAGAAATTAGTGTAATTAATGATGTTACACCAGTTCCGCACAATGGATGCCGTCCACCAAAACGTCCACGTGGATAATAATATAAACTATAACAAGGAGGTATTCATAGATGAACAAGTTTGAACGTGCGAAATTTGAAGTAAAAGAATTTGATGAAACAGCACATTATGGTAAGTTCGTTATCGAACCACTTGAACGTGGTTTTGGTAATACTATCGGGAATGCGCTAAGACGTGTACTCCTTTCATCTTTACCAGGCGCAGCAGTGTACTCAATTAAAATTGAGGGTGTGTATCATGAATTCACATCAATTGCAGGCGTTGGAGAAGATGTTACAGGTATCGTTCTCAACGTTAAGGATCTTGTTTTAAATGTTCAAGATGAAGAAGTGTATACACTTCGAATCTCACAAAAAGGTCCTAAAGTTGTTACAGCAGCTGACATCGAATGCCCAGCAAATGTGGAGATCTTGAATAAAGATCACATTATTGCAACACTTGCAGAAGGTGCAGTGTTAGAGATGGAGCTTAAAGCTCGTAATGGTCGTGGCTATGTAAGTTCTGATGAAAACAAATTAATCTATCAAAATGCATCACAAGGAATTGGCACGATTTTTACAGATTCTATTTATACTCCAATTGAAAGAGTTAAGTATCACATCGAACCGACTCGTGTCGGTCAAGATTCTAAATACGATCGTTTAATTATGGAAGTATGGACAAATGGTTCAATTCAACCTCAAGTTGCGTTGTCATTAGGTTCAAAAATCTTAATGGATCATTTAGAACAAATTGTTGCAATCAAGGATTCAGTTTATGAAACAGAATCTGTGATTAAACCTGATGTTTCAGGCGTTGAAAATCCAATGGCAACAATGATGATCGAAGATTTAGACTTGTCAGTTCGTTCATATAACTGCTTAAAGCGCGCAGGTATTCAAACTGTTGAAGAATTAACACTTAAAACAGAAGATGAAATGATGCGCATTCGTAATCTAGGTAAGAAGTCACTTAAAGAAGTTAAAGACAAACTCCATGATCTTGGATTAGGCTTTAAATCATTTGAATAGGAGGAAATAGAATGAAAAACCGTAAATTAGGTCGTGATTCAGCTCACCGTAAAGCATTGCTACGCAATCTTTCAACAAGCTTAATTGTTCATGGTCGAATTGAAACAACAGAAAAGAAAGCAATGGAACTCCGTTCAGTTGCTGATAAACTTGTAACTCTTGCAAAACGCGGGGACTTACATGCTCGTCGTGAAGCAGCTAAAATCGTATTTAACGTTGTTGCTGACGAAAAAACAGGTCAAACAGCTCTTCAAAAACTATTTGATGAAATTGGACCTAAATATGCAGACCGTAATGGTGGTTACACACGTGTAATCAAAACAGAAATGCGTCGCGGTGATGCAGCTCCAATGGCAATTATTGAATTCGTTTAATAATTTCTAGTGGTACGAGCAGATAACTGAGTGGATGCACAGAGGATTATAGCTTCTGTCTCGAGAACTACTCAATTAAATACTCGATTTAAACCGACTTAGCTTTAGCTGAGTCGGTTTTTTATGTGTTGTCAACGATTTAAACAGTCGTAGCGGTATCAAATTCAAAATTAGGTAAACGAATATGGTGCAGCGGAAAAGACGCTTTAAAATCGAATTGTAACAAGATAATTACGGTTATATGAAATAAATGTAAATTATTTCTTTTATGAAAAGAAAGATAGATAAGATTGTTCGTATCATCAAATAAACCAGTATATAGTGGTTGCGCTTACATCATATTGTGAAACAATGTGAAGAAAGAAACAAAATTTCAGAATATTATTCTTAAATATGAAATTTTTATTTGACTTAATGCGTTAAATAAGGTAATTTAGTGTTAGAAGTACTAACGTACTAAGGAGGAGAAATATGGATGCATTTGTAAAGTTTTTGGATGAGAAATTATCTGCACCAATGGCTAAACTTGCGAACCAGCGTCATTTACGCGCAATTCGTGACGGGATTATAGCGACACTTCCACTAATCATAGTTGGATCGTTCTTTTTAATTCTAGCATCACCACCATTACCAGAAAGTTGGGGGATTTATAAATTCCTTAAAGCGAACGCAGCACAAATTCTATTGCCATTCCGATTAACAATGGCAATTATGACTTTGTATGCTACATTTGGTATTGGATCAAGTTTAGCAAAATCATACAAGCTTGATGAATTATCAGGGGGAATTCTCGCAACCGCAGCATTCTTATTAACATTTATTCCTGTAAATGTTCCAGCAGATGCTGGATTAGAAGTTTCAGGATGGGTACTACCAATGGCAAACCTTGGTGGTGGTGGTATGTTTGTGGGGATCATCACATCAATCTTAGCCGTTGAAATCTTCCGTTGGACGGATAAATCTAACTTCAAGATTTCAATGCCGCCTCAAGTGCCTACATCTGTAGCACGCTCATTTGAAGCACTTGTACCAACCGCAATTATTTTAGTATTAATGGCAACAATTACTTATTGGATTGGTTTTAACTGGCATACATTCATTGCTGGTCTTGTTGCACCGATTGTCCATGCAGCGGATACATTACCAAGTGTATTAGTAATCGTATTCCTTGTAACCTTCTTTTGGTCATTTGGAATTCATGGTGTATCAATCATTGGTACACTAGCAAGACCAATTTGGTTACAACTACTTGATACTAATGCAATTGCTTCAGCAGCAGGTCAACCATTACCAGCAATTAGTGCTGAACCTTTCTACCAATGGTTTATTTGGATTGGTGGTTCAGGTGCTACAATCGGATTAGCAATCGCAATGGCATTTTTCTCAAAATCAGCTTATGCTAAGTCATTAGGAAAAACCGCATTTATTCCAGCATGTTTCAATATTAATGAGCCAATCATCTTCGGTGCTCCAATTGTTATGAATCCAATCCTAATTATTCCATTTATCATTACACCAATGATAGGAACAATTATTGCTTGGGTAGCAACATCAGCAGGGCTTGTGAGCCGTGTTATTGTTACAGCACCTTGGACATTGCCTGGACCAATTGGTGCCTACATTGCGACAGGTGGCGATTTCAGAGCAGCAATTTTAAATATTATATTAATTATTGTGTCTGTTGTAATCTATTACCCATTCTTCAAAATGTATGACAAGAAACTTCTTGAAGAAGAACAAGCAGGGAATTAAAATTATAAAATTATAATTTAAGCGGGGGCCTTGCGAATGCAAGGTCCCTTTAAATAAAAAAGAGGTATAATATGTACAGATATGAAAAAAGTAATTCAGCACCCGTGGTTAGTTTTAAAAGTGCATTTATAATCGTTGGAAGCATCCTCGTTGGATCATTTTTCTTTCCAGCAATCTTGAATCAATTAGGATTGGATTTAAAATGGCTACGTGTAATTGTGCTCACCACACTAACTGCATTTTCTACTTGTTTCTGTTTCTTCTTTATCGAAACAGATAAAGGCTTTAGTAAAACATTTTGGCTTACATTTATTGTATTGTCATTCATAATAGGTCTCATATCTGTATTCTGGATCTATGAAATTTTATACATATAAGGAGAATTTATGAGAAAATTAGGTATATCTATATATCCTGACAAATCGTCAGTAGATGAAATGAAACGTTATATCGACGATGCTGCAGAGGCAGGATTCTCGCGAATCTTTTCGTGTCTGTTATCCGTCGACAAGCCCAAAAACGTTATCAAAGATGAATTTCTAGAAATTAATCGCTATGCACGTTCAAAAGGTTTTGAAATTATTGTGGATGTAAGTCCCCGTGTTTTTAAAGATTTAGAGATTAGTTATTCTGACCTGTCGTTTTTTGCGGAAATAGAAGCAGACGGTTTACGGTTGGATGCGGGCTTCGGTGGTAGTGAAGAAGCCATGATGACTTTTAATCCGTATGACTTAAAGATAGAAATAAATATGAGTAATGATACACACTATATTGATACCATTATGGATTATCAGCCAAATCAATATAACCTCATTGCATGTCATAATTTTTATCCTCATCCTTATTCGGGCTTAAATGAAGAATACTTCCATAAGTGTACTAAAAACTTTACAAAATACGGCTTGCGTTCGGCTGCCTTCGTGACAAGCCAAGCAGACGGTTCTTATGGACCTTGGCCTGTATCCGATGGACTCGTAACATTAGAAAAACATCGATATCTACCCCTTGATGTCCAAATAAAAGATTATGTTGCGATGAATGTGGTGGATGACATTATTATTTCAAATTGCTATCCAAGCAAAGCAGAACTTGAAGCAGTTAAAAAAATTAATTTATTAAAACTTAATCTGTCTGTCGAACTTGTTGCAGATATTCCTGAAATCGAAAAGAAAATTGTACTTGAAGAGCCTCACTTTAACCGCGGTGATCGCAACGACTATCTTATTCGTTCAACAATGTCCCGCGTGAAATATAAAGGTCATGATTTTAAAGTATTTAACACTCCTGACGTGATTCGCCGTGGAGATATCATCATTGAGAGCAGTTTATTCGGACATTATGCTGGTGAATTGCAGATTGCAATGAAAGACATGAAAAATACAGGCAAATCGAATGTCGTCGGCCATATCAAAGAACAAGAACTCATCTTGTTAGATCGTATTAAACCATGGCAAAAGTTTAGCTTTACATTATGAAATATTATTTAGGTATTGATGCTGGAGGCACTTATACACGGTTTGTGATGTTTGATGATATGGGAAATCCACTAGACTCAAGAGTCTTTGAGAGTATGCATTATATGCAGGTTGGGTTTGATGGTATTGCATCAATTCTAAACAAAGGACGAATTGTTTTTGAAAAATTAGGATATGATTTTGATATCGTCGCTGTCGCGATTGGAACTGCAGGGTATGGTAGTGATATGCATATATGCGCTCAGATTGAAACAGCAATTTGGTCTGTCTTTCCTCGAGCACTTATCATGAGTGATGCGCAGTTTGCTATGACCTCTGCTTTAAAGAATCAAGATGGCGTCTATCTTATTGCTGGCACTGGATCGATTGCAATGCGTAAGATTGGTTGCGCTATGGATCGTCGTGGTGGTTTTGGCTACTTATTAGGTGATGAAGGCAGTGCATTTTGGATTGGTCGGCAATTGTTGAGCATCTTTACACAAGAGGCAGATGGTAGGTTACCCCGAACAGCCTTTTATGACTGCATCATGAAGCACTTTGAATTAAATGCCCCTTATGATTTAGTCATATTAGCAAATAAGAATTTTAAAAACTATCGTAATTTTGTAGCTCAGATAAGTGGAATTGCTGCATCATGTGTGCATCTGGAGCATATTGCTTCTGTATATCAATCAGCAGGTTATGAACTTGCACGTTTAGCCAATAGTTTCGAACTTAATGGTAAAACACCGATTGCCTTCGGGGGTGGTGTACTTTTGAAAAATGAAACCGTTCGAGAAGAGCTTTTGAAGCATCTTGATACAGACTATTGCTTTATCGAGCAAACAAATTCTGTTGAGTATGCAGCTTATATTTTACTCAAATAAAAAAAACACCGTGTGATGAAGGATATATCTTCATTACACGGTGTTTTCTTGATATTCAAATAAATCATAGAGGGAACAATTTAAGACCTGGGCACATTTAAACGATAGCTCTAGAGAGGGGTTATACGAACCTTTCTCCAATGCAATAATGGTTTGTCGCGAAACTCCAACTTGCTCCGCAAATAGCTGTTGGGTTAAACCCTGGCATTCACGAACATCTCGAATTCGATTGATGATCATTGCTTAAACCTCCTACTGGTAGTATAAATGACGCAATTTAAAGTAATAACAGAGTTCATAGATTGTGAAAAGGAGTCCAAGTGCACCAATAATGGTGTTACTTTGGATTGAAATCGGACCCATCATCATTAGGGAAAGAAAGAGCAGTACAACCAATATCATTATATTGCCTGCAAAGCGCCGTGCAGGGGCATCAATTAGGATACTCCGTTCATCTTCATCAAGTTGATCAATTTCTTCAAATAAAAATAATCTCCACGATGTTCCACTTTTTTTCTTATAGACCAACAGTACGGTGAGTGCAAATGTGATAAATACCACGACCCAAATAATCGATATTTTAAATTGAGACGCAACGGGTGAAATTCCAGCATCAACAGCAATGAGTCGTTTTATTTTATCGAATTGGAGCATGGTTCCTAAGAACCCCCAAACAAGAAGTGTGACATAAATCACACGATTACGTATATTTTTCATAAAAACCTCCTGTAAACCTAACTTTACATTAAGAGGATATTGTTGTCAAGTTAACTTTACTATGACTGATTTTGTATAACGCAATATATGATCAACATTTGTTTTAACTTGCGGAAATGCACAAAAGGGTAATTATTCATCGAAACGTGCTTGAACTTGGCACGTAATATACATATTCTTAATAATGTAGGAGGATTGATACAATGAAAAAATCCAAAATTATGGTTTTAGTTTTTTCGCTTTTAATGCTTGTTTCTCCCGGACATTTAGTCCAGTCGACGTATGCAAACGAATCTGATGTTCAAAAGAACACAGTAACGATAATGCATACAAATGACATGCATGGCCGATTTGGTACAAAGGCACTCGGTCTTGCTCATATTAAAACACTTAAAAATCAGATAAACCCCTTACTCATGGTTGATGGCGGTGATGCATTTCAAGGATTACCGATTTCAAATGTTGATAAGGGAGCAGGTATGGCCCATATTATGAATGCCGTGGGTTATGACGCCATGGTTGTTGGTAATCATGAATTTGACTTTGGAACCGCAGTTGCTTTGGGAAAAGAAGAAGGATTTGGCCAAATTTTAGATTTCCCCCTATTATCTGTGAATACAATCTATACAGAAGACCAAAAACAAGTTTTTAAAGCTTCTGAAATGATTGAAAAACCTAATAGTCATTCAACCCTCATTGAGAAACAGGGATATAAAATTGCTGTTATGGGTGCGACCACGCCAGAAACTCAGACAAAAACCCATCCTAAAAATATCGAAGGAATCTCGTGGAAAGACCCAATTCCGATGGTTATCGAAGAAATGACAAAGGATTCTTATAAAGATGCAGATATCTTTGTTGTTTTGACACACTTGGGTATTGATAATGAAACTAAAGTAGCATGGCGTTCGGATACGCTTGCAAAGACACTCTCTGAAAATGCTCAAACGAAGGACAAAAAAATTCTGATTGTCGATGGTCATTCACATACACCGATTGAAGAAGGCATCCATGTTGGGGATAATGTCGTGCTCGTTCAGACCGGAGAGCACCTGAATAATGTAGGGGTTGTAACGCTAAATCTGGATGATTTTAAATCCAGTACTGCTGAACTTATTTCCCTTAAGGAAACGGATATAGAACCTGATCCTGACATTCTAGATCTCATTAAAGCATCAGATGCTTCTTATGCAGAAACCACTTCGGCAATTGTTGTTGAGAATAATCCAATAAACTTTAACGGTCAACGCGATTTTGTACGTGTTCAAGAAACCAACCTCGGTAATATTATCACCGATGCGATGGTTGCATATGGCAAAGAAGGATTTAAAAACCCAACGGATTTTGCAGTTGTAAACGGTGGTGGAATTCGTGCAGATTTAAAAGCCGGTCCGCTCACATTAGGAGATGTAATTAGTGTGTTACCGTTTGGAAACGTAATGTCGCAAATATCCGTTAGTGGACAGCAGGTTTGGGACATGTTTGAATTCTCATTGCGTACGGATGTTCAAGAAGCACTCGATCATAACGGACTTCCAAAATTGGGTTCAAATGGGGGCTTCTTACATGTTTCGGACACAATCCGCATTCATTTTGACCCAACCAAGGAAGCATTCAACCGCGTTCTTGGAATTGATATTTATGACGCCACTCAAGATACATATCTGCCAGTCGATCTGACAAAAACATATCACATGGCAACTAACGACTTCCTTGCGGCTGGTGGGGACGGATACACAATGTTAGGGGGGCCACGAGAAGAGGGTCCATCCTTAGACACTGTATTTGCGGAATTCCTTGAAAACAATCCTGCGATAGATTGGAATGTTTATAACGAGACTTTGAATCCACAACGCATTCTTGCCATGCTTGAGAAAGATTACGTTATTCCACAAGAACCAATCTTAGTTACGGAGAATCTCGTAAAGGCAATGGAAAAAGCAAAAGAGATTGATCCAACAGTATATACAGAAGAAAGTTATCAAACCTTATCAGATGCAATTGAAAAGGCAGAATCGTTATTGTCACAGTTAAGTAAGCGTGTGGTACATCCTGTGACGCAAGACGATATCGATTCCGCAGTTCAGGCAATTGATAGTGCGTTGGCTAACTTAAAACCAAAAGATGTCGTGGTAATCGAAAAACCAAGTGTTTCACCGAAACAACCGGTTGATAATGTCAAAACCAATGTATCTAAAACGAATACAGCAACGCTACCAAAGACTGGAATCGTTTCAAATTCCTTTTATGGATTTGGGGCAACGCTATCGACGATGGGATGGATGCTTCTTAAACGTAATCATCGAAAATAATAAATTGGAGAAGGCTTAGAAATCTAAGTCTTCTTTTATAAAATAATAAAATTTTTAAAAGAGTGTCATTCATACTCCACCCTCAAATAAAATTTAATGGGTGAAAAATATTTTGATATTGCGTCTTTCATTCACACGAATTTTACACAATCTTCCATGGTTTATAACTTTAAATTCGCTTCGTATCTGTGTTAGAATAGTATTACAAAAGAAAGGGAGGGTCATGTATGAAAAAAATCTTTCCATTAGCAATCATTGGTGCCGCAATTGGAGCTGCCGGTTATTATATGAACCAAAATAATAAAAAACATGTTGAGAAAACGATTGAAACTCTCGATGATATAAGCCGATCTGCAGAAGATACGGTATCCGAACTTGCACAAGAAATTGATGAATCGGAAGAAGCTTAGTAAAACTAAGCTTTTTTTAGTTTTAATGGCACAAATATGATAAAATATCATAAGTAAATATAATAAAAGGTGAGGTACACTATGAAAGATACACTAATTGAACGACTAGTTCGTTATACAAAAATTAATACACGTTCGGATGCTTCTTCAAATACGATTCCATCATCAAAAATTCAATTTGATCTTGCGGAAGTTCTTTATAATGAATGCATTCGAATTGGCTTGGATAAGGTCTCAGTTGACGAACATGGTATTGTGACAGCACTTTGTCCTTCTAATATTGATTATGATGTTCCAACTATCGGCTTTATCGCTCATATGGATACGGCAGATTATAATTCGGAAAATGTACAGCCACGCGTTATTGAAAATTACGATGGCAACGATATTATACTTAATGAAGATTTGGGTATCGTATCAACAGTTTCCATGTTTCCTAGTTTAAAAGATTATGTGGGCAAAACATTGATTGTAACAGATGGTACAACATTACTGGGTGCGGATAATAAAGCTGGAATTACTGAAATTATGACAGCTATGGAATACCTCATTGAACATCCTGAAATTAAACATGGTGATATTCGTGTTGCCTTTACCATTGATGAGGAAATTGGCACGGGTGCTGAAAGTTTCAACGTTGAGGCTTTTGGGGCTGATTTTGCCTATACAGTTGATGGTGGTGCGCTGGGTGAAATGGAATATGAGACATTCAATGCGGCGGAGTCTGTAGTAACGATTAAAGGTGTTTCCGTTCATCCTGGCTCTGCGAAGGATACAATGGTTAACGCATCAGTTGTTGCACATGAATTCTTTGCAGCGATACCATCTTTAGAAAGACCGGAACATACGGAAGGTTATGAAGGGTTCTACTTGCTTACAGAAATGTCATCGAACATTGAAGATGCAAAAATGACTTTCATCATTCGTGATCATGATATGGATCAATTTGAAGCGCGTAAGGCGTGCTTAAATAAGATTGCGTCAGAACTAAATCAAAAATATGGTTATGAAGCAGTTAATGTTCATACAACAGATACGTATTACAATATGAAAAATATCATAGAGAAAGATATGAGCATTGTTGAACTTGCCAAAAATGCCATGCAATCAGTAGATGTAGAACCGATTATTGCCCCAGTGCGTGGTGGTACGGACGGTTCACGGTTATCTTATATGGGTTTACCTACGCCAAATCTCTTTACAGGTGGCGAGAATTTCCATGGTAAACATGAATTTGCAGTTGTAGAAACAATGGCTAAAGCAACTGAGGTTATTATTGCAATTTCAGAATTAAATGCGAAGCGTTAGTTTGGAGTGATTAGAATTGAAACAATTAGCAGTTAAAGATTTGACGTTCTCATACGATGGCACGCGCAATGCTGTTGATAACGTCTCATTCAATGTAAAAAAAGGTGATTATGTAACCGTAATTGGACACAACGGAAGTGGTAAATCAACGCTTGCTAAATTGATTATCGGGTTACTTGAAGCAAATAAGGGTCAAATCGAAATTGATGCGTTAACCCTTAATTCCGATAATGTGTATGATATCCGTGAAAAAATTGCGATTGTCTTTCAAAATCCGGATAATCAATTCATTGGTTCTACTGTACGCGATGATATTGCGTTTGGTCTTGAGAATCGAATGATTGATCCAACGGAGATGGATGCCCTTATTGAAACTTACTCGAAGCGAGTAGGGATGGAAGATTTTTTAAATCATGAGCCCACCAAATTAAGTGGAGGACAGAAACAACGTGTTGCTATTGCCGGGGTTTTGGCAATGCAACCCGAACTCTTAGTTTTAGATGAAGCAACCAGTATGCTCGATCCAAAAGGGAAAAAAGAAGTTAATGATTTAGTTCACGAGTTGCATACAGAAAATAAAATGAGCATTCTCTCAATTACTCACGATATTGAAGAAGTGACGATGAGCGATTATGTCATTGTTATGAACGAAGGCAAGATTGCCATGCAGGGGACACCTGAAGAAATTCTTGTTCAAGCAAACAAACTTATTAAACTTTCTTTAGACATTCCTTTTAGTCTAAAATTCTATCTTGCAATGAAAAAAAACGGTATTGTTTTAACAACACCGTATGATTTAGAAGGGATGGTGGATGAGTTATGTCAATTACGTTTGAAGAAGTAAGTTATGTGTATTCACCCAACTCACCGTTTTCGCACCATGCCTTAACGGATATCAATACTTCTATTGAAACCGGAAAAATCACAGCGATTATTGGTGCTACTGGTAGTGGGAAATCAACCTTGGTACAACATTTAAATGGCTTGATACAACCTACGAAAGGAACGGTAACAATCGGGGATCATAAGATCGTAGCGAATGAAAAAACGAAAAATTTAAAAATGTTACGTTCAAAAGTAGGTCTTGTTTTCCAATTTCCTGAAATGCAGTTATTTGAAGAAACCATATATAAAGATGTGGCATTTGGGCCGAAAAATTTTGGGTTTGATGAAAATCAAATCCATGAATATGTTATCCAAGCATTGACACTTGTCGGAATTAAACCTGAATTATGGGAACGATCACCCTTAGACTTATCGGGAGGGCAAAAACGTCGTGTGGCGATTGCAGGTGTCTTAGCTACAAATCCGGATGTTATTGTTTTGGATGAGCCTACCGCAGGACTTGATCCTCAAGGAAGTAAAGATATGATGGATTTATTCGTACGTCTCAATACAGAAATGAAAAAGACCGTTATCATGGTTACGCACGATATGGATCATGTGTTGCGTTATGCGGATAATGTGCTCGTGTTAGACCATGGTTCCGTATATTACGATGGTCCGGTACGAACTTTCTTTGACGAACCACAAAAACTGGAAGCTCTAGGATTTGTGGCCCCTAAGGTTCTTCAACTAAAACAACGGTTAATGTCTTGTGGCTTTGATACTAAGGAATCATTGGATCTTCAAGAAATTGCTAAGATGATTAAGGGGGACTTATAATGAACGATATTGCACTCGGACGTTACGTACCTTTAGATTCTAAAGTTCATCGTTTGGATCCGCGGATCAAAATAATTGCAATGTTGGTCCTTATGGTGTCGATTTTCATGGTCAAAAATGTATGGGCCAATTTATTTTTGTTTTTCTTTTTTGTATGTGCAATTTTAAGTTCGAAATTAACTTTTCGATTTATTGTTAAATCGTTAAAACCAATGGTATTTATGTTGTTTTTCTTATTCATCATGAATATGTTTTTAATTCGTGAAGGTGAGTTACTGATTCAATTAGGTTTTATTAAGATTTATAGTGGTGCCCTTTACCAAACCGCATTTATTGTGACACGATTAGTGCTTATGATCATGGTCACAACGCTGCTTACAGCAACAACGGCACCACTCGATTTAACGTTGGGGATTGAAGACTTATTAAATCCGCTAAAAAAAATTGGTGTACCATCGCATGAAATTGCTATGATGATTTCGATAGCACTACGATTTATTCCAACGTTAATTGAGGATACGCAACGAATCATGGATGCACAGGCAAGCCGTGGTGTGGACTTAAAAGAAGGATCGTTTAAGGAAAAAATAAATGGAACGATTTCAATGCTAATTCCACTCTTTGTGTCAATTTATCATCGTGCGGAAGATCTTGCGGATGCAATGGAGGCACGTGGTTATTATCCTGGTAAAACCAGAACGCGTTACAAACAATTACGTATTAAATTTTCAGATTGGTTTATATTGTTTCTCTGTGTTGCGGTACTTGTAACTGTTATTGCCCTTGGTCGTGTTTTATGAGATTCAAGGCAACCGTACAGTATGATGGTTCAACGTTTCATGGTTGGCAAAAACAACCACAAAAACGGTGTGTTCAATCGGAACTTGAATCCGTACTCGCAAAGATTAATAAGCAAGCTATTCCCATAAGCGGCTCAGGGCGTACCGATGCTGGGGTCCACGCTTATGGTCAAACGTTTCATTTTGATAACCTAGTCCAAATGAACGAGGAACAGCTGTGGCGAGCTCTTAATGCGCTCTCACCGGAGGATATCAACATTCTTCGTGTTGAAAAGGTCGAACCTGATTTTCACGCGCGTTTTGATGTGATTTCGAAGACGTATGAGTATCGCCTCAACACAGGCCCGTATAATCTTTTTGAACGCAATTATGTGTATCAATATAATAAACCTTTAGACCTTAAGGCGGTTCGAACGGCGATGTTTGAATTTGTAGGGACTCATGATTTTACTTCGTTTAATGCTACAGGGCTTGATGAGATTGCGAATCAAGTTCGAACGATTACAAACTTTGAGTTGTATGAATCAGAAGATTGCTTACGTTTCGTAATTTCAGGGGATGGCTTCTTACGGTATATGGTGCGAATGATTGTTGCGACTTGTGTTGCTTGCGGGAGCGGAAAATGTCAACCACAAGATATTTCTAAGATGCTTAAAGCACGAGATAAAAACAGTGTTTCATACAATATCGATGCATGTGGTTTGTACTTGATGAAAGTTCAATATAAATAAAGTATGTTTTCTTGACATGGGGCGTTAAAAAGCATACAATAGTAATCGGCACTTTATGCCAATAGTAGCCCCGGAAACTACTTTTGGTTTAGGAGGAAATTATTATGCGTCAAACAACTATGACGAAACCAGCAGAGGTTGTACGCCAATGGTACATCGTCGACGGAACGAACATGACACTAGGTCGTCTTGCAAGTGAAGTTGCACATGTATTACGTGGTAAACACAAACCTACATATACACCGAACGTTGATGGTGGAGATTACGTTATCGTAATCAACGCTGACAAAATTAAAGTCAGTGGAGATCAAGAATATAAGAAAATGTACTACAATCACTCACACTACCCAGGTGGTATGAGAGAACGTTCAACACGTACAATGCGCGAAACATACACAATCGAATGGGTTGAAAGAGCTATTCACGGTATGTTACCACACACACGTTTAGGCGATAAACAACGTACACACTTATTTGTATACAAGGGCGAAAACCACCCTCACGCAGCTCAAAAGCCTGTGGAAATGGTTATTAAGGGATAGGAGAACATATGACAACAAAAAACAAAAACGCTGTACAATACCTAGGTACAGGACGTCGTAAGACATCTGTTGCTCGTGTTTATTTAACTCCTGGAACAGGTGTGATTACAATTAATCACAAACCAATTGAAGAACATTTACCTTCAGAATTGTTACGTATGACAGTTCGCTCACCATTTGAAGTTACTTCAACACAAGATACATTTGACGTAAACGTTAATGTAAAAGGTGGCGGATTAACAGGACAAGCCGGAGCAATCCGTCATGGTATCACTCGTGCTTTAATGGAAGCATCAGCAGATTACCGTCCATTGTTAAAAGCAGCTGGATTCGTTACACGTGATCCACGTGCTAAAGAACGTAAAAAACCAGGTCTACGCGGCGCTCGTCGTGCACCTCAATTCTCAAAACGTTAATCATTCGATTTATGTTTGGAAAGCTCTCGCTTATGCGGGAGTTTTTTTTATGGAGCCCCCATTAGTTAAGGGGGAAAAGAACATTAAAAATCACCTTACAAGCACTTTTGAAAGGAAATATGACAAATTTCAAGATATCAATTGACACCCTTATTTTTAGATGTTATATTGTTATGGCAGTTAAGAAATGGGCCTGTAGCTCAGTTGGTTAGAGCGCACCCCTGATAAGGGTGAGGTCGCTGGTTCGAATCCATTCAGGCCCACCATTTCTTTAAAAATTTTGGGGTTTTAGCTCAGCTGGGAGAGCGCCTGCCTTGCACGCAGGAGGTCAACGGTTCGATCCCGTTAAGCTCCACCAATTTTAAATTCACAACCATCTTCGGATGGTTTTTTTTGTATAAATTATCAGATGATAATAGTTATTAGAACACATAATTATTAACTGAATATTCTATCGATAGGATGATGGCTTATGAAAACACTAGAATATAACTACAAGCAGGTAAACGAAGCTGAGCAGTAAATATCACAATATGGATTTGGCGCGAATCATAATCTAAAATTGAGCATTCTTTTGGGGTGAAGTAGTTTCGAAAAGTGCTGTGTTAAAATACAAGATGATTAAGGGTCGTTCAGAGGTCGTTCCAACGAAGAAATAAAATCAGTTATTTTATCTAATATCTTGTTTATAAAGTATTGTTTTTACGATTAAGTTATGATATTATAAATACATGAAATACATGGGGTTTTAGCTCAGCTGGGAGAGCGCCTGCCTTGCACGCAGGAGGTCAACGGTTCGATCCCGTTAAGCTCCACCAAATTTCAATTCATTAACGACACTTTGTGTCGTTTTTTTAATATATTTGTGGTGTGTTAGCGTAATGTCTTTGTTGCTTGGATATCCAAACTTTAGTTGTGCTTGATATAATGGATTTAAGTGCAGATTAATCATAAAGCTTCATCTATATAATTGTTCGGTACAAAATGAAATGTTTATTGCCTTGTATGTGCGCACACACTCGTTTTAAGGGTCATATGACTTCGCCAAGCGTAGTAGGGTTAAATATATCTGTATTGTCTCTTTCGGGCTAACAATGTGTCTTAAAGCATGGATTAAAGACTCGCGTTTTTAAACATGGGCATTTCATTCTACATATCCTTAACTAAGCGCTATACTATTTATATAGGAGGAATGTAGTATGAATAATTTATATGAAGAAATGAATTTGTTTTTAGCAGATCAAATTGTTTTAGGGATGAAAATTCATAATATCCATTGGTTCCTTAAAGGTGAAGGATTTTTCCCCGTTCATGAACAAATGGATACGTATTATGAAGAAGCAGAAGAACGCATCGATGAGGTAGCGGAACGTTTGCTTACAATAGGGGCAAAACCTGTTGGAAATCTTGAAACAGTTCTTAAAATGACATCAATTAAAGAATTAGATCAAGCGTGGAAAACAGCTAAAGAAGGTTTTGAACACTTAATTGTGGACTTCGAGCATATGAATCGTTCGGCATTACGACTTGTTGAACTTGCGGAAGCTGCAAATGATCCAGGAACTGCTGATTATTTCACGGCGGTATCTCAGGATCTTGGGAAAAACTTATGGATGTTTAATGCTTATATCCGTGACTAAATTTCAGTTTAAAAAGTGCGTTAACTGACGCACTTTTTTTTATATTTATCGGTGAGTGCAACCTAAAAATCACGTTTCTTGAGTTTCTTTTTTATTTGTGAGTTTTATCGAAAAACTTGTTGACACGACTAGGTGGGAATGGTATATTAATAAGGCAGTTAAGAAATGGGCCTGTAGCTCAGTTGGTTAGAGCGCACCCCTGATAAGGGTGAGGTCGCTGGTTCGAATCCATTCAGGCCCACCATTTCTTTAAATAAATTTTGGGGTTTTAGCTCAGCTGGGAGAGCGCCTGCCTTGCACGCAGGAGGTCAACGGTTCGATCCCGTTAAGCTCCACCAATTTACTTATAAACAAACGTCTGTAACGAGTATTGATTACTTATTACTGGCGTTTTTTTTATTTTGAATGCAGAATGAAACAGTTAAGGCAAAGTTCAAGAGTTCGCTCAATCGTGGGTATTTGTTCTGAAATAGAAATAAGCACATCCGACATAACTTGCTTGCCCTTTATGTTTACCCAAAAGCCAGTTTAAGTTGATTTTGGTGATGTAAAAGAACGCACTTACAAAAAGTGATAATTGTTTGAAAATCTTATTGACACACTATGTTTTGGGTGGTATATTATTAAGGCAGTCAAGGAAATGGGCCTGTAGCTCAGTTGGTTAGAGCGCACCCCTGATAAGGGTGAGGTCGCTGGTTCGAATCCATTCAGGCCCACCATTTTAACTTGACAATATGATTTGGGGTTTTAGCTCAGCTGGGAGAGCGCCTGCCTTGCACGCAGGAGGTCAACGGTTCGATCCCGTTAAGCTCCACCATATATAAATTAACACATGACTTCGGTCATGTTTTTTTTCTTTAATGGGAACTTTTATTAGGAATACATTGAACAGTCCGTGAAATGTCCGTTATTTTTAAAATTAACCGTTATAATGAAAGATAGAGGTGGAACTATGATTAAAACAATTGATGTACATAATTATGATGTAATGAGACTTGTGGATGTATGGGAACAGTCGGTACGCGATACCCATGATTTTGTCACAGAAGAAATGATTGATGCTATGCGTCCGGAAGTGCATACTGCTTTTGCTTCAATGGATGCGGTAGTCGTTTACGAAGAACATAATACCGTTTCTGGATTTATGGGTGTATTAGATCAAAAAATTGAGATGCTTTTCCTTGATGGCGTCGCACGTGGTCAAGGGATTGGTGCGAGCCTCATTCAATATGCCATAAAGACATTAAACGCTGATCGCGTTGATGTGAATGAACAAAACTACCAAGCTCGAGGATTTTACGAACATTTGGGCTTTGAGGTGTTCGATCGATCAGAATATGATGGGGCAGGTCGTCCCCTCCCTATTTTACATATGAGACTTGCTTAACCATTCTTTTTAGGATGGTTTTTGTATGATTGGCGTCAGAGCAGGAGAAATGTTAATTTTATTTCATATTCACCGTTTTTTCACGTGGTATTATGAGGATGGTCGAATTTTATAAATGGAGGCATACTATGCAATTATTGGCTGCACAATCACAGTCTATTATGGATTTAGGAATCCACGTAATCTTAGGTGGATTCGGTTTATTTATGTTAGGAATTAATCTATTAGGAGATGGCTTTAAAAAAGTAGCGGGAAATCGTATGCGGGATTATATTGATAAATATACGAGCAATCTTTTTTCTGCAATTTTAGTTGGGGCCTTGATTACGGGAATTATGCAATCAAGTTCTGCTGCAACGGTGATTTCAATCTCGCTTGTTCGTGCTGGTTTAATGCGTTTAGATCAAGCTATTGGGATTTCCTTGGGAGCGAATATTGGTACTACGGTAACGGCGATTATTGTCGGTCTCAACATTGATGAGATGGGTTACTTTTTCTTATTTGTAGGGGCGATGATGGTACTATTCTCATCACGTCGTGATATAAAAAATTACGGTCAAGTCGTACTTGCGTTCGGATTGACTTTTGTAGGGTTGCAAATTATGAGTGAGAAACTCATGTTGATTCAGCAAATGCCATTCTTTGAGGCTTTGATGGTTCAATTGTCGGATCATCCTTGGCTTGCGATGTTAGGTGGTACGGTGTTAACGGGTATTATTAATTCATCCTCAGCTACCATAGCGGTCGTTCAAAAAATCTATGGAAACGGCGGCATGTCAATTGTGGCCGCCACAGCTTTTGTTTTCGGATCAAATATTGGTACCACGGTAACCGCACTCTTTGCGTCAATGGGTGGATCCATCGCGACGCGTCGTGCTGGACTTTTCCATACCATGTTTAATGTTATTGGTGCTGTAACGATGATGCTCTTTGTAACGCCTTATTCACAATTTATTCTAAAGTTAAATGGTATGATGGGCGGAACGGATGCAATGGCTGTTGGGATTGCGCACTTTGTCTTTAATCTCTTCTTTGCTATTCTTGTTATTCCGTTTGTACCTGCATTCATTCGTCTTCTCAAGATTTTAATTCCGGGCGAAGATAAAATTCGCAGTCGCGAAAAATTAAAACCTTTGGATCGTGATATTATTCATACATATCCAGAAGGTGCACTTCAACTTGCGAAAGCACGCACAACAAAAATGGGTGATTTGGTTCTTGAAGCGGTTGATGCGTCCCATGCATATTTGCACTCTAAGGATGACGAGGATTATGAAGTGGTGATGCAACTTGAAGGAATGGTTAATCAACTTGATACGGAACTGACTGAGTATTTACTTGAAATCATGAAACACAGTAATTCGGACTCGCATATTGCGGATACCTACACGAAGTATCTTGAAGTCATTAAGAATTACGAACGTATGAGTGACCTTTCGACAAATCTTGTGGAGTTTTATCGTATGGTATTTGAAAATCGCGAAGATTTTTCGAGCGATGCGCTGCATGATTTGGATACAATGTATAAATTATTGATGGATATGATGAAACGTTCGTTAAAAATCTTTGATACCGAGGATTTATCGCGATTTGAGGCGTTGATTCGTGATGAAGAGTATTTAGACCTTATTGAAGACAAATACCGCGAGAAACACTTCCAACGCATGGCTGAAGGTATTTGTGATGAAAAAGTTGCGAGTTCAATCTTTATTGATGTTCTTGGAATACTCGAACGTATTGGTGATCATGGCGTTAATGTAGCGCGTTATGTGAATTCTGCAGTGGGTGTGCACGAGATGCATGAAGAAATTTCATTAAAAGCAAATAATTAACTTTAAAGACTGAAACGTAGGTGTTCAGTCTTTTTCTTTTAATAAAAAATATTTACCATGCTTGATAGATATTGTGATATTATGTTAATGGTCTAAATTTTTTATGGAGGAAAGAATGAATAGTTTATTCTTGGCAACTCAAAATCCATCGTTTTCGGATTTGGGTATTAATGTCATTCTAGGTGGATTCGGCCTTTTTATTCTTGGAATTAAATTTCTTGGCGAAGGATTAAAAGAAGCTGCAGGACCTAAAATACGAGATTATATTGAAAAATACACAAGCAATACCGTTATGGCCATTTTAGTTGGGATTGCCATTACGGCAATCATGCAATCGAGTACTGCCGCAACGGTTATTTCGATTAGTTTGGTTCGAGCTGGTTTAATGCGCTTGGATCAAGCAATTGGTATTTCAATCGGTGCGAATGTCGGAACAACCGTTACAGCGCTTATGATTGGATTGAATGTTGATGAATTAGGATTTTACTTTTTATTTGTCGGTGCTATGATCATGGCTTTTTCGAAACGTAAAAAGTATAAAAATATTGGGCAAATTTTATTTGGGTTTGGAATTACATTTGTGGGGTTAAAACTCATGAGTGATAAATTAATTCTTATTCAAGAATACCCATTCTTTGAAGCATTTATGCTTAAGATGTCACAAAATCCATGGCTTGCATTGATGGCTGGGACTGTGGCGACGGCGGTGATTAATTCTTCAATGGCCGTTATTGCATTGGTTCAAAAGATCTATGCCAATGGGGGCATGTCGATGGTAGCTGCATCGGCGTTCGTGTTCGGTTCAAATATCGGAACGACCCTTACAGCGGTACTTGCCTCGATAGGTGGATCAGTTTCTACACGTCGAGCAGGTTGGTTCCATGTTATCTTTAACTTTATGGGTGCGATGATTGTAATGATTCTTATTGAACCCTACTCGGCCTTTATCATTCGTGTTAATGATTTGATTGGTGGTTCGCCTGCTTTTGCGGTTGGACTTAATCACTTCTTTTTTAACCTGATATTTGCGATCGTGATTATACCGTTCGTACCGGCGTTTATTCGACTCATGGAATTCTTAATTCCTGGAGAAGATAAAATTAAAGAACGTGAAAAAATTAAGCCTTTGGATTATGGCTTAATTGAAACCTTCCCGGAAGGTGCTTTGCAGTTAGCACGTAACACAACCGTTAAAATGGCTGACTTAGTGCTTGAATCTGTAGAAACCTCAAACCAGTTCTTGCATTCACGCGATATGGAAGATTATGACGTTGTCATGCAACTTGAGGAAATGGTTAACGGTCTTGATACAGACTTAACAAAATATTTACTTGAGATAGCAAAACAAACGGATGTATCTGGACATATAACCGAAGAATATACTAAAAACTTAGAAATTATTAAAAACTATGAGCGTATGAGTGATCTCTCGACAAATCTTGTTGAATTTTATAAAATGAGTTTTGAGAATCGTGAATCGTTTTCAGAAGATGCACTCCGTGACTTGGATACAATGTACCAACTTTTAATGGATATGCTGCGACGTTCTACAAAGATTTTTGAACGTGAAGATTTATCAGGCTTTGATTCACTTTGTCGTGACGAAGAGTATATGGATCTAATCGAAGAAAAATATCGTGAAAAGCATTTCCAACGTATGGCAGAAGGAATCTGTGACGCTAAAGTTACAAGTTCGATCTATATTGATATTTTAGGAATCTTGGAACGCATTGGAGATCATGGGGTCAATATTGCTCGTAATATGTTTTCAGCAGTAAAATTGCACACTTCTGACGAACACTAAAGGGGGTAATGATGAAGAAAATTTATTTTGCAAGTCCACTTTTTACACATATGGAGTTTCGTTATAATGCGGAGGTTGTGGCACAAATTCGTGCTGCTTATCCTTCAGTTGAAATCTATCTACCTCAGGAACAGATGGAGATTAATGATAAAAATAGTTACGCTAATTCAATGATGATTGCAAAAGCGGACACGGATGCATTATTAAAATCGGATTTAGTGATTGCAGTCTTGGATGGTCAAACCATTGATGCGGGTGTGGCGTCGGAAGTCGGCGTTGCCTATCAAGCCAATATTCCAATGATTGGACTTTATACTGACAGTCGCCAACAAGGTGCTCAAAATCTTGAAAAAATCCATGCATTGCGTGAAGTTGGTGAATCACAATTTTCTTACGTAAACCTTTACACTGTTGGATTGATTAAACTCCAAGGTACAGTTGTAACAGACGAACAAACACTGATTGAATTAATTGGTGAAATATTGGGCCTTTAAGTCCCAAAGTTGACATCGCTGATATTATTTTGTACAGTAACATTAACAAAAGGCGGTGGGAACATGAACAGAACTTCTTTCTAAATCATTAATCATAAAATAGGAGGAAGTTTTGTCATGTTTAATTTTAGTCTTAATATTAAGACGGAAACAGGACGCGAACTGATCGCGTCTTTTTCTATGTCTGTAAATCAAAAAGATCGTATTGCATTAATTGGGGAAGAAGGGAATGGGAAAAGCCTCACCCTCAAAGCGCTCGCAGGTCGCGATGAATTTCAAAACCTACAGGTCACGAAAACAATGAGTAAGCCATCCTTGGTTTTTGGATCTTTAAATCAAGAGTTGAATCAAAATGAATTAGAAACGGATGCGTTATCCTATATCATTTCGGATCAATGGGATCTTTACGGGTCTTTAGGGCGAATCATTAAGGAGGTATTGCCAACCTTAGGGATTGAAGACCTGGATCGACCACTTCATTCCTTTAGTGGTGGTGAACGAGTTCGCTTACAAATCATGCGTTTGATGTTGCATCCTTGTGATTGTTATCTCTTAGATGAACCCAGCAACGATTTAGATCTTGAAACATTGGAGTGGCTTGAATCTTGGATGCTTTCCCAAACAACGCCCATTATGTTTGTATCCCATGATCCAGTACTCCTTCGTAGGTGTGCTACCCGGATTGTTCATCTAGAACAAACACACCGTAAAACCCGTTCCACTGTCACCGTATTCGAAGGTACCTATGACGCTTATACTAATCTCTATTTGCATCACCATGACACACACAACCATGCTGTTAAGATGCAACAACAGGAAAAACAAAAGCAAGAAGATCGGTGGCGTCAACTCTACCAAAAAGTTGAACATCGACAACGAACACAGACTCGCCAAGATCCAGCCAAAGGGCGACTTTTAAAAAAGAAAATGCATAATATAAAATCTATGGAACGACGCTTTAATCGCGAAGTCATTCCTGAAAAATTGGATTCAGAATCTGCAATAAAACTAACATTTCCAACGCAGAGCCAAGTTCATCGAAAAAAAATACTGAAATTCGAATGTGAAACATTACAAATTGAGCAGCGAATTCTTGTCCGCGGAATTCATTTGGAAGTCTATAGTACCGATCGTATTGCTATTGTGGGTCGAAATGGAGTTGGGAAAACAACGTTGATTCACAAATTAATTCATGCGCTGGAAGGAGAGGTAGGTGTGATGCACCAGTCCTATGAGAAAAACATTTGTTTTGATCTCACACCGATTGAAAATTGTGTTCAGCAGGGTTCAAGAGAAGAACGGGGCCTCATTACCAATCACCTTGGTAGTTTGAAATTTACCGAGACAGAGATGAATACACCGATGCATTTATTATCTGGAGGTCAAAAGGCGAAAGTATCACTCTTAAAACTCGTCCTTCAAAATCCAAAGGTCTTAATTTTAGATGAGCCTACTCGTAATTTAAGTCCAATGAGTGTTGCTGCGGTATATGAGCTTTTGAATCAATTTGAGGGAGCCATTATCGCGGTTACACACGATCGAATGTTATTGGAGGCAGTCTTCGAAACGATTTACGAATTAACGGAAACTGGCTTAACTGAAATGCGGTAATATTTCCCGGGTGAACTTTTTGTGAAGAATATGGGTAGAAATATATTTGAGACTTATCGTGAAACCAAGTAGAATAAGTAATAAGGACGGTGGGAATATGAAAGAACATGTAATTCGATTAATGCCAGGAGATGATCTTTTACAAGGCATCGACGCCTATTGTAAGAAGTTCCAAATTACTTCCGGATATATTGGGACGTGTGTTGGGAGTTTGTCCCGTATCGTTTTTCGTAAAGGACATAATAAGAAAGAAATCCAATTAAACGGACCTTATGAAATTGTTTCATGTGTTGGTACGGTTTCAAAAGGTGGACATCATATCCATGCTTCAGTCAGTGATCTTGAATTTAAGGTGCTTGGAGGCCATGTTTCGTTAGGATGCATTGTAAAATCAACGGCGGAGATTGTGATTATAGAATTGGAACATTATCAGTTAACTCGCACTAAAGGAGAACTCTCTGGGTATAAAGAACTGGAGATTGAAGCTACGGGTAATGTTTGTAAAGAATCCTAAAAAAAGAACGGTTAAGAACCGTTCTTTTTTATTGATTGTTATTTTGCACGTTATTTTGTTGATTGTTTCGTGAGGACGCAAGTTCTGCGTCAACCGCAATCGCAATGCAAAGACACATTAACGTATCCGTATCATTATGAATATCCAATTCATAACTATCACCCCAACTAAACCATTTTTTTGAGAGTGTCATGATACGGCCGTGGGAACGTGAATCAACGGTGTAATTATGACCCGTTATGTTACCATTCAATTGCCAGTCGAGGTTATGAAGTGTGAACTTCATTTTAAAGAAAGTGAATTTTTGATTGAGTGCAGCTTGATGGTCAGGTGTTTCAAGAATATATTTAGATAAAAAGCGAAAGGGCTTTTGTTTGACTCTTGCAACGGGATGGTTTGAAACATCGTAGATTGTGAATTTACGACCAATACTCAAAAGGGATCCTTGCACCTGAAATTGAGTAGTACCATGCTGATCCTTGACATCAAAACGGTCTCGAAATGAAAAGACGCGTTGTTTTATATATAATTTCATAAAAAATCCTCCTTAGGTCTTGATTTGCTCGTGAATGAGTTGTACAATTTAAACACGCCGGCTTAGCTCAATTGGTAGAGCAACTGAATCGTAATCAGTAGGTTGGGGGTTCAAGTCCTCTAGCCGGCACCATAATCTTAACACCAGAAGGTGTTTTTTTTATATATACACAGTTTATCACATTCTATGTCAAGGGTCTATTTGTAACTTTCTGAAATATATAGAAATAAGATTTCATCTCATTGATTAACTGTAAGGGGTTTATATCCTTTGTTTAAGCGAAATGAATGAAATTTTATTTCAGAGAATTAGGCTACCAATTTGAAAATAGATTTGATATAATGACAATGTACATAAAGGAGAATATCATGGAAGGTTTAGAATTACTTAGTTTTCAAATGATTTCGTTTAATGGATCCGCTCGTTCATGCTTTGTGGAAGCGATTCAAGCCGCTAAAGAAGGCGACTTTGAAAGAGCAGAACAACTTATGGCTGAAGGTGAAGAACAATTTGTCGAAGGACATCGCGTTCATGCACAATTAATCCAACAAGAAGCTCAAAACGGTGCTACTCAAGTTAACTTATTGTTAATTCATGCAGAAGACCAAATGATGAGCGCAGAAGTATTAAAAATTATGGCTACAGAGCTTATTGACATTCATAAGAAAATTCAATAAGAGCTGTGGCTCTTTTTTTATTTAGGGCCTCATGGTACAATGCAATTAGTTAATCAAATACATAAAAATGAGGAGAATGTCATGTTAAAAGATAATAAAATTTGGATTGCACAAGGGGAACAGCCGGTGTATATTTTACCGCAAATGTTAAATCGTCATGGACTCATTACGGGTGCTACAGGGACAGGGAAAACGGTTACCTTGAAAGTATTAACGGAAGCATTAAGTGACTTGGGCGTGCCAACGTTTTTAGCCGATATCAAAGGGGATGTTTCAGGTCTTGCTGCTGCAGGGGTTGATAACTCTAATGTATCGAGTCGTGTTGAAAAATTTGGTGTTACTGATTTCGAATATAAAGGGTTTCCAGTTACTTTTTGGGATATTTACGGTAAAGGTGGCATTCCTGTTCGTACCACGATTTCGGAAATGGGTCCGGTAATGCTAGCAAAACTTATGGATCTCAATGAAACGCAAGCAAGTGTTCTGTCACTTGTGTTTAAAATCGCCGATGCTCAAGGTTTGTTATTGTTAGATATTAAAGATTTAAAATCGATGCTTGATTTTGTTTATCAAAATAATAAAGACTTGGCTGCACAATATGGGCTCATGTCAACACAGTCAATCGGGGCAGTGATTCGCAAAGTGGTATTCTTAGAAGAACAAGGTGCAGCTATTTTCTTTGGTGAACCAGCTTTAGATATTCAAGATTGGATTCGAACGGATGGCGATGGTAAGGGAATCATCAATGTTCTTCATAGTGTTGAATTATTCCATCAACCCACTCTGTATGCGACCTTCCTTTTATGGATGCTTTCAGAACTATTCGAAACATTACCAGAGGTTGGAGATCTTGATAAGCCAAAGATGGTTTTCTTCTTTGATGAAGCACACTTATTATTTAAAGATGTGCCCAAAGCATTGGTAGATCGGATCGAACTTGTTGTGAAGTTGATTCGTTCAAAAGGCGTGGGCGTTTACTTTATATCGCAAAGTCCCTCGGATATCCCGGATCGTGTGTTAAGTCAATTAGGTAATCGTATTCAACATGCCTTACGTGCCTATACTCCTGGGGAACAAAAACAAGTAAAAGCTGCTGCGCAAAGTTTTAGAACAAATCCTAGCTTTGATACGGAGAAAGCAATCCTTGAGTTAGGAACCGGTGAAGCAATTATATCGACATTGGATGAAAAAGGGACACCTCAAGTTGCGGAGCGTGCATTTGTGCTTCCACCACAAAGTCTTATGGCTGAGGTTGATTTGGGGTTGCGCAATATGTTAATCCAAGGGAGTCCATACAATCAAAAATATCGTGAACCAATTGATCGTTTTTCAGCTTATGAGTCGTTAGCGGAAAAAATGGCCCAAGCTGCAGTGGACCAAGCGAAGGAAGAAGCAACGCAAGCACTTGAAAAAGAGCGACTTGCTTTTGAAAAAGAAAAGATGAAATTAGAAAAAGAAAAAGAAAAACTACAAAATCGTAAGAAAACAAGCACACGTCATCGTCAAACACCTCTTGAAAAGGGAATGAACCGTACGATGAGCACAATCGGGAATGAATTAGGTAAAGCGATTACAAGAAATATTATGGGGATCCTTACTGGGAAGAAATGATAGCAATTGTTAACGCTTTCTTATGGACACTATTTCTGTTTGTTGTTATAATAGTTTCATATCAAGGAGGATATTATGAGAAAAATTATTTTATTGTGTTCAGCAGGTATGTCAACAAGTATCCTTGTTACAAAGATGCAAGAAGCAGCTGCTGCTCAAGGATATGATGTAGAAATTTCAGCTCACGCTGTTAGTGAAGCCGCACGCGTTGGCGCTGATGCAGACATCGTTTTATTAGGACCACAAGTTCGATTTAATTTAAGTACTGTTCAAAAACAATTACCTGAAAAACCAATCGAAGTTATCGATATGCGTGCATACGGTACCATGAATGGTGAAGCCGTTATCGCTGAAGTTAAAAAAGTTCTAGGTGACGCGTAAATTTTATAAAAATGTTAGTGAAAACTAACATTTTTTATTTTATAATGAATAGAGATTACGATGGAGGTTCAGATGAAAATAAATATCGTTTACTATACAGGATCAGGGAATACACAAATGATAGCCGATTCAATTTTTGAGGCAGTGGAGGATTTAGGCATTGAAGGCAGTAATGAGTTTGTAAGCAATGTGACAGCAAATGCGGTGATTGATGCGGATATATTATTTTTAGGTTCACCTGCAATGAATGACGAAAATGTTGAAGAATATGAATTCCGTCCATTTTTCGATGATTTACTCCCAATGCTTGAAGGAAAACGCGTCGTACTGTTTGGTTCCTATGATTGGGGCGAAGGTGTGTGGATTGAGAATTGGGAACGCGAAATTATTGATGCTGGCGGTATTGTTGAGCGGAAATTCGCATATCAATGGGAACCTACGGAAGAGCAATTAAAAGAAGCATATGAGGAAACGAAGATATTATTGACAATGTAAAAACTTTCATAGAATGTATAATTTACATTATTTGTGTAAAAATAGTTGACATTTTACATTTAAGCAGTATAATAAGTTCATAGATAGTTCAACTATCTAAAAAAACTTGTCCTTTAGACCATCGCTCATAGATAATCTATTTCCTCAAAATTATATAAATTAAGTATTCCTCCAATAATACTGACGATGGATCTTTTAAAAAAACACATCACTCCCAGATGTGTTTTTTTTGTTTGTTGTGAATGAACTAAAATCGGTTCATTCAGACCGAAATAATGGCTTGTTCCACCTTTTTTAAGGGGTTTAGAACACTTTACTGACGAATTTATGATGAAAACAATCTCGAATGACGAATTTTTGGCTTTTTTAAAATGAAGGAATACGGTATAATATTAACAAGTGAGGTAAGTCTATGAGAGTAATGTATCCTGGATCCTTTGATCCGATCACAACAGGCCACATCGATTTAATTGAGCGCTGTTCAAAGATGTTTGATCATGTTGTTGTTGCAATTATGCTTAACGAAAAAAAATCAGGAACGTTCACGATGGAAGAACGTTTAGAGATGGCACGTGAGTGCTTGGTTCACCTTGATAATGTGGAAATTGTTATCGGTGAAGGACTTACCATCGACTTTGCCCGTCATCAATCTTGTTCAATTTTAGTGCGAGGAATTCGCGCAGTCATGGACTATGAGAATGAGTTGCAATTGGCAACATCAAATCGGGTTCTTAATGAATCAATTGAAACGCTATTTTTAGTAGCTTCACCTAAGTATTCCTATATATCTTCAAGTGTTGCGCGTGAAATTGCGCATTATGGTGGTGATCTCAAAGGATTCGTACCTGAGAGTGTTGCTAAACGACTTTATCAAAAATATGACATTCAGGTTTAGATGCACCATGCGGCTTTAGCTCAGTGGATAGAGCAAGTGCCTCCTAAGCGCTGTGTCACAAGTTCGATTCTTGTAAGTCGCACCAATTATTTGTACTCTTGAATTAAGGTCAAGAGTTTTTTTATTGTTATCATTGTTTGCAATGGCGCATAGGTGTATTCAAATGAATTTATGATATAATGTCTATTGCAAATATAAATTTATACAAATGTGAATCAAAAGACTCATCCGATGAGTTCAAGAGAGGATTATATTTATGAAAAAAAATGCAATAGTTTTAATATTGCTTATGGTATTTAATAAATTCTTCGGTATATTCCGTGAATTATTATTGGCGAAATATTATGGGGCAACTGCTATTACGGATGCCTACATTACTGCATCAGCAATTCCTAACTCCTTGTTTAGTTTTATTGCGACAGGGATCACGACATCTTTTATTCCCATCTTTAGTAAGATTCATAAAAAAGAAGGTGAAGCAAAGGCCGATGCATTTACAAGCAATATTATTAATATACTGTTGATTGTCTTTATGGGTGTAATTATCCTAGCTGAAATCTTTACTGAGCCCCTGGTCCGTGTTTTTGCTTCGGGGTTTAATGCTGAAACTATGGCGTTAGCGGTTTCCTTTACGCGCATAACGTTGCTTGCAGTTTTTTTCCAGGCGATTCTCGCCGTGTTACAAGGTTACCTGCAAATTAAGGAACGTTTTGCGGCACATGGTATCAGTTTTGTTATTTTAAATATTGTTATTGTTATTAGTATTATACTATCCAAAGGAAGTTCTGTTTACTTGCTTGCTTATGGAATTACGCTTTCTATTGTGTGTCAGTCTTTATTTATCATTCTTGTTGCGAAACGATCGGGATATAAGCATCAATTTAAAGTTAAAGTCAGAGACGAACACATAAAAGTTATGCTTGTGATGGCGGTTCCTATTATTATCGGATCATCCATTGATCAAGTGAATGCGATATTTGATAAAACGATTGCATCCGGTATTATTGAAGGCGGTATTTCAATTGTAAACTACTCAAATAAAATCAGTGATTCGATAATTGGATTATTTGTTAGTTCCATTATTACGGTGCTCTTTCCAGCTATGGCAAAATTTGCTGCCAACAATGATCATGAGGGCTTAAAGAATTCAATCTCTAATACATTGGTTGCGGTTAATATGATTGTTGTTCCTGCAACCTTGGGGATGATGGTCTTATCACAGCCTCTCGTTCAACTTTTCTTTGGCCGTGGGGCATTTACACCTGAAGCTGTAGCCTTAACGTCAAACGTTCTTGTAGCGTCCTGCTTGGGTCTTGTAGTCAATGCGAATGCAATGATACTACTACGTGTTTTCTACTCGATGGGCGATACTCGAAGACCGGTTGTTTACGGTGCGATTTCCGTTGCATCAAATATTGTCGCAAGTCTAATTTTTGTTCAATTTATGGGTCTGCCGGGTCTTACATTAGGGACTAGTGTTTCCAAACTGGTTTACTTTATCTTGATTTACTACTTCTTGTATAAGATGATTGGTGATTTTAATAATAAATATATTTTTAAAACCGTGGGCAAATTAATCGTTGCAGGTTCTATTATGGCGGTATGTGTTTATTTCGCATATCCAATGATCAGTCCTAATTTCAGTCTAGTGATCAGTTTAGTACTGGTTGTAATGCTGGGAATACTTGTATACTTTATTGTTGTTAAGTTTATGAAAATTGATGAATTTGACCATGCAGTTGAAAGTGTTAAAACAAAAATGATGAGTATTATCAAACACTAAAAGTTCTCTTTGGAGAACTTTTTTGCTTTATACTAGCGATAATATCTATTTTTTTAGACGTGTAAGATCAATTGGATGGTATCAATAGAAAATTTGACATGTATTTTAAATTAATATATTTAAGGTGTTGTTTTGCTCTGTCTATTAATCATACAAATATTACCCAAATTATCGAGCAATAAAGCAATGAAAAGCCTATTATAGAGATTTGATTATAATTCAAAATTTACTTGACACTGGGATGATACATGGTATTATTTCTTTAATAACAAACTTAAAGATTGAGACGAGTAGTCTTCAAGAAGCGAATTCAGAGAGTCTGTGGTTGGTGTGAACAGATTTTGTTTCGAAGATGAATGGCCTCATAAAAGGCGGAATGAACACTTCGGTAAGTAGTTTACGACGGATGTCCCCGTTAACAGGACAGGAATATGATTGTATTCTTTTTGAGTTACGTGTAAACGTATATTTTCAGGTGGTACCGCGAAGACTTCGCCCTGTATGGGTGAGGTCTTTTTTGTTTCTAGGAGGTGATGACTGTGGTATGAAGTGATTGGATTTTAATAAATTATAAAAAGGAGAAACTTAAAATGAAAATTAAAAATTTAACAATATCAACATTATTCTTAACCTTTGGATTAGTTCTTCATATCATGGTTCCTGGTACGCTCGGTCTAATGAAACCGGATTTTATGCTGGCTATGTTTTTCTTTTCCTTGTTTCATCTTGAAACAATAAAAGAAGTATTAGTCGTCAGTGTTGTCTGTGGATTTTTAACCGCTCTAACAACATCGCTTCCTGGAGGGGAGTTTGCGAATATCATTGATAAACTCGTTTCGGGACCAATTGTTTTTTATGGATTTAAAATCTGTCAGCGCTACCTAAATGAATCGCGTGCCTTTCAAGTAATGACAATTCTTGGCACACTCCTTTCAGGGACACTGTTTTTGATGGTTTTACGCTTCATCGGGGGAATTCAACTACCGATCAGTTACCTTATGGTGGGGGTTGTGCTGCCGGCAATTGTAGGGAATACATTCTTAATCATGCTAGTGAGAAAAATATATAATCGGATTAATCGTAAAAATACGACAAATCTCCAACATAAGTTCTGAGATGGTTTCGTTTCACTTGGTGATTGCATTCAGATGTATAATTTGGGCTCCGCTTTAATGTGTGAGTCTAAAAGGCCATAGTGAGTGGGTTGTTTATCCGTGGAACAAAAGTGTATCAAGATTGAATTTGAGATTGAAAAGTCTTAATAGTGTGAAAATATGATATTTGAGGGTAGAAATTCCGATAATTTCACACTAGCATTCACCTGAATTTTGGTTATAATAAGGTCGAGGGATAAAATATATGAAACTAATCGATTTAACACAAACATTTAATGAAGCAACTGGGGTATACCCAGGTGATAGCAAAACAAAATTTGATTTAGACGCGTGTTTTGAAGATGATGGCTATACAGGTTATACAGTAACCTCATCATTACATACAGGAACACATGTTGAAGTGCCGATGCATCTATCGAGCGATGAGCGATATATTAGTAATTTTCCAATTGATCGTTTTATTGGACGTGGCGTCATGATTGATGTGCGCAACCAAAAAGAAATTGGTTATAAACCTGATTACGAATTGATTGTAAATCGAGGAGATGTCGTGGTTTTTTATACAGGCTTTGATGAACGGCGCGGAGAACAAGCTTATTTTGACGAGCATCCAGTATTTACTGAGGAATTAGCACTGTTTCTCGTTGAAAAACAAATCAAAATGGTAGGCATGGACATGCCTTCACCAGATGTAGAACCTTACTATGTACACAATATTTTGATGGATGCAGATATTATGATTCTTGAAAACTTAAATAATTTGGATTCATTACGATATCATAAAGATTTTATTATATCGGCGGTACCTTTAAAAATTGAAGCCGAGGCTAGTCCAGTACGCGCCTATGCCGTGTTGAAATAGTGCATCGAAATATAAAAATTATTTTGAGTGTCTTTCTGTTACTGTTGACCGGTTGTCAATCTCATAAGCAATTAGTGTGTGAGAAAGACTATGTTATTGATGGAGCACTCATTCATGAGACATATCGAGATATGATATCCAATGGGGTTTCTGAAGAACGTCTGCATACGTTTCAAGTCACTGAATTACAAAGTGATTTAGAAGCGTGGTTTCTGACACAGGTGCCTCAAAAAGAAATCGTTATGTTTAAAGAAGTTTTGAATCAAGAAAATTTTCGTTATGCAATGATGAGTACCGATCAAGACGTTAGAACGGGAACCTTTCTAATATCACACCGTTATTTATTTAGTCTGATGAGTCGGGACGAACTCAAAAAAGTATCTATGACCTTAGGTCAAGAGGTATTATCGCTGGATGAACTGATTTCTACACGAACCCAACAAAATTTTAAGTGTACGCAATAGCGTACACTTTTTTCTTGCTCGATTTATCTGATTGTGATATTGTATTGGTATAACGACACAGAGGAGCAAAGCATGAAACTAGAAATTAGCAATCTATCGAAGTCTTTTGATCATCAAGTAGTTTTGAAGGATATTAATCTTACACTTGAGAAAGGGAAAATATATGCACTCTTAGGGCGAAATGGTGCGGGGAAAACAACTTTTTTTAACTGTATTAGTAAAGAAATTACATCAGATAGTGGCACTGCCTTTTTTGATGATGGGCGTGAACTGATGCACCAAGACGTGGGATTTGTCTATACGAAACCAATGTTACCTGAATTCATGACTGGATTTGAGTTTTTAACGTTTTTTATGGATATTCATCAAAATCGTGGTTTTGAGCGTCATGACATCCACCATTATTTTGATGCGATACAATTTAATCAAGAAGATCGCTATAAGCTAATCAAAGATTATTCCCATGGGATGCAGAATAAACTGCAAATGCTTTGTATTATGATGTTGAAACCCAAAGTGTTATTTCTAGATGAACCCCTGACATCATTTGATGTTGTTGCGTCGATTGAGATGAAGCGTCAATTGGTTGCTCTCAAAGAAGATTGTATCATGGTGCTCTCGACACATATGATGCAAATTGCTAAAGATATTTGTGATGAAGTTATTATTCTTCACCATGGCGAAGCTTCACTTTTGGATTCGAAACGTCTCCAAGACCCATCGTTTGAACAAGATATTATTGATATCTTAAGTGACCATCATGAATCATAAAGTATTGAATGAGATTGCGGTGGTAAACCGTACAAACCAATTAATTTATTATTTACGTGCAATAAAACCTTTACGGCGCATACTTCCTGCTAACCTTTATGAAAAAACGGATACGAAGAAACATTTGGGTCGTGTTGTTTCTGTATTTCGATTTTTACGTACTTTCTTGGGGAAATTGCTTTACATATTTATAATTTTCGGACTCATAGGCTCAATGTTTCCAACTGTTCCCATAGAGTTTATCTGGCTATTTTTTCTTGTGTTAGGTGGTTGTATCGCCCCGATTTCTTCGGATGCGACGACCGAAAAGTGGACACTAATTCGTTCATTTAAATTGGATTATAAGTCATATTATGACTATAAATTTCGTCAAACAATGCTTGAACGGATTCTCTATTCAGTGACGCTTTTGTTATCCATTTTCATCTTTGATGTAAATGTTGTGACTGCGGTTATCATGGTATTAATGGCATTTGGGATAACCATGATTTCCGAAGGAGCGGATTTGATTCATTTTAGACGTTATCATACTAAAATAAAGGTGTTACATAAAGTTCTCTTGCTATCATGCTTACTTGTTTTAGGCTTAGGTCTCTATGCTACACAACAATTAACACAAGCGTTGTTTATTTTTCTGGGGATAATTCTTTTTATTGGGGGAATTAGAATGATTGTAATCAGTCCTTTTAAAAGTGAAACGCTTCATGAGGCATATGGTCTGTATACATTGCACCACGCAAATCCGGAAGAGACGCTTGAATCGGTGAATCTCAAAACGACTCAAGAAGCCTTGCGGCTTGATGATGACATACGTCTTGAAGAATCCAATCAGGTTGTGGAATGTAATACTGGCTATAACTTATTGAATCGCCTTTTTTTGGAACGGCATCGGCGCCTATGGTTTAAACCGCTTCGAATCCGCTTCCTTATTGTTTCGGGTGTGGTTTCACTAGCTGTCGTTGTTTTGTTGGTTATGAAATTATTTGTTCCAGATCTTTTTATCGACGTATCTAGTGTTCTTGCTACTGAAATCTTTCGATCGGTAGGGCCTTATATTTTTATTGTTTATTTACTTAATATCGGTGAATCCATGACACGTGCGTATTACTTAAATTGCGATTCTAAACTGCTGAATTATGCCTTTTATCGTCGACCTGAAATCATTTGGAAGCAGTTTGTAGGACGTCTTAAATCATTATCGTTCTTGAACTTAATTCCCTTAATTCCGGTTGTTATTGGGGCGTTTATTTTAGTGTATGGGAACCTAATAAGCGTGGTTCATCGTGAAATGTGGATGTTTATCGGAACTTTGGTCTTGTTGAGTATTTTCTTTAGTGTTCATAATTTATTAATGTACTATACGCTTCAACCTTATAATGAATCGATGCAAGAAAAAGGTGTTCTTTATAACCTTATGAAAGTTGTTGTCGTTATGGTTGCTTATAATGGTAACAAGCTCAGTGATGTACCGAACCTTAATGCTTGGTTATCGATTATTACAGCGGTGTATTTTGTGATTGGTGTTATCTGCGTTCGTTTATTTTCTGAAAAAACATTTAAAATTAGAAAGTAGGATAGCGATGTCAACGTCTTGGTTTACCATAACAGCACTTGATGAAAAAACTTACGCCCTTAGTGAATCGGGACATTGGGAGCACGTTCACTCTTTTTTACTGATTGGAGACACAAAAGCAATTTTAATTGATACAGGTCTTGGCATTGCTTCGATTCGCGCTGTTGTCAGGTCGTTGACTGATCTTCCAATTACTGTCATTACAACGCATGTTCATACGGATCATATTGGTGGTCACCATGAGTTTTCATCCATTTATGTTCATCAAGCTGATGCGAAGTGGTTAGTCAACGGTATTGAGGGAAGAACACTTGATGCTGTCCGCAAAGATTTGGTTCGTGATGTAACCCAACCGTTACCGACTGATTTTGATATCGATACGTATACGGTTTATACAGGGAAACCAACACGCCTGTTGCATGACCAAGATTGCATTGATTTAGATGGTCGAATGCTGCGAATTCACCACACGCCAGGTCATAGCCCGGGTCATATATGCATCCATGATACAAGTACGGGTTATCTTTTTACGGGTGATTTAATATATTTTGATGCACCCATCTACGCATTTTATCCATCTACGAATCCAATTGATCTTGTTTGTTCGCTCGAAAAAATGAGTGAGCTGAAAGGTGTCACGAAAATATACGGATCACATCACCAATTGGGGATTGATGCTTCTTTTTTAGAGACATTAAATAGGATCGTTGCGGATTTAAAGGCGACAAATTATGCACGTGGCATTCATGAATACGGCCGTTTTAGTGTTTATTTTTAAAAATCACTTAATTAATTTTCAAAGGGTTTTAAAGGGACGAGAGGATAATAATCGAACAAATTATAATTTAAAAGTGTGATTTAAAGTTGACATGTTTTAGGGTGAGTGTTATGTTTGTTAAGGAAATAATTGAAAACAAAATAAATCGGTAGGTGAGGCTACTTTAGGGATACGGATTGCTGCCGCAAAATAATGGAGACATTATGAGCAGGTCTGAACAGACAATGTCACGAAGGCATTGTATAACGCAATTTCATTGCCCTATTGAGTTAAAGCTTGGACGAAACATCATAAAATATTAATTTTAACCATGTTATTGTTCATCTTTGGCATGGTTTTTTGTTTGAATTTATGAAAGGAGTGGTTGAGTTTGAGTCAGAGTCACAGTTTGAAATATAGAGGTCGTAAGACTGAAAAACCTAAGAGGCGCAGCTCAACCAGCTCCGCTAAAAGAAATATGAATTCTTACGAACCTCTCTAGCAATAGAGGAGGAAAGTATAATGACAAATAAAAAAGTAATTGATTACGAAGTAATGACATCGCAAGAGCGATTGAAATATGCTGCGCAAACGGAAGGTGAAACACTCACCAAAGCAATGAGCAGTACACCTCAAGGCCTACAAATGATGAGGGTCGATAAGAACCGGAGTTTGTATGGGGAAAATATTATTGAAACAGGCAGAGAAGATACCGTATTCAAACGACTCTTTGATGCTTTTATTAATCCATTTACACTCATCTTATTGGTACTTGCATTAGTATCATTTTGGACTGATGTTATGATGGCAGAACCGGGTGAAGGTGACCCCATTACGGTAATCATCATTACCATAATGGTTTTAATTAGTGGATTTCTAAGATTTATTCAAGAAACTCGATCGGGTAATGCCGCTAAAAAACTTAATGAAATGGTTGAGGTTACGTCGCTTGTAAAGCGTCGTGGTGAAGATCCTCATGAAATTCCTGTTGATGAAATAGTTGTTGGTGATGTTATCTTTCTATCAGCTGGTGATATGATTCCTGCTGATATCCGACTTTTGGAATCGAAGGATTTATTTATATCCCAAGCTGCATTAACCGGTGAAAGTGAACATGTTGAGAAGGTTGCGGGGATGCTCGATGATGTTGATGAACATATTACATCTACAGCCAATCTTGCTTTTATGGGTAGTGATGTAATTAGCGGATCTGCGAAAGCTATTGTTGTAAATGTTGGGATGAGTACGCTATTTGGCTCCATCTCAAAAAGTTTAAATGATAAAGTAGAGCCAACGACATTTGAAAAGGGTGTTAGTGATGTAAGCTGGTTGCTCATTCGTTTCATGTTAGTTATGGTTCCAATTGTTTTATTCATTAATGGATTTACAAAAGGAGATTGGTGGGAAGCATTGCTTTTCTCAATTTCAGTTGCCGTTGGACTAACTCCAGAAATGCTGCCAATGATTGTTACTACTACACTTGCGAAAGGTGCTGTAGCGATGAGTAAAGAAAAGACCATCGTTAAGAGCTTGAATTCAATTCAAAACCTCGGTTCAATGGATGTGTTATGTACGGATAAAACCGGAACGTTAACTCAAGACCGCGTTGTATTGGAATATCATTTGGATGTTATGGGAAATGAAGACCAACGTGTTCTACGTCATGCATTTTTAAATAGTCACTATCAAAGTGGGTTAAAGAATTTAATGGATAAATCGATCGTGGAACGTACCAAAGAATTATCAGTTACGCATCCAGAATTACAAAACCTCGAACACGACTATATTAAGGTGGATGAAGTGCCATTTGATTTCTCACGCCGTCGTATGAGCGTGGTGGTTTCAGATCATCAAAATAAACGCCAAATGATTACCAAAGGTGCTGTTGAAGAAATGCTTACCGTTTGTGATTTTGTAGAATACCAAGGTGAAGTCGTACCTTTGACGGAAGCACGAAATGAAGAAATTTTAAGAACGGTTGAAGGTTTAAACCGTCGTGGGATGCGTGTTCTTGCAATTGCGCAAAAAACGAATCCAGCACCTGTGGGCGAGTTTTCGAAGAAAGATGAACGCGAAATGGTTCTCATGGGTTATCTTGCATTCCTCGATCCACCAAAAGAAAGTGCTAAAGCAGCGATTGAAAAACTCGCTAATTATGGCGTAACGACAAAAGTATTAACGGGTGACAATGATCATGTTACACGTGCAGTTTGTGACATGATTGATATCAATACGGACCGTATTGTTCTTGGCTCTGAAATTGAACAAATGGATGATACTGCGCTTGGTGGTGTTGTGGAAGAAGTAAATATTTTTGCGAAACTTTCACCATCACAAAAAAGCCGTGTTGTGCGTATGTTGCGAGAAAATGGTCACACTGTAGGATTTATGGGGGATGGTATTAATGATGCGCCTGCTATGAAAGTGTCCGATATTGGAATTTCGGTCGATACGGGCGTTGATATTGCGAAAGAATCGGCTCAAGTAATCTTACTTGAAAAAGATTTAGAAGTTTTGGAAAAAGGGATCATTGAAGGTCGTAAAACGTATGCGAACATGATTAAGTATATTAAAATGACCGCAAGTTCTAACTTTGGTAATGTATTCTCAGTATTAGTAGCGAGTGCATTTTTACCCTTCTTACCAATGGAAGCTCTACACTTAGTGTTGTTGAATCTTATCTACGATATTTCATGTGTTGCAATTCCATGGGACAATGTAGATGAATCTTACATTAAAAAACCACGTAAGTGGGATGCTTCTTCAATTCGTAATTTTATGTTAATTATTGGACCAACAAGTTCTGTCTTTGATATCACAACATACTTCTTAATGTTTTATGTAATCTGTCCACAAGTTACAGGTATGCAATTCAGTCAAATCACAGATCCATCAATGAAAGCATTATTTATTGCGATTTTCCAAGCTGGTTGGTTCGTCGAGTCCATGTGGTCACAAACCCTTGTAATTCATATGATTCGTACGGAAAAAATTCCATTTATTCAAAGTCGTGCATCAATGCCACTCACATTGCTTACCTTTACAGGTATCTTTGCATTGACAGCGATTCCATTCACATCATTTGGTCATCAAATCGGTCTTGCAAGTCTGCCTTTGAATTTCTTTGGTTGGCTCGCAATTACAATCCTAGCGTACATGGTTCTTGCAACCATTGCTAAGAAGTTCTTTATTCGACGTTATGGTGAATTACTATGACCTATATTTTGTTGATTATTTATTGTATTGCTTATTGTGCAGTTGATCTTAAAATTAAACAACTTCATAATGCGCAAAGCGATGAAGAAGAATATATAAAACAGAGCCAATGGCTCTGTTTTATTTTGGGTATGGGACTTGAACCTGAGTGATATCTTCTTTATAATGAAGAAAATGCAGGGGAGTTAGATTAATGAAAAGAAGAAAAGGATATTTGATGGTAATGACAGCGGTGTTTTTTTTTGGCCGCGCTTTCACACCTTGTTTTCCCAAGTTATATGATTGAAAATTCAATATGGGGATTTGATTTTGGTTGGCAACGTGAGTTGGGTGCCATCTATTTAGGACTAACTCTCGTGAACGCGTATGCTTTGTATACAAATAATAGTGAGCAACAGCGTATTTTGGCTCTACTTGCTATGACGGTCTGTCTTGGAGTAGGATTCAATAATCTTGGGGCGTGGTTGGCATCGCCGATGACTAATAATTATGTTCATATTCTCGGTGTCATCAATTTCTTGTTCATTGGTGGATTTGGAGGCTTTTATCAAGGTTATCGTGTTTTAACTCAGGCTGCAGAACGTCGACAATAAAAACAGAGAATCCAGGAGGTGTATGCTGGGTTCTTTTTTTTTCGCATAAGAAAACTTAGGGTGCACACTCGGTAGGTGTCTCGCATGGTCATCATGGTGAAGATCAAACAAGTGATTTTCGTCGTGTTGTTTGGATAAATATGAACTGTAGCATAAAAAAAACCAACCGAAGTTGGTGTGTTTTAATTTAATGGTGCACCAGATAAGATTTGAACTTACACGACTTGCGTCACACGCCCCTCAAGCGTGCGCGTCTACCGATTCCGCCACTGGTGCATTGCTTTAACTGCTTTTGTATTATAGCATCGGTTTCGGTAATGTGCAAGATTAAAAGTGCCAAATTTTAATGATTTACATAAAATATCGTGTATAATAATTATGGTTAAGAAGGATGGTTACAATGAAAGTACATAAAAAGACGTCAATGACAGAAGGCGTCATTTGGAAAGAAATGCTTTTATTTTCTATACCGCTGCTTATAGGGAACCTATTTCAACAATTATATAATACGGTGGATTCCTTTGTGGTTGGAAATTATGTAGGGGAAGAGGCGCTTGCGGCTGTCGGTGCAAGTACACCTCTAAGTCATGTTATTATTGGATTATTTATGGGGATTTCAACGGGTGCTGGAATCTTAATTTCACGTTATTTTGGTGCAAAAAAAGATGAAGAATTGCATGATTCAATTCATACCTTTATTGCGTTTTCCTTAATTGTTAGCGTGTTTCTTACAATATTTGGATCGATTATGTCACCCATATTTTTGGGGTGGTTGAAAACACCGGCAAATATTATGGAACCAGCGACACTTTACCTGCGGGTTTATTTCTTTGGTGTAACTGGGTTGGTTATTTATAATTCAGGTGCGGGGATTTTACGTGCGATTGGAGACTCCCGTCATCCACTAATTTATTTATGTGTATCAAGTCTTATCAACGTTACCCTTGATCTTTTATTTGTGATTGTATTTGATATGGGGATTTTAGGGGTTGCCGTTGCGACTTTGATTGCACAGATGACGTCAGCTGTTTTAGTATGGATTCACTTGCTGCGTGTTAATGATAATTATCAGTTGAAGATGGGTGATATTCGTATACATCGTGATAAGTTGTATGAGATTATTCGCTTAGGAATTCCAACTGGAATCCAACAAACTGTGGTCTCATTTTCCAATGTATTGGTACAATCGTATATCAATGGCTTCGGATCTGCTGCGGTTGCGGGATTCAGTGCCGCGGATAAGTTTAATGCTTTCTTGTCGATGCCAACTCAAAGTTTTTCGTTAACAATTACGACGTTCACTGGACAAAACTTGGGAGCGGGCCGTAAAGAACGCATTATGGAAGGGGTACGTACCGCTTTGGTTTTAGCTGTCGGTATCGTTATTATTATTGGTATTCCTACCTTTATTTATGCAGATAAACTGATTGGGTTCTTTTCACCCGAACCGATGGTTATTATGTATGGAGCGCGTATGTTACGTATTATGGTTCCGTTCTATTTTGCACTAAGCACCACGAGCATTCTCAGTGGAGCATTACGCGGCGCCGGATTAACGATGGTTCCGATGTTCATTATGATTTCATGCTTTACGGTGTTAAGACAGATTTTCTTGTTCATCATGATGCGTATTAATCCAACAATTGATTGGGTATACTGGAGTTATTCTGTAACATGGATTAGTTCCATGATATTAACGATTATTTATTCAAAAGCCTCACATTGGCTCGAAAAAGCATAGTCCTCCTACGAGGACTTTTTTATGTTACAATAAAATAAAAGGGTGGGCGTATGAAAAAATTATATATTATTGTAGATGTTCAGAATGACTTTGTATCTGGATCCCTTGGATTTGAAGGCGCTGATCAGGTTGTACTTAACATTATAGAAAAACTGAAAAAAGATGAAAGCGCTGATAGAGTTTTTACTCGAGATACACATGGCTCAAATTACCTAGAAACGCAAGAAGGACGGCGATTGCCGGTGGAACATTGTATTTTAGGTTCTGAGGGTTGGGAACTCGACCGCCGCTTACAACCATTTATAAAAGCGGATTCGATTATTTTTAATAAGCCAACATTTGCTTCCTTAAAACTCGGGAATTATTTGGATCATACCGATTATGATGAAATAGAAGTGATGGGTTTGGTTTCTAATATTTGTGTTGTCAGTACATGTGTGATGGTGAAGGCTGCTTGCCCTGAGACCCGTATTGTCGTGGATACGCACTGTACAGATAGTTTTGACCAAGCACTTCACCTGAAAAGTTTGGATATTCTTGAGGGCTTGCAGGTGGACGTTATCCGATGAATCGTTCAAGTTTAAAACGTGGTTTATTAGCCGTGGTGAGCCTTGTTCTCCTTATTGTTGGCGGTGTTGGCGTTTATTTCGTTGTAGATCCGGCACCATCTGCATATCTGGTACGTAAGGTATTTGAGGGTGGCATGGCCATTAAACCTCAGGACTATGATGTTGTGGAAGCGCAAGTTGACGTATATACCGATCTTACTTACGCATCAACCGCGGGCCGAAATACATTTGATCTATTTGGACCTAAAACCCATCAAGTGCTTCCAACAATTGTTTGGGTTCACGGTGGCGCTTTTGTGGGTGGAGATAAGCACGATAATTATGAATATGCCGTTCAACTTGCGCAACGAGGGTATCGCGTGGTGAATTTAAATTATGATCTTGCCCCTGAGGCGGTTTATCCATCGCCAATAGTTCAAGTAGGTGAAGCATTACAGTACCTTGAGCAACACGCAGCGATATTTGGTTTGGATATGAGCAATTTAATTTTAGCCGGAGATTCGGCTGGGGCGCATATTATGGCGCAATATATGATGGTGCAACTGGACCCTGCTTATGCAGCCATGTTGGGACAATCTGCAACCATAAAATCAGATATTGTGAAGGGGATTGCCTTGTTTTGCGGTCCATATGATCTGAATGGTCTTTTAAATATGCAATCATCTTCGGGTGTACTCGATTTCTTTATGAGCCGTCTTGCGTGGGCTTATATGGGTGAGAAGGCATGGATGAATGCAGATTATGTGGAGTCACTCTCAATTATTAATTACTTAAATAAATCATTTCCTGCGACATTTATTACGGATGGAAATCAAATGAGTTTTATGGAGGATGGATTGAAAATGAAGGCGAAACTTGAGTCACTTAACGTTCCTGTTACTTCTGTATTTTATGAAGGGGTGGCAGATCCTTTAGGTCACGAGTACCAATTCCAAATGAACAATCCCTATTCAATCCATACATTTGAAGAATTTATCAAATTTATTGAAAATAATACTTAAAAGGTGTGAAGACTCACATCTTTTTTTGATAGGGTTTTATATATGCAATGAGTATGCGATAATGTTATAATAAACACATGAAATGAGGAAGTTATGAAGAAACGTTTAGGATTGTTAAGTGTCGTGATTATCGCAATTGATTTGCTTTCTAAGGCATGGATAGATAAAACGATTCCTTTATGGGAGTCTATACAAGTTATACCCGGATTTTTCTCACTTCGGTATGTACGTAATACAGGTGCAGCATGGAGTTTGCTCGATGGCCAAAAATGGCTTTTTATCGTGCTCTCTTCAGCAGTGTGCATTGTGCTCGCTTATTATTATGTAAAAGAAGATAAACCTGTCGTTTTGACAGCGATTGCCTTAATGTTTGCAGGTGCTTTTGGGAATTTGTTTGACCGCGCAGTTTATGGCTATGTACGTGATATGTTTGCGTTCAATATCTTTGGATATCAGTTTCCTGTATTTAACGTAGCAGATATGAGTTTAGTTGTAGGAGTATTCCTCCTTGCGCTGCTGCTCTATCTCGATGAAAGAGGTCAAAAAAATGAATAAATTAATAGTAGAAGCAATGTTTGATAATATGAGGATCGATCAATATATGGCACTTGCCATAACTGATTATTCTCGAAGTGTAATTCAAACATGGATTAAAGATGGAAAAATTTTGGTGAATGGAAATACGGTTAAGCCGAACCTTCGCCTTAAAGAAGATGATGTTATTGAATATGAAATTACGGAAGAACAAACGACGATTGTGCCCGTACCGATGGATTTGGATATCGTCTATGAAGATGATGCTATTTTAATCGTGAATAAACCAAAAGGGCTGATTGTGCATCCTTCTCCCTCAACGCTGAATCAAGCGACATTAGTACACGGACTCTTAGCCCATACGACGCAATTAAGTAACCTTAATGGTGAGTTGCGTCCAGGGATTGTTCATCGTATTGATAAAGATACAACGGGATTGTTGGTGGTGGCTAAGACGAATGAGGCACACGAAATTTTGGTGGAAGATTTAAAACAACGCCTAATTTCACGTGAATATATTGCAATTGTGCACCATCAATTTAAACATCAGAGTGCAACGGTCGACGCACCTATTGGTCGCGATCCCAAAAACCGTCAACGGATGGCGGTTACAGATCAAAACAGCAAGCATGCTGTGACCCATTTCTTTTTAATGGAACGATTCAATGATTACAGTGTATTACGTTGTAAGTTGGATACGGGCCGAACACACCAAATTCGTGTTCATGCTCAGTATATCAAGCACCCTATCGTAGGCGATCAAACGTATAGTTATAAAAATACATGGGAAACGAATGGACAATGCTTGCATGCACAGAAACTAACATTGACACATCCAATAACAAAAGAAGTGATGTCGTTTGAGGCAGAAATGCCACAAACGATGAAGGATGTTATTGAGGAAATCAGGAGGTTAGATTAATGTATAAAAAGTCTCAATATGATGCATGGGTGATTGAAGTTGCAAACTATTTTATGAAGCATTACGAATATCAAATGGTTTCAATGACTCAAGATAGTTCACAAGTGTGGCTTGTGAATCAAAATGTTGAAGACAATGCGATTATTATGGTTACATCTACGGCATTATCTGATTTTGACCGTGATTTAATTTCAAAACATCGCGAAAGTCTCGCACTCGTGTTTAAAACTAAAGCTGAGGGGCTGAATATAAGCGTTAATCAAGAGGATAAAACAGGGGATGACGTTAATGTTGTCGTGGGACCTAATTTTGTTTCACAGACCCCTACTTTAACTCCATTTGGAGATTTGAGTGGATTGTTAAAAGTGAGTCCTAATCCTGACCATTCGTTATCGAAAGCGGTCATGAATTTAAAGAAAACGATTGGTAAAATGCAAAAACAAGCACGTTACCGTTCATTTCCAGTTACAAACGTTATCTCAATCATTTGTGTGGTCATTTTCCTAATTGCACAATATCTAATCTTAATACCGGAAATTAATATTAATACGGTTGCAGTGATGCTGGGAGCATTCTATAAACCCTTTATTGTTCATGCGCACGAATGGTTTCGGTTCATTACAGCAGGCTTTTTACATATTTCCTTCTTTCATTTAATTATGAATTTAATGGCACTGAGAAATTTAGGTATTGTTATGGAAACCGTGATGGGTGGTAAAAAATACTTATTTACGCTTATTGCAGGGATCTTGTTCGGGAATGCATTTGTTTTCATTCTCGATGAAGCGGTGATTGGACTTGGAATTAGTGGTGGTTTATTTGCCTTATTGGGAGCAATGTGTGTCTACTTATTCGAGACTAAAGCAATGCGAAATCCTAAAGTGATGTCGCAAGTATTCCAAGTTTTATTTATAAACCTAATTATCAGTACGCTACCAGGAGTGAGTGCTACGGCACACTTTGGGGGTTTGATTGCTGGAGTTTTATGTGGTTTGATTTTTTCAAAACGAAAAGATTGGGACTATTTACGCAAAGGGACAATGGTGTTGTCAAGTGTGTTTGTCATTGGAATTATTGTGGTTATGACACAACATGCTAGTACATTATCCAGTCCTCGATTGGATATGTCTGTTATTAACAGTTGGTATGAGTTAGGATTTAAAAATTATGCGAACCGCTTAAGCGGGTTTCTGAAGTAGGGGGTATTATGAGTAAACGAAATGATGTAATCACATGGGATGAGTATTTTATGGGGTTGGCTCATTTATCTGCACTTCGATCAAAAGATCCGTCTACACAAGTTGGGGCAGCGATCGTTGATGAACGAAAAAAAATCGTTGGTATTGGCTATAATGGCCTACCAACGGGATTAAGTGATGATGCATTTCCATGGGATCGTGAAGGTGATTTCCAAGCTACAAAATATGCTTATGTTGTGCACGCAGAACTGAATGCCATTTTAAATGCAACTCAGTCCCTGCTTGGATGTACGATTTATGTGTCGTTGTTTCCATGTAATGAATGTTCGAAAGCAATTATTCAAAGTGGCATTAAAGAAATTGTCTATGAAGATGATAAGTATGCGGATACAGATGCGGTTCAAGTTTCAAAACGCATGCTTAATGCAGCTGGAGTTACGTATCGGAAAATGGAACAACCCATTGTCGTAAAAGTTACGAATCGCTAAGAATTCGTTGCGTATTGGCAAAGTGAACTTTAGCAACCTTGTTAAGTTCATCTTTCCCATAACGAGCAACAAATTGTTTTCCAAATACATCCACGTGGGCACCTGCCCCTTTAGGAAATACGCAATCATATTTAGTGGATAATTGATCGAGATATTCTAAAAAGCCGAATCGGGCAATAATTGCACCACACGCAACAGCAATAAATTTATTTTCGGCTTTAGTTTCGAAAATAAGACCTTTGAAAATTTCCGGTTCATCTTTGAGCGCCTTGTAATACGGTTGTTCGGCCATAAATTGATCAATAATGACATGAGGGGGCATCACATACCGTTTCTTTAGATTGAGAAACGCTTGATTATGTAACTTAGCCTTAATCACATTCATATTCATGGTTTGATGTACCCGATTATACTTTTGATTGTTAAGGATTAGAAGGCTGTATTGAAGCTCGCGTTTTAAAATTGGTGCAAGTAAACGAATTTTATCATCGTTAATTTGTTTTGAATCAACAATCTCATTTACGGGGATACGAACCAAGTCTGATTCATTCACAATGCATGCGCAAACGGTAATCGGACCAAAGTAATCGCCTGTACCAACTTCGTCGCTTCCTGCCATTGAGCCTTGAATTGATTTGGCAGGTTGAGATTTAGGTTTGGGAGTTTGTTCAGAATAGGACATAGCATGAAAAGCGGCACCTTCGCCGCTGAAAACAACCTTACCGCTCGTGTAGGCTGTTATGGTTACATCACTGCCTTTGATTTGGTAGTGAGTATATTGAATATCATAACGAATAGGATATCGCGCATATCTTGATTTCAATTCGTTAATTTGTTTGTCTGTTAATTTTACTGTTATAGTTTCCATATTTATAATATAGACTATTTCGTAGGAAATTAATAGATGAACTCTATAAATGTAAGAAAATAAATTTAAAAAGGAGTGGTTTTATGGTAACGTTCCCCAATGATTGGATGGGCTATCTTAATGGTGTCATCATTATTTGGTTTGCGGTTACACTATACATTGGCTATAAAAAAGGGTTTTTATTACATCTCGTCGATGTTGTTGGGACATTTGTATCCTTGTTCGCAGCCTGGATTTTTGCACCTGTTTTTGTCCAAATCTATCAATTCTTTAAAGTTTCCGGTACCGGATTTTTAACGATCAATCAATTGGTAGTTCATCAAATGAATCAATTAATTTGGTTCGTAATCTTATTTATTGTCATTCGTATTGTGCTTTTACTGGTGACCCCTTTGGCTACCGTTATTTCAAAAGTACCTTTAGTTAAACAAGTGAATTCCGCAGTTGGTGGCGTGTTCAGTATTGCCTTTTTCGCGCTTAAACTTCTCTTGATTTGTGTGATATTATCAACGCCAATCATTAAGAATGGACAAGATGTGATTGATAATACATGGCTTGTTTATATTGAGCGTGCGGGGACCCCCATCGTTGGTTCTTTTGATGAATTTATGAATCAAAATACAGCAATTCAGAGTATTATTATGGATCAAAAATTATCACCAAGCCAAGAGGATGCTATGGTGAAATGGCTTCAAAAAAATGGATTTAATGAAATACAAATTAGGGAGTACTTAGAAAAATATGAATAATACATCGTCTCGATTAGAGTTCGATAAGGTGCTTGAGCGAATCGCTCATTATGCTTCATTTTCTCTTGGGAAGCAAGCTGTTTTAGAAACGCAACCTTCGTATTCATCACTAATTGTTAAGCGGGAATTAGCACGTGCTAAGGATGCCTTGCAATTGGTGGTTGTAAATGGATCGATGTCGTTTGGAGGCATTACGGATGTTACTTATGCCTTAACTCTTGCCGAAAAAGGGGGAACCTTGTCGGTAGAAGATATCGTTGATATCGGACGTTTTATGCAAGGTCTTGAACGTCTTAAAAAACAATTTAGAAACTTAGAAGGTTCTTACCCAGCACTTGAAGATTTATTTGAGAGTCTTGAGGTAACCGAATCGACCCTAAAGCATATTGAACATTGCTTTGGTGAACAAGGAGAAGTGCTAGATCGTGCAAGCGCACAACTCGGAGAACTGCGTCGTCAAAGCAAAGCACTTGAACAAAATATCGAAAATAAAACACAAGAATTTTTATCGAAAAATCGTGCAATGTTGAGTGAAGCGGTTGTTTCACTGCAACACGGTCGTCGGACATTTTTGGTGAAGCCTTCGGATAAATATAAACTCGAAGGAACAATCTATGGAGAGTCAGCCAGTGGGCAGTCGGTTTATTTTGAACCGGCCTTTTTAGCACGTATGCAAAATGAATATCAAAGTTTAATTCATCAAGAACAGGATGAAATTGAACGGATTTGTCGGGAAACTTCGACGCTTATTGCAACGGATGCACTACAGTTAATTGCTGATCTTGATACCGTAGCAATGATTGATTGCCTGTTTGCGAAAGCAGAATGGGGTCATCATCATGATGCAGTGGTCGCAACCTTAACCAAAGATCGTATGAATCTTAAAAATGCGCGACATCCTCTGATTAATCCGAAAGAGGTGGTTGCGAATACCTATACATTAACTCCGCCACATAAAATGATTCTAATTAGTGGACCTAACACCGGTGGGAAGAGTGTGAGCTTAAAGACCATGGGTCTTTCAATTCTCATGACCTTGTCGGGATGTCCAATTTGTGCTGAATCAGCCGAAGTGATGCTCGTCGACCAAATTTTCGTCGACATTGGTGATCAACAATCGATTGAAAAATCCTTGTCATCATTCTCTGCTCATATGGAAACGATGACACGTGTTAATGCACAAGCAACCTCAAAGTCAATCATACTTCTTGATGAACTTGGATCACAAACGGATCCGCTTGAAGGAGAGAGTTTGTCGATGGCGATTTTGGATCATTTCCGTGAAGTTGGTTGTTGGGTTATTGCGACAACGCACTTTTCCCGACTCAAAAAATATGGAACACAATATGAGGATATCCTCATTGCAAGCGTTGAATTTGATCTGCAAAATTTAAAACCTACATATCGCTATCGTGAAAATGTTATGGGTGAATCCAATGCTTTTGCGATTGCCCAACGTCTCGGCCTTCAAGGCGACATTATTGATCGCGCGTTTAAGTATAAACAGGAAGGTCAGTATGAAGCAGATCATCTGTTGGAGATTTTAGAAGCTAAAATTAATGAACAAGATAAAATTGAACAAGAACTGATTAAGGAAAAAGAAGCAATTAAAAAACTTAAAGATGATGCCATCTTGAAGCAACAAGCTTTAGAAGCAGCTTATGCACAAAAAGAACAGGCATTGCGGGAAGAAAATCAAGCATTGCTAGAGCAAATGGTTGAAGAAGCCGAACGTCAATTGGATGTGTTGAATAAAACTAATCGTCCTGACATTCGCAAAAAAGCGGTTAAACAAATTCAATCCATGCAGGCAGAGACGGCAATTGATGAAACGATCCGCAAAGGCGACCGTGTACAGTTGAAATCTACAAATCAAGTGGGTGTCGTTGAGTCCATCGAAAAAAATACGGCCTTTGTTTCTATCGGAGGCCTGAAAGTAAATATCGATTTAGGAAAACTCGTACGTATCGCCGGTCCGGCTAAGAAAAATAAACCAAAGCCATCGCGCAGTCACAGTGTGAATGCACGTTCTTCATTTAAGACAGAGCTCAACATCATTGGTCTACGTGTCGCGGAAGCCCTACCCCAAGTTGATAAGTATATTGATGAGTGCGTATTACACAAAGTACCGACATTCAGAATCATTCACGGTCACGGGACTGGTCAATTGCGAACGGCTGTTCACCAAACATTACGACGTAATAAAAATGTGGGTTCCTTTGAATTAGGCGGTGTCGGTGATGGTGGTATGGGCGCAACGATTGTGAAGCTCAAACAATGATTAATAAAACCATTGAAGAAAAACTTAAACTGTTACCGATGGAACCCGGTTGTTATTTAATGAAGAATAAGAATGGCGAAATCATCTATGTTGGGAAAGCGAAACGGCTAAAAAACCGTGTAAGTTCCTATTTTACGGGAGCTCATGATCATAAGACGACACGCATGGTTCGGCAAATTGATGATTTTGAGTTTATTATTACAAGTACTGAGAAAGAATCGTTAATTCTCGAAATTAATCTCATTAAGGAACATCGACCACAATTTAATATCATCTTTATGGATGATAAGTCGTATCCTTACCTCAAAGTGCCGCGTGAAGGTAAACCGGAAGTCTTGGTTGCACGAGATCGCAAGCAATCAAAAAAGTACCATTATTTTGGCCCGTATCCCGATGCCACGGCAGCACGTGATATGGCAGGACTTTTAAATGACTCCATACCGACGGGGGATCAGTTACTTCCCAATACCCTTGCAATTTATAGTGCTTTTAACCGCACCGGGAAACGTTATACGCCAGAAGAACTCGATGTTTGGCGTCAAAACGTAATCAGTATTCTTAATGGTAATATTAAAGGATTTAAAGATGAGTTAGAACGTAAAATGTTGGAAGCGAGTGAGGCGTTAAATTTTGAATTAGCTCAAGTTTATAAAGATAAACTGCATGCCTTGGATTATATTAGTGATAAACAACAAGTTCAATTCTCATTGAATGAGCGATTTGATTTATTTCACTACGCATACTATCAAGGATACATCGCAATTGTTGGATTATTTGTTCGTGGTGGCCGTTTGCTTGAACGAAGTATGGCGGTTGAAGCGTGTATGGAAGAACCTTTAGATGCATTTGTTTCGTTTATTGCACAGTTTTATGAAAATCAACCAGTTCCTAAAACTGTCTATGTTCCTGAATTTGTGAATGCCGAAGAACTAGGATTTGTTTTGGATACGGAAGTTAAAGTGCCTTTACGTGGAAAAAAGAAAGCACTTTTAGAAATTACGCAAAAAAATGCTCAACAGCAATTGGATGATCAATTTTCGGTTCTTCGTGAACGTCAACAATTTAAAGATGACGCCTTAAAAGATCTTAGCGAAGTATTGGGATTTGAAGAAATCATTCATCGAATTGAGATTTTTGATAACTCGCATATTTCAGGTTCTTTCGCTGTATCTGCATGTGTTGTTTATGATGATGGTGAGCCCAATAAAAATCAATATCGTCGCTATAAATTACATCAAGGAAATGATGATGTAGCTTCTATGAAAGAAGTGCTATATCGTCGATATTTCCGTTTGATGCGAGAATCAAAACCAATGCCTGATCTCATTCTCGTGGATGGTGGTAAACCTCAGTTGAATGCAGCTTTAGATGTCTTGCACGACCTTGAACTTGATCTCAGGGTATGTTCCCTTGTTAAAGATGATCGTCACCGTACACACGCATTAATGCGCGAAGATGGTACATTAATTCAAATTGATAAAACAAGTTCACTTTTTAACTTCTTGATGCAAATGCAAGACGAAGTACACCGATTTGTCATTACGTATCACCGTAATCTTAGAAAAAAAGCAATGACTCGATCCATTCTTGATGAAGTCTCGGGTCTTGGACAGGTGCGTCAAAAGGAACTCTATAAAAAATTTGGTTCTTTAAAGAATATTCGCGCTGCATCGCTGGAAACATTAAAAACAGTTTTACCGGAAGAAGTTGCATCGGATTTGTATGATATACTACATATAGATTGGAATGACTATCATGAAAAAAATTAAACAACTTGGAATTTTTGATTCCGGTTTGGGTGGATATAGTATCTATCGTGACCTCAAGCGCCATTTGGAACCGGTCTCGTTGGTGTTGTATGCGGATCAAGGAAATGCACCATACGGTAATCAGTCGCCAGAAGCGATTATCCAGTATACGGAAAAAGCAATGATGTGGTTTCATCGTCAAGGTATTTTAGATGTTATCGTGGCATGTAATACGGTTTCTGCGGTAGCGCTGGAGACGATTCGTTCCCGTTTTCCAGATATGAAAATTGTGGGGATTATCGAACTTACTGTAGAGAATCTCACCCATCCAGAAGCGATGAAGGTCGCGGTTGTTTCAACCCTCGCCACCTTTAATTCACATGCATATCGCGACTTAATTGAATGTAAGTCACCGCTAGCAATAACTGAGCTAGCGCTGCCGGAATTGGTTAATATCATCGAAGGATTGAATCCGAATCTTGATATTGAAAAATATTTAGAAATCGAATTGATTCCGGTGATGGATGCTACAGATTTGATTCTTGGATGTACCCATTTTCCGCTAGTTTATGATGTTTTTTCAAAAATATTCAATGGCAGAATTCATGATTCAATTATCCCGATTCGAAATTATGTTTGTCAGGAATATCAATTTACCGAAACGGGATGTCACACCTATACAACGGGTGACCCGAAAATGATGGAGGCACAAATCCAAAGCCTCTTTGGAGATGAAGAAAAGGTGGAATTAATATGAAAGAAATTATCGTTTGCAGTGATAACCATGGTAAAGCAAAAGTCTTAAAAGATATTTTACAAGCGTATCCAAATGCGGATGCGTACATTCATTGTGGCGATAATGAACTGGACTATGATGCAATGAAACCCTTTCATGCGGTAACCGGCAACAATGACTACTACTACCAATATCCAGAGTATCTGGTAGTTGAGTTGGGTGATACAAGAATCTTTGTGGCTCACGGTCATTTGATGCGTTATCGTAAAATCGAAGAAGACATTATTGCACTTGCGAAGGAACACCGTTGTAACATTGCCTGTTATGGACATACACATGTTCCTGTCGTAAAAGATGTCGATGGAATCCTCTTGGTTAATCCTGGTTCGCTCTACTATAATCGTGATGGATCACCAACCTGTTTCGCAAAAATCACGATTTCTGATGATAAAGTGACTGTTGAGGAATTATTTGAAAGAGATTTATAAAAAGCATTGTATTCTATGCGTCTTAATGATATTATTGTAGACGCATAGAGCACAATTTGTCTCCGTAGCTCAGTGGATAGAGCACGCGCCTTCTAAGCGTGTGGTCGGGAGTTCGAATCTCTCCGGGGACGCCAATATATAAGTTAAACACCATTTCGATGGTGTTTTTTTTGTTTTTTCGTTGAAACTTCACTCATCGCGATTTATAGGCGATAAAATGAGTTTAACAATAGGAATTTATGGTGAATTTTAGTACAATTGAATCAAGAACTTTGTATGGAGGGGCATATGAAAGTAAAGAAAAAGCATATTTTTTTAGTCCTTGGAATGCTTTTGTTTTGTTTAGGATCCGGCTTCGGATACTATAAGGGGACACAGCATCAAATAACAAATCTAGAACCAGAAATAATTCAAAAAAAGAGTCAATCTTTGACTGAAAACGAGGTCGTGACCAAACAACCATCGATAAAAGAGCGAGCGCTACCGTCTGCTGATTATTACGAAGAAGATTATCGCAGTGAGGAAACGATCATTCCTTTTGATATTATTGCGAAACCCGATGCCCAAGTTACATTAGGTGAAGATTACATTGAGCAAAGAGGACAAGAAGGACGCATTAGGACAGTTTATAAAGATCTCTATAAAAATAATGAACTAATCGAATCAACAGTTCACTACACCGAAACGGTTCAAGCACCGATTGCGGAAGTTCATATTATTGGAAAGAAGGAAAATGTTCAAAATAATGAGAAAATAGATCGTGAAGCTTCAATTCTGATGTTTGAAGCAGTCAATCAAACGCGTAAAGAACATCAGTTAGAGCCATTAGTATGGTCTGAAGCACTTTATGATTACGCTGGAATTCGAGCTGTTGATTTAGAACAACGGTTTGAGCATCGTCGTCCCGATGGAAGTTCATGGGATAGTCTTAATCCAAACATGATCTTTGCGGAAAATCTTGCCAAGCGTGCGTTTACGGTCGAAAGTGCGATGGAAGGGTTTATGAACTCACCAAGTCACCGAGCTAATATTTTGGATGATTTCACATCAGGCGCTTGCGCATTATTTGAGGCTGAGGACGGAAATTGGTATTGGGTTCAGTTATTTGGGTATTAACAGGGACTTGTCGGATAAGGAAACAAAGGGTATTATAGATGTAATGTGGTAAATGGAGGATTTGCATGGGTCGAATCAAATATTATTTTAAAAGATTAAAATCATTGGATTATAAAAATATGTGGCGTATTGCTGGAATTATTAGTAAAGAAACAGGCAAGTTTAGACTGTTCATTTTGGTTGATATGATCGGTTGTTCGTTTATTTATCAATCGGGCTATCTTGATTACTTTGAATTTGAGTTTTATTTATTGAATCGCTCGGAGCGTAAGACCTTTATTACGGGGGGAATCGCAAACGCTATTATTGTTAAGTATAATCAAAAAGAATTTAGACATAAATTTGCGGATAAGTCTGAATTCAATAAAGTATTCCGTGAATACATTGGTCGTGATTTTGTCGATTTACGCGAATCATCGGATGAATTGGTAAAAGCTTTTCTCGCATCACATGATGTTGTGATGGCAAAAGTAACCGATAGCCTAATGGGTTATGGCGTTGAACGCTTTGTGACATCGGAAATTGAAGATTTTGAATCATTTAAAAATGAACGTATGGCACGACGTCAGTTTTTAATTGAAGAATACTTTGTTCAACATGAAGCGATGTCCAGTCTGTATCCAGACAGTGTTAATACGCTGAGAATGATTACGTTCTTTGATGGAAAAGATGTTCATGTATTAGAAGGTGTCTTAAAAATCGGAAATGGTGGTCATCTGGATAATTTTGGTGCCGGCGGTATGTATACTGTTTTAGATGATGGAGGTCAAGTGTTGTATCCTGCTTTTGATAAAGATGCGATTGCTTACAAAACGCATCCAATTACAGGCGTTGATATCGTTGGATTTCAAGTTCCGCTTTATGATGAAATTGTTAGCATGTTAGATCGAGCAGCACGTGAGGTTCCACAAATTCAATACGTTGGATGGGATGTGGCCATTGGGCAGAAACGACCATCCTTGATTGAGGGAAATTATAATACGGGTGTGTTCCAAATGAAGCCGAGTTTAACAGGATCTAAAGAAGGGCTTTTACCCAAATTCAGAAAAGTAATTGATATTTAAACCTCAGCTTTGCTGAGGTTTTATTTAGGAATGGGACGCAATTAAAAGATAAGCACAACAAATGCAATACTTTTGTTTTTAATCAAACAAAAGTATGTTAAAATGAAACAGTATGAAAGGAAAAGTATGAACAACTATTATGAAACCTGCATCGACTCAATTCATACCCTTCTAAACGAAGGAAAACAACGAGAAGCGCTTGCGCTTGTTGACGAAGAATTGAGAATGCCTTATGTACCGGAACCGTATTTTTCACAACTTCAAATCATTCGTGATTCCGTTCGAATTGATACCGCACCGTCAAGCAAATATTTCGAAGATATTGATGAACTTGATGAAGCGTTACGTGGCAATGAACTTTTACAGCACAAAGCTATTATCTCTTTGGAGCGGATGAATCTACGCAATGAAATGACATTTGTTCAAAAATGGTTAGTCGATGAATGCATAGAAGATTGGATCAAGAAACAAATTCTATTCTTTCTTATGGACCAGTCGATTGATGCGGTGTTGCAATTAAAACTTAAAATGACAGATCATGTGATCAACACGGCTCAATTAGAAAATCCCTTGTTGTCCGATGCTTATCAAACATGTGTGTTGCAATTAGGTGATATGCTTGAATCTGAAAATCCTAGTCTTTTAATTCTTTGTCTCGGCGCTCTTGAACAACGTGTTCTGGATGCATTCCCGATTCCAATTGATGATTTAAGAGCTGAGGAAATATTAGATACAGTGAATACTTATTTGTATAAAGTATAAAGAATGCAAAAGTCGCTCGATTCAGTTAAAATAGAGTGGTGGTAAGTTTTTAGCACTCGTCTGTTGACTGTGCTAAAAGTTATGTTATAATAGTAACGTACTAGGAGGACAAACATGAAATCTACATGGACATTAAATGAAAACTCAACAGGATTATTAACTGTTGAAGTTGAAGAAAAGGCTTGGAAAAAAGCACAAGAAAAAACTTTAGATAACGCAATTAAAAACGTTGAAATTCAAGGATTCCGTAAAGGACAAGCACCTAAAGAATTAGCACGTAAACATGTTAACGAACAAATGATTATGATGGATGCAGTTAATGCAATCGCTAATGAAGCATTTGTAGCAGGAATGGTTGAACAAAAAATCGAACCTGTTGCAACACCTGAATTAGATATCGAAGCAATGACTGAAGACGCATTAACATTAAAATTTATCGTTACAGTTAAACCAGAAGTTGAATTAGGTGAATACAAAGGCTTAGAAATCAAACGTAAACGCATTACTGTTTCAGCAAAAGATATTGAAGCTGAACTTGAAAAATTACGTGAAGAACAAGCTGAATTACAACTTAAAGAAGGCGCAGTTGAAAACGGCGATACCGTTGTAATGGATTTCGAAGGATTTAAAGACGGCGTTGCATTCGAAGGTGGAAAAGGCGAGAACTATACATTAGAAATCGGTTCAAACTCATTCATTCCTGGATTCGAAGAAGCAATGATCGGAATGGTTTCAGAAGATGAAAAAGATTTAGACATCACTTTCCCAGAAGAATACCATGTAGAAGACCTTGCTGGTCAACCAGTTGTCTTCAAAGTTAAATTACACGAAGTAAAAACAAAAGTGTTACCAGAATTAAACGATGAGTTTGTTGAATTATTAGATGATGAAGAAATTACTTCATTAGACGCATTAAAAGATTCAATTAAGAAAAATCTTAAAGCACAACGTGAACAAGCAGAAGAAGATCGCGTAAATGAAGAACTTGTGGAAACAATTTCAAATAATGCGAAAATTGACATTCCTGCAGCAATGATTGAAGAAGAATTAAATCAAATGTTTAATGAATTCAATCAACGTCTTGCACAACAAGGTATGAACTTCGATCTTTACTCACAAATTCTTGGACAATCTGAAGAAGATGTAAAAGAACAAATGCGTGAAGATGCAGAAAAACGTGTACGCACTCGCTTAACACTTGAAAAAATTGCTGAAGTTGAAGGATTAAAAGTAGAAGACGAAGAAATTGAAAAAGAATTTGCTACAATTTCTGAAGTATATGGCATGGAACTTGAACAAGTTAAAGGTTTAGTTTCACCAGATGCTATCGGATACGATATCTTATTACGAAAAGCGATGGAGCTAGTACAAGAAACTCTTGCTTAATTAAAAGACGCTTAGCGTCTTTTTTATCCTTAAAGGAGGGATTGCTATGAGCGAAAAAAATATAACAATAAGCGTTCCTGTTGTTGCAACGCGTGGTGTTATTGTGTTCCCAGAACAAGAGATTATGATTGAAGTAGGTCGTCATAAAAGCATGAATGCAATTGATGAAGCCGAAAAGTTCTTTAATGGACAAGTCGTGCTTGTAAGTCAAAAAGATATTCTCGTTGATGATCCGCGTCAAGATGAACTTTATGAATTTGGTTCACTCGTAAACATTAAAGCAGTAAAACGTAAACAAGGCTTTTTACGTGTTACATTTACAGGACTCAAACGCGTTAAATTAGATACATTAAATGACGATGGTCGTATGCTATTTGGTTCAGTTTCATCTCTCGAAGATATTATCGGCGAAGAAAATGAAGAAATGGCGTTAGTGCGTCGTATTACCAATGAGATTGAACAAGTATCGGTTCAAAATATTACAATTCCAACAGAAATTGTAAATCAATTAACGATGGGAGTATCTGCATCACAATTGAGTGATCAATTTGCACAGTATTTCCCACTACAATTAGAGCGAAAACAAGAACTTCTCGAAGAGTTAAATGTGAATGAACGTTTACTCATGATTATTGAAGAAATTCAACGTGAGCAAACATTAGCACAAATTGAAAATACGATTAATGAGAAAGTTAAAGATCGTGTTGAAGAGAATCAACGAGAATATTATCTAAGAGAAAAAATGCGCGCGATTCGTGAAGAATTGGGTGATGTTGGAGACGTAGGGGAAGACAGCGATGAATTCCGTGAAATGATTGAAAACAATCCTTATCCTGAATATGTTAAGGAAAAAGCGATGGAAGAATTACGTCGCTATGAAATGTTACCACAAGCATCAGGAGAGTCAGGGGTTGTACGTTCCTACCTTGAGTGGCTTTTAAAGACACCTTGGTGGCAAGAAACGGAAGATATCAAAGACTTAAACCTTGTTCGTGAAAAACTTGATGAGGACCACTTTGGCTTGGATAAAGTTAAAGACCGTATTATGGAATATCTCGCTGTCAAAGAAATGACCGGCAATCTAGATGCTCCAATTATCTGCCTTGTTGGGCCTCCGGGAGTTGGTAAAACATCTCTTGCGAAGTCGATTGCGGATTCACTTGGACGTGAGTTTGTGAAAGCTTCTGTTGGTGGTGTACGGGACGAAGCTGAAATCCGAGGGCACCGTCGTACATACCTTGGATCACTACCAGGACGTATTATTCAAGGAATGAAAAAAGCGGGTGTAGTAAACCCTGTTTTCTTAATTGATGAAATTGATAAAATGGCATCTGATTACAAGGGTGATCCTTCAAGTGCAATGCTGGAAGTGTTAGATCCTGAACAAAACAAACTATTCAGTGATAACTATCTTGAAGAACCATATGATTTATCAAATGTAATGTTTGTGGCGACTGCTAACTATTTGGGAGATATTCCTGAAGCATTACGCGATCGTTTGGAAATTATTCAATTGAGTTCATATACTGAAGAAGAAAAATTAAATATTGCTAAAGAGCATTTGATTCCAAAACAATTGGAAGCAAACGGTCTTAAAAAATCTCAATTCCGTATGAGTGATGCTCAATTACGTTATGTTATTCGTCATTACACACGTGAAGCGGGTGTCCGTCAATTAGAACGTGTTATTGCATCTTTATGCCGTAAGACAGTTCTTGCAATTCTTAAAGATGGCAAGAAATCAATCACTATTAATAAAGATATTATTACTGAATGGTTGGGTCAAATCATTTTTGAATACGGACAAAAAGAGAAAAAAGATCAAGTGGGTGTTGTTACCGGACTTGCTTATACACAATTTGGTGGTGATGTTCTACCAATCGAAGTCACTACCTATGAAGGTAAAGGTCGACTTGTTGTGACAGGGCAACTGGGTGATGTTATGAAGGAGTCTGCAGAAATTGCAATGGGTTATGTTAAGAGTCATGCTCGTAGTTTAAACATTGCTCCTGATTTCTTTGAAAAACATGACGTACAAGTTCACGTACCGGAAGGAGCCGTTCCTAAAGATGGCCCATCGGCAGGTGTTACATTTACAACCGCGCTCATTAGTGCATTAACCAATAATAAAGTTCGTTCTAACCTTGCGATGACTGGGGAAATTACCCTACGTGGTAATGTCTTACCAATTGGTGGTTTAAAAGAAAAATCACTTGCTGCACATCGAGTTGGAATTAATCGAATTGTCATTCCAAAATTGAATGAAAAAGACTTAGCAGAAGTTCCCGATGTTGTTAAGGAAAGTGTTACATTTATCCCATGCGAAACCATTGATGAAGTGTTGAAAGAAGCACTCATTTAATGACATGGAAGACAAATGATGCGCAGTTGATAATTTCAGCTGCGCATTCGTCTCAATTTCCAGAGACGGATCAAAAAGAAATTGTAATGGTAGGAAAATCAAATGTAGGAAAATCTTCGTTGATAAATGCCATTACAAACCGTAAAAAACTTGCTTATGTTGGACAAACACCAGGGAAGACACGTCTAATCAATTTCTATCATATTAATGATGAAGTTATACTTACCGACGTTCCCGGATATGGTTTCGCAAATCGTTCCAAACAGGAGCAAATTCACTACGGTACACTTATGGATAGCTATTTTGAATTGCGTCATCCATCTGTTATGCTGGTCCTTGTCGATGTTCGACGTGGAGTCAGTCAAGACGATATCATGATGATTCAATTTGCGATTCATTATGGTATTCGATATGCGCTTGTTTTAACTAAAGTTGATAAATTGTCAAAAAATAAAATCAACAATATTAAGCGTGAGATTTTTAAAGAATTCCAAGATGTTACGGTTTTAGAATTTTCAAGTCTAAAAAATGAAACGCGTGACCCGATCATTAAGTTTATTCAAAAAAATATTTGATGATCGTGTGGAACCTTTACACTCACTGATACGATAAAGCGATACATGAAAGGGACGAACATGAAAAAATTATTTTGGAAAATTAAGTATTACTTTAAACGCTTGTTCAACATGGATTTCTCAGGTTTTAAAAATGCAATTCAATATGCACATGAAAAGAGCGGACGTTCTCGTGTAGTTCTATTCTTTGATATGATTTGGTGCTCGTTTAAGTATACTGCAGGTTACGTAGACTATAATGAATTTGAGTTTTATGACTTGAATGCGCAACAACGTGCAACATTCATTACACTGGGTCATTCTGCACGTATTGCTAAGTACTATAATGATCCTGAGTTCTTGGATATTTTTGACGATAAGTCAATTTTCGTAAAACGTTTTAGTGATTATGTGCATCGTGATACGTTTGATATTCGCGAAAGTGATGCGGATGGACTGGAAGCATTTGTCCGTAAGCATGGTAAGGTTATGGCCAAACGTACAACGGATTATGTTGGACGAGGTATCGAAGTTGTCGATGTAAATGAAAATCCAACAATCAACTTTGATGATTTATATCAAGCTTTGATGGATAACCGTCAATACCTGATTGAAGAATTCTTCAAACAACATCCAAAAATGAGCGAATTATCACCTACAAGTGTAAATACATTACGGGTGATTACATTCCTCGATGACGAAAAAATACCGCGTATTCTTGTCTCGGTATTGAAATCTGGTTTAGGAAGTCATGTTGATAATATTGGGCAAGGTGGTATGTATACCATTCTTGATGATACCGGTACGGTTGTCTATCCATTTATTGATAAAGACTGTAATCAACATACGAAACATCCGATAACGGGTACTGATTTAATTGGATTTCAAGTTCCACATTATGAACAATTAGTTTCAAGTATTAAAGAAGCTTGTTTGGTGATACCACAAGTTCGTTATATGGGTTGGGACGTAGCTGTAGGTGTGGATGGACCCGAAATTATTGAAGGAAATTCTTCTACTGGACCATTCCAAGTGATTCCAAGCATGTCAGATGAAAAAACAGGTGTAAAACCAATTTATGATCGTTATATAAAAAATTATTAAAAGAGCGAAAGCTCTTTTTTTATATCTGTATGTTCGATTGACGCAAATGACGCGATGTGATAAAATTAAATAAATCGTTGAATAGGAAGAGTATTGTATGTTTTGAGTTTAGAGAGTTGCTGGCTGGTGAAAAGCAATCTCATGCATAGAAGAATGTAGCCTGGGAGATTGGTATCTGAACATAAGTAAGATGCTACGTAGTCGGCGTTAACGACAATGAGGCATACAATGTATGTAAAATAAGGTGGTACCACGATTCATCGTCCTTTGGATGATGTTTTTTTTATTATTTTGGAGGGAAGTATGGAGCAAAAGACAATACCAACACTTGAAACAGAACGGCTTATATTAAGGCCGGTTGTGATTGATGATGCCGATGATATGTTTCTTTATGCTAAGACATATCAGGTAACGCGCATGACGCGTTTTAAGCCGCATCAAAGTGTAGAAGATTCGAAGAAAGTAATTGAACACGTCTTTCTCTCACGACCCGAAAAGGGATGGCCAGAAGCATTTGCGATAACACTCAAAAATAACGGCCGTATGATCGGTACGTGTGATTTTTGGCCCATTAGTGCTTCAGAAGGTGTGTACGAAATGGGGTATGCCTTAAATCCTCGGTTTTGGGGATTGGGACTTATGACGGAAGCTGCATCTGCTGTATTGCAATTTGCATTTGAAAGTTACAAGGTGCGTCGAATGGAGCTCAAGCATTTACAGAGCAACCCTGCTTCGGGTGCAGTTGCAAAGAAACTGGGCTTTGAACAAGAAGGAATTAAACGGCAAGCGGCACGATTGGAAGATGGATATGATGATTTAGTGTGTTATGGACTTTTACAGGAGGAATATTATGACAGAAAAACTATCGAAAAAATATGAACATAGTGAAGTAGAATTAAAAAAATATAACGAATGGGTGGAAAAAGGGTATTTTACAGCAGGAGATACATCAAAAGCACCTTACTCGCTCGTTATTCCACCACCTAACGTTACAGGGAAATTACACTTAGGTCATGCTTGGGATAATACGCTACAAGATATTATTATTCGTTACCAACGCCTCTTAGGTAAAGATGCATTGTACTTACCAGGAATGGATCATGCAGGAATCGCTACGCAAGCAAAAGTTGAACAAAAAATGCGGGAACAAGGAATCTCACGTTATGACCTTGGACGTGAAGCCTTTCTTGAAAAATCTTGGGAGTGGAAAGACGAATACGCAGGACACATCCGTGAACAATGGTCTAAATTAGGCATTTCTGTCGATTATTCTCGTGAACGATTCACTTTGGACGAAGGACTCAATCAAGCGGTTAATAAAGTATTTGTTGATCTGTATAATGATGGCTTAATTTTCCAAGGTTATCGCATTATTAATTGGGATGTAGAGGCTCAAACTGCACTTTCCAATATCGAGGTTATTCACAAAGAAGTGGAAGGTAATTTCTATACATTTGAATATACTGTTGAAGAAACAGGGGAAAAATTAAAAGTATCGACAACGCGTCCTGAAACGATGTTTGGTGACGTATGTATTGTGGTGCATCCGGATGATGAACGTTATGCCCATGTTGTTGGGAAACATGCAATTAATCCCGCGAACGGAGATGTGCTTCCTATTATCACGGATGACTATATCGATATTGAATTTGGTACAGGCGTGATGAAATGTACTCCGGCTCATGACCCAAATGATTTCACAATTGGTGAAAAATATGGTTTAGCGATGCCAATTTGTATGAATCCGGACGGTACGATGAATGAACTTGCGGGTAAGTATCAAGGAATGGAACGATTTGCTTGTCGTAAGGCATTAGTAGCGGATATTGAAGCAGCTGGTAAATTGATTTCAATTGAAAAACATGTACACCAAGTAGGGCATTCGGAACGTACTGATGTCATTGTAGAGCCATATCTGTCAAAACAATGGTTTGTTAAGATGAAGCCACTTGCAGATGAAGTGTTAAAGCATCAAGATGGAGATGAGAAGATTCATTTCTATCCAGAACGTTTTGAAAATACCTTTACACGTTGGCTTGATAATATTGAAGACTGGTGTATCTCGCGCCAATTATGGTGGGGACATCGCATACCGGCATGGTTCCACAACGATACAGAAGAAATTTATGTAGGGCTTGAAGCACCAAAGGATATTGAAAACTGGCATCAAGATGAAGATGTTCTTGATACATGGTTCTCCAGTGCATTGTGGCCATTCTCAACATTGGGCTGGCCTGAAAATACGGCCGATTTAGAACGTTATTATCCTACAAGTGTACTTGTTACCGGATATGACATTATCTTCTTCTGGGTAGCCCGTATGGCGTTCCAAGCTCGATATTTTACCGATTCAAGACCTTTTGAAGATGTATTGATTCATGGTTTGATTCGTGACCAAGAGGGTCGAAAGATGAGTAAGTCATTGGGTAATGGTGTTGACCCCATGGATGTTATTGAAGAATATGGTGTTGATGCATTGCGTTACTTCCTTACAACCAATTCGACACCGGGCCAAGATATGCGTTACATGCCTGAAAAGGTGGAAGCTTCATGGAACTTTATCAATAAAATATGGAATGCTTCACGATTTGTATTAATGCATATCGAGGATGATATTTATGATATCAATCAAGCGAAGTTATCTCAAGTTGACCGTCATATCATTCATAAATTTAATGAAACATTGGAAGAAGTTTCACGTAATATGGATAAATATGAATTTGCACTTGTAGGTAACACCTTGACACGCTTTGTATGGGATGATTTCTGCAGTTGGTATATTGAATTAAGTAAGAGTGAATTACAAAGTAATGACGAAGATGTTGCCTATGCAGCCAAAGCAACATTAGCGCATATGCTTAAAAACATCCTGATTATGCTTCATCCATTTATGCCTTTTGTTACTGAAGAAATCTATTGCGCATTACCGGGTCATATTGAATCGATCAACCTTGAAACATGGCCTGAAAGTATGGTAATTGAAACATCAGATCTTTCGGAAGTTGATTTTATGATTGAGGCGATTCAAGCAATTCGAGAGGTTCGTGTAAACTATGATGTTAAGCCTTCGAAACCATTGAATGTTGAAGTGTTAAATACAGACAATAAGCCTTACATACTCAATAAAGTTCTTTTAGAAATGTTTGAAGCGATGGCGAAGGTTACAATTACAACACTTCCTGATAGTAGTATTGCGCAACCAATTCACGGTGGTGCGATTCGATTAGTACAAGAAGAACTCGTAGATCGTGCGGCATTGCTAGAAAAACTTGAAAAAGAAAAAGCTAAACTCGAGGGAGAAATCCAACGAGGTGAAAAAATGCTTTCAAATGAGAAGTTTATTGCAAAGGCACCCGAATCTAAAGTTCAAGAAGAACGTCAAAAATTAGATGAATATAAACGACAATTAGCACTCGTTTTAGAACAATTACAATAAGAAAAGGACCCATCGGGTCCTTTTTAGTTTGCTAACAAAGGCACGAAGCATGTATAATCGAAATAAGAAGGATAGGTAATTATTATGAAACGAAACAAAACATCATTTTCCATAATCGAATTTAAAGAAGAAGCACAGTATCTTGAACAAAAAGCGGAAGAAGGGTATATGCTAGATTCCTATGATGGCACTGCATACCATTTTGATTTCAATGAACCGGCGAAATTAAATTTTGAAGTAACGTATTGCATTGAACCGATGACCGAAGAAATAAAACAACGGTATTTAGATCAAGGTTTTATCCGGATTTGTGAGTATAGCAGTCAAAAAGGAGGAACATATTATTATTTTGTAAGACCCCGCAGCTTAAATCCTATTGTTTCATTTCAAGAGGATCGCATTGAGGTTATCAAAATGATGGTCCATCGCATCGAGCGATTCAGTGGAATCGTTATTGCCTCGCTGCTCGTCTTTTTTATCTATTTATACATAAATTATCAAAATAATTTATATTTTATTATTATTGGTGCAGGTGCAGTCCTAGGAGCGTATACATGGCAATTACGAAGCAAAGCAATGGCTATTTTAAAAGAAATCAGTAAATAATACTGGTAAAACAAGTAAAAATTTACTAAAATCAGTATAGAGGACTAATTATAAGAAAAAGGAGGATATTATGGCAACTATAAAAGATATCGCATTAAAAGCAAGTGTTAGTCAGGCTACGGTGTCGCGTATTCTTAATGAAGACCCGACGCTTAGTGTTAAAGATGAAACAAGAGATGAAGTCTTTCGTGTTGCGAAAGAACTAAACTATCGTATTAAGAAAAAGAATAAAAAAGCTGATGTACTGATGGTCGGAATCGTGCAATGGATTTCAAGTAACGAAGAAGAAGAAGACCCTTATTATTACTCATTGCGAATGAGTGTTGAAAACTTCTGCATCAGTCATAAAATTCAAATTAAACGCTACTATAAAGAGAACATGGTTGATGTATTTTTAGAAGATGACTTGGACGGTTTAATTTGTGTTGGTAAGTTTTCACACCAACAGGCCAATGATTTGGAGCGTCATTGTCCTGCAATTGTTTTCGTTGATTCCAATCCTGATTCAAGCAAATATTCCGCAGTGGTACACGACTTAGAGGGTGCAACTGCTGCGTCCATTAACTATCTAAAAGAGATGGGACATACACGAATTGGCTATATTGGCGGTCGTGAGTATCTAGGAGCTACTAAAATTGAATACGTAGATCGTCGTGAACGGACCTTTAATAAGCTTATGAGTGAAGACCGTGAAATGGAGTATAATCAAGACCATGTTTATTTGGGAAAATATACCGCACAAACCGGATATTCAAGTGTGTTAGAGGCTTTAAAACAAGAAGTTGTACCTACAGCATTTATTTGTGCCAGTGACACCATTGCGATGGGTGCACTTCGTGCATTGGGTGAGATGAAAGATCAAGTTCCTCATCAAATATCGATTGTTGGTTATAATGATATCGCTAGTGCTAAGTTCTTTAATCCACCACTTACGACTGTAGCATTGGATACTAAGTATATGGGGGAACTGGCGGCTCAACTCTTGACGTTAATGATCAGTTCAAAAAGTTTTATCCCTGTTAAGGTTGTATGCTCTACAAAGTTAGTTGTTCGAGAAACCGTATTTTCAGTAAAATCTTTACTGTAAGCGTTGACATAAGCGCTTACATGGGTTATCATGACCTTGCTAGTGGTAAAACATTTACTAGAATTTAGTACAGGAGGAAGTACAGATGAAGAAATTGAGTAAATTGATTTTAGTATCATTGTTAGCGCTTACTTTATTCGGATGCTCATCCAAGGATGGAGCAAAGGGTGACGCTAAAGATGGCGGTAAGACATATAACATCGGAGTTGCAATTTATAAATTCGATGACAACTTCATGACACTATATCGTGAAGAGCTTGCATCATACTTTAAAGAAGTAGGGGAAAAAGATGGAAATACTTACAAACTTGATGTTCAAGATGGTAAGCAAGACCAAGCAAACCAAACAGAGCAAATTAATAACTTTATCGCCCAAGGTAAAGACTTAATTATTGCGAACATGGTTGACCCAACTGCAGCTGGATCAATTATAAATTCAGCAAAAGCAAAAGACATTCCAGTTGTATTCATTAACCGCGAACCAGAAACACAAGAATTAGAAATCTGGCCAGGAAAAACAACTTATGTTGGAGCCGATGCAACACAATCAGGAACCATTCAAGGTTATATGATTGCCGGTCTTGATAATAAAGGGGACATTGATGGTGACGGTGTTGTGAGTTACATCACATTAATGGGTGACCCTGCAAACGTTGATGCAAAACAACGTACTGAATTCTCAGTTAAAGGTCTTGAAGAAAAAGGCGTTAAAACAAATGCTTTAGCTCAACCTTACCAAGCAAACTGGGATACAGCGAAAGGTCAAGAATTTACAGCGAATGCATTAGAACAATTTGGTAACAAGTTAGAAGTTATATTTGCAAACAATGACGGTATGGCAGTTGGGGCTGTAACGGCAATCGAAGCAGCTGGCCGTAAAGTTGGTGAAGATATCTTCGTAGTTGGTGTTGATGCGATTCCAGATGCAATTGAACTCCTTAAAGGTGGAAAACTAACGGGTACAGTATTAAATGACCACTTTAACCAATCACATACAGCAGTTGATGTAGCACTTGAATTACTACAAGGTAAAGAAGTTTCAGCATACTACTGGCATGATTATGTTGGGGTAACAAAACCTGAAGAAGCAGAACTAAAACGTGCAGAAGCTCGTAAAGAAACTGTAGAAGAAGCAGTAAAACGTTACGCAGAACGTGACGCTCAATAATTTAAAAATACGTTAATGTTAAATCTCAAGTGTGCTTAACGGCACACTTGAATATTTATAAGGATAGGAAGGTGACAGACATGAGCGAATACATCCTAGAAATGAAAGACATTACTAAAACTTTCCCTGGTGTAAAAGCATTAGACCATGTCAATTTAAGATTAAAACCGGGTACAGTTCATGCACTTATGGGTGAAAATGGAGCTGGCAAATCAACATTGATGAAGTGTTTATATGGGATATATCATAGAGATTCAGGATCAGTAATCTTTAATGGAAACGAAGTTGAATTTAAAGATGCAAAGGAAGCCATTGATTCAGGAATTTCCATGATTCATCAAGAATTACAACCCATTCGCATGATGACCGTGGGAGAAAACATTTTCTTAGGAAATTACCCTATGACCAAGTTCAAGACGGTAGATCATAAGAAAATGTACCAAGAAACAGAGCGCCTATTAAAAGAAGTTGGATTGGATGTGGAGCCAACCACTTTACTTAATGAGTTGACGGTTTCTCAAATGCAATCCATTGAAATTGCTAAAGCAATTTCTCATAATGCGAAAGTTGTTATTATGGATGAACCAACATCGTCATTAACTGCTACAGAAGTGGAGAAACTGTTTGCAATTATTGAAAAGTTGACTGAAAAAGGAATTGCTATTGTATATATATCACATAAAATGGATGAAATCTTAAAGATTTCAGATGAAATTACAATCATGCGGGATGGTTGTTATGTCGGTACATGGCCAGCAAGTGAAATGACCAATGATTCAATCATTAAAAATATGGTTGGACGCGAATTAAAGAGTTTGTTCCCACCAAAAACAAACAAACCAACGGATGAAGTAGTATTGCGTGTTGAAAACTTAACGTCACCGAATCCATTGTCATTTAAAGAATGTTATTTTGAATTAAGACGTGGTGAAATCTTGGGGGTTGGGGGGCTCGTTGGAGCTCAACGTACTGAATTGATGGAAGCGATTTATGGAATGCGTGCGATTGATCACGGTATCGTAAAGTTGGGTGAGAATCAATTAGTTGTAAATCGACCTCAAGATGCGATTCGAAATGGAATTGCCCTTGTAACAGAAGACCGTCGTGGGAATGGGATCTTTGGAGTCTTATCGGTATCGGATAATGTAGCGATTGCTTCAATAGATCAATACATCCATAATGGGATTTTGGATGATAAGAAAATAAGCGAAGTTGTTGATAGCAGTATTGATCGATTAAACATCAAAACAGCAAGCAAAAAAACGCATATAGAAAACTTATCTGGAGGGAACCAACAAAAGGTTATCTTATCTCGTTGGTTAGCAAATAATCCTGATATTCTAATTTTAGATGAACCAACACGTGGTATCGATGTTGGGGCTAAATATGAGATATACCAAATTATTAATGAGTTAGCTGCTGAAGGAAAGAGTATTATTATGATTTCTTCGGAAATGGCAGAACTCTTAGGTGTCTCAGATCGCGTTATGGTTATGTGTGAGGGTCGTGTTTCTGGTTTCTTAGATAAAGAAGAAGCAACTCAAGAAAGCGTCATGACACTTGCAACGAAGTTTATGGAATAAGGGAGAAAAATTATGACAACGCATTTATTTGAAAAAAAAGAGAAAAAATTTGATATTAAAGACTTTTTGACAAATTACTCAATGTATATTGTAGTTGCGGTAATGATTCTGTTTACAGGCATTACACAAGATAACTTTTTTACAGTTGGTAACGTATCAAACATTCTTGCAAATACTTCAGTGCGATTCATTATTGCATTAGGAGTTTCAGGAACACTCATTATTAGAGGTACAGACCTTTCAGCAGGACGAATTGTTGGTCTCTCTGCCTTAATAACAGGAACACTCGTGCAAAAGCCTGATTTTGTTGGGAAATTCTTCCCCAATGTTCCAGACATGCCAATGTTTGTGCCACTTCTTATTGTTTTAGTTGTATGTACGATATTTGGAATGATTAATGGTTTAATTGTTGCATATCTTAATGTACCGCCATTCTTGGCAACATTAGGAACACAAATTATGATTTATGGAATCAACATGCTTTATGGACAAAACAAGCCAATTGGTACCTTTAAAGATGAATTTATTCAAATCGGTCAAGGGAAGATTTTTGGAGCAATTCCTTATCTAACCATTATCGCAATCTTTATTGGAATCCTAATGTGGATCTTGTTTAACAAAACAAAACATGGTAAATACATGTATGCAATTGGTGGTAATGAAAATGCTGCGGAAGTATCGGGTGTTAATGTTAGACGTTCTAAAGTTCGTATTTTCGCACTTGCAGGATTCCTCTATGGACTCGCAGGTTACTTATTATCCGCCAAAACCGGTTCTGTAGGACCTTCAGCGGGACAAGGTTATGAGCTTGAAGCGATTGCATCTGCGACAATTGGTGGTGTTTCTACAGCCGGTGGTCAAGGGACGGTTCCGGGTATCTTACTTGGGGTCTTCGTGTTTGAACTCTTAAAAGTGTGTCTATCATACTTGGGTGTTTCACCTGATATGACGAACGTTATTCAAGGGATTGTTATTATTATTGCCGTTGCACTTGATATCCGTAAGACGACACGTAAGAAGTAATTATGGAAAATCAATTAGCACAACAATTTAAAACTGTATTTGGTGTCGAACACGAATTTGATTTTTTTGCACCAGGTCGCATTAATTTAATTGGAGAGCATATAGACTATAGCGGCGGGTCTGTGTTTCCATGCGCGATTACATACGGTACCTATGCGCTCGTTCGTAAGCGCAGCGATAAAGTTCTTAATCTTTATTCAACAAATTTTGAGGATTTAGGCGTGATAACGTCGAATCTTGATGAGCTTGTATATCAAGAAAAAGATGATTGGGCTAACTATCCAAAGGGTGTTATCAAGATGTTTGAACTTGCAGGACATGTTTGTGATACAGGACTGGATATTCTCTATTTTGGAAATATCCCTAATGGTGCCGGTCTTTCAAGTTCGGCTTCAATAGAAGTCCTAACTGCTTGGATTGTAAATAAACTGTTTCATTTCAATGAAGATATGATTACCTGTGTTAAGTTATCACAAAAAGCCGAGAATGAATTCATCGGTGTGAATTGTGGTATTATGGATCAATTTGCTGTGGGGATGGGGCGAAAGGATCATGCAATCTTACTGAATACCAATACGTTGGCATATGAATACGTGCCCGTTGAACTTGGGGAAGCTTCAATCGTGATTGCCAATACCAATAAACGACGTGGACTGACGGATTCCGCGTACAATGAGCGAAGAGGTCAATGTGAAGTTGCCCTTGAAATTCTAAAAACAGAATATAATATTAATCACCTATGTGATCTCTCATTGGATCAATTGGTGGCAAAAGAATCTTTATTTGAGGACAAAGTTGTATACCGACGTGCATACCATGCTGTCAGCGAAAATACACGCACACAACGTGCAGCAGAAGTTTTAAAATCGGGAGATATTAAGGCCTTCGGGATGCTCATGAACGAAAGCCATATATCACTGCGTGATGATTATGAAGTTACCGGTATTGAATTGGACACACTTGTATCCAGTGCATGGAGTCAACCTGGAACAATTGGTGCTCGTGTTACCGGTGCAGGTTTTGGGGGTTGCGCAATCGCAATTGTCGAAAATAAAGATGTTGCTGCATTTATAAAAAATGTAGGCATTGAATATGCGGATAAAATTGGCTATGAAGCAACGTTTTATGTTGCTTCGGTAGGCGAAGGAACGCATCAAATTTAAGGTGTGAAAAGGATGTGCACTCACATCCTTTTCATCATTAGGGGAGGTTGTATGTTAAACGTGAAAAAGGTGATGACTCACCATCAAAATATAAAAGAAATAACGCTCAAAACTGAATGTGCAGAAGCGCGTATTTTAACACTTGGTGCTACAGTAACCACATTTAAATTAAACAATGATGTGAATATTGTAACTTCATACAGAAACTACGAAGACTATATAAACAATGCTGTATACTTGGGTTCAAGTGTGGGTCCTTTAGCGGGAAGGACGCGAGAGGGCTTAATTGTTACTGATGATACGACGTTGGTCCTCAGTCAAAATAATGGCTCCGCACATCTACACGGGGGTTATGCAGGGATTTCAACCCGTAATTTCAATATTAAAAGTCTCTATGATGATGAAGAACCAATCGTCATATTAGAAGGTGATTTTAATCATGAAACGGATGGTTATCCAGGACTCATCCATTACGAAGTGATTTTTCGACTTGAGGGATCGTCATTATCCATCTCTTACACAGCAACACCTTCGGTAAAGATGCCTTTAAACCTAACGAATCATATGTATTTTGATTTACTGGGTGAAGGTGATTTGTCGAATCATCATTTATGTGTTGAAGCGGATGCAGTAGCATATTTGGATCAAGATTTATGTTCAGATGGAACACTTCTTGATGTTTCAGATACGGTGTTTGATTTACGTCACAATCCCTCACTTAAAGAGGTATTAGAAGGTGACCACGAACAATTTCAATACACACGACACCTTGATCACAATTACCAACTTAATGGTGATAAGACGGTTGTTTTATCGGCTAGAGATAAAACACTAACGATTGAAACTACATGTCCGGCAGTTCAAATTTATTATGCAAACTATTTTGATGAAACTTTTAAAAATAGTCTTGGAAGGGTTGCAACCAATCACTCTGCGATTGCGATTGAACCGGAGCATCTTCCAGGTGGTAATGTACCTTGGTACTCTGAAAAGAATCCCTATCAAGAAGTTACAACTTATACATTAACGAACAACTGAACCGACTCTATTTTTAGATATAAAAACTCTAATATGAAGTGATATTAGAGTTTTTTTTATGAAATGATTAGAGTTAAAGTAAAAGAACACACTGGATTGTGTGTTCTTTATAGATTATGAGATTAATATTGTCTATTTTGCTTCAACTGTTTCAATTTCTGGTTTGAGGAATGAAAGCATGATTGCGGTAACAAGAGAACCTCCAAGGATTCCAGCAATAAACCATAGTGGTTGTCCTACTACAGGAAGGACGATAAATCCACCATGAGGTACAGGACAGGTTACACCACCAATTGCTCCAATAATTGCACCAACAGCAGCACCGACCATAGTTGAAGGAATCACGCGTTTGAAGTCTTTAACAGCAAAGGGTATAGCACCTTCAGTAATACCTAAACAACCCATAATACCTGCTGCTTTGGCTGCATCACGTTCTTCTTCAGTATATTTATTTTTAGCAATTAATGTAGATAAGAAAATTCCGATGGGAGGGATAGCTACTGTAATACGGAACATACCGTTTGGTTCGAAAATCCCTTCATTCATTAATGCGAGTGTAAACATTGAGACAGTTTTCGTTACGGGACCACCCATATCGAATGCGTTCATAAAACCAATACAAATCGCAAGTAAGATTTTACTGGATCCATTCATATTTGCAAGGAATTGAATCAAGATATCAACAAGTCCTGACATTGGATTTGCGATTAAGAAGATATAGGCAACACCGACAACAAAAGTAACAAGTGTTGGGATTACAATAATAGGCATAATAGAACGAAGGGTTTTCCCAACTTTCCATGTTTTAATCCATTTAGCAAGATAACCCGCAGCAACAGCGACGAGCATTGCACCAAGGAAACCGGTTTTTGCACCCGTATCGCCTACAGGATTATTAGCGATATAACCAAGAATAAACCCTGGTGCAAGTCCAGGACGACCAGCGATTGAGTTTGCAATGTATGCGGATAATACAGGAATCATCATCGCAAAGGCAGCTTTACCCAATGTATTCAAGGCAATCATAAATTCCCCATTAGGGACAAGTCCTTTATCTGTTGTTGTTGCAGTCATCAGTGAAATGGCAAGCATAACACCACCCGCAACAACAAGAGGCATCATATAAGATACACCACTTAGCATGGCTTTTTGTAAATCTTTAAAGAACTTTTTCATGAACGTGCCTCCTCGATCATTGCGATTGCTTGATCAATCATTTCAGAAGTGTGTGAAATGGCCCGTCCAACATCAGCATTCATGACAAGCTTGTCATCAAAACGTTCTTCACCTTCGATGGAGATACTTACAGCAAGGATAACAATATCTGCTGCTTCAATTTCTTCATCAGTCAATTCATTTTCGATACCCATACTACCTTGGGTCTCTATTTTAACTTCATAACCACGTTCTTTACATTCTTTCTCAAGGCATTCTTGAGCCATGTATGTATGGGCGATTCCAGTAGGGCATGCTGTAATTCCAATAATTTTATACATATTTTTTCTCCTAATTATTTTCTACTTGTTTTAGTAATTCAAATACTTCATGGGCACTGGTTGCATGCATCAGTGCGTCTCTAAATTCTTCATGCATCAGTTTGCGACTGATGTTTGATAAGATTCGTAAGTGAAGCTTATTGTCGGCATTTTCAGGTACGCCAATCATAAAGATCGACTGTACAGGTTCGCCATTACGTTCATCCCAGATAAATGTATCTTGGGTCCGTAAGTATGCAAAGAAAGCCTCGTTTACACCGGAACTCTTGCCATGGGGGATTGCAATTCCAAGGCCCAAAGAAGTCGGTATTTCTGCTTCACGTTCGAATACTTTCTGCTTGAAATTATGAATGTCGTTGACTAAATCACAGTCAGCGGCTTTGGATGCAAGATATTCAATCGCATCTTCTTTATTTGTTATATCAATATCAATATGAACAAGATTTTCCTTAATCATTTTCATTGCCTCCTAATAAGTTATAGAACGATTCTTTATCCAATTTCATTAACACTTCATCAACATATTGTTTCGAGGAAATGAGTTGGTAAATATCTTTGAGTATCATTTTAGCGTGACATATGTCTTCATCCGCAATATTTACAAAGATAATAAGCTGAACATTGTACTGATTCCATTTAATATTTTTTTGATTAAACCAAAATGAAATCACTGTTTTACAAACGTATTTTGTATTGCCATGTGGGATTGAAACACCTGAGATCATATCAGTACCTGCAAGTTGTTCACGTGCATATATTGAGGGGCCATAGTCCTTTGTGACTACGCCGTGATGCTCAAGGTGTGCCACCATCTTGTTAATAACATCTTCTTTACAATCTTCATTTCCGAATAAGATACAATCGGGATCAATGAATTGTGGAAAACATTTTAAGTCAAGTGTATCGGGTTTAAATTTGATATCAATAAAATTGCGTTGATAGTAGTTCGATATGTTTTTTACATCGACATCTGTGAGGATGGGCGATACTTGAATTACGGGGATATGAATGTTTTCGAGGGGGATTGTTGAAATAATAAAGTCGATATACTCGAGATCATTTGTTTCAACTTGTTCTAAAGATGCTACCTCAATAATATCAAGGGGTGGCAATATATTTTTTACTCGAGTTGCTACAAGTTCGGAAGTCGATAGACCGGAATGGCATACGATGAGAACCTTCTGACTTTGTTTTATTTGATCGAGTGCATTTTGAAAATAGATGACGACAAATGAGATTTCATGTTCATTAAAGCGTACACCCAATAGTTCGGATTCTTTTTCAAAAGCAATCCAGGCAAGATCATAGATTAATCGGAATTCATGTTTGATCTGCTCAAGCAAAGGGTTTTTAATGAAAATATTATTTCTAAGTCTTGTCATCATGGGACCGAAGTGATTGGAAAGTTGCGATACCAAACGTTTATTTTGCATTAAATCAATGTGAAGTAATGCACTCATGGTGGCAACAATCCGCTCAACAATAGGTAGATATTGCTGACTGATCTCATCAGTCACTGATTTAAATTCAATTTTATTAGCATTTAAGTGTCGTGCAATATAAATTGTAGATTCTGTCGTAAATTGAACGTCACAACATTTTTCAATGCGATGTAAGATATCAATTGCAATAATTCGATTGGGCAATTCTTTTGCCTCATTGATTACTAATGCGGTGCGATCCAAGGTCATGTGCTTGTTTAATCGCGCACGATAAGTTAGAACTACCAGAATATTAATGATATTAAACAGATAAATTTGCGATATATTTGTTTTGGAAATGTTGGTAAAGTCATTCATAATGGATAAAACACAGTCTACAATGTCCTTACCATAATTAATTCGCATAAATTCAAGTTTATCGTTCATGGATACAATGTCATCTTCATCACAAGTTACATGATTATAAAGCACATAGGTATTTTGAACTTGACGTTCACTTCCATAGAGTTTCGTTCCTTTGGTAGTAGCATGAAATTTTAAGGTGTTAGCCGTCAAATAGCGTTTTTTTATTGCGGTAAAATCTTGTGCAATCGAACTTTCACTTACAAAATAATGTGTTGCGAGTTGATTGTACGTATAGATTTTTTTATTGAAGAGCATTTGCTTAAAAATCGCGCGTTGTCGTTCAAAGGGGGATAGGTAACCGTTTTTATTTTGATATTCTTGTGTTCGGACGGTATCTTTCAGATGTGTAAATTCAACCTGAATTCCTATCCCTGGAACTTTTCTTAGTTCATATCCTTGACGGTTTAAGTAAGGTTCAATCTTATTTAGATCGTAATGTACTGTACGGTTTGATACACCGAGTTCTAAAGCATAGTCAGAAATTGTCCACGTGCTTTGTTGTTTTTTTAGCATATCAAACAATTTTTCTTGTCGTTCAGATAATGGTTTCATACAGTACCTCCTTACTAAATTTTAGCTTATTCTAGACCAGATTCAAATAACCTTAGTGAAGCATTTAAACCCTCTTTATTTTGGTTTAAGATATCTTCTTTCTTAAAGATACCTCCTGCTGATCCAACATATTGATATCCTGAATTGAGGACTTCGCGAACATTTTTTTCGTTCACGCCTCCGACAGCCATGAGGGGGAGGGAGCCTAACGGTTCACATACCTTCTTTGCATAACTGTATGATAATTCATTTGCAGGGAATACTTTCACAATATCCGCACCATTTCGGAATGATTCAGAAATTTCACTGGGAGAAAAAGATCCCGGGATTGCGATAATATTATTTTTATTGCAGTAAGTAAGCATCTCTTTTGACATCATATTGGGTGCTAAAGCAAATTTTGCTCCGGCGTGATGGGCTTTTTTGAGGGCTTCAAGTGATAATACTGTACCAGCTCCAATAAGCAAATGGTCTTGAAATTCATCAGATATCTTTTTGATGATATCAATCGCACCTTCCGTATTGAGTGTAATTTCCATATTTCGAACTTTACTGCCGACAAGTACTTCGGCAACGGTCCTTACTTGTTCATAATTGTATCCGCGTAGAATAACGGTTGCATTACTTAGCATATGATTCCTCTTTTCTGTTTTTGAGCTCACTTATAGTTTAAAGGATGCCCAATCATCCTACCACGACAAAACTTTGCAACAAGTTCTTGCAACAATGTTATACATAAAAAGATAACAGTCTTATCGTGTTACCTTTTTAAAGTTTAGTTTCCTTTTATTTCACATGCCCATCCATCGTTGTCGCGATCAAACTTAGGACGATACGCTTCATGGTCACTTCCGACTCCTTGCGGATAGACTTTCCGTAACTCTGTACAATTTTTAAATGCAACAGGTTGTGGGGCAACTTCAGGCGCGGTAACAGATGTGTTGCGAGTAATCTGAGGCTCATTAAAGATTTCTGATGGTTCAACTTCAGTTGTTTCAATTTTGGTACCCTTTACCCAGATTGCATCCTTTTTTTCTTGTACTGTTCTCTTTGAAGCTTCTTGTTGTTGATAGATAACATCATCACGGTAGATGGTGTGTATTGTTATTTCGTCAAGACCCATTTGTCCCGCTTGTTTTTGATAACTTTCAGTTTCTAAAAGACTATCATCAATTTCTTCAAGTTCTCTATAGGGAAACGTTTTGGTGGTAACGGTATTTTCAGACCGCATGGTATACCAACGAGCTGTAACGCTTCGATTCTGATTTAAGTTCACAGTTTTTACTATTTGACCTGATTCGTCCTCCCAGCCTTTAAAACTGCCTGGTTCGATATCTATAAAATCCTGCTCGATAGGTAACGAAATCTTTGCGTTCTTTTGGCCGCTGGAGGGGGTTTGAGTAGATAAAGGATGACCGTTTGTATCTAATGTTAAGCTGTAAACACGTTGTTCTTGAATTGCAAAGCCAATGAATAGACAAACGACAACGCAGGCTGTAATACCAAGTGGCTTAATATTCTTTTTAAACCATTTCGATCGTGAATGTGTTTGCTGATTAATTGTAGATATTTCTTGTGATTCTGAAATTAATGCAGCTTTTCTTGCTGGTTTTTCATGTTTTATCTCCACCTCTTTATGCGTCTTTTTAAAAGGTTGGCTGTACGAAATTGACTTCATTACAGTAGTAAGTTTTTGTAAAATGTGTGTCTTTGCCTCGGTTTGTTTTTTTGCTGTATTTTTCATTGTTTTTTTTGACATAATGTCCTCCCAATAATTAGATGCTATCACAAGAAAAGCGAAATGCAACTTTTCAGAAAAACGGAAAATATTTAACTGCAAATGTAAATTTTCACTGCCATAAATCGTTTTTATCGGTATGGAATTTGCTCAAGAAAGATGATGAATATGTTAAGATAGAGGGAGAAAAGAGTGATAGTGTGAAAATAGTTCATTTAGCCGATTTACATATCGGAAGACGGTTTAATGATTTAAGTTTAATTGAAGATCAACGGTATATTTTAGACGAGATTTTAAAATCATTGGATACAATCAAACCGGATGTTTTAATCCTTGCGGGCGATATTTACGATAAAGCGAATCCAAGCGCGGAAGCTTTTGAAGTGTGGAATGACTTTATCACCCACTTATCTAAACGGGATATGCACGTATTGATAATTTCGGGAAATCATGATTCGCAAGAGCGCTTGGGAGTAGGGCGTGCACTTTTTGAAGAGCATCAGATTCATCTTGTATCACATTATGATGGTGAAATAACTAAAGTTGTACTAAATGATGAATTGGGTGCAATTAATTTTTATTTAATTCCCTATCTCAAACCTTCTATGGTAAGGAATTATCATTCTGACTTTGAAGGAACATCATTTCAAGATGCTTTTGAGTATGTAATGGGAAAAGAAAAGATATCAAATACGGAGCGGAATGTTATGATTGCCCATCAGTTTGTCATCGCAAAGGGAGCTCTTCCCAAATTATCTGATTCCGAAATTGGTCCGTCTGTAGGAGGATTGGATGCAATTGATGCAAGTTTATTTGAAGGGTTTGATTATGTGGCATTAGGACATATTCACCGTCCTCAAAAGATTGGTAACGATACCGTACGGTATGCGGGGTCTCCTTTAAAATATTCCTTTTCGGAAAGCATGCATGTTAAGTCCATGCCTATCATCACATTGGAAGATACGGTTTCGATTGAATTGTTACCCCTTAAACCCAAGCGTGATGTGCGTGTGCTCAAGGGGCCACTCGATGCTTTATTTCAAGTAGGAAAACAAGAATCGACACAAGATTTTATTCATGCAACGTTAACTGATGATCTAGTGCAAGGGGATGCATTAAATAAACTTCGTAGTGTATTTCCAAATCTTGTAAGCATGGATTTTGAAAATTCACGTACCGGGACACAGCAATCGTTAGCACGAGCAGAAACTATTTTAGACCAGAAACCTTTTGACCTGTTTAACGAATTCTTTCAAACGTTAAATGGCCGAAGTTTTAATACTGAAGAAGCGGCTGTTGTACATGATGTACTTGAAGAAATCAAGGAGGAAACACGATGAAACCGATGCAACTCACCATGCGCGCATTTGGTCCATACTATGCGGAAACCACAATCGATTTTACTCAATTCCATGATGGTCTTTTTCTAATTACTGGGGATACGGGTGCTGGCAAGACAACCATCTTTGACGCCATCTCATTTGCCCTTTATGATGTTGCGAGTGGCAGCCAACGTCAAACGGACTCATTGCGGAGCGATTATGCTGACGCTTCGATTCCGACTTATGTGGATTTTTCATTTTCACACCGAAGTCTCAACTATCGTATTATTCGACAACCGCGTTTTGAGCGTCTAAAAGCCCGTGGGGAAGGAACAACGTTACAAAATACAACAGTTCGTCTCATCCTTCCGAATGGACAAGAAATGGATGACAACAAAGCAGTAAATGCCAAAATTATTGAACTCCTCGGGCTTGATGCCCAGCAATTCAAGCAGATAGCGATGATTGCACAAGGAGAATTTTTGGAATTATTGAACGCATCAAGTAGCAAGCGCTCTGATATTTTTAGAACGCTTTTTGACACGAGTTTTTATCTTAAATTACAAGAAAAACTCAAACAGCGTAATCTTGCCATGAAACGACAATTAGAATTGATAAAAAGAGATGTTGAGGGAATCTTGAAGGGGCTACCTGATATGGAAGATGGTGTAGTGTATACCGGATATAATCTCGATGAAGTTTTAGATTGGATTATCGATCGGAACACTGTTTTTACCTTACAACAAGCGGACTTTATCAAACAACAAACAGTATTAAGTGAGCAACGTGACCGTGTCCTTGAAAACATACAGATTCGAGAAGCATATCAAACCAGTCTTTTGATGCTCGAAACTAAGCAAAAAGAACAGGAAAAACTTAAGTGCGAGACAATGTACTATCAAAAACTTCGTCAAACGATTGATGATGAAACCATTATCCTTAACAAACTGATGCCACTTTATAAACGTATTAATGAGTTGGAACAACAGGGTCAAACTTTAACAATGCGTTTTAATCAAGAACAAGAACACTTTATTGAAGTAAAAGAGGGCTATAATAAAGCAAAATCGGATCATGAGGGGCGTACAGATAGGCTTCAGACAATGGAAGCACTAAAGCGCCGTTACGAACATTATCAGAAAATGTTGCCGCAATATGAAGCTTTAGGAGAAAAAAATAAACAGTTTTCTGAAATTGGTGCCGAAATTAAAAAGCTTAACCTTGCACATGTTGAAGCAATTGACAAAGTTCACAAAGCAACGGAGGCGCAAAAAGAACTTGATGCTCATCTTACAACCTTAAATCAGATAGAAAAAGAGCAACTTGTTTTACAGAATGAACTGAAGATGATGGAACAGGAACAAGTAAAAGCTTTTGATGGCTTGGCGCGATTTGAGCAAAAACAAAAACTTGAACTCGAATTACAACAGCAACAATCGAACTTTCTAAAAGCAGATGAACGCTACGTACAAGCCCTTAAAGATTTAAATCATCATGAATCTTTGTATTATAGCGAACAAGCGGGTTTATTAGCTCAAAAATTAACTGATCAAGATCCGTGTCCTGTTTGTGGGTCTCGAGAACATCCGCAACCGGCAGTCACGTCTCATTCCGTTTTAACGTTTGATGCAATTCAGGTGTTAAAAGCGAAGGTTTCAGAAAAACAAGAAAAACGTACTGCAATAGCCCAAAAATGTAGTAACTTAAAAATACAGATTGAGAGCATTGATCAATTTATTCTAGACCATAATGTATTGGATGAAGTTGAACTTAAAGAAATTGTAGTGACTCAAAATAAAGCAATTCGTGAACTAAAAGATGCTCTGCATGCTGGAATATCAAAACAGGAACAGTTTAAACAGGCGTGTGTTCCTTTAACTAAACTGAAACATCAACTTCCTGAATTGGAACGATCGGTGGAAATTATTCAAGGTCAAATACAAACTGCAAATCTCAAACAGGTAGGACTTCAAGAACAAATTAAGATGATTCAATCGGGGCTGGAATTCGAAAGTTTCGATGCATTAGTACAAGTAATGAAACCCCTTAAAGCTGAGATTGAGACGCTGCAAGTTGAAGAAAATAAAAAGATGGAAGCTTATCAACAAGCTTCAAATCAATTAGAACAATCGAAGACAAAACTAGAAGAAATTATGAAACAACTTGAGGACCACAAAAAAAGTTTAGCAGAAGCTTTGAAAAATTATCAGCAAGTTGGAAGCCACTATCAAATTGACCTTACAACCATCATGTGGAATGAAATCGACGAACAAAAAGTCAAAAAGCAACAAGAGGCGTTGTTACGTTATGAACGAGCTATTTTAGAAGTTGAATCTGAACTCAAACAATTAAAAACTCAAGTTGAAAAGAAACCAAAACAGGATATGGATCAACTGATGAGTGATAAAACCCGCATCGAAACAGATTTGGAAAGTATCAGAGCACAACTTCAAATATTAACTACCCAAGTTTCGACGTTGGGATCGATTCAGAACAGACTTAGCGCCATCAAACGCCAAACGACGACAATGGAGCGAGAAGGTGCTATCTTAGAAAGTCTTTCGAAAACTGCGAATGGTGACTTAAGTGGCAAACAAAAAATAGCCTTAGAAAATTATGTGCAGTCGGCTTATTTTGAGTATATTGTAGAAGAAGCAAATAAACGTTTTTCGGTTATGACATCAAACCGTTATCTTCTACTACGCCAAGAAAAAGCAGAGAAACTCAATGCTAAATCGGGGCTTGATTTAGATGTATTTGATCAATATACCGGGAAAGTACGATCTGTTAAATCTTTATCTGGTGGTGAGTCTTTCAAGGCATCGTTATCATTAGCGCTTGGACTTTCGGATGTAATTCAACGTTTCTCAGGAACCATTCGTGTTGATGCATTGTTTATTGATGAGGGATTCGGAACCCTAGACGAAGCATCCTTACAACAAGCGATGAAGTCATTAACAGACTTAGCTGGAACAGCTGAATTTGTGGGTATTATATCTCATGTTCCTGAATTAAAAACGTTAATCGAACAACAAATTGTAATTTCCAAAACGGATAAAGGAAGTACTATTGAAACGCGTATTCTCTAAGACTGGTGTTTAGCATCAGTCTTTTTTTATTGACAACTAAAAGCGAATCTTATATCATCTAAATGCAAAACTTTTGCAACAAAAGGCGGGGAGATAATGAAAAATGATCGTGCTACTGCATACAGAAATCTCAAGTCACCGAATTTAAAGACACGAAAAAGAGCATTAAGAATTTTAAAAACATATACCAAAAAAAGGAAAAAATAATGAAAAACAATATACATCCGGATGATCACAAGATTGTATTTCTCGATATAAATACCCAAACAAACTATCTTATCGGTTCATCAGTTAAAACCGATACTTTAATAAAACTTGATGAGGGTCCGATATTACCGTGTGTTCACAATGATCTATCCGCTGCATCTCATCCATTTTATACAGGAAAGCAACGGCAAATGTGTCTTGATGGCCAAATTACGAAGTTTGAACGACGCTATAAAAAAAACTGAACCCTTACTTGGTAACCAAGTAAGGGTTCATTAATTATAGGAATGTCTATTTTTGATTGCGTTTTTTAAAGTATAAGATGGCCAGACCTATCCCTGCCATGGTCATACCGGCACTTCGGTTCAACGTACTTACACCTGTTTTAGGTAAGGTAGCAACATCCTTTTGCGATTGCATCATGTTAAGCGGACGCTGAGGCGCTTTAGGCTGATTGGGTGCTTTAGGTGTTGAGGGATTAATTGGTGATTCAGGTGTTGAAGGATTACTTGGTATTTCTGGTTTGGAAGCCGATTTAACGTGCACTACAATATCCGGACCTTCGACTGTTTTTGATTTAGTCGTGATTGCTTTCAAATGTACTGCATAATCACCTTCTGAATCAAATTTGACACTTGTTTCAAAATCTGAATCAATGATACCCTCTGGTGTTGTCAATGAACGGTTTAAAGGATTCAAACCTTTTTTGACTAGTTTTGCATGAATGTCTTGCAAGAATTGCGCTTCAGGTACATTATCATTTAAGTAATAGGTGATTTCTTGATCGGCGGTTAGCTCGTATGTTTCCTCAACTAGGGTTACAATTAAATCACGATTTTGTGCGAGCATATTTGTACTCAATGATCCCGGTTGTTCAATGGAAACAATTAAGCGGTAAGATCCTACTTGCGACACAGAGCCATCGGAATCAAAAAGATCGTCTTTGGTATAAATAGTTCCATCTTCTGCTTCAAAACCAATTACTGTAGCAATATGATGTGCAAAAAGCGGTTCCGTTTCATTATAACTTGGATCGAATGGATTTTTAATTGTCAACTCAAAATAATCTAACAAATCCTGCTCAAATACTTCAAAGTCGTCACGATGATCGAGCGTTGGAGTTTCAGTTGCATCGATTAAAGTTAAAGATTTCGGATTATTATAAGGTTCTTCTGGAACCTCAAGAACGTTATTTTCAAGATGATAAGTTACATTATTTGCCATCGGATAATTTACAATTTGGTTTCCAAAGAGATAGATATCTACGTCAGCATTTTGCAATGAATCGATGTCTTCTTGCGTAATAACGGTTAATGCACTTGATTGTAAGTCAATGTTGATCAAATCTGGCATTGCCTCAAGCCCTTTCGGAAATTCAGTAAACTGATTATTCGCTAAAAATAAGCTCTGTAGTTTGGTGAGTGCTGATAAATTAGGAAGTTTCGTAAGATTGCTATCAACGACGAATATTTCCTCTAAATTTGTCATTGAAGCTATTGGTGCAAGATCATCCTCTGTCAAATTACCGATAAAATCAATGGATTTAACACGATTATGTTGCGCTAAAATGGCTAAACCATGGGCGGCACCTGTGTCAGAGCCTGCTACTTTAATTGTTTTTAAATTAGGAAGTGAATAGTATCCTTCGGGCAAAGCGTCTACGTCAGAGAGTTCTTCATAAATTAAAATTTCAACTTTATTTAAATAAGGTAATAGCCATTCTAATTCAGATGTAAGGTCACCCTGTAGCGTTTTTAATTCAAGTCGTTGAAGATTATCAAGATATTGAAGCCCTTCAAAGCTGAATACATCGAGGGGATCTTGGCCACCAATTTCAAGAGTAGTAATTGTAGAAAGTTGTCCTTGGGAAACACCCGAGCTTTCGTTATGCAGTGGGTGATTGTGAGCTTTTAAAACCGCTGCACGGACCGCAGGGTCGGGAAAAAGATCTTGATACGTTCCAATAAATGGATCCGCATATGATGATCCTAATGGAGGGAAGGGCGATGCCTCAGTGGCATGGATGGATGTTGCACCGGTAAAACTTAACGCAATGGCAACAGTTGAAAGTAATACTTTAAAATTTTTGTTCATGTCATGTCCTCCTTCATATAGACCTATTATAGAAAACAAATAAAAAATATGAAGATTTTGTCATGAAATGTGAAGATTATGTATTGTAACTGTGAAAAATAGCAATTATAGATAAAAAAAGGAACGCACGTGCGTTCCTTTTTTGGTATTAATCAAGCGGTGTCCATACAAATTTTTTAACAATTGCAGTTGTAATCAAGTAGAGACCCACGATTCCAAGTACATAAGCGAGATGATTCAAGCTTAAGATTTGAAGCTCAATGGTGTGTGCAAGTGGCGTAAGAACAAAGAATAATGTAATGACGACAGCAAGCGTAGACACTCCGACAAGAATTGATGCAGGTTTGTTTTTGAATGAGAATGGTTTTTTAGCACGAATCACGAAGATAATGAGTGCTTGAGATAGGATTCCAAATGTAAACCAGAATGTTTGGAATAAAGTTGCTTGTTCGGGTGTATTGACTCCGAGAACAAACCAAAGAACAATAAAGCACATAATATCAAACACAGAGCTTAATGGTCCAAATACAGACATAAAGTGAACGAGACGCTCAGATTCTAATTTACGTGGTTTATCGAGATCAGACTCGTCACAGTTATCAAATGGAATACCTGTTTGAGCTAAGTCACTGAGTAAATTTTGAACGAGAATATGAACCGGTAATAGCGGTAAGAAGGGTAAGAATACACTGGCAACGATGACTGAAATCATGTTCCCGACGTTCCCACTTACTGCCATTTCTAAGTATTTGATCATATTAACAATCGTTTTACGACCTTCCATAATTCCTTTTTCAAGTACTGTTAAATCTTTTTTAAGAAGAATAATATCAGCACTTTCTTTAGCAATATCTACGGCGGTATCAACAGAAATACCAACATCGGCTTGTTTTAATGCAAGAGCATCATTAATCCCATCTCCTAAGAATCCAACTGTGTGATTATTGGCTTGGAAAGCCTCAACAATACGTTGTTTTTGTACTGGAGATATTTTGGCGAAAAGATGACAAGTTCCAACCACTGACTGAAGTTCTTCATCCGTCATTTCTTCGATATCTTTACCCATATAAGTAACTTCAGTATCAATACCAACTTTACTGCATACTTTTTTAGCAACACCTAAGCTATCACCCGTGATAACGACAACGTCAACACCGTGACGATTTAAACTTTCGATAGTTGGTTTTGCACTTTCTTTAGGTGGATCCAAGAAACCAATAAATCCAATAAGAACGAGATCTTTTTCATCCTCGACGCCAAATTCGTGGTCCGTAGGGAGTTCGTTTTTCTGTGCGACAGCAATCATGCGTAATCCATCATTGTTATGTTGCATATAAACATCCATTGCTTCTTCACGAGTTTGATCATCAAGTGGGAACACTTTTCCATCACGATCAATATGGGAGCAAAGTTTCATAATTTCTTCAACCGCACCCTTTGTGATTAATTGTTTTTTATCATTGCTATCTTCTAGAATAACACTCATTCGACGACGTGCAAAATCAAAAGGGATTTCATCCACGATGGTATAGTAATTAACTAAGTCATCCATATTGTAACTTGTTGCACGTTCAATAATTGCAAGGTCAATTAAGTTTTTAAGACCACTTTGGAAGTAGGAGTTTAAATAAGCATGACGAAGTACACGCATGTCATCTTCTCCAGTAGTATCCATATAACGTTCTAGAATAATATCATCCTGAGTGATTGTTCCCGTTTTGTCGGTACATAAAACATCCATTTCTCCAAAAGAAGATATTGAACTTTGCGACTTTACAATTGTTTGATGTTTAGACATGTTGATAGCACCGCGTGCTAAACCACTGCTTAAAACAACAGGAAGCATCTCAGGTGTTAAACCAACGGCAACGGTGAGGGCGAATACAAAGGATTCAATTGGGTTTGCTTTAAATACCCAGTTGATAATAAAAATTGCGGGTAACATGATAAGCATGAGTTTCATTAATAAACGGCTAACGGTTGAAATACTGTTTTCAAAACTATTTGGACGTTTTGTATTCTTAAGGGAACGATTCATTTGCCCCAAGTAAGTATCACTTCCGGTACGAATAACAACAGCGCGTGCCGAACCTGAAACAACATTAGTACCCATTAGACATAAATTGGTGAAGTCGCTGTCTGCGTCAGTTTGACTTTCATCAAACTTAACAAATTTTTCAATCGGTTGCGATTCACCGGTTAAGGTTGCTTGTGATATAAATAAATCCTTTGCGGATATGACGCGCATATCGGCGGGAATAATATCACCGGCTGATAAGCGAACCACATCTCCGAGAACAAGGTCATCAATTGGGATTTCAATAAATTGACCATCACGAAGTGCGGCGGTTGTATTGGAAACCATATTTAATAATTTTTCACTTGCAGCGCTAGAGCGTTCATCCTGAATGAATGAAATTAATGTAGAGATAATGATGATTACGGCAAGAATTGAAATTGTTAAGTAATCTTTTTCCTGAGTTAACATGATATCGGTAATAAATGTAATCACAATTACGACCATTAAAACAAGGTTAAATGGATTGATTAAAACATTAACAAAACCAATTAGAGGGTTTTTCTTTTTTTGAGGCTTGATCTCATTCGGACCATATTCTTCGAGCTTCACCTCGGCTTGATTGGATGTATAACCCTCTGGGGACGCATCCAATTGTTCAAACAATTCTTCTTGGTTGAGCTGAAGTGTTTGAATGAGCTCTTTATTTGTTTCTGACATATTTATAAACTCCCTTCATACTGTCATGTATGAACAAAATTTATCGATGACTTTCTTGAGGTGTACCCAAGGGGTCATCATCCAAAGATCGTTCACTAATACTATCATTCAGGCAACTCTGACCTTCCATTGGTTTCCACCTCCTCGTATTTAAAACTATAACAAATTGAGGGTCATTAAGCAATAATATGAGTGACAGATTACAAGTTAATGGTAAGAATATTTAACACTTATGATATAATTCAAAAAAGTGGGAGGTAACACATGAAAAATGTAAACTTGAGCAATGAACTCGGAATTGATACAGTACTCTTTGATTTGGACGGTACAATTCTACCGCTTGATGGGGATGACTTTGAACGGACTTACTTAACTTCGATAACACAAAAAGTTTCACACTTGATTGAACCTAAGGAAATGGCAAAAGCCCTTTGGAAATCCAGTGAAGCGATGATTAAAAATACAGATACATCGAAAACCAACGAAGTTGTATTTTACGGACACTTTGAAGGGATTGTAGGAACAAAAACAATGAAAGCAATTGATGCAATCTTAGACGATTATTATGAAAATGAATTTGATTTGGTGGAAACGGTGACATCCATCTCAAAACCTATGGTTGAGACGGTTCATTACCTTAAAAACAAAGGATATAAAATTATTTTAGCAACAAATCCACTCTTTCCAAAACTTGCGACAGACAAACGCATTTGGTGGTCGGGGCTTGAATTGGATGATTTTGATGACATTACTCGATTTGAAAAAAATCATCATTGCAAACCCAATCCAATGTATTATGAAGAGATTATACGTGATAATGATTTAAATCCAGAAACATGTTTAATGGTCGGAAATGATGTGGAAGAGGACATGATGGCCTCTCAATTTGGAATGAAGACATGGCTTCTAACAGATAATCTTATTCATCGTGGCAGTGAATATAAATGTGATTGGACGGGTAACCGTAGTGAACTTATAAAGAAAGTGAAGGAAATATTATAATGCGTATTGGATCAGTAAAAGAGCAAAAGAATTTTGAACAACGAGTAGGGATCATGCCTTCGCACGTGATTGAATATCTTAAACATGGTCATGAGGTATTTGTGGAAGCGGGACTTGGGGAAGGTAGTGGGTTTTCGGATGATGAATATCGAAAACAAGGCGCAATTGTTTTAGAAACTGCATCCGCTGTTTGGGAACAGTGTGAAATGATTATAAAGGTTAAAGAACCAATCGCAGCAGAGTATTCATTAATGCAGCCAAATCAAATCCTCTTTACCTATTTGCATCTCGCCGATAATTTAGAATTAACACAGGCTTTACTCGAACGCAATGTGACCGCTGTTGCCTATGAAACGGTAACAGATGAAAAAGGTCGTTTACCCTTACTCAAACCAATGTCCGAAGTGGCGGGGCGACTTTCCATCCAAGAAGGTGCAAAATATTTAGAAAAAACATTTGGAGGGAAAGGAATTCTTCTTTCAGGTGTCCCAGGTGTACGGGGTGGTCATGTTGTTATTATAGGTGGTGGTGTTGTAGGTATGAGTGCCTGCAAAACAGCTTTAGGAACTGGTGCAACCGTGAGCGTATTGGATCGAAACTTAGATCGTCTAGCCTATATTGAAGATGTCTTCGGTACAGCTGTAAATACAATATATAGTGACACAAAAAATATTGAAGATGAATTACGACGTGCCGATGTTGTGATTGGGAGTGTACTATTGCCTGGAGCGCGTGCACCGAAATTAGTAACCCGAAAACATCTAAAAATTATGGAACCAGGTACAGTTTTGGTTGATGTTGCGATTGATCAAGGCGGCTGTTTTGAATCAAGTCACCCGACGACACACAGTGAACCGGTTTTTGTTGAAGAAGGTATTGTGCACTATTGTGTAACCAATATGCCGGGAGCTGTTCCTCAAACCTCAACCTACGCACTTGGGAATGCAACTTTGCCGTATGGATTAAAAATTGCAGATGAGGGAATTCATAATGCGGTAATGAACGATGATGGGATTAAAAATGGTTTAAACATTTTTCGTGGCTATGTGGTAAATGAAGCGGTAGCGAATGCTTTAGAAATTGAATTTACGGAATATGAAAACTGTGTTAAAATGGTGCAACTTTAATCGTTATTTGATAGAATGTAGTAAAGGAGGTGGCCGTCATACCAAATGTTATTACACATGGGCTGATGGCACTCGATGTTTATAACGAACTTGATGTGTCTACAGTCCAAAAGGCGATAAAAAAACACCCTCGGGCGTATCTATTAGGTAGTAATGGTCCTGATATCTTGTTTTACTACAAAGTATTTCCTTGGCAAGATCAGGAACTTAATAAAATCGTCGCTGATTATGGTGGGATTGTGCACCGGACTCATGTTAATGATTTTTATAATCAAGCCGTGAGCTTTATAAAGGAAATGAAAGATGAACGTAGGAAAGAAATATTAATTGCGTTTATCGCAGGACATTTTCAACATTGGGCATTGGATTCGCTTGCACATCCATTCGTATTTTATCGTGGTGGCGAAATTGCAGGCGACACGCGCTATTGGCATTTTCGATATGAATCGATGCTGGATTCACTGATGGTTTCGTATGTCAAACGTCGTGATATGACTACACTGAAGCCAAAACGTTTTGTCGATGTATCAGAGGAAGAACGTCGCGTTATCGCTTCGTTTTACCAGATGATGCTATCGCAAGTATTTGGCATTTATCTTGAACCGCGCGTGATTGAAGAAGCAATTGATTCATTTAAAAAAATTCTGAATTATTTATACGATCCGCACAATATTATGACTCCAGTGATTCAAAAACTGGAACGTAAAATGGCTGATCCGTGGGCGTTTTCAAGTCATATTGTGAATTCAAACATTGATGCAACATATGATGTTCTGAATTTAAAACGTGATACATGGTCAAACCCAACAAATATCGATGAAACATCGAACGAGACATTTATGGAACTCTATGAGTCATCCATTGTGCTTGGTTGTGAATGCATCGGGACTTTAAACGATGCATTAAATCACAATGAACCTGTTGAATTCGATGCACTACTGGGTGATCGTCGTTATGATACAGGGCGTCCACCAGGGCGCGAGATGAAATACTACGATAGTATTTATCAGAAATAGAAAACAACAATAATAGGGAGGGTTTTATATGTTAGTTTATATTCATGGAAAAAATGTGGAAATCACAGATGCAATGCAAGAAAAGGTGGAAGAAAAATTACAATTCTTACACAAATACTTTGAAGTAGATGACTCATGGCGTGCAAATGTGGTAGTCAATGTTTATCCGGAAGGGTCAAAAGTTGAAGTGACAATTACTTCAAAAATTGGACCATTACGTGCAGAGGTTCTGCATGAAGACTTCTACGCAGCACTTGATCGTGTTGTTGATAAATTAGAAGATCAAATTCGTCGTCATAAAACAAAGATTTCACGTAAAAATCGTGAAGGCTTATCACAAGCTTTCTTAAATATGATTGCGGAATCAGAAGCAAAAGAAGAATCTAAACTTGTTAAAACAAAATCCATTGTGGCCGAAAAAATGAATCTTAATGATGCAATTGTAGATATGGAAATGTTAGGCCACTCATTCTTTATTTATACTGATGATGAAACATCAGATGTTGCGGTTGTCTATAAACGTCATGATGGCGATTATGGGTTGCTTGAAGTTGAGAGAGATAACGATTAATTTTCATCAATAATTATGGTATGATGTAATTATCAAAACGGAGGTTTGAACGATGAGCTTTAAAGATAAACTTAAAAATATTCTTACACCAGTTGAAGATGAATATCTTGAACTAACTGACGAGGAGGCTGAGAGCTTGAGCGAATATGAAACACCACGCGCATCATCAGAAGCGCCTAAATTACCTTCAGATACAAAAATGGTTTTATTTGAACCGCGATCTTTCGAAGAATCTGAAGAAGTTGCCCGTTATTTAAAAGAAAAACGCGCAGCTGTAGTAAACTTACATCGATTACAACGTGACTATGCACAACGTACGATTGATTTCTTAACGGGAGTTGTGTTTGCACTTGATGGTTCAATTCAAAAGATTGGCCATAATGTAATTCTGTGTACACCACGTACCATAGGAGTTCAAGGGGAAATTAGTATGAACCTTGAAGATTTAGATCAGTAGTAATTGAGTATGTCTCATAAACCAAAATTTAGAGTTATGCGCCAAGGTTATGATCGCTTTGAGGTTGATCAGATGATTACCAACTTGGAACATGATAAAACCATTTTGTCTAAACAAATTGAACTTTATCAAAAACAAGTAGAGTCATTACAAGAACAACGTGATATAATCAAAAAGCGATATCAACAATTGGTAAGTGAAACTGGTGTTCGTGAGAAGGCGGCAGAAGAAATGTCGCGCCTTGCCTTACGTGAAGCAAATTCAATTATTGATACAGCCTATACGAATGCGGACATGATTGTTCGGGAGGCGATGTCTACATCGCGTCAAGTACTCGTTGAAATAGCTCGTATTTCAAATGAATCTAACGAACTCCGTGACGAATTAAAAGAAAAAATTATGGAATTAGAACATGCAATCGACGGATTAACGCTGCCGGATGCACCCAATTCCAAACTTATTGGTGAAGATCAAGACAAATTAGAAAAATAAATTACTTCAGAGAGCTTGTGGTTGGTGAAAACAAGTAGTAACTCTTTCTAGTATCCCTTGTGAACCTTACTTTTGAAATTACAGTAGGAAGTACGTATGACGGCGTTAACGTTTAGAGATTACAGATAAAATCTGTAAATTTAAGGTGGTACCGCGTTACAGACGCCCTTATTAGGGCGTCTTTTTTATATGTTAGGAGCGAAATTATGAACTATAAAGATACATTATTGTTACCTAAAACAGATTTTGAAATGAGAGGAAATCTTAATAAAAAAGAACCTGGACTTCAAGCTGATTGGGATGAAATGAATTTATATGAAAGAATGCAAGAGGTACGTGAAGGAGCACCCCTATTCACAGTGCACGATGGCCCTCCGTATGCAAATGGTAATATCCATATTGGGCATGCATTAAATGGAATTCAAAAAGATTTAATTGTGCGCAGTAAATTTATGGCTGGATATCAAACGCCATTTAGACCAGGATGGGATACACATGGTTTACCGATTGAAAATGCGATCCAAAAATTAGGTGTAAATCGTAAAGAAATGCCTGTTTATGAATTTAGAGCACTCTGCGAGAAATATGCTCATGAGCAAGTGGCAATTCAAATGGCTGATTTTAAATCATTGGGTAAAATTGGTGATTATAAAAATCCTTATTTGACACTCAATAAAGATTTTGAAGCAACACAAATCCGAGTTTTTGCTGAAATGGCAATGAAAGGGATGATTTACAAGGGGTTAAAACCAGTATACTGGTCACCTTCAAGTGAATCTGCTCTTGCAGAGGCAGAAATTGAGTATAAAGAACGCCGTGACGCTGCAATCTTTGTTGCTTTTGATGTTGTTGACGGTAAAGGTGTATTGGATGCGGGCGATAAACTTGTAATCTGGACAACGACGCCATGGACAATTCCTGCAAACCTTGCAATCTCTGTTAATGCGAATATGGATTATGTTCTGGTAAAGACTGAAAAAGGAAACATGGTGTTTATGGAAACACTCATGGAATCGGCACTTAAAGAACTTGAACTTGAATCGGAAGAAATTCTAAAACGATTTAAAGGAAGCGATATTGAGGGAGTTACAACTCAGCATCCATTATATGATCGTTTATCACCAGTTTTAAATGGAGAACACGTTACAGATGAAGCAGGAACAGGCTGTGTCCATACGGCTCCAGACCATGGGGTTGATGACTTTAATGTTTGCGCCCTTTATGATATCAAGCCAATTAGCCCAGTGAATGAACAAGGTGTTCTAACAGAGGTTACGGGAGAGTTTGCGGGTTTGTTCTTTGAAGAAGCTAATAAAGCTGTCACGATGAAATTAGAAGAACTTGGTGCACTCTTAAAAATGGGTTGGATTAAACACAGTTACGCACATGATTGGCGTACCAAAAAACCTATTATTTATCGTGCAACAACACAGTGGTTCGCTTCCATTGATTCTGTACGTCAAAACGTTCTTGATGAGATTGAAAAAGTAGAATGGACTCCCAAATGGGGTCAAAAACGTATGCATAACATGATTGCAGACCGAGGTGATTGGTGTATTTCACGTCAACGTGTATGGGGAGTTCCAATTCCTATTTTCTACGCAGAAGACGGTTCACCTATTATCGAACAAGATGTCTTTGATCATGTAGCTGACCTCGTTGAAGAATTTGGTACGAATGTATGGTTTGAACGTGAGGCCATCGACTTATTGCCGGAAGGTTATCAACACCCAAATTCACCAAATGGTATCTTCAAAAAAGAAACAGATATTATGGATGTATGGTTTGATTCAGGGTCTTCACACACTGCAGCACTTAACCATTGTAAGACACCATTACCTGTTGATGTTTATGCTGAAGGATCGGATCAATATCGTGGTTGGTTTAACTCATCATTAATAATTTCCGTAGCTTTATATGGCTTTGCGCCTTATAAACAAGTAGTCAGTCATGGATTTATTATGCATGATGATGGTGAAAAGATGAGTAAATCCAAAGGGAATGCACTCAGTCCGCAAACCATTACTGAAACCTTAGGTGCTGATATCTTGCGTCTATGGGTTGCAAGTGTTGATTATCATTCAGATATTAAAATGTCACAAGATCTGTTGAAGCAAGTGTCTGAGGCGTATCGCAAAATTCGTAACACTTTCCGCTTTATGCATGGAAACCTAGCAAATTTTGATATCGAACAAGATGGTATTGCAATTGAGGAATTATCTTTATTAAATCGATACGTACTCAATGAAGTCATTCGTGTCAATAAAGAAGCACAAGAAGCTTATAAAGCATTTGACTATCAAAAAGTTACAACTGCTGTAGTGAGTTCACTCACCAATATGATGTCTTCATATTATTTAGATTACACAAAAGATATTCTCTACATTGAAAAAGAAAATGATCGATCAAGACGAGAAATTCAAACGGTAATTTATCATGCACTAATGATTTATTCACGCATTATGGCACCTATTTTAGTGCATACAACGGAAGAATTAAATAAAGTTTTCAGACCTGAAGATGAAAGTATTCATTTACAGGAATTTAGTTCACTCGTAGATCCAATTTTATCTTCGGAAGAAGAAGCATCGATGAATATGCTGTTGAAACTTAGAGAATCTGTATTTAAAGCACTTGAAGAAAAACGTTCGGAGAAAGTGATTGGTAAATCACTTGAAGGTCATGTTCGCCTTCATCTCAATGAAGAAAATACAAATTGTGTCAAGGATGTACTTGGAAAACATGCCGCTCAATGGTTTATCGTATCCAAACTTGAACTTGTAGACGAAAAATTACCAGAAGTAATGGGATTCGAAGTCGCGGTTCAAAAAGTTGAAGGTCATACGTGTCCACGTTGCTGGAATATTGTTGATACAGTTGGTGAAGATGAATTATGCCCACGTTGTCATGAAGTTATAAAGGCTTAAGTATGCATATTACATCATTACAAAATGATACGATAAAGCATCTTACTAAATTAAGTAAGAAAAAATATCGTGATGCTCATGCTGAAATACTTGTAGAGGGTGAGCATCTTATACAGGAAGCTCAAACAGCTGGCATCGTAAAAAAAACAATTGGTTTATCAGACTACAATGATATCCAAATTACAGAACACATTGCTCAAAAGTTATCCACTACAATTTCGGGATCGACACAATTTGCGTTGATCTCGAAACCAAAATATGAATTGCAAAAAAAAGAACGGTACTTAATCTGTGATGGTGTCCAAGATCCTGGTAATCTAGGGACGATCATACGAACTGCATACAGTTTTGGTTTCGATGCCGTAATTTTATCGGAGGATTGTGTTGACGAATTCAATGATAAAGTGATTCGTGCTACGCAAGGTTCAATATTCCACTTTCCGGTAATACGTATGTCACTTGATCATGCAATCCAACAACTTCAGCAATGGGATGTCCCAGTGTATGCCAGTTACTTAGGCGAGAACACTTATAATTTACAAGAAATCAAGCCCGTCCCGGTTGCGGTCGTTATGGGTTCAGAAGGCAGCGGTGTTTCTGAGTTGGTATTGCAACTTTGTGACGGCACTGTTAAGATAGAAACATCACAATTCGAATCGTTAAATGTCGCAATTGCTGCTGCAATTGTGTGCTACACGCTTCGTAAATAAGGAGGAACTATGGAACTAAGAGCATTTACGAGTTCAGATCTATCATTGTACTCAGAACTTGCCACCAAATTTCTAACAAGTCCTGCGTGTTTTGGTGAACCTGATTTAGACCTATTTCAAAGAAATTTTAATCACATCGTCAAGGAAAACGATTGTTTTGGTTGGTTTCTAATTGAAGAAGGCCATGTATGTGGTTATTTATTGAGTTCAATCATGTTTTCGACTGAGGTCGGTGGCATGCAATTATGGGTTGAAGAATTAAGTGTAGAAGAAGCGTATCGCGGTCAAGGTTTAGGGACGCAAGCATTGTCGATTCTTATGGATCAATTTCCTGAAGTCATTCGTTTTAGACTTGAAGTGACACCAAGTAATGAGGGTGCTAAAAATCTATATGAACGATTGGGCTTTAAATTTCTTAAATATGAACAAATGATTTTAGATCGTTAAAAAACTGTAGCACTAGAATGATTCATGAAGAATCTCTAGGCTACAGTTTTTTTTATCGATAGAGAACCAAAACTCATCGCGTATTTAATCTACAAAAAAACACCAAACTTATTGTGCCTAAGTCGGGTGTTTTTTTTGATTATTTGTTTTCTAAATACAACTGATCTACTTTTTCCCAGTTTATTATTTCGAAGAAACTGTTGATGTAATCAGGACGTCGATTTTGGTAGTTTAAGTAATACGCATGTTCCCATACATCAAGACCTAAAATAGGAATCAAACCATCTGTCAAGGGATTATCTTGGTTTGGAGTAGAAACCACTTTGAGTGATTTGTCATCAGCGATAACTAACCAAGCCCAACCACTTCCGAAGCGTGTTTTAGCAGCGTTCGAGAATTGTTCTTTAAATGATTCGAAAGAACCAAATGATGCGATGATTGCATCCATTAATACTTCGCTTGGTTTTTGACCTTTATTAGGTGAAAGAAAATCCCAGAACATTGTGTGGTTAAGGTGCCCACCACCATTGTTACGAACTGCACCACGAATATCTTCAGGAACATTATTTACATTTTGAATTAAGGATTCCAATGATTCTTCTTGGAGCTCTGGATATTTTTCAAGAGCCGCATTCAAATTTGTTATATAGGCTTGATGATGTTTGCTATGATGTATTTCCATAGTTTTTGCGTCGATTTGTGGTTCTAAAGCATTATATTCATATGAAAGTTTAGGTAATGTATATGTCATAGTAAGTCCTCCTCTATGTAATTGAATTGTAACAAAGAAAGAACAAATGGTCTAACTAAATGCCTAGAAGTTTAGAATACTTTTCGATGAGGTAGTCAATGTAATAATTAGGGTTAAAACTTTCGTTTGTAACCATTTCAATAATTGTCTGTGTATTATACATGCCACCATACTGATGGATATTCTCTTTCAACCAAGCAAATAAACTGGACATATCTCCTTTTATAAGAGCAGAATCAACGTCAATATCTTCACGCATTTTATGCATGAATTGTGCAGCATACGCTGTGCCAAGTGCATAAGTAGGGAAGTAACCGAAGGATGCATCACTCCAATGAACATCTTGTAGAACACCTTCGCTTGGGTTTGTTGGGGTGATACCTAAGAATTGCGTCATTTGATCTGCAAAAAATGTATCCAGTCCCTCAGCGGAATGATTATTTTCGAAAATTTCTTTTTCGGCGTTATAACGCACCATAATATGTAAAGGATACGTTAATTCATCGGCCTCAACACGAATGTAACCTTTCTCTACATAATTAATCCCGAGAATAAAGTGATCGAGATCAATGTCGCCTAAAACGTGGGGGATAATTGCCTGAAGTTTAGGGTAAAGAGGAGTCCAGAAAGCTTTACTTCGACCAACCATGTTCTCCATTAGACGTGATTGAGATTCGTGAAGACTCATACTCATACTGTCGGCGATTGGATATCCTTCAAAATCAATATTTACTTGATGGTTATACATGGAATGTCCTATCTCGTGGATGATTGAAAATATATTGGAAGTGAAGTTATCTTCATAATAGTGAGTTGTGATACGAGAATCGTTAATCGAAAAGGTACTGCTAAATGGGTGTGCAGCTAACCCCATATATCCAAACGAGGCATCGTAACCCATATGATCTTTAATTAAAGTCGAAATCATATCTTGTTCGTGTTCTGACACATAAGCGGATAAGAACTCGGGTTTTGGTCCTTGAGCTTCGATAACTTTGTCGATAAATGGGACGAGACGGTTTTCGAGGGTAGTGAAAAAACCTTCAACGTGCTGTTGGCGGAGACCTTCTTCATAGTCATCCAAACATGATTCATAGATGCTTAAATCTGAATTGCGATATCCAATCATTTTTCGTTGACCTTCAATCAGATTGTTGAGGTCGTTTTTAAAGAGGCTATAGTCGCAATTTTCGCGAGCATCTTCCCAAGATTGTTGAGAATCGTACTTTAATTTATCAAATGCTACGTACTCATCGGCGGGAATGTTTTTTATTTTATCAAGTTGTCTAAGTTGTGTCTTTGCGCTTTCTGCGATAATGGGATCCACATGGTTCTCGTTATCCTTTAATATTTGATACGTTTTGGGGTCGGTGAGGAGATTAAAATATTCTCCTGATAAGATCGACAAAGCTTTGTTACGAAAGGGTGCGCCACTACGTGGGGCGATTGTGAGAGCGTCGTAGCTCATTGTTGTAATTGCAAGATTTAAACTATTTAATTTATCCAGTAATTCATTGTACGTCATAAAATGACCTCCTATTTCTTCCTTATATTGTAACGCAAGACCGATTTAAATGAAATAAATAATAGGGTAATACCCCACTTCTATTTTTTCTGTGGAAAGTAATGTATAATAAATTAACATGGGAGGGTTTAATATGTACGAAAAATGTGTGGAATTATTAAAGAGTCGTGGTGTAACAATTGAGGATATCGTAGAATGTGTAATCTTTTTACAAAAAGATTATGTAGATAATCTCGAGTCAATTGACATTCATGCAATCATAAACAGTGTACTCAATAAACGCGAGGTTCAACATGCGTTGATTACAGGGATAAATATTGATATTGCGGTTGAGAATGATGATTTCGGTGGTAGTTACATTGAAGACATTATTCATCGTGATGAGGGACTTTATGGAATTGATGAAGTTTTGGCGTATGGTATATGTAATTTATACGGGTCAATTGCATTAACCAATTACGGATATATTGATAAAGTAAAACCTGGGATAATCGGAACCTTAAATGATCATAATCAAGGACAGTGTAATACTTTTTTAGATGATATAGTAGGTGCAATCGCAGCTGCTGCAGCAAGTAAATTAGCACATAGTCAACATCATGAAGAGAGTGCTATGTAGTTGAGAGTATATTTGCTAAAATAGAGAAAAGGTGGTGAAGTTTGTGTATTCTTCAAAAGATGTTGCAACTACAATGGATAAGCTGCTAAAACGCTTGGAAGTTCAGAAAGATGGTTTGGTGCTCGTTCATGAAAGTGATGGTTTTGACCCATTCTATTCTAAAATTATTTTAGATAGCATTCAAAGTCATATGAAAGATGGCACCGTATGTGTCTTTGGAGACTGTGAGTTTAATTCGGATGTGTTGGTTAAAGATATGGTTCCTTATATATCAAATCAAGAGCGACTCGTGCTTTCGAGTGGTAAAATGATGCAATTGATGACGCTTCAGCAAGAATGCATTTATGTAACACATCCAAGTTTGATGATTGCAACAGCAGGAAAGTTTAGCAGGTATTTTGGGCGTCCAACCGAAATTGACTTTCCTTATGGAGAACATTCGGTCTTCACAGATTTTTATGATTTAAATGCGACGCTCATTCTTGTTGGTGATATTACCGAATTATTTGAAGCTAAATTTGCGTATGCTTCCAGCAATCAACGTGTAATACGGAAAACGGGGTGTCTCAAGGATAAAACGGTTGTGTCTTATCTCGACATTGTTCCCAATTATTCATTGATACACGACTTAGTGTTTAATTCTAAACTATTACTCTCTGAGCAATTGGATGGTCAACGTGTCTACGGGGTAAAATACCGTGATTTCATCGATTATTTAAAAGAGGTTTTATGAACCTCTTTTTTATTATTACAATAAACTATATAATTAAAACAAAAATAAAAATTTATTATGATGTTAAATTAGAGGAGATTCAATGAAAACGAAAGATTTAGTATTAATAGCAATGTATTCTGCGGTTTTTGGTGTCTTGGAATACATCACGGTAACGTTTGATATTTTAAGACTGCCGCAAGGGGGATCAGTTTCTTTGAGTGTGGTTGCAATTATCTTAGCGAGTTATCATCTTGGGTTTAAAAAGTCTCTTATGGTGGCATTCTTATCATTTCTTTTGAAATTCATGATAAAGACGCCAACAGTTTTACATTGGTTTCAATTTATTTGTGATTACATTTTTGCTTATTCGGCCTATGCTCTTGCGGGATTAGTTCCGGATTTGAGTGTGTATGATTTAAAACTGCCGGTTGGGGTTGTTGTATCGAATGGTTTAAGATTTATTATGCATATGATTTCAGGACTGGTGTTTTACTCGGAGTTTTACAAAGGAAATGTTTTTTGGGGCATCTTTGCTTATAATGCTGCTTATATGATTCCAACGACAATCATTTCTTTTGCGTTGGTTTTAGCCCTAAAGCCAAAGTTGGTAAAATATTTCTAAGTGTGAGCGTTTGAATTTGAATTAACAATAGAATTTGATCGTATATTGTGTATAATGTTAAAGGATGGGAAGTGTTGATATGTTACCTAAAATCGGGGAAGTTATATATATTCAGAGTTTTAAACATGACGGATCGTTACACAGAACTTGGTCAAGCGGGACTGTCTTGGATGTGGATGAAGAAAAAGTAGTCCTGATTACATATAAAACTTGGGTAGTTGAGTCCGATGGAAGACGATGGTTTACACGAGAACCCGCTATTTGTTTTTATTATTTAGATCGTTGGTATAACGTTATTTCAATGATTCGCAACAAAGGGGTTTATTACTACTGCAATTTGGCTTCACCAAGTGTTTTTGATGAAGAAGCCTTAAAAAATATTGACTATGATTTGGATGTGAAAGTTTTTCCAGACGGTAAATATATACTTTTAGATGAAGACGAGTTCGAGGAACACCAACGATCGATGAATTATTCTCAAGAAATTATCAATACGGTAGTTGAGGAAAAAGATCGATTGGTCAATCAGGTAAAGAACGGTAGTTACCCATTCATAGAAGAAGAAATATATAAATATTTCGATAAATATTTAACGATAAAAGAATTTAAATAATTTTGTTAAAATATTTGACAAAAGCAATTATATGGGATATTATATACAAGCGCTAAGGGAAACCGAGTGCAAGAAATGGTCTTTGAAAACTAAACAGGAAACGTCAATTTCAAAAAGAAATACGGATAAATAAATAAACAAAACTCGTCAGAGTTAAAAAGAGAAAGAATCAAATGGAGAGTTTGATCCTGGCTCAGGATGAACGCTGGCGGCGTGCCTAATACATGCAAGTCGAACGAAGTGAAGAGGAGCTTGCTCCTTGGAACTTAGTGGCGAACGGGTGAGTAATACATAAGCAACCTGCCTCGATGCCTGG
>NZ_KB892377.1 GCF_000373785.1 Erysipelothrix tonsillarum DSM 14972 | reverse complement strand
AAGCATAGTGATATGTGGAGCTGACTGATACTAATAGGTCGAGGTTTTAATCACAAAAGATACAACGATTCGAAAAAGATCAAGTTTCTGTTATTCAGTTTTGAGAGTTCATCTCTCTAATGTAATATGATCTGGTGATTTGAGCGAAGTGGTCACACCTGTTCCCATCTCGAACACAGAAGTTAAGCACTTTAGCGGCGACAATATCTAGCCACGCGCTAGTGAAGATAGTTCATTGCCAGGTAATTCGACACTCTACTTAGAGTGTCTTTTTTGTATATTTGTGTAAAAAGTGTGATATAATTACTCGGATGGTGATAAAAATGGAAAAACAATTTAAAACGTATTCAGTAATGGAAACAATGAAACTTGGAGAAGAATTTGGTCAAAGTCTGTCTAAAGGATGTTTAATTTCTCTAGCAGGTGACCTTGGTGTCGGAAAGACAGCCTTTACCAAAGGACTTGCAAAAGGGTTAAATATTCATGAGACAATCAGCAGTCCTACTTTTACAATTCTTAAGGAATATGATGGTAGATTGAATCTTAAGCATATTGATGCATATCGATTAGAGGGTGTTTCCTCTGATGCAATCGGTCTTTTTGATTTAATGGATGATGAAAATGTAGTAGTTCTTGAGTGGGGCAAATATTTAGATGATTTGGATTTTAAATTAGATTATCTAATCACACTTCAATATGATGATGAAAATGAAAGAACAATTACAATTGAGGAGCTAAAATAATGAATACATTAATTATTGATACATCGCATAAATACCTTGCAGTCGGTGTTGCGGTTGATAATATGTTAGTTGCGAAAAAACAAGCATTGATGAATAAAAAGCAATCTGAATTCTTATTAACATACGTTGATGAGGTCATTAAAGAAGCTGGTTTGATGCCTTTGTCTATCGATGAAGTCGTTCTAACGAGTGGTCCAGGAAGTTACACAGGCCTTCGAATTGGGATGACATTTGCTAAGACATTTGCGCTTGCAAATCATACTTTAAAAATTTATAAGGTTAACACTCTCTTGTCTTTGTCTGGCTTGAAAACAGGGTTTACTTTCATTGATGCACGTTCCGCTCGTGTCTTTGGAGCGTTCGTATCGAATGGTTTAGTACGTGATGAACGTATCTATTCACTCGAAGAGTTAAAAATAATTCAGGATGATTTATTTGGTGATTTAAACTTACTTGAAAAAGAAGAGATAGAACCTAATATTATCGAAAATATACTCTCCGTAAAAAACGCATGGATCTTGGAAGAGAATATTGATCTTTTAGTTCCAGATTACATAAAATAATGATTCGAAAAGCTGAACTTAGTGATATTCGAGAAATATATGATATCGATCGACTTGTTCTCACTTCACATTGGAGTGAGGTCCAATATTTAGATGAAATATTAAATCCACTATCGTTCGCATATGTAATTCAAGCAAATGATTCAGTCGTTGGATTTTATATTTTAAGAGCAATTGAGGATACGGGTGATATTTTGCAAATTGCAGTTTCCCCTAATTACCAAGGCCAAGGTTTTGGAACTAAATTAATGAGTCATCTTTTAAAGATGGCACAAAGTATTGAAGTATTTAATGTTCTATTAGAAGTAGAAGAAAATAATCACAGAGCTCTAAGTCTATATGCGGCCTTTGGTTTTGAGAATCTTTCGGTTCGAAAAGGCTATTATGGGCAAAATAGAAATGCTATTGTGATGAGAAAGGTGTTATAAATGTTAATATTAGCTATAGAGTCAAGTTGTGATGAAACATCTTGCGCGATAATTAAAGATGGAATAGAAGTGCTTAGCAACTCTGTATCCACTCAAATTGAAATTCACAAACAATATGGTGGTGTTTTTCCCGAAGTGGCTTCAAGGCTGCATGTTGAAAATATTAATATTGTTATAAAGGATGCTCTAGTAAAAGCAAACATTCAAATTGAAGATGTTGATGCAATTGCATTTACACAAGGTCCAGGATTAATCGGATCACTTCATGTTGGTGTTATGGCTGCCAAAACAATTGCTTGGAGTTTGGGGAAACCGCTTGTTCCGGTACATCATATTGCAGGTCATATTTATGCTAACAAGTTAGTAGGTGAATTGAAATTTCCTTTATTAGCCCTTGTTATCTCTGGTGGTCATACTGAGTTAGTATCGATGACGGACGAATATCAGTTTGAAGTAATTGGTAAAACACAGGACGATGCTGTCGGTGAAGCCTTTGATAAGGTAGCACGTTTGTTAGGATTAGGTTATCCAGGAGGACCTGTTATTGATAAATTAGCTCAAACAGGCACAGTTAATTATCAATTACCAAAAGTAAAAACTGAAAATCCACTCGATTTTTCTTTTAGTGGGCTTAAGTCTGCGGTGCGTCAGTTAACACTTCGTGAAGAGCGTAATAACAGAGACTTAATAGTCGAGGATGTTGCTTTTGCATTTCAACATGCTGCTGTTGGTGAACTGATGTCACGTGTTGAATATGCACTTGAGCATTCTCAAATCGAGTATCAATCTCTCGTTTTAGCAGGAGGTGTCGCTGCGAATTCAGAGGTTCGAAAACAAATATTNAATTTAAATGTGAAATATCCGCATTTGAATATACTTGTTCCACCTCTTTGGGCTTGCATGGATCAAGCTGCAATGATTGGTATTGCGGGTCAAATAGCCTTTGATAAAGGTGTTAGAGGAGATTGTGAAATTTCGGCACTTTCTAACAAACAACTGATTTCTTATTAAAGTTTTCACATTTAAACTAACTTGACTTTGTGATATGATTTACACGGTGGTGATATCATGAGTAATATATCTAATGTACCTAAAGCAACTATGCAAAGGTACCCTATATATTTAAAAGCATTAAGAAAACTCTATAATATGGGTGTTGAACGTATCTTATCTCGAGAACTTTCATTATTTGTAGATATTGAATCTACAACAATTCGTCGTGATTTTTCGTTTATTGGTTCTCTCGGTAAGCAAGGATATGGATACGATGTTAAAACACTTATTGAAACGTTTGATAATTTATTAGGCGTGAGTTTTGAAGAAGAATTAATTTTAGTGGGTGCTGGGAATCTAGGACGTGCTATTTTGAATTACAATCGTTGGAATCATGTTGTTGGTGAAATTGCGTGTGCATTTGATATTGATCCTAACAAATTAGGGGAAGCTTCCGATATCCCAATTTATCATATGAGTGAATTGGAAGAAAGAATGCCGAAAGGTTGTAGAATTGCAATTGTTACAGTGTCCAAAAACGTTCAAGAAACAATCGATAAACTTGTTGATTTGGGTATTGTTGGGATTGTTGATTTTTCAAGCGAGCATATTCAAGTTCCAAAACATGTCATTGTAAAAACTGTTGATGTTGTATCTACAGTTCAGGAATTAATTTTCCAAACTAATAATATTCGTTAAAAATAGTTGAGGTGTAAAGATGATTTCATATTTAACAATACGAGAGTGTTATGACTTAATGTCATATGGCTCAGAAATTGAAGTAGATGCAATCGAATTTGTTCAATTGCAGGGTTGGGTAAGAACTAACCGTAAAGGGAAAAACGTTGGGTTTATTGAACTTAATGATGGAACCTATTTTAGAAGTGCTCAATGTGTTTACGCAGCGAGTTTGGATAACTATGATGAAATCGGAAAGTATAATACTGGAACAGCAATTACTGTTACTGGACTTTTCAAAGCAACCCCAGATGGTAAACAACCTTTTGAAATTGAGGTTAAAGAAGTAAAACTTGAGGGAGCTTGCAGCTCAGATTACCCATTACAAAAGAAACGACACAGTTATGAATATCTTCGTGAAATTGCACATCTACGTGTACGTACGAATTCATTTATGGCAGTATTTAGAGTTCGATCAGTACTGTCGATGGCAATTCATGAGTTTTTCCAAGACCAAGGATTTGTTTACGTTCATACGCCTGTAATTACAGGAAATGATGCTGAAGGTGCTGGAGAAGCATTTGTAGTTACTACGCGCGAAGATGCAGATTACGAAAAAGATTTCTTTGGGAAAAAGGCAAGTCTCACAGTTTCAGGTCAATTACATGCAGAAGCGTTTGCGCTCGCATTTAGAGATGTTTATACTTTTGGCCCAACATTTAGAGCTGAGAATTCAAATACAGCACGTCATGCTAGTGAGTTTTGGATGGTTGAGCCAGAGATTGCTTTTGCCGACTTAGAAGATAATATGAATCTAATCGAAGATTTAGTTAAATATTGTATTGAGTATGTACTCGAAAATGCTCCAGAAGAAATGAAGTTTTTCAATGAACGAATTGATGATACACTTCTTGAACGTTTAAATGCTCTTGTATCAAGTGAATTCAAACGTATGTCTTATACAGAAGCAGTCGAGTTATTACAAAAAGAAAATGATCGTTTTGAATATAAAGTTGAATGGGGTACAGACTTACAATCAGAACATGAACGTTACTTAAGTGAAGAAGTTGTTAAAGGCCCTGTATTTATAACAGATTATCCAAAAGAAATTAAGTCGTTCTATATGCGTTTAAATGATGATGGAAAAACAGTAGCTGCTTGTGATTTATTGGTGCCACATGTTGGTGAACTTGTGGGTGGATCGCAACGTGAGGAACGTTTAGATGTACTTGAAAATCGTATGCAAGAACTGGATATTCCTAAAGAAAGTCTAGAGTGGTATTTGGATTTAAGACGTTACGGCGGTGTTAAACATGCTGGATTTGGTATTGGATTTGAGCGTTTCTTAATGTATATTACTTCGATGACAAATATTCGTGATGTACTTCCATTTGCGCGTACGCCACGTCATTTAGATTACTAGGTGTAATAATGGATTATAGATCAAACTATGTTCCAAAAAAAAGAAAAAAAGTGAACTACAAAATTGTAGTTCCTTTTATTCTTTTAATCGGATTATTGTGTTATGCGGTATATGATTTATATAAGCCTATAAATCCTGACACCAATACACAATTTTCTATTTGTAAGACGGATTTTAGTCAAACACAAGAAATGCTTGAATCCATTGAACATTTATCGCCGATTGATTTAAAAGATTATGGTATTTATGGACAGACTTTAGGATTATACAATAAAGATTACGCGGTTCATGAACAAGATCCATTTGATGGGAAAACGGTATTTTTAAATAATCTCTGTAAAAATGAAGAGAGTGTTTACATGATGAATGTTGATTTAGACAATAAAATTCCGATGGAGATGTTAGAAGATGGATTTTATCAAGTAAAAATACTTGAAGGGTTGAATCAATTATCTCTTCGAAGTGAACAAAAAATAGACGATGTTTTCTATTCTGTTTCAAAAGATGGTTATTCAAAGAAAATAAGAATTATTGCAGATATGGATTTATTCAATAACGAAGATAAAGAAGTTATGAATGATAATTACGTTTTTCTAGAAGTTTCTTCCGTTGAAACGCCCAAAGACAAATATGACATCGTATTGGATCCTGTAGGCTTAGTTGAAGACGCTAATGGAATAGTAGATCATGGTGGCGAGCGTGAAGGTTTGATTGAAAGTGATGAAATGTACCGTACTGCTGAAGCAATTCAACAGAAATTAGAAGCGAAAGGATTACGAGTAATGATTGCTCGTGATAACGACAAACCAAAATCTCTAAACGGGTCGAATGGCCGATTAAAAACGGCATATGATGTTGATGCGAAATACTATATTCAGTTGCGTTTGCCAAACAGTCCATACGCTGGAGATAAAGGAACAACGATAATGTATTCGAATTTTACGTCGAATAAATTAGCGACAAATATCATGAAAAACCTTGTTAATGACACTTCTTTAAAACCATCAATTTGGTCATCGGGTAGAAGTATGGCGGGTGTTTATCATCCTGAAAAGATTGAAGGATTTGATTCAGTTGACTCAATTCGTGAGGCTGGTGGACGGTTTACAGGAGCGGGTTTGATGGATGATACTTATATGGATTTGAACGATTTTGCTGCGGATAGTAACAAGGGGATGCAATCAATTGTAATTGAATATGGGTTCATGAACGATGATGAAACTTTCAATACATGGAAGCAAGAGTATACAAAAATTGTAGAAGCAACAGTAAAGGGCATCCTAACTGAATTAGGATATCCAAATTAAAAAATTTAGGTGATAGAAAATGCTAGTTCAAGTTAAAAGTGCATTTAAATCTTTTGGAAGCCAAGAGCTTTTTAAAGATTTGAATTTATTAATTCAAGAAAATGAAAAAGTTGCATTAATCGGTGCAAATGGGGTCGGGAAGACGACCCTCTTTAATGTCTTATCAGGTAAAGAACATCTTGATAAAGGAGATGTATTTTGGAAGTCAGGTATACGCACTGGATTCTTAGAGCAAATTCATGTTACTCATGAAAAAGTTCTCCTTAAAGAATATTTTGCAGAAGCATATCAGGATATTACACAATTACAAATTAAATTAAACGATCTCGAAGAAGTAATGAAAACCGATCACAGCGACAAAGTCTTAAAAGCGTATGATCGAATCCAAACCGAATTTTTAAGACGTGGTGGATATTCAATTGAAACTGAAGTGAATACCTTACTTACTAAATTTAATTTTAAGGTCGAAGATTTAGAACGTTCTCTTGAAACATTCTCGGGTGGACAAGTGACACGCCTCGCATTTGTGAGACTTTTACTCAGCAAGCCAGATATTTTGTTTTTAGATGAGCCAACGAACCATTTGGATATTTCTACGATTGAATGGCTTGAAGGTTATCTAAATGCATATGATGGTGCTGTTGTTGTAGTATCTCATGACCGATTATTTTTGGATCGTGTGTGTAATGTTGTTGTGGAAATTGAAGATTATGTTGCGACACGCTATGCGAGCAATTATACGGGGTATCTTACCTTAAAAGAAAAAGATATTGAGCGACATAATATTAAAGTTCGTAATCAACAAAAAGAAATAGAACGCATCGAAGGTTTGATTGAGAAGTTTCGTTATAAGAAAAATAAAGCTGCCTTTGCACAATCAAAAATTAAGTATTTAGATCGTATCGAACGCCTGGATAAAAAAGATTCAAAAAGCCAAGAATTTAAAGCTGAATTTAAATCAAGATTACGCGGAGGAAAGGAAGTCCTAACACTAAGTGATTTCTCAGTCGGGTACGATAAACCATTAACGACGGTTACACAAACGTTTTCCAGAGGACGACGTTATGCCATTGTAGGGGACAATGGTACGGGTAAGTCGACGCTTTTAAAATCCCTAGCAGGCCGTCTTGAACCCCTTGGTGGCGAAATCTTATTGGGTCATCAAATCGAAATGGGCTATTTTGATCAAAACCTTCTTGATTTTTCAATGGAAAAAACAATTCTTGAAGAGGTTTGGGATGATTTCCCTGAACTTGATCATACGGAAATCAGGACTGCATTAGGACAATTTCTATTTAAAGGTGAGGAAGTTTTTAAATCGGTTGCTGTCTTATCGGGTGGCGAACGTGTTCGTCTATCGCTTGTAAAATTGATGTTGAGTCATGATAACTTACTTGTACTTGATGAGCCTACGAATCATCTTGATATTCAAGGTAAGGAAGCACTTGAGAAATCATTGATTAATTACGATGGTACGATGATATTTGTGTCTCATGATCGTTATTTTATTGAAAAATTAGCAACAGATATTCTTTTACTTAAGGATGGCGAACTTCAACATACCGAAAAGTCTATGACTGAAATTGTTAATGAAGGAAAACAGAAAGTAACCGAGCAAAAGGCAAATAATAAAGATGAATATGTTAATATCAAAAAATTAAAAAACAGACAAAAGAAACTCGAAGAAGAATTAATCGAGTATTATGAGGATTTGGAAGTTCATCGTGAACTGCGGTTCAATCCTGATTATTATCATGATTATGAGAAAATGAATCAATTAAATCAAACTATTGATGAAATTCATAATGCAATCAAGCACCGAGAAAATGAATGGGCTGAGGTTTCTGAAATCTTAGAAGAAAACGCTTAGAATTCGCTTTCTTATTTGGCTATTTTGATATTATTGTGTATAATAGGAATTGGTAAAAAATAAAGGAGTATATTACTATGGCTAAATGTTTAGTGGCTCAATCAGGTGGGCCAACATCAGTAATTAACGCTACTGTTGCAGGTATCGTTAAAGCAAACCAATTAAATCCAATTTATGATGTGGTTTTAGGTGGTCTTCATGGAATTGAAGGAATTCTTGAAGAAAAATTTGTAGACTTAACTCACATGAGTGAAGACGAAAACAATGTTTTACGTCAAACACCTTCAAGTGCTTTAGGTTCATGTCGTTATAAATTAAAACGTGAAAACGTTGCAGATTTCGAAAAATTGTTTGCAATTTTAGAAAAACACGATATTCGTACAATGTTCTATGTAGGTGGAAATGACTCGATGGATACAGTGTATGCTTTATCACAATATGCAGAAGCAAACGGACACACCGAATTCCAATTTGTTGGATGTCCAAAAACAGTTGATAATGACCTCATGGTTATCGATCACTGTCCAGGATTTGCAAGTGCTGCGAAATTCATCGCTACAACTGCTTACCAAACATGGTTAGATAGTACTGTATATACACGTCAAGATGTATTTATTCTTGAAACAATGGGACGTGACGCTGGCTGGTTAGCAGCTAGTGCATGTGTATCAGGTGTTGTTGATATGGTAGTTCTTCCTGAACTAGCATTCGATAAAGAATTATTCTTAAAAACAGTTCAAAAACATATTAATGAAAAAAATAAATGCTATATCGTAGTAAGTGAAGGTGTTCGTTATGAAGATGGAACTTACTTAGCTGCTGGTGAATCAAAAAATGATACATTTGGTCACGCAGTATTAGGTGGAGCAGGTAATGCTTTACGCGAAATGATCCTTGAAGCAGGGATTTCAGAACGTGCTAAGGTTCAAGATTTAAGTAATGCACAACGTTCACATGCTACAGAACAATCAAAAGTTGATGTGGAAGAATCATTCAAACTCGGAATGTCTGCACACATGCGTTCAATGGAACCATCATTCACAGGGAAAATGGTTGCATTAAAACGTGTTGAAGGTGTTGAAGAGTATGATGTTGAATTCTTTGCAACCGATGCAAGTAATGTTGCAAACCATGTGAAGAATTTCCCACTTGAGTGGATTTTACCAGAATTCTCTGGAATTGCTCAAGAAGCTCATGATTACATCGCACCACTATTAGTGGGTCGTCCAGTTGTAATGTTTGATGAAAAAGGGTTACCACGTCAAGTGAAACCGTTCTACATGCGTTAATTGTAAAAGACCCCTCGGGGTCTTTTCTTTTTCATTACAATTTCAAATGACAAGTTGGTTTCTCTGTTGATTTAAAATCCTATAAGTGTTTAAATGAGAATGTACACATTAAATAAAAAAAACAATCACAAGTATGTGATTGGTTAATTTAATATGGCGGAGAAAGAGGGATTTGAACCCTCGCGAGCTTTCACTCCTATCGGTTTTCGAGACCGACCCCTTCAGCCTCTTGGGTATTTCTCCAACAATGTGTATTATACCAAGTTTTAACAAAAAAAGGAATATTTTATTGAAATTTATTTTTGATAGGAGTATTATAAGTTTTGTCTTTTTAAGGAGGGCGAATTATGGATGAACACATTCTTCGAATATTGAAAGCAAATCAAAGTGCAAAACAGTTGGTTCATGAACATGAGTTGACAAATGAATTTGATCAAGAACACTTTGAAGAACTAAAAAAATCGATAGATACTGCGTTATCGGAAGTATTTGAGCTTGAATCCTCTAAGATTCGAGAGGAGTCAAATACACGCTATGAACGCCTAAAGCCGATGTCAGATCATGAATATAACGAGCGTGTCAAAGACTTGGACGAGCGATTTAATGTAGCCAGAAAAGAATGGGAGCAAATTCTTTTTGAAAGAATTACTACAGTAGATGGCAAGTGATTATGCAATGTCTACTAAGGCACGTTCGTTTTACAGTCAACATTTGACAGCTGCACAATATCGATCGATGCTTGAGATGCCAGAAATACCAGCAATCGCTAGTTATTTAAAAAATGAAACACGATATGCTGATGTATTGGATGGAATTAATGAAAAGGGTATTCATCGTGGCTTTTTGGAACAACGTATCCGTCTAAAATCGCATATAGAGTTTTTAGGCCTTATGCGTTATATTCAAACAAGCAAGCATCATTTTTACGAATTCTACGTTCGCGAAGTCGAAATTTCACAAATTATTTTTATTTTGCACGCAATCGATGCTGGTACGAGTCATTTTGTGGAAGACTTTGTGGAAGATTTAAATCATTTAATGTCATTTGATGTGTATGGTTTAGCAAAATGCACAAGTTTTGAAGAAGTTTATAATTATTTGTCGAATACGGCTTATAACAAGCCGTTAGCGTTCCTTACAGAAGAAATTGTGGATATCTCCAAGTGTGAAGATAGTCTCAAGATTTTTTACAACCAACGCATGTTGGAATTGATTCGACATGAACCGGATAACAAAGAGTTATTGGAAGTTTTCCGAATTAATATCGAACTTGAGAATATCTCGAATGTTTATCGAATGAAAAAATTCTTTAATATGACTTCGACAGAAATAATCAATCGCGTTCATTATGAACCGCATTATATTTCGGAAAACCAATTACACGAATGGATACGTACAATGAATGCTGATGAATTTTTAGAAGCATTTAAGGATACGCCATACGGCAATTATGAGGATTTTGAAGGAAATCGTCATATAGAGTATTATTTTGATATGATTCGTTATCGTATTTTAAAGAAAAAGATGCGATTTACAACGAATTCAGATGTAATTTTATTCTCTTATATGTTTTTATTAAAAATAGAAATAGAGAATATTATCGATGTGGTAGAGGGCGTTCGCTATCGAATGAGCCCTGAAGAAATTGTTAAGTTGCTGATTGTTTAGGAGGTGGTTAAGTGGCAATAGAAAAAATGAGACTTGTTATGGTATCTACCGATCCTAAAAACGTATTATCTATGATTAATAATATTATGACATGTCCAAATTTTCACCCAGAACTTGCAACAGAAGTTGTGAAGGATGGAGACGGTGGATTAATTTATCCAAATGATCGTATTTACGATAGTTATCTGTCGCGTTGTGAACGTATTGTTACCGATTTGCATTTAGATTTAACGGATCATTATGATCAAGCATATTCAGTCGCTCAGATTGAAGAAGCATTACAAGAAGCAGAACAGCGCTACAATACACTTCACCGTCAAGAATCATCGTTATCAAGTTTAAACGATGATGATAAGATAGCTCTCAAAAAATTAAGAGAGTACCCAATGGATAGTGTTGAAGAAGGATTTATTCGCGTTCATTTCGGCCGAATCCCTACAAATTCATTGTCTAAAATTACATTACATAATGATGAACGGTTTGTTTTTACAGAGTTACACCGAACCAAGCAATATGGTTGGATTGTATGGATTTGTTTAGAAGAAGATGAAATGCATTTAACAGAAATGTTTGAATCTTTATTCTTTGAGCCACTAGCGATACCAGTAGGTGCGGATGATAATTTGAGAAAAGAATGTTCAGTTTTACTAGATAACATATACGGTTATGTTAAAGAACAATCATTAAAAGAGGCATATTACAAATATATTACAATCTATAATCAAGAAGCCGTGATTGTTGGTTTTATCCCAGAGGAACGATTAGATATTTTTAAATCGTTATTTGCGGAAGATATGAAAGTTCTTGATTTTGAAGCAACGACCCAGAAGGATTTATTACCACCAACACGATTGAAAAATGGTTGGTTTTCCCGACCGTTTGAATCTTTTGTTGAAATGTACGGATTGCCTAAATATGGGGAATTTGATCCGACACCATTTTTTGCAGTTACATATTGTCTCTTGTTTGGAATAATGTTTGGTGATTTGGGACAAGGATTTGTAATTGCTCTCGGTGGTTATTTGCTCTCTAAGAAAAAGGGAATTAAGCTGGGTGATGTTGCAGTAAGAATTGGTTTCTTTTCAATGTTTTTTGGTGTTATTTACGGATCGTTTTTTGGCAATGAAGAAATTTTAGAACCATTGCTCGCACCACTAGGCTTACCAATTCATGTAACCAGTCCTGATTTCACGATGTCGTTATTATTAACAACTGTTGCTCTTGGTGTGGTTTTGATTCTTACATCGATTTGCATCAACATCGTGCTCTCATTTAAGAAAAAAGATTTTACCAGCGCAGTCTACAGTCAAAATGGAATTGCTGGTCTAATGTTTTATGGTTTTATAATGGCGGCCGTTGCATTAAATTCACAAGGTGTTCAAATCGTAAATACATTAACGATTCTTGTATTCATTGTGGTACCGTTATTAATGATTTTATTTAAAGAACCGTTATCAAATTTAATGAACAAGATGAGTGCTTCACCACATGATGGCTGGGGCGGTTACCTTGTTGAAAGTTTCTTTGAATTATTTGAAGTCCTATTAAGTTTTATTGCGAATACAATGTCATTCTTGCGTGTTGGTGGATTCGTTCTTTCTCATGCAGGGATGATGAGTGTTGTAATGACGCTTAATGAAATGGCAGGAAGTGCCGGAATTTTAATTGTGATCTTCGGTAATATTTTCGTTATCGGTTTAGAAGGTCTCATTGTTGGTATTCAAACATTACGTTTAGAATACTATGAAATGTTTAGTCGTTATTACGACGGTGGCGGTAAGCCATTTAAATCAGTCTACTAAGGAGGAATTATAAATGTCATTATCAATTTTTGAAATCGTAGGGCCAATGTTACTAATTGCGCTCATTACTTTACCACTCATTCCTGTATATAAGAAAAAAGTGGATCCGCAAAACGCTAAGTTCCGAGTATGGTTCCAAGTATCATGCTTCTTTGCAGCTTTAATCGGAGTTGTTTTGATTACAGGCTATACACATGCAGATGAAGCTGTTTCCAGTGCATTCCAAGGAAGTAATGCGCAAGGAATGGCTTATCTAGCCGCTTCAATCGCTGTTGGTTGTTCTGTTCTAGGTGCTGGTTATGCTGTTGGACAAGCTGCACCTGCTGCAATTGGTGCTATTTCAGAGAAAGGTGAGAACTTCGGTAAAGCTATGATTTTCGTTGCTCTTGCTGAAGGGGTTGCGATCTACGGTCTATTAATCGCTATTCTTATTATTAATAAATTATGAGAATGTATCTTATCAGTGACAACATCGATACCCAAATGGGACTTCGTTTAGCTGGTATTGAAGGTGTCGTTGTTCATGAAAAAGAAGCATTAAAACATGAATTGACTGAGGCAATCAACAATAAAGAGATTGGTATTATTTTGCTAACAAGTAAAATTTTTAATCTGGATCGTGAATATATTCAGGATCTAAAATTGAATTTGCCAAGTCCATTGATTGTTGAGATATCGGACCGACATAAATCTCATGAAGTTCAATCGATGATTGATGAAACAATTTCTAAAATTATCGGAGAGGTGGTATAAATGGCTGGAGAAAAAGCAAGAGTTTCGGAAGAAATCGTAAGTATAATTGATGAAGAAGCAAGGAGCTATAAAGAATTAAGTCAACGTTCTCAAAAAGAAAAAATTGACGCTGAGCTCGCAGCTTATAAGCTACAAGTGGAACATTCAATTAAATCAAGAATTAAAAATATTAAAGATCGTGAAGAAAAGAAACGAAGTCGTGTAGAATCAGAGCTTCGATTCAGTGTCCAAAAAAGATTACGTATTCGTCGTCAAGAATTACTTGATGAATTTGCACAAGATCTGAAAGATAAAATACTTGAATTTCGCAATTCAAGTAAATATCATGCGTACATCGAAGATTGTTTAAAAAATCTAAACCTTGAAAAAGCGACACCAGTCGTGATTTCAATTCGAAAAGAAGATCAAGCGTTGGTGTCCATGGAAGGCGTCACATTCAAAAATATTGATTTTGAATTAGGTGGCTTCTTATGTGAACAAGGAAATGTCGTTTATGATTATACCTTGGATTCGCGTTTTGATTCTGCAATCGATTATTTTGTTCAAGAAAGTCAATTATGGATATAGGGGTGATCAATATGAGTACAATTTATTGGATTAATGGTCCAATTATTAAAAGTCAAGATGTTGATAACTTCACAATGTCTGAAATGGTTTATGTAGGCCAACAAAAACTTTTAGGTGAAGTAATTGGTATTGATGATGATTTCGTCACCATTCAAGTTTATGAATCTACATCCTCAATGAAGGTGGGAGAACCGATTGAGCATACGGGGAATCCCTTAAGTATTGAATTGGGACCAGGTTTACTTGGAAATATTTATGATGGTATTGGCCGTCCATTACAAGGGTTATCGAAGAAATATGGATCCTACCTTGATGTTGGCCAAAGTATGCGTACCTTATCCGAAGAAAAAGAGTGGGATGTTAAGTTTTCTGTTAAAAAAGGAGATGCACTTAAATTAGGCCAAGTGTATGCAACCTTTGCGGAAACGGGTTCAATCGAACATCGTTTAATGGCAACCAAAGAAGGGGTCATTGCGACAGATTGTATCGATGGTTTATTTACAATAAATGACAGCCTTTTGGAACTTGAAGATGGAACGCAGTTTAAATTATCCTTGAAATGGCCAATTCGTCATGAACGACCAGTAGCACGTCGTATCGATGCGAAGGAACCATTAATTACAGGGCAACGTGTTATTGATACATTGTTCCCAATTGTTAAGGGTGGTAGTGCCGCAATTCCAGGTGGTTTTGGAGCGGGTAAGACGATGTTACAACATCAACTCGCAAAATGGTGTGATGCTGATATTATTGTTTATATCGGTTGCGGTGAGCGTGGCAATGAGATGGCACAGGTTTTGGAAGAATTTTCAGAGTTAATTGATCCAAAGACGGGTCGAACACTCATGGAACGAACAATATTGATTGCAAACACATCTAACATGCCTGTAGCTGCTCGAGAAGCATCAATCTATACAGGTATCACGTTTGCTGAGTATTACCGTGATATGGGTTACCATGTCGCACTCATGGCTGATTCAACTTCCCGTTGGGCTGAAGCTTTACGTGAATTGTCGGGGCGTCTTGAAGAAATGCCTGCAGAAGAAGGATTCCCAGCATATCTTGCATCAAGACTTGCAGCATTCTATGAACGAAGTTCATATGTTAATACTTTAAATGGTGATGTCGGTTCAATTAGCATTATTGGTGCGATTTCGCCACAGGGTGCTGATTTCTCGGAACCTGTTACACAAAATACGCAACGTTTTATTGGTTGCTTTTGGGCACTTGATAAGTCGCTTGCCTATATTAGACACTTTCCTTCTATTAACTACAATCTATCTTATAGTGAGTATTTAATACAACTTGAAGGTTGGTATGACCAAAACATTGCACCAGAATTTCTTGAGTATCGTCAAATGGTATTATCAATTCTTAATGAAGAAACAAGTTTGATGGAAATTGTTAAACTTATTGGCCAAGATGTGTTAGCAGACCGTCAAAAATTAACTCTTGAAATGGGTCGTGTTATTCGGGTAGGATATTTACAACAAAATGCCTTCCATGAATATGACAGTTCAGTATCATTACAAAAGCAATTTGAAATGCTCAAATTAATCAACTATACATACAAGCAATGTCAATTGGTGTTACATGATAAAAAACCAATGAATGCTATTACGAATACCCATATTTTTGATGAAATTATTGGGATTAAATATGCAATTGATGAAGATTTAACGAAGTTTGAAGCATACTATAAAAAAGTTGATGACGCGCTTGCGTCAATTCAATAGGAGGAGACCGATATGAGTATATTTTTTAAAGGATTATCGAGTATCAATGGTCCTCTGGTAGCGATTGAAGGTGTACAAAATGCATCGTTTGATGAACTTGTAGAGTTAGTAGACGATGAAAATCATACACGATTAGGACGAATTATTGAGTTACAAGGTGATCGTGCTTTGATTCAAGTTTTTGAAAACACTGAAGGAATGTCAAAGAAAAACATGCTGACTAAATTATCAGGGCGTCCGATTGAAATTGGATTATCTGAAGAAATTCTTGGCCGTAGTTTTAATGGGTCTGGAAAACCAATCGATGGATTGGGACCGGTATTTACAGAGAAGTTCTCTGATATTAACGGACGTGTAATTAATCCAGTTTCTCGTATCTACCCTCGTGATTTTATTAATACGGGGGTATCCGCGATTGATGGACTGAATACATTAATTCGTGGTCAGAAATTACCAATTTTCTCAGGAAGTGGTTTATCGCATAATGAGCTTGCAGCTCAAATCGTACGTCAAGCCAAGCTTCATGGGGATAATGATGAAGATTTTGCGATTGTATTTGCGGCAATGGGTGTAAAACATGATGTTGCTGCGTTCTTTAAACAAACATTTATGGAACACGGTGTCATGGATCACGTTACGATGTTTTTAAATCTTGCAAATGATCCAATTATTGAAAGAATTTTGACTCCGCGTTTTGCCTTAACAGCCGCAGAGTACCTTGCATTTGAGAAAAACATGCATATTCTTGTGGTAATGACGGATATTACTTCTTATTGTGAGGCATTAAGAGAATACAGTTCCTCTAAAGAAGAGGTACCAGGTCGAAAAGGTTATCCTGGTTATCTCTACTCTGATTTAGCGAGCATGTATGAACGTGCAGGTTGTATTGAAGGAAGCACAGGATCTTTAACACAGATTCCAATTTTAACGATGCCAAATGATGATATTTCACATCCAATCGCTGACTGTACGGGTTATATTACGGAAGGACAGATTGTTTTAGATCGCGGTATGACACAAAAAGGGATTTATCCACCGATCAATGTTTTACCATCCCTATCACGTTTAATGAAAGATGGTATCGGTGAAGGATTAACACGTGGTGATCACTCTAGTGTTTCATCCCAACTCTTTGCGGCGTATGCGCGTGTTATCGATGTTCGAAATTTAGCATCTGTAATCGGATTGGATGAACTTTCAAAAGCTGACCAAAAATATCTTAGTTTTGGTAAAATATTTGAAAATTTCTTTGTCGGACAAGGGGATGGCACAAACCGTTCGATTGCCGATACGTTAGATATTGGATGGCATTTATTGTCGCTCTTACCGATTCATGATCTTGATCGTTTGGATTCTAAGTTACTTGAGCAATATTATGACAATCATGCAGCGGTGGTTTATTTTAAAGAAAATAGCCCTGAACTTGTTGATTCAATTCTTTTAGAGAGCCTCAGCTAAAGTGTTAATTACAAAAGGAAATCTTCTTGCATGTAAGGAATCGCTTCGATTAGCTAAGTTGGGCTACGAGCTAATGGACCGAAAGCGAGTCATTCTTATGCAAGAATTATCAAAAATGATGGATGATGTTAAGGAACTCCGAGATGTAATCGATGAAACTTACGATAAAGCGTACACGTCATTGCAGCGAGCAAATGTTTCATTGGGTGTAATTAATCGAATTGCCAATTTAATGCCTATTGAGGAAGATATCAAAATTGTTTATCGTTCTGTCATGGGGATTGAAATTCCTAAGGTAACACTTGAGGAAAAGGAAATTAAGATACCGTATGCGCTAAGTGTAAGTAATTCTCGCCTTGATGAAGTGTTCTTACAAATGCGTCAAGTTAAACTTTACACAGCGAAATTAGCTGAGTTGGATAATGGTATGTATCGTCTTGCTCAAGCGATTGAAAAGAGTCGCAAACGTGCGAATGCACTAGAACAAATTGTAATTCCTGATCTTGAAATGAAAATAAAAACAATTTCGGATGCACTTGAAGAAAAAGAACGTGAAGAGTTCATTCGTATGAAATTAGTAAAAAAAATGTAATCGTTATAAACTAACCCTAAAAGCATCTTGATGGATTTATTCAAGATGCTTTTTTTATGTGTATAATAACTAGCTTGATTCACAAAGACAGTATATTTGAAAAACCACCTTGAAGGAAAAAACATGCAGAATAGCAACTTAGTAGTAGGGACGTTTGAAATTCACAATAATACATTGATTTTAAGGCATCAAAGTTTCATACTAAGATTTCCTAAAAACTTTGATTACGCTTGTAAAAAGTGCTAAAATGACAATGATGTAATAGGGAAAAAGGAGATTATTCTATGATTAAAGGTATTGCTGCTTCAGCAGGTGTTTCAGTATCAAAGGTTTTCAAACTTCAACATCCAGTTTTAGAAATTGAAAAACGTGATGCAAACGCAGAAGAAGAAATCAAAAAGTTACAAGATGCTGTTATTGCTACTCAAAAGGATATTACAGCAATCAAAGAAAATGCAGTTGGACGTCTTGCCGATGAAGAACTTGCAATTTTTGATGCTCACTTAATGGTTACTCAAGATCCAGAATTTGTGGGACAAATCGAAGAGATGATTAAGAATGATGCAATTAATGCAGAATTTGCGATTAATGAAATCGGTAATATGTTTGTAGGTATGTTTGAAAGTATGGATGATCCTTACTTTAGAGAACGTGCTGCAGATATTAAAGATGTTACATATCGTATGAAGTGTCATGCATGTGGTTTAAATATTCCGGATTTAACAACAATCAATGAGGAAGTCGTAATTGTTGCGGAAGATCTTACACCATCAGATACAGCACAACTTGATCGTAATTTTGTTAAAGGTTTTGCTACAGAAATCGGTGGCCGTACATCACACTCTGCCATTATGGCACGTAGTCTTGAAATTCCGGCAGTCGTTGGAGCTGGAGAACTTCTTAACAAATGCAACCATGGTGATGAAATCATTCTGGATGCTCTAGAAGGTGTTGTAATCTTCAATCCATCAGAAGAAGAGAAAGAAACTTATGCTCAAAAAGCAAATGATTATGCAGAACACCGTAAGAGTTTGCTTGCGCTCAAAGACGCTGAATCAGTTTCGAAAGATGGTCGTCATGTTGAACTTGCAGGAAATATTGGTACACCTAATGATGTAGAAGGTGTTATTAATAATGGGGGTGAAGCTGTAGGGCTTTACCGTACAGAATTCCTTTACATGGATGCATCGGAATTACCAAATGAAGAAGATCAATTCCAAGCTTACAAAGCAGTACTTGAAAACATGGCTCCAGGTCGTGTGGTTGTGCGTACGTTAGACATTGGTGGAGATAAGGAACTTTCATATTTAAAATTCCCACATGAGATGAATCCATTCTTGGGTTACCGTGCAATTCGCCTCTGCCTTGATCGCCCAGATATTTTCCATGTTCAAATTCGTGCATTATTACGCGCAAGTGTTTATGGTAAATTAGCAATTATGTTCCCAATGATTGCTACAATTCAAGAATTCCGTGCTGCTAAAGCAGTTGTGGAAGAAGAAAAGAAAAATTTATCCAAAGAGGGTATTGCATACAGTGATGATATCGAACTTGGTATGATGGTCGAAATTCCAGCGGCAGCAATGCTTGCAGACCAATTTGCTAAAGAAGCAGACTTCTTTAGTATCGGAACAAATGACCTTATTCAATACTCAATGGCAGCTGACCGTATGAATGAAAAGGTTTCATACCTTTACCAACCTTATAATCCATCAATCTTACGTCTTGTTAAAATGACGATTGATGGTGCACATAAAGAGGGCAAATGGTGCGGTATGTGTGGTGAAATGGCAGGCGATGAGAAAGCAATTCCATTATTACTTGGTCTTGGTTTGGATGAATTCTCAATGTCCGCTTCATCAATTTTAGAAGCACGTCGTATTATCCGTGATTTAAGCTATGAAGATATGAAAGAACTAACAGATAAAGCATTAAACTGTGCAACAACAGAAGAAGTGCTTGAACTCTTAGATAATGCTATCAAATAGTCAAATAAAAACTTTAGATAATCTTGATCATTGTATCTTTGATTTAATGTCAAAGGAACATACAGGTCATGACTATTACCATGTTAAGCGTGTTGTGAATCTCACTTCACGCTTAATTTGTAATACGGATAATGAATTTGTCATTAAAGCAATTGCTTATTTGCATGATGTATATGATGATAAAGTATCAAAAACATCGGACTTAGAATCTGATTTAAAAAAACTAATCGAGACATGGTGCTTAGATTTTGAAGGTTACGAAAACGAAATAATTCAAGGCGTATCTCAAATCGGATATAAAGGTGGATTTGGAATTAAACATAAAATTCGTCCAGCTCAAATTGTGTCGGATGCTGATTACCTTGATTCTATGGGGGCTATTGGAATTGCTAGAACGTTCTATTATGCAGGAAGCAAGGGTTCAAATTTATATAATCCTAACTTGGAGCGGATTTCTATTGATTCGCTGGATACATATCGTAATGCGGAACGTAATGCCATCGATCATTTTGATGAAAAGTTATTAAAACTTTATGATTCACTCGAAACAGAAAAAGCGAGGGCTATTGGGAAAGTAAGACATCAAAGACTCAAGGACTATTATCGTAATTTTTATGATGAAATGAATGAATCGGATATGTGAAAAGACAGTTGCTACTGTCTTTTTTTTAAAGTGCGAGCATAAAACCGATACTTATAATCGGCACAAAGGGATACTTACGGGTTCTGTTGCCGTATTGAATCAATAAGAGAACTAACATGCAACCGGATGCTATGCCGGTGTAATAGAGCCCTACAAGGCTTTTTTCAAAGCCTAGATAAAAGCATAGTGCTTGAATTAGTAAGACGTCACCCATACCAATACTTTTACGTTTTGCTTCGAAAAAATAAAACGGCGCTGAAAATAAAATCATACTCGCAATATTATCGGTTGTGATATCGACGGAAGCAACCAACCTTAGAATGTAAATCAGGTAGATTAAACAGTTTGGAATGCATAACAATTTATAGTCTATATAAGATAAGAGTAGAAGATTTATGATAAGAAGTATGTTTGTCGTTTCGATTATGACCACCATTGTTTAAATAAACTCTCAAAAAAAATATCCTAAAAAAAAGAGCATAAGCTCTTTTATTTTGAAAAAATTGTGATCGAAGCGATATAAGGTAATTCACCTTGATTGCAACTACCATCTGATTTCCAGTTCTTAAAGTTACCACCAGTTATTTTACCGCGGATATGATAAATCGAATCAAATGATTTATGTACATCGACGAGGTATTTAGTTGGAATATAGCCTATGAGAACAAGATCACTATCAGAAACGCCTGCCATCACTTTGATGTGGGTAAGTGTTTCTTTGCGATTTCGCTCTTTAACGAGGCTAATTGAAGGAATATCATTGAAAATGTTTTCAAATATATATTTATTAGTTAATTTATGATTCGTGATTTGTTCTTGATTCATCTTATATGCAACAGATTCTTTTAATAAGCCAAGTGCATTCATTTTATGCAGTAGCTGATAAATATTTTGTTGGTTTTCATCACTACGTACAAGCGTAAGCGTGATCCGAGACGTCTTTTCTTCGGGAAGGTTCACAGATTTTTCTGTTTTGATATCTGTTTGTTTGGATGGATTTATCTGAGTTGATCTAAGCGGATCATCAAAGTTTGTCGGATTAAAAATGCGAGTTGAATTCGTTTCTTCAAATAAGTCAGCAGGATGATCCATTTCGATTGCTTCGTCATCATCTTCATCTTCAAATATAAAATCTTCATCTTCTTCAAGTTCACTTGAAGCTTGCTGTGTGTTTTGCTCTTTAGATTCAGGTGCTTCATCAATTAATTCATCGTAATCACGACCCTTATGAATCGAAATGACAATGATGCTCATTATCACAAAAAATAGGGATGTTCCACACGCCAAAGCTGCATAGAGGCGATACCCTTCTTGGTTAAGAATATAAGCGCCACCGAGACAACCAAGTCCAATTAATATAAAAAATGTTGGTAATATATTTCTTTTTTTCATTTAAACACCCTCTCTTTATAACTACTTTAAGTTTACCCTATACCTCTGTAACAAGGCAAGTGAATAACCAATGAGATTTCAAAGAAAAACAGTAGATATCTACTGTTTTTGACTTGTTTCAACTTCTTTAATTTGTTTTCGTAATTTAAGGAATTGAATTGCATAATAGATGCTTATGACGAGTAGGACTGCAATTCCGATATACATCAACCCAAGATCATATTCTGTGGGAGTAAAGCGTCCGTCCATATTACGTGTGACGAGTATGAGGATTACAAGTAAGGGAACGACAACATACGAACCGACGTCTGATTTTTTAGACTTTAAGGCGCTTAGAGAAGTAAGTTTTGCATAATCTTGATCTGATATTTTGATAATATTACGTTCTTTTAAGAAAAAATACTTTTCATAAACATAGAAAGCAATAAAAATTACAATTGCGACAACGACAGAAACAAGAAGGGACTGTCTTAGTAATCCATAGGACATAACAAAGCCTAAGAGTACCCAAAGATTTCGGCCTGTAATAATATTCATGATTTTCATTTCTCGTTCTTGAATATGATAACCTTCTTGTTTGCCTTTGATTAAATAAAGTAAACGACGACGTTTATCTTTAATCATATCCATTTTAAATAATTCTTCATCTGTAAAGTTCATAATTCGCTCCTACCTAAAGTACACCGTGTTTTTTTAAGGCGTACATAATACCATCTTGATCAACATCTCGAGTAATGTAATCAGCGACTTGTTTCGCCGATTCACATGCATTTCCAAGGGCAACTGAGAAATTCGCATTTCTAAGAAAATCCACATCGTTATCTCCATCGCCGAAGCCGACATAATGTGTAACGTTTAGATGATTATTCAATGTCATTAATCCGTTGTATTTTCCACCTTGTGAGGGAATAACCTCAAGGTTGCCTAATTGATCAAAAGCGGTTTTTTTATCACCGATAAGTCTATTATAGTCATCTTTCGATAATGTGTCGATATCATAACTGATTAAATTATATATTTTTTGGTTTTGATAAGGGACTACCGGATACATTGTTGGTATGCCAAAATGTTTAAGGGATGCCAATAAGCGATCATTTGCTTTACTGGTAAGTGTGTTTTCATCACCCTCAAGGAGCAACGGACCTTGATTTACACGGATTAATTCATGTATAAATTCCGGTTCGAAATATACCTCAGAAATGATATTTTGTTCCGAATCTAAAATGAGCGATCCATTGGATAAAACATAACCATCCCAAGGGAAGATATCATCAACACCAGCTTCATGCACACCTAATAAACTTCTTCCCGTACACAGAGCGACTAAGTATCCTTTCGATTTTAATTGATACAGAGCATCGATTGTGCTTTGAGGAACTGTATGTGTGGTATTATCCAAAAGTGTTCCATCTACATCAAAATAGAATATTTCATTGTTTTTCATTTTATCACCTTAAATATTATAGCATGAATGTGCTATGATACTTTTATGAATATAGAAATCATAAGAAGTAAACGAAAAACGATGGCAATCCATGTTCGTGATGGGAAGGTCATTGTTAAAGCACCTTTAGGTGTTTCAGATCGCGTCATTATGGATTTTGTAGATAAGAAGCAAGCATGGATTCATAAACACCTAGAAACCTATGAGCCGATGGGGTACCATCATGGCGAAACAAAAAAACTGCGTGTTTTTGGTGTCTATAAAGATATTACTTTTGAAGAAGGAGCAAAATTTGCAATCACCGAATATCCCAATTTAATTCATCTTAGCATTCCTCAAACCTTAGCATTTGATAAAATCAATGACCGCGTAGATCAGTTTTTTAAAAATCAACTTGAATTAAGATTGCAATCGTTGGTGTGTTTTTACGCTTGGCGTTTGAAATTAAAAACGCCTCCGTTTAAGGTGAGGCGTTATAAGCGACTGTATGGACGTTGTAATCAACAACATGAACTTGCTTTCAATACTTATTTATACCATGAAAGCATCCCTTTTATTCATTATGTGGTATTACACGAATGTGCTCATATCATCGAATTTAATCACAGTGCGCGTTTCTATGAAGTTGTGGAATCTGTAATGCCTTCGTATAAAGCAATCATTCGCTCAAATAAGTTAAGACAAGATTTTCATCAGGATCTATAAAAATACTTTTTTGGGTCGAAAGACTTACAAGTCCTGGGTTTGCCCCTGGGATTTTTTTTATGTTTTTTGCTTGTGTATAATAAACTTCAACACTGCTACCATGTCGTGCTTTCGAATAATAGGCTGCAAGATGGGCGCATAGACGAATCTTAGGTTCATCTAATTCCGGTGTTTTAATGATGACATGAGCCCCAAAAGTATTGGCAGCATGAAACCACATATCTTCTTTACGGGCAAGTTTAAATGTTAGATAGTCGTTTTGTAAATTGTTCTTACCAACAAAAATAGTTGTATCTTCATCGTAATTAATCGTTAAATAATTCGGTTTTTTCTTTTTCTTAAGAGTTTGCTTACGAAGACGTTTTTGATTGATAATTCCGTGAGAAATCAGCTCATCACTGATTTCTTGAGCATCTTCGACGGTTGCTTGTTCTGCTTGCGTTTGAAGTTGTTCAAAATAGTGTATGCGTGCCTCAGTTTTTTCAATTTGTTCTTCGAGATAATGAAGACTTGTTTTTGCTTTCTGATAACGTTTAAAATAACGTCTTGCATTGTCTTTTCCCGTAAATCGTGGATCCAAGTCAATCGTTACATCATTACCTTCAAAGTCTTGAATCGTTATTTCATGGTGTCCGTTAGGAAGGGCGCTCGCAAATGCAAAGAGGAGATCGCCTTTTTCACGTAAGTGGTCGCTATCTTGAGCTTTGTCATAATCATCGTATAATTTTGGTAATTTAGCGCGACTGCGTTTTAATTCACGCTTAATGAGTTTTAGTAAGTCACCGGTGTGTGCTTTGATTCGATCTTTTTGTTGAAGATCTCTAAAATATGCATCAAGACCTTCCATAATGGGCATTTCTTTATAGGATTGATTAAGATGTGTCAATTCAATGATATGAAAGTCATGTTCATAGAGATAAACCGTTTTTGATTCGGTCAATAACGATATGATTTCATGGGGTTCTTGTGATTTAAGGCGAAACATGATTTCGCGTTCGAGCAAGGGGGATATTCCATTGAACTGATTTTTAAGGGCTTCGTCAGATTGATACGTCGCTAACTCTAAGAAAGACTTTTTATCAAACTGGGGTGGATATTCATAGAGTCCACCACTTACGATAGCTCGTGATGTATTTTCAAATGGAGAAATACGTTTGAGTGCATCGATAATGATGTTTTCGTCATTAACGATAATAATATTTGCGTATTTACCAAGTAATTCTACAATCAAACGATAAGGGCGGATAACACCCATATTATCTCGATGCTCAATATGTATTTCGATAACCCGATCATAACCATACTGGCTTATTTGGGTAATAATACCCCCTTCGAGATGTTTTCTCATCAATGTCAACAGGTGTGTTTGATCGAGATGTGCTGTGGGTTTTTCTTTTGTCCATTGCACTCGACTGAAGACGGGGTGTGTTGAAATGAACATATTCATTTTTTTACCTGCAAAACAATGAAGCATAAATTCATGATTTGAAGGTTGAGTTATTTTATTTATTTTTACAGGACAATCATCATTCATCATCGTTACAATACGATTTAATAGTACGCCATCAATAGCCATATTATCTACCTCTCAATACTTATCAAGGGTATTATACCATTAAGTCATGACGGTTTATAAAATTGTTTGACTTGTTATGTTATAATAAGTAAAATTATTAAAAGGGATGGTGTTTATGAAACGAGGATTATTAATTATATTTTCAGGTCCTAGTGGGGTAGGAAAAGGAACAGTTCGTAAGTTGTTTTTTGATCGTGAAGAGTTGAACTTAGCGTTTTCTATTTCAATGACAACACGCAAACCAAGAAATGGCGAAATTGATGGTCAAGATTATTATTTTGTAACTCAAGAACGATTTGAGGAAGCACTCGCAAACGATGAATTACTTGAGCATGCTGAATTTGTAGGGAATCATTATGGAACGCTTTTGGAAGAAGTTGATCGCCTCCGAGACTTAGGTAAAAATGTATTGCTAGAAATTGAAGTTCAAGGGGCACTTCAAGTTATCGATAGGGTTCCTGATTCGTTGAGTATCTTTTTAGTTCCACCAAGTATGGATGAACTGAAACGACGGATTGAGGGGCGTCAAACGGAATCGCAAGATGTTATTAATGAACGTCTTGAAAAAGCTGCGAAAGAAATGGAATTAATGAATCACTATCGTTATGTAATATGTAATGAAGATCCACAGAAGGCTGCGGATTCCGTGGCTTTGATTATTAAAAGAAATATTGAAACAACTCTTTAAGAGTTGTTTTCAGTCTAAGGGAGGTGTTTGCATTGAAGTACTTAGAAGTATTTATTGAAGAAAGTTTTTTAAATAATCAAACACTTACGTACTCTAACAATGGATTCGATGTAACACCGGGTGTTCGTGTGTTGGTTCGTGTCCGTAATCGGCTTATGGTTGCATTTGTTGATTCGATTCACGAACCCTATGAGACGGATTTTAAAGTTGCTCCAATCGATTCTGTTCTTGATGAGGTACCAATTCTCAATCGCGAATTAAAAGATCTTGCAGCATGGATGAGTTATTATTACATGACACCGATGATTCGGTGTTTACAAACGATACTTCCTAATAAACTGAAACCTAAAAGTACAGCGGGTTCAATAAAAATGGAGCGGGTTGTAACGCTGAGTTCGCTGAAGGAATGGTCAGATCTTACAGTGAAACAACAGTCTTTCTTAGAACATTTACAAAAAGAGGGTATTCTTTCGTTGAAGGATGCAAGAGCGTATTATACTGATTTTCGAAAGCTTATTGATAAAGGGTATGTCCTTGAATATGAACGTGAAGTTTCATATAAAGAACGAATAATTCATGAACGTTATATACAACCAGTATTAACACAGGATCAAATTGATGTTATGAAGCAAATTTCTTTCGGAAAATCAAACACATATCTTTTGCACGGTGTAACGGGAAGTGGGAAAACCGAGATATATCTACATGCCGCAGCGCAAGTGCTCGCACAAGGAAAACAAGTTTTAATTATGGTCCCCGAGATATCGTTGACGCCTCAAATGATTCATCGTGTCTCTCAGCGTTTTGGCGAAGATGTGGCTATTTATCACTCAGCGCTTAATGATCAGGAGAAGTATGAGCAATATGTTCGTGTTCAAAAGCATCACGTTAAAATTGTGGTTGGTACGCGATCTTCTATTTTTATGCCGTTTGACGATCTCGGTTTAATCGTAATGGATGAGGAACACGATAGCAGTTATAAACAAGATAATGTCCCAATGTATCATACGCGCGATGTCGCACTGAAGCGGAGTCACACCCATCAATGTCCGCTTTTGTTGGGAAGTGCTTCCCCATCACTTGAGAGTTATGCGCGTGGCTTACGTGGTAATTATCAACTGTTAGAATTACGAGACCGAATCAATCATCGTTTCCCAGATGTAACGTTGGTAGATACCCGAACGGCACTTTATGACCAACAATCTCCATATCTTACACAAGATTTAATTCAAGCAATTCAAAAACGATTGGATTGTGGCGAACAAACGATGTTGTTGTTGAATCGAAGGGGATATAACACCCTCTTAAAAAATGCTGTGACAGATGAAGTCCTACTTTGTAAACATTGTGATGTTGCTCTAAATTATCATAAAGATGATCAGACAATACGATGCCACATGTGTGGCGAAATTTACCGTCAGTTACCTTTAGTTGATGGTAAACGACCTAAAATTATTGGGAGCGGCGTAGGAACGCAACGACTTGTGGAGCAACTTGAATCAATTTTTCCTGCTGCACGGATTGCGCGAATGGATGCGGATACGACGTCAAAAAAAAATGCCCATAAAAAAATACTCAACGATTTTATCGAACATCGATCCGACATTCTTGTAGGTACACAAATGATTGCTAAGGGGTTGGATGTTGAGAATGTTACACTTGTAGGGATCGTTAATGCGGACTCAACATTAGCATATTCCGATTTTCGCTCTGTTGAATTAACCTTTAATATGATCCTTCAAGCAGCGGGAAGAAGTGGACGAGGACAATATCCAGGAGAAGTTTTGATTCAAACAAGTAATCCTGACCACTATGCAATTGTGTGTGCAGTGAACCAAAAATATAAGCATTTCTTTAAACAAGAGATGGCTTACCGCAAGTGTGCGGGATATCCACCCTATAATTACTTAATATCGTTGGTTTTTCAGGATGAAGACCCTGTCAAATCTTGGCAGGCAGCAGAAGACTTTTACAAATTAATGGACCAACAGCGTTTTCAAATACTAGGTCCTACTGAACTTCGAAAACTACATCGTAAGTATCGAACACGCATTATCCTAAAAGGGAAAGATATTGAATCGATGATTAACATTTGTAATCAAACATTACAGATATATCGAAAAATGAATGGAACAGGAGTTGTTGTGGATGTTAATCCCATAACATTAGAATAATATGAGAAGATTAGAAAGTTATAAAGTACTGAATGAAGTCTATTTTAAAGGGCGTCATGCGCACTTGGTGCTTAAAGAGTTGGATTTACAACCGCAAGACCAAGCATTTGTAAGTGCATTTGTTTATGCAACATTACAAAACAGTCTGTTTTTAGATTATCAATTTGAAGATTTAGTGGATACAAAGCTACCCAAGGAAGTAAGACTTGTTATTAAGATGGGGTGTGCTCAATACTTTAAAATGGATCAAATTCCAGACTATGCATTGGTGAGTGAGACGGTTGATCTTTGTAAGGCAATTGGAAAACATCGTTATGCAGGTGTTGTAAATGCGGTATTAAAAAAAATCATTGAACGCGGCGAGCGCGCAATTGAAGGCGATGACCTTGAGGTTGCATCTATTCAGTACAGCATGCCACTTTGGATTATGAGACTTTTAGCAAAACAGTATAGTCCAACGTTTGCTATGCAATATGCACAATATTGTCAAGAAATTAAACCGACATATATCCGTCGCAACAAATTAAAAGCTACACATGATGATTTGTCAGATTATATTACATTTGGAGAAACAAATGAGCAAGCGAAACCTTCGCTTTTTAAAAGTAAATACCTTCAAGAAGGATACGTTTTGGTACAGGATATAAACAGTCAAGAAGTTGTTCGTTGGATGGATCTTGAACCATCCCTTTCTGTTTTGGATTGTTGTTGTGGTCCAGGGACGAAAACAGTTCAAATTGCAAATGGACTAGAGAATACCGGTTCCATTACCGGGGTCGAATTGCATGAATCCAGAGCGGAAGCTACCAAAGAACTTTTAGAACGCTGTAATGTTACGAATGCACAAATAATTACCAGCGATGTTTTAGAATTCTTCCCAAAACAAGAGTACGATCGTATTTTAGTAGATGCACCGTGCTCAGGCCTGGGTGTGCTTTCACATAAGCACGACTTGCGATACCATATTTTACCCAGCGACCTTGATGAACTGGTTCAGATTCAGCAAGCCATGCTTCGTCATACCGCACAATTCATTAAAAAAGAAGGTATTCTCGTTTATTCAACATGTACTTTAAACCGTAAAGAAAATGAGAAACAAATTCAAACCTTTTTAGAAGAACACGCTAATTTCAAGTTAATGCAAGACATTACCTTGGATCCCGTAGAGACGCAAGGTGATGGGTTTTATATCGCTAAATTAATAAGAACATGTTAAAATAAATAGATAGAATAAGTGAGGTTTTCGCGTGAAGTATACAAGTATCAGTGAAATCGGATTAATCCGTAAAGAAAATCAAGACTATGTTGCTGTAGTTGAGAACGATAATGCACTTTTAGCTGTTGTCTGTGATGGTATTGGTGGAGCTAACGCAGGATCTGTAGCGAGTCAAATGGTAGTGAAGCTGCTCCGTGAAGCTTTTATGGATAAACGTGAATTTTCAAATTTAAAAGATATCCGTGCATGGTTTGATAAATCAATCACTGCGATCAATCGGACAACATATCATGAGTCGCTTGTGGTGCGCGAATATTCCGGCATGGGAACGACACTTGTAGCGGTTGTCGTGCTCGGTGAGGAGGTAATTGGCTTTAACATTGGTGATAGTCGAATCTATAGTGTTCAAGAAAACCAATTACAATGTTTAAGCCATGACCAAACTTACGCTTATGAAATGTATAAGCGGAATGAGATTTCTAAAGAAGAAATATACAGTCATCCAAAACGGAATATTTTAATGAATGCAGTAGGAATTGATGAAACGGTTGATTTTGAAGTGGTGGAGATTGCTCCTAAATGGGATTATTTATTGCTTTGTTCAGACGGTTTGCATGGTTATGTGCCACAAAAGCATATTGAAGCAACATTTGAAATCCAAGGATTACTTGCGCAACGTAATCATTTAATGGAAATGGCCTATAAAGCAGGTGGATACGATAATGTATCAATAATTTTGCTTGAGGCGGACCGCCATGAATAGCATCATCGGACAGCGCTATCGGATTGTTAAGAAAATTGGTACCGGAGGGATGGCGGATGTCTATTTAGCGTTAGATACCGTTTTAAATCGTGAAGTTGCGCTTAAAATTTTGCGAGGTGATTTATCACATGATCCTGTAGCCTTATTACGATTCCAACGCGAAGCAAATGCTGCCTCCGGCTTAAATCATCCAAGTATTGTAGAAGTTTACGATGTTGGTGAAGACGAAGGTCAACATTATATTGTTATGGAAATGATTCGAGGGACGACATTAAAGCAACTTGTTCATCGTCGTGGTGCCTTGGATAAATATGAATCTGTTGCCATTATGCAGCAACTTGCATCTGCATTACAACACGCTCATAGTGCTCATGTGATTCATCGTGATATTAAACCACAAAATATTCTTGTGAAGGATGATGGAACGGTTAAAATCACTGATTTTGGAATTGCGTTAGCGGGTGATGCCATTCAATTGACCAAATCGGACTCTGTTCTTGGTTCGGTTCATTATATGGCGCCAGAGTGTTCTCGTGGTGAAGGAGCGAGTGAGCAATCGGATGTTTACTCATTAGGGGTTGTATTTTATGAACTCTTGACTGGTGATGTGCCTTACCGTGGTGAAACACCTGTTGAAATTGCGATGAAGCATATGCGCGAACCATTTCCTTCAGTAAAAAAATTCAATCCAACTTTACCAAATTCAATAGCCAATATTATTGCACGTGCGACCCATAAAAATCGTACTCATCGTTATTCAAATATGAAAGAATTTGTTGATGACTTAGATACTTGTTTGTTAGAGTCACGTCAAGAAGAACCTCTATGGGAACCAGCAATGGAAAGTGACGATGGAACAAAACTCATTGAAAAACTTAACGGTGTAACAGAATCAAAACCGAACCACCAACCCACTTCCAAAAAGAAAAAGGGAATGATAATAGGTGCTTCGATTCTCGCTGTTTTAATTGTTGCTTTCAGTATTTGGATGATTTTTGCACCGAAGAAACCTAGTGATGTAGAAATTCCGGATGTTGCAGGGTTAACAGTGGCTGAAGCAAAGGATAAATTAGCAAACCTCGGTCTAAACTATTCACCCGCTTATATCTATGAGATTTCCGATAAGTATGAAGACGGTAAATTAATCGGGACAAAGCCTGAAAAAGGAACCAAAGTTCTTAAGGGCGATCAGATTAAATTAATCGTATCTCAAGGGAAAATATACACGGTTGAGGACTTTTCGGGAAAATCAGTCAATGATGTTAAAGCGATTCTTTCAGATAAGAATATCAATGTTAAGACATCTTCTGAATATTCTTCCACCGTCCCTACTGGACATATTATCCGTCAAGAGGGATTGATGCCAGGTGATAAGATAAAACCTGAACAACGGTATGATATAATTTTAGTTGTTAGTTCAGATAAGGAGCTTGTTTTACCAGGGGATCTTATTGGTAAATCGATAGCAGATGCTCAAACCCAACTTGAGAGTCTAGGTGTCGAAGTTTCTACATCTGAATTACCTACACAAGGCCTGAGTATTTCAGAATTAAATAGTTTAAGTTATGGAACGGTTATTCGTACAAACCCAATGCCAGAAAGTTATTATATTCAAAATTCTGGAAGTTCAGTGACCTTATACTACTACAATGAAAACAGTCGTCCTAAAGATGAAGAAGACGAAGAAGAAAAACCAAAGGAAGATAAACCAAAGGAAGAAAAACCAAGTGACTCCGATGAAGCATTTATTGGAAATCACGACAGGGAGGCTTAATGAAAGAAGCAGTAATTACACGAATTGTATCAAATCGATACTCAGTTTATTTTGACGGCGAATTCATTATAGCGACCGCAATGGGTAAACTGAGATTAGGCGATAAACCGATTGTTGGCGACCATGTACATGTTGAGGAATTGGACGGAAAATGGGTTATTCAAAAGGTACTTGAACGACGGAATCAATTGATTCGTCCACTTGTTGCGAATGTCGATCAAGCACTCATTGTGATGTCAGCTAAGGAACCGGATTTCTCATTCACACTTGTAAATCGATTAATATTTCTTGTGGCACTTCAAAATATAAATCCGATTATTATCGTTTCAAAGGGTGATCTTGCTGACGCTGATTTAAAAAAAGCAATCACAGCAGAATATGAAAATCACGGATATACCGTGATAATGAGCGGACAGGATATTTCTACCGAACCATTAGAAGCTCTTATGAAAAATAAAATTTCAGTCTTGGCTGGACAAAGTGGAGTGGGAAAATCAAGTATCTTAAATCGAATTAGTGACGATCTAGAGCTAAATACGCAAGAAATATCAAAAGCATTAGGTCGTGGTCGTCATACGACACGGCACAATCAAATATATCCGTTGTGTGGCGGATGGATTGCAGATACACCTGGATTTTCATCGTTGGATTTTAGTACGGTAGATCCGATGGAGTTATCGCAATCTGTTCCTGATTTTGTACCTTATATTGGAGGGTGCAAGTATCGCGATTGTATGCATATTCAAGAACCTGGATGCATCATCAAAGAAAAGGTGGAGTCTGGCGAGATCTCAAAACAACGACATCAAGATTATCTTGATTGTTTAACATTAATTAAGGAGGAAACACGATGAATAAAATCGTATCACCATCTTTATTATCCTTAGATTTTAAAGATATGAAAACCCAATTGAAACGCGTAGAAGTAGCAGGGGCAACATGGTTGCACTATGATGTTATGGATGGTGTTTTTGTAGATAATATTAGTTTTGGTCCATCAATTATGAAACAAATTGGTCAAGTTTCGGATTTATTTATGGATGTTCACTTAATGATTGTGAATCCGGAAAAATATTTTAATATGTTTATTGAAAACGGTGCCGATGCGATCACTTTCCATACAGAATGTTATGGCGATCCAACGCAAGGTATTGAAGCGGTTAAGCAACTTAAGAAAAAAGGGATTAAAGCTGGGATAACATTGCGCCCAGGGACGAATTTAGATAAAATTGTTCCCTATCTTAAACATGTTGATCTTGTATTAGTTATGAGCGTTGAGCCAGGATTTGGTGGTCAAGCATTTATACCAGAAATGTTAGAACGCATTAAACTGCTTGATGAGATGCGTCAATTAAATAATTATGAATTCTTAATTTCTGTTGACGGTGGAGTAAATGGCGAAACAGGACCACGTGCACGCGCAGCTGGTGCAGATATTTTAGTAGCGGGTAGTTATGTTTTCGGGGATGATATTGAAAAGGCAGTTTCATCGTTATTATGAAAACTGTAACAATCGTTTTAGGTGAACACAGCGAAGCAATAGTAGGGGATGTTATTGGGGTGGATTATGGTGCATATGTTTGTACTCGTGATCGCGTTCCAATGATGTATGCTTGTGGCGATTTTGATTCTGTAACGGCAGTGCAGCTCAAGGAAATTGAGTTGCACTGTTCGCATATTCAGAAGCTAAATCCAATCAAGGATGAAACAGATTTTACGCATGCTTATCGTCAATGCGATGATTATGACATAATTCGTGTTTTAGGCGGTTTAGGGAGACGTAAAGACCATGAGTTTATCAATATCATGAAAGCGATGAAAGATGACCGTATTGAACTGTATGATGATTTAAACAAAATAAAACGATATGACTCGGGGAGCCATATCGTAGATAAATTAAACTATAAGTATTTTTCAGTGATTGTACTTGCTAAAGGAACTATAACCCTGAACGGATTTAAGTATCCACTTACGCGACGAGAAATATTTCCTTACGATGATTATCTAACTTCAAATGAAATTATTGGTGACAAAGGGGAAATGATTCTCGAAGATGCAAGTGTTATCGTTATTCAAGCATGCGATTAATAATAAAAAAAACGGTGTGAACCGTATTTTTTATTATTTTGCTTGTTGTGCTTTCAATGATTTTAGTGCACGGGCGGAAATACGGACACGAGTTGGTTTTCCATCCACCATAATTGTTGCATTTTGCAAGTTTACATTCCATTTACGACGTGTTGCACGAAGTGAATGTGAACGTTTGTTTCCTGATAGTGTTTTTTTACCGGATACGGAACATACTCTAGGCATACCGTAACCCCCTTTCTTATCTATTTCATAACGCTTGACTATAATATCATATAGATTTTGTTTAATCAAGTATCTCAGAGAAAAATTATCACCAAAAATTCTTGTGTGAAATAACAAGTAAAAATGCACTTAACACACCATCTATCACTTTGCTATTGGACTTTATTATGATATTATGATAATAGCACAAGGAGGTTCGCAGATGGAGAAACAAATAATTGCAGCTTTAGAAATCGCGGATCATGAAGTGCGCTTATTAGTTGGGCAATTTTTCAATGGCCGATTAAATATTTTAAAGGTTGAACGCGTTCCACATCTAGGTGTGGCAGGCTACTCTATCATGAGTGAAACTCATGTGGTAGATTCAATTAAAAAAGCAATTGAAAATGCGTCGCGTAATTTGGGGGTTGTAATTAAGCAAGTATTATTACTTGTTCCAGGCGTCCATATGAAGCGAATCAATAAACAATTGCGCGTACCAATCACTGGGCGTATTTCTGAGAATGATGTAAAAAGAGCATATAAAGAATTATTAAACGTAAAAGCTCCTGAAGGGCATATATTAACTAATGTTTTAATGAGTAAGTATTTTGTGAATGGAAGTTCTACACGTAAATTACCATTAAATGAACGATGTGAGAGTTTAACAATTGAAGCAGATTGCTACTTTGGTAAACAATCCATCATTTTCCCATATGTGTCATGTGTTGAAAAATCAGGATTAAAGATTATTGATATTGTTTTAGACGATATCGGTTACGCAAAAGAAGCTTCGTTATTTGAAGCATCGATTGATAAACCGATTGTTGCTTTAACTTTAGGTGAAAAATTAACTAAACTTTCGTTATTTGATAAAGGGATTTTACTTTCCAATGATTATATTGATCGTGGATTTGATGTCTTTATGAAAAAAATCGAACGAACTTTAAAAGTTCCAACGGATGTTGTACATCGATTGTTATACTTTAATATCGATTTAAATAACGAAAATCCAAAAGATGATCCCATATTTATTTGGTCAACTAAATCAACATCCCATACCTTATCACAGGTAGATCTTATGACTTTAGTTGCAGATGATATCAATAAATTTGTGATCGAAATATGTAACAGTTGTGAACCTATTTTCGAAAATTTGGGGTCACCACGTTTTATTCTAAGTGGCGAAGCCGCTGAGATAGTAGGAATAACAGATATTATTACAAATATAACAGAAGCGGAGGCGGTTACATACCGTTCTACAACATTTGGTGTGAAAGACTACGGTTTAACATCGCTTGTAGGTGCGTTTTACTTTTACAAAGACCAAAGTATATTCCGTGATGTAACACTCTCAAGCGTTGATGAAGATGAGTTTAAACGAGTTGTGTTACAATATGAAAAAGATGAAGATGACTCGATAACTCAAAAACTAAAGAGCATGTTCTTTGAACGTTAAATGGAGGAGTGAACAAATATGGATGCGAATTTTGAACAAGTAGCAAGAATTAAAGTAATTGGTGTTGGTGGTGCAGGATGTAATGCTGTAAACCGCATGGTTGATGAAGGCATGAAGGGTGTCGAATTTTACGTAGCAAATACAGATTTACAAGTCCTAAATTGCTCACCTGTAGTAAACAGAATTGAATTAGGTCGTGAAGTAACAAAAGGGTTGGGCGCTGGAGCGAATCCTGAAATGGGACGTAAAGCTGCCGTTGAAAGTGAAAATGAAATTCGTGAAGCGGTTAAAGACGCCGACATGGTATTCGTTACAGCAGGTCTAGGCGGTGGTACTGGTACTGGGGCATCTCCACTTGTAGCGAAAATTGCGCAAGAAGAAGGTGCATTGGTAGTTGGTATTGTAACGAAGCCATTTACATTTGAAGGTCGTCGCCGTTCAAATCAAGCGATGGCTGGTTTAGAGGAATTGAAATCGTATGTTGATTCACTAATTATCGTAAGCAACAACCAATTGCTTGAGGTTATTGGCCGAATTCCATTCCAGGAAGCATTTAAAGAGGCTGATAATGTGTTGAGACAAGGTGTTCAAACCATTACAGATCTGATTGCAGTCCCTGCAATGATTAACCTTGACTTTGCGGACGTACGTTCGGTAATGGCAGGCCAAGGGAGTGCGTTGATTGGTATTGGTATGTCACAAGGCGAAAACAAATCAATTGAAGCGGCTCAAAAAGCAATTACATCTCCATTGCTTGAAGCTCAAATTGATGGTGCTCGTAATGCGATTGTTAACGTTACAGGGGGCGACTCTATTTCAATCCAAGATGCGTCAGAAGCGGTTGACTATATTCGTGATGCAGCAGGAAATGATATTGATATCATTTTTGGAGTTGCTATTAATGAAAATATAGGAGATTCCATCATTGTAACAGTTATTGCGACAGGATTTGATGGCGCAGAGGAACCTGCACCTGAGGTTCATGTGACCCGTGCAGCAGCAGAAGCAAGACCAGCTTATCAAACATCCCATAACAATCAAGAAGAACGTCGCTCAGAGAACAATAATGATATTCCAGAATTCTTTAAAACGCGATAGATCTAATTTATAAATATTTATCAAACATAAAATTATCCAAAGAAAGAACTTTGTTCTTTCTTTTTTTATGAAGATAAACGCGAGATACATAACTAGTAGCGGGGGTGATTTATGCTTTCGTTATATCTAGCTGGATTGATTGTGGCAATCGGGATTGCGGCAGTTTATAAAATACTGACAAGTCGTAGTGGTAGTTTGTCCTATGGTAAAGCAAAGGTTCAATGGGGTCGTTAATTTGAATGAATGACATCTATCTACCGCGTGAAAAAATGTTGGCGTTTGGACCAGAAAAATTAAGCGATGCGGAACTGGTTGCAATTTTACTACGGACCGGAACCTGTAATAAAAATGTGGTTGATTTGGCAACGGAGGTCCTGAATCTTATTGGAGGCATTCATCAATTGACGCAAATTAATTACGATCAATTAGCTGAAATAAAAGGTATGAAACAAGCGAAATGTAGTACTTTGTTAGCGGTCCATGAATTGTTGTGTAGAATCTTAACACCACAGCCTGGTGAGAAAATCCAACTCCACTCATTTGAAAAAGTTTTGCGGTGGTTAAATCTTGAAATTGGATTTGAAGAACAAGAATTATTTATGGTTCTTTTTCTATCCAACCAAAATAAGCTGATTACGCACCAACGATTATTTAAAGGTACCGTAGATAAAAGTCTGGTACACCCAAGAGATGTATTTAGAGAAGCAGTCCGTTGTAATGCTTCACGCATTGTTTTGGTTCACAACCATCCAGGACAATCGCTCACTCCAAGCAGTGCTGATTTGCAAATAACCGGAGCATTAATAGAGGCTGGATTATTGATTGGAATTGAAGTCATTGATCATATCATCGTTACTGCGACGAATTCGATTTCTTTGCGCCAACTGCAACCGGTTTTATTCGGAGAATAGGGGGTAAAACCCTTATTCTTTTATTTGTAAAAAGTTCAATTTGTAAGTATAATAAAGAAGGTGATTAAATGAAACGAAAGAATAGTTTTAGACGTGTACTTATATATTTATTAACAGCAGTTATTGTTTGTCTTTTTGGAATGGGTTTTATTAAAAAATCGTCTTTCTATGAATCGTCAGATCGTAATTTCTTTAGTTTCGTTTCGATGGTACGTTATGGACTTATCGATTATCCAATTGAAACGGTAAGTAACGTAGTTAAAGACACATCCACTATGTGGGATGTAAGACATGAAAATGATAAACTTCGCACTCAACTTGAAACATCTCATCACTGGCAAACACGCATGAATGAGCTTGAAAGTGAAGTAGCGGAATTAAAAGCCTTAAATGAATTAAATTCTGTGTATTCTGAGTATACACAAGTGAATGCTACGGTCAAAAATCGTTCTTCTGAAAAATGGGATTCTGTTATTACAATTGATAAAGGTAGTGATGATGGCATCGAAGTTGGTGATGGTGTAGTAGCACCAAAAGGTATTGTGGGCAAAGTGCTTAGCGTTGATAAAAATCAGTCATTGGTTGCGTTGCTTATTGCAAACGATGAGAACTCAAATGCAACAGTTCAAATTGAGGTTTCCAAAGGGAATTATGTTCAAGGGATTTTGAATTCATATGATCATGAAAGAAAACTGTTTTCTGTAGTATTACTTGAGTCTACCTCAACCATTGCGGCTGATATGCCTGTTTCGACAGCAAGTATCAGTAGTGTATATCCAAGTGGTTTATTTGTGGGGAAGGTTGATTCTGTAAAAAATGTTGCCGATAGTGTAGGTGTTTTAGTTTACGTAAAACCAGCTGTTGATTATAATAATCTGAAATATGTTTCGGTGGTGAAAAAAGCATGAGAATGATTCGATGGATGCATTTTTTGTACATATTGGTCTTATTAGTTTTAGATTCTATTTTTAATTCCATATTTATGCAACTGGGACTGACATCGATAACGTTTGTAAGCAGTCTGCACTTTCTCGGACTAATGCTGTTGACGCAAAATGATTCTCCGACAGAATCAATTGTGAAGGCAGTTTTGCTTGGTGTTTGGATGGACTTGTGTCATATCGGTTCCTTTCCTCTGTTTTTTGTAAGCTATTCTGTGACGATTGCAATTTTAAGGGTGTGGGATCGTTATATTGGAACATCAACATTAGAATTCTTAGTGTTAGCTGTAATCGGCCTTTTTATTAAAGAAATGTTAATTTTTGGAATGCTACCTTTAGTTAAAGGTGTGTCATATAGTTTAATTACTTTTATTAGTACCCGGACATTATGGGTCATTATTGGTAATTTGATTCTGCTACCAATCGCAATGACGCTTTATAAATGGATGCATCGCTTGATAATGCAACGCGTTCAGAATTTATATATGCGTTAATAAAGTAGAGGGAGATATTTAAATGAATATATTTCAACGCATTCAAAAATTTTTTGATGATCATTTTAGTTGGAAACAATTAGTACCTTTTCTATTGTTTTTATTAAGTGTGTTTTTATTGATGAAAACATGGACGGTTTGGCAACATGCGTTTGATCTGTTGAAACGGATACTCTTGCCATTCATTATTGGGTTTGCTCTGGCATATATTGTAAGACCCATCGCAGTTTTCTTTGAAAAATATAATATTAAGCGTGCAATAAGTGTACCGATTACGTTAGTCTTATTTGTAGTACTAATTGTATTGTTGTTTTCTTCGATAATTCCATCACTTTATACAGATATTTCACAATTGATTGGAAACAGTATGGATGGAATCCAACAGCTATATAATTACTATAAGGAAATCAATCATAATAATCCTGCACCATGGGCCGATGATATTTTCAAACAAATTATGGGGATGCTTAATGGTTTAGTTGGACAGATTCCAACCCTACCTGCAGCTGCATCTCAATTCGTGTCAAAGATTTTATCAACTGTAACTACGGGTATTTTCTCGTTTATTATTGGTATGTATTTTGTGTTTGATTACGAAAATTTCACAGGAAGTGTACTTCGAATTGCGAATAAAGTCTCACCTAAATTAGGAAATTCGTTAATTGTTATTGATAAGGCAGTGAGTCGTTACCTTGGAACACTTGTCGTTATTATGACCATTACATGTATTGAATACAGTTTGCTCTATTTAGCTGTTGGACATAATTATGCTTTTGTTCTTGGTGTGCTAACTGCACTCGGGTTGCTCATTCCTTACATTGGGCCGACTGTTGTCCACGTTTTAGGTATCTTAACGGCACTAACATTACCTTTACCACGTGTTATTATCTTAACTGTAGGATTGGTTATTCTTTCCAATGTGGATGGTTATGTTGTTTCACCGATGGTTTATTCAAAGCGTGATAAAATAGAGCCATTATGGTCTCTGTTTGCATTCTTTGCTTCAAGTGTTTTATTCGGTTTTGTAGGAATATTAATTTCGATGCCTTTATATTTCTCAATGCGAGCGTTATTTAATTTAAGAAAGAATAATTGGGTAATACCTGAAGAAAATTAGTGTATAATAATATGTGAAAAGAGGTTATGTATGAAACGATGGATGAGTAGAGTATTAGTTTTAGTTATCATACTGGGTACTTTGTCAGGCTGTGTTCCTAGAAGTAGGAATGTAATTGTGACGAACTATCCAATTCAATTTTTAGTTGAACGTCTTGCGGGTGAACGTGTAAATGTTCAACGCATTGATACAGGTGTGATTCCTCAACAAGCAACAGTGAAAGAAGACTTTCAAGAAATCATTAAAAAAGCTGATACAATTTTTTATATTAATGAATTGCAACCATACTGGCAGCTCTATCTTGATGACCTTCAAAATTCAAAATTACAGATGATTGATTTATCAGAGCGATCGATGCTTTATCCATTTAAACGATATACCAATGTCGTGGTAGACGGACAATCTCATGCGATTGAGTCTGAGTATTATGAATCGGATGCGTTTGCAGCTGTGGATCAATATGACAAGGATCCTTTCTTGTGGATGGATCCATTGGCTATGACATCAATGGCACGTACAATCAAAGATTGGTTGGTTCAAACTTATCCTGATGAAGAAGCATATTTTGATGAACAATTTGAGACGTTAGAGGTTGAGTTGACGGGACTCCAAGCACAATATCAACTTTTAAGAGATTCTGAAAAAGGGATTAAATTTGTTTCAATGACACCATCATTTGGTAACTGGCAAAAAAGTTATAATATTGGGGTTTATCCAGCAACTTTATCCAAGTATGGCGTGTTACCGGATGAAGAAATGCTGAACGCAATTCGCGCTCGAATTGCCAAAGATGGGGTTCAATACATCGTATATGAAGAGAATATGCCCGAAGAATACATAAAACTTTTTACCCAATTAAAAACAGAGTTTAATTTAACGCAAATTGAATTAAGCAATCTTTATAATCTAACGGATAAAGATATCGAAGCGAATTATGATTACATCGCGAAAATGAGACTTAATCTAGAAACCCTTGAGACGATTGCTAAGTAATCCCAAGGGTTTTACTTATTTAGAAAGTAGGAAGACATGAATAAATTATTATTAATAGATGGAAACTCAATGCTATTTAGAGCATATTACGGAACACTTTCCAGGGGTTATATGAAGTCCAATTCGGGCGTAGTGACGAATGCGGTCTATGGATTTTCAACAATGCTCAACAAAGCGATTGAAATTATTAATCCAACGCATATCTTGGTTGCGTTTGATACAAAAGATAAAACATTTAGACACAAAATGTTTGACGATTATAAGGGGACGCGAAAAGAGGTAGACGAGGAACTCATTTCTCAGTTTTCATTAGTTCGAGAGTTTCTTGACGCTTATCCAATTAAACGCTTTGAATTAAGTGGTTTTGAGGCTGATGATATAATTGGAACCATGTCACGAATGTATCCTGACTCCAAAATTGAAATTCTTACCAGCGATCGTGATATGTTACAACTAATTGATGACAATGTTGATGTTCTTCTCATGAAGAAAGGGCTGACGGATTTACGGCTCATGAATAAGGCGGGGCTTATGGAAGAAATGGGAATTGTTCCGAGTCAAATCGTTGATATGAAAGCTCTAATGGGTGATTCGAGTGATAATATACCGGGTGTCCCATCAATTGGCGAAAAAACGGCGCTTAAACTTCTAGGCCAATACAATACTTTTGATAATCTTTACGCACACAAAGATGAGATAAAAGGAAAGATGGGGGAGAAAATTCGTGAATTTGAAGATCAAGCACGAATGTCCTATCAACTTGCTGAGATTTACACCTCAGTTCCTTTAGATATCGAATTAGACTCAATAAAATATGAAATTCCAAATGATACACTTAATGCTTTTTATCGAAAATATGATATGAATTCTTTAATTACTGAGGATTATGATGTCGAATTTGTAGAGAAAAAAAATATTGTTTTTGTTGAACTAGATCGTTCATGGGTAGATCAAGAAGTTGCTTTTTCGCTTGATATTGATAAAAAGGGTACTCTTGTGGGATGTTATATTTCAAATGGAGTGGAAAACGTTTATTTAAGTTACGCTGAAATGCTAGTCAATCCGATCTTTAAGGATATGATGGCATCACCACAAGAAAAAGTAATTGATTCTTCAAAATCTTTATATCGTTTTTGTCTCGAAAATAATTTTAAAATCAATAAACCGTTTGATGATTTATTATTATTGGCTTTTATTGTTAATTCTTCGACTACGACAATGGAACGATTTAAAGATGAATTTGCACTGTGGTTTCACGAATATGAGGGACTAGAAAAAGGTGCAGCATTCGCTCAAAATATACTAACTCAATTCCGTTTGCTTAAAGAACAAGCACTAGCGTTGGATGTCGTATCTGTGTATGAGGATATTGAAAAACCTTTAGTTCCCATCCTTGCTAAGTGTGAATTTAAAGGGATTAACGTCGATCGTAGCGTGCTTGATGATATTGCTGAGTCAACACATCAAAAAATCGAGGTCTTGAGTAATCAAGTATATGAACTTGCAGGTATGTCCTTTAATCTAAATTCACCGAAGCAACTCGCTGAAGTCTTGTTTGACCATTTAAAATTACCCACGAAAAAGAAACGGTCGACAGCTGTAGATGTACTTGAGGGTTTAGTTGATGAGCATGAAATTATTGCTCCGATTTTAGAATATCGAAAATATCAAAAACTCTATAGTACCTATGCAGTTGGATTGACGAAACATATCCATGCAGATGGAAAGATTCATACTACCTTTAATCAACATGCAACTCAAACGGGACGTTTATCATCGAGCGATCCAAACTTACAAAATATATCAGTTCGTGATGAAGAAACGCGAATGATCCGTAAAGCTTTTGTAGCATCTGAAGGTTGTACCTTAATGTCAATTGATTATTCTCAAATTGAACTTCGAGTACTTTCTTATCTTGCAGATGAACAACGAATGATGGAAGCATTTAATGGTGGACATGATATTCACGCCGAAACGGCCAAAGCTATATTTGGGGTGGATGAAATTACCAGCACTATGCGACGTCAAGCCAAGAGTGTAAATTTTGGTATCGTTTATGGAATGTCAGAATATGGACTTTCTAAACAATTGGATATTACGATTCCTGAAGCACGTCATTTTATTAATCGATATAATGAAATTTATCCCAATATTACGAAATATATGGACTCTGTTGTTGAAGATTGTATACGAGATGGTTATGTTAAAACACTTTTTAATCGTCGCCGATATATTCCTGAAATTTATGATAAAAATAGAGCGGTTAAAGATTTTGGAAAACGTGCTGCTATGAATGCACCAATCCAGGGTACTGCAGCCGATATCATAAAAATTGCGATGCTTAAAGCAGATGAACTTCTAGAAGCAAATAATTTTAAATCTTCGATGATTTTACAAGTACATGATGAACTTGTGTTTGATGTTTATGATGATGAACTTGAAAAACTTCAAGAATTAATGGTTTCAGTTATGGAACATATTGTTTCGTGGCCTATAGATTTGAAGGTATCAGTAGATACAGGTAAGGATTGGTATTAAAGCATGCCGGAATTACCAGAAGTAGAAACGATTATACGCACTTTAGAAAAATCACTCATGGGTAAGATAATTACAAACATTAATTTTATTTATCCCATGTTGCTTGAAACACAGTCTGAATTTCCTTTAGAATCACTAGTTGGCCACCGATTCATAGGTTTTCACCGCCGTGGGAAGTATTTGTGGTTTGAAATGAGTGGTGGTTTGCATTGGATTATGCATTTACGCATGGAGGGGAAATTCTATCTCTATGATCATGAAGTTGAACCGACAAAACATACACATTGCGTGATCACCTATGATGGCGGCTGCATTCATTACTTGGATACACGAAAGTTTTCAAGAATGGCGATTGTTTCAAGTCCACTCGATTACCTTGAGACAAAAAAATTAGGACTCGAACCCTTTGATTCAAATTTGAATGGTGCGTACCTTTATTCGAAAATTCATCATTCCAAACGCGCGATAAAGAATATTTTGTTGGATCAGTCTCTGATAGCCGGTATTGGAAATATTTATGCTGATGAAATTTTATATGAAGCCCAGATTCATCCGTTAACAATAGGTTCCAAAATCACCAAGTTGCAAGCACAGAGTCTCGTTGATATTACTCGTTCTATTCTAAAGCATGCTATTGAGGCAGGGGGTACGACCATTCGTTCATACACCTCGTCATTAAATGTTACGGGACGTTTTCAAATCAATCTAAAAGCATACGGACAAGCAGGCAAGCCCTGTGAACGCTGCGGTACAGCAATGACGCGAATTAATGTTGGTGGACGTGGTACGGTTTTTTGTGAACAATGTCAGAAGGTGAAGCGATGAAAATAGGAATTACAGGAACCATAGGTGCAGGAAAATCGAGTTTCAGTAACTATCTTCGCAAATGTGGATATCAAGTTTACGATATGGATAAGGTGACACATTCTTTTTATGAACCTCAAGGCGTCCTTTATTCTTTTGTAATTGATTTATTGGGAGATGAAGTGCTGAATGCAGATACTACCCTAAATCGTCAAGTAATGTCTGATATTCTTTTTAGGAATCAAGAATTGCTTACTCATTTGGAAAAACGAGTATTCCCTGAAGTAGCCACTTATATTGAAAAAGTAGATACACGTCCAGATGAATTAGTTTTTTTTGAAGTTCCGCTTCTTTTTGAAGCAAAAATGGAATCACTTTTTGATGTAATTGTTATGGTAAGTGCAAATCTTGATATTCGTTTAAAACGCCTTCAGAATCGTGGCATGAACCCTGATGATGTAAAACGTCGAATCAAACGACAATATTCGGAACAGGTAAAAGAAGAAAAATCGGATTTTATCATATATAATAATGATACGTTAGATGCGTTATATAATAAGATGGATGGATTATTGATCCAAATTCAAAAAGGAGGATGTAGCCAATGCAAGAAGTAATATTGAAAACTGATGTGAATTTTCAAATGGCTCCAGATCAAATGGAGTCTTTGGTGCTTTTATATCAGCCACTCTTTTCATATCCTGCATTAAGTTTATATTTGACACTTTATGAATATGGTCGATATGAGACTGAAATTCAAGTAAGGGATTTGACCCATATGCTTCAAATTAACACAACCGATTTGAAACATTATCGTATTGAATTAGAACGATTTGCGCTTGTGCGCACATTTGACACGGGTGCATTGACACTTGTTTTGGTTCCGCCGCTTTGTCCGCATGATTTTTTACAACATCCAACATTTGGCCGTTTATTTGCAATTGTTAAAGGAAATGAGCAGTTTATTGGGCATTGTACACGTTATCGGAAAAATACTGTTACAACACCGGATAATGAAATCTCTGCAAGTTTTGATTTAAGTCGTTTATCGACATGGGATGAATCGCTTGAAGCAACCTATAATACCGAACGTGATGAGAGCACAAGTATAGACCGCAAACACAAATTTGATGTTGAGGCGTTCTTTAAGTCCATTAGTTATGTAATGTATCCTCATGAGTTTCGCACCGCAGATGTAAAAGAAAAAGTTGGTGTTTTTGGTTCGTTTTATAATTTGAACTACTCGGATATGAAATCAGTTTTGATGGCATCGACGAATTTTGATACAGGAGACTTTGATGCGAAAAAATTTCAATATTTAATTGAAAAAAATCATGGAACACAAACCGTTGAGAGTGTATCGGACCCTTATGAATTAGATCCAGTTAGCTTTTTGGCTTACAAACAAGAACATACTTATATCATTGACGCAGATCGTAAGCTTTTGAAATCATTGGAGCATAATTTTGGTTTCGATAATAAAGTGATAAACGTTCTTGTTGAATATATCCTGGAAACAAATGATAAGAATCTTAATCGGGGTTTTGTTGAAAAAATTGCATCATCTTGGAAACGCCGTGGTGTAAAATCGTTGGAAGATGCTCTTAAAGAACGTGATACTCCAATTAAGACTGCAAGCAAAAATTCGCCTAAACCGAGGGTTGAGGTTGCTGCTCCAACTTATTCGACAGATACTGCAATTGATAAAGATGTTGATGCTTTGAAATCTCGATTAAAAGGGATGCTAAGTAAAGGAGAGATTTAGATGAGTTTACGTAATCTTAAATTCGAACTAACGGAAGAACAAATTCAAAAGCGCTTAGAAACTTATGAACGCTTACGGACACTTCCAGAAATTATTGATTTTATTGAACGCTATCATTGTCCAGAATCAATCATAGAAGAGAATGCATTTCAGTTTAAAAATTGGGTAATTAATAAACGTAAGGCTGAATCGTACAGTGCTAAAGAGCTTGAACAAGATCCAACCTTGGGACAATATGTTGATTTGATGTACGATGACGCAACAGGAATATTATCAGAACAATTTTTTGAATTACCTATCGTTCGCGAAATTGCAGAAGAAAATGCATATTTAAATCAATATGTGATCTTTGATTTACCGTTGAGTCTACACAACGCTCTATTTTCAAAAATCTCAATTGAAAATGAGAACCCTAATTATTTAGGTGTGTTAGAAGATATGATTAATTTCGTAGAAAATGATAAACCTGGATACTATCTCTATGGTAATTTAGGGATCGGGAAGAGTTATTTGAGTGCCTGTGTTGCTAATGATTTTGCAAAAAGTGGAAGAAATGTCGCGTTCATTCATGTTCCTAAATTAATGAGTCATTTAAAGCAATTATTTACACATCCGTCAGAGATGGAATATACGTTAAGAAGGCTAAGAAATGTACCTTTGCTTGTTCTTGATGATCTTGGGGCAGAACCCATTACTTCATGGAGTCGGGATGAAATTTTGCTGTCAATTCTAAATGAGCGGTTAGAAAATAAGAAAAAGACAATTATTACAAGTAATTACAGTCCGGATATGCTCGTTGATCTCTATAAATTGGATAATAAAGGGACTTCAGATGAGATTCGGGCAAAAAGATTGGTAGATCGTATACACGCTTTAACAATCCCTTACGAAATGGTAGGACAAAATCGACGAAACAAGTAATTTAACAACATTTTGTAGAGAAATAGCAATAAAATAGTGGTATGATTACAAGAGAGGTGAATTATGAAGAAGATTGGCATATTAACTTCAGGAGGCGATGCTCCAGGCATGAACGCAGCAATTCGTGCAGTTGTACGTTCCGGTATTTCAGCCGGACTTGAAGTGTTTGGTGTTTTTGATGGATACGAGGGATTGGTTAACGATAATATTCGTAAATTAAGCCGTGGTGACGTTAGTGACATTATTATTCAGGGGGGTACAATTTTAGGGAGTGCACGTCTTGAAGACTTTAAACTTCTAGAAGTTCGTGAAAAAGCAGTTGCGAATTTAGAGAAGCATGGTATTGAAGGTTTGGTTGTCATAGGTGGAGATGGAAGTTACCGAGGTGCAATGGCACTTACAGAGATGGGGATTAACTGTATTGGTATTCCAGGAACCATTGACAATGATATTGCGTCAACTGATTACACGATTGGTTTTGACACTGCTTTGAATACAGTTATTCTAAACGTTGATAAACTTCGTGATACTTCGAGTTCACACCATCGATGTTCCGTCGTGGAAGTAATGGGTAATCGATGTGGTGATCTAGCGCTTTATGCAGGTTTAACTACAGGTGCAGAAGTAATTATTACAAAAGAGACTGGTTATGATGAATCTGAGGTTTTGGAACGCTTAAGAAAATTTGAAGAAGTTAAGAAAAAACGTCATGCTATTGTAATTATCAGTGAAAAAATCACTGATGTAGAACTTTTAGCTCAGAAGATTTCAAGACATACTGGTTTTTCCGGTCGTTCAACCGTATTGGGACATATTCAACGCGGAGGATCACCGACAGCTCGAGATCGTATTTTAGCAACACAGTTTGGCGATAAGGCAGTAAGACTGCTTATTGCAGGTGATGGCGGTAAATGCGTCAGCATCTTAAATGAGGAAATAGTAGCAATCGATATTGATGACGCATTAAAAATGCCGAAAAAATCAAGTAGAGCGCTGTTTGAATTACATGACAGATTGGTATAGGAGGATAAACAATATGCATGAAATGAAAAAAACAAAGATTATTTGTACTATCGGACCCGCTTCCGAATCACCTGAGATGATTGAAAAGCTCGCAAATGAGGGAATGAATATCGTTCGATTTAACTTCTCACATGATGTTCAAGAAAACCACTTACGTCGTATGAACGTTGTGCGCGAAGTAAGTGACCGTATCGGAATCAACCTTGGAATCTTATTAGATACAAAAGGTCCAGAAATTCGTTGTGGTGATATGGAAAATGGTGCTTTAGAATTTGCTGAAGGTGATATTGTTCGCGTTGGTTTTGACGCTGATTACTTAGGTAATAACGAACGCTTCACATTATTAGTTCCTGAAGTCTATGAAGATGTTAAAGTGAATGATTACCTACTTATTGATGATGGTAAAATGAAATTAACTGTTATTGATAAAAAAGACGGCGATTTAGTATGCCGTATTGAAAATCCAGGTCTTATCAAAACACGTAAAGGGGTTAACGTACCAAATGTTGTATTGAGTATGCCATTCCTTTCAGAAAAAGATGCAGCTGACATTACGTTTGGTGCAAATAACGGTATTGACTACATTGCTGCATCATTTGTAAGACGTCCACAAGATGTTTTAGATATTCGTAAAGTGATTGAAGCAGCCGGAAAACCAGATATTCAAATTATCGTTAAAATTGAAAATCAAGAAGGATTCGATAATATCGAAAGCATTCTTGAAGTTGCAGATGGTGTTATGGTCGCTCGTGGTGATTTAGGTGTTGAAGTAAGTACACACTTAGTACCAATTTATCAAAAGCAAATTATTAAAACTGCAAACAGAATGGGTAAACCAGTCGTTACAGCAACACATATGCTTGAATCAATGCAACAAAATCCACGTCCTACACGTGCAGAAGCAAGTGATGTTGCAAATGCAATTCTTGATGGAACAGACGCAATCATGCTTTCTGGAGAATCTGCTGTTGGAGCTTATCCAGTTGAAGCAGTTCGAACAATGGCTGAAATCGCAATCGCAATGGAAGAAATCATTCCTTACCGTGATCGTTTACGTCATTCAATTAAATCTTCAAAACGTACCATCCAAGATTCAATCGGGATTTCAATTGCTGAAACAGCATTGAACCTTGATGATGTTGCTGCTGTTATTGCATTTACACAAAGTGGTTCAACTGCAAAACGTATTTCAAAATATCGTCCTAATGTTCCAGTTATCGCAGTTACATTTACAAAAGAAGTACAAAACCGTCTTGAAATCGTTTGGGGTGTAAAACCAGTTGTTTCAGATATTCGAAATGAAATGACAAACGATGATGAAATTGCAAATACTATTGCCAAAAACTTTGGAATTGAAACAGGTAAAAAGGTAATTATTGCAGCTGGATACCCTACGGGTACAGGTAATACAAACACAATGAAAATTATTGAAATTAAATAAGGAGATTGTTATGAATAAATATATCGGAGTTGATTTAGGCGGTACAAATGTACGAGTAGCTGTTATTGATGAAGATGGAAAAATTCATGAGCAAGTAAAGAGTGAATCATACGCACTTGAGGGACCGGAAATTGTTTTAGATAATATTATCGAAATGATAAAAAGCTTAAAACAATATGACGAATGTGTTGGGATTGGACTGGGTTTACCCGGTCCTGTCAACACGGAACTTGGGTGCGTAACCTTATCTACAAATATGAAAGGGTTTACGAAGTATCCAGTTATTGATTATCTTAAAAAATCAATAGACTTACCAATATATATGGATAATGATGCTAATGTTGCAGGACTTGCTGAAGCCCTCGTCGGAGCGGGAAAAGGCAATAATGTTGTGTATTACCTTACTCACTCAACGGGAATAGGGGGAGCACTTGTTTTTAATGGACAAGTAGTTTCAGGTCATAAAGGATATGCTGGTGAAGTTGGAAATATTGTAATTGATCGTGAACGCGTCCGTCGTTCAGATATTAACACTCTAAATGCTGGAGCAGTTGAAAATGAAGCAAGTGGTTCAGCGATGATACGTAAAGCTCAAGAATTAATCGATCCGAAAATTGAATCGGCTGAAGAAATATTCTCACTCATGGCGGCAGGAAATGAACAAGCGATCCAACTCATTGATGAGATGTCTTATGATTTTGCAATGATGTTGTCTTCGATTGCACATGTCTGTGATCCTCATATTTTTGTTATTGGCGGCGGTGTTACGAAGTCAAAAGATTTGTATTGGGATCGTATGATTGGTTATTATCAAGATTTAGTGCACGAACAGATGAGAGATACTCAATTTGTTGAAGCACAACTTGATGAACCCGGTGTAATTGGTGCTGCTATGTTGTGTTACTCGAAAGAAGGTCACAAATAATGAATGATTTACTTAAAAAATATGCGAAATTAGCTGTTTGTTCGGGTGTCAATGTACAAAAAGGACAGACGGTTTTAGTGAATGTAAAGGCAGAACATTATGAGTTTGCACGCCTTATTGTTGAAGAAGCGTATGCCGCGGGTGCGAAAAAAGTTGTCGTTAAATTTGGCGACGACCATATTGCTAAAATGCACGTCGTAAACCAAGATATTGAAACACTAACCGATATCCCTCAATGGCTTGTCGATGAATATGACAGTTATTTAGATGAAGACTTATGTCGTTTATCTATTTACGCACCATCACCAGGACTAATGGCGGATGTTGACGGCGAAAAATTAGCTGCTCAAGCTAAAGCACAAGGACAAGCACTAAAACGCATGAGAGAATATACAATGGCAAATCGTGGTCAATGGTCTCTTGTTTCATTACCCACAAAAGAATGGGCACATGTAGTATTTCCAGATTTAGATGTTAATGAAGCATACGATAAATTACTCGAATCGATTCTATATGCCGTGCGTATTAATGAAAATGATGATCCTGTACTTGCATGGGAGCAACATAACGCTAAGTTGTCTCACCAAAACAAAGTTCTCAATGACTATAACTTCAAATCATTACACTTTAAAAACAATAAAGGTACTGATATCGTTGTTGGACTCGTTGACGATCATATTTGGGCAGGTGGCGAAGAAATCTCTGAACGTGGTTACACATTTAATCCAAATATGCCAACCGAAGAATCTTTTACAATGCCAGATCGTCTAAACGTTAATGGAATCGTCTATAGCACAAAACCTTTGAATTATAATGGTAAATTAATTGATGAATTTTGGTTGAAGTTTGTAGATGGAAAAGTTGTTGATTTTGATGCAAAACAGGAACGTGAAACATTAGAACAACTCTTAAATACAGATGAAGGAAGTCGTCATATCGGTGAAATTGCACTTATTTCACACGAGTCTCCTATATCTGATTTAAATATTCTATTTTACAATACATTATTCGATGAAAATGCTTCATGCCATATGGCATTAGGCCGTGCATATCCAATGAATGTTAAAGGTGGAACAGAAATGACCGAAGAAGAATTGCTTGCCCATAATGCAAACGACTCTCTCAATCATGAAGACTTTATGTTCGGAAGTGAAGATATGAGTGTTATCGGTTTGACACATGACAATGAATCAATTGTTGTATTTAAAGACGGTAATTTTGCAATTTAGTTGAAATTTCTGTTGTATTGATGTATAAATATAATATAAACAGTGAAGAGGACAAAAATACGTTGTTTTGAATAGAGAGTGAAGTGGTTGGTGAAAACTTCTCGTAGAATATGCGTATTTACCACCTCAGAGTTGGATTTTAGAAAAAATCCCGTATTCTGGCGTTAACAGTTTAAGAGCACAATTTTTTAATTGTGAATTAAAGGTGGTACCGCGTAAATTCGTCCTTTTGGATGGATTTACGTTTTTCTTTTATAGAGGAGGTTATTATGGTAAATATTAGAGAAGATGAAAAACTGAATGTATTAAATCACTCATCCGCCCATTTGTTGGCTCATGCAGTCAAAAGACTTTATCCTGAAGCAAAATTCTGGGTAGGACCGGTCATTGAGGATGGATTTTACTACGACATTGATTTGGGAGATCAAGTACTCACAGAAGAGGATCTACCTAAAATCGAATCGATGATGCGTAAGATTGCAAAAGAAGATAAGCGCATCACTCGAGAAGAGCTTACAAAAGCGGAAGCTTTAGAAATTTTTAAGGATGATCCTTACAAAATTGACATTATTAATAACCTAGAAGCGGATGCAACGATTTCTGCATATCGTCAAGCTGAATTTATTGATCTATGTCGTGGTCCGCACGTTGAAACAACTAAAAAAATGAAGTATTTCAAACTTTTAAAAGTTTCAGGAGCATATTGGAAAGGTGATTCCAAGAATAAAATGCTTCAACGCGTATACGGAATCACATTTGAAACTGAAGCAGATTTAAATCAATATCTTGAATGGCTTGAGGCAGCTAAAGCGCGGGATCATAAGAAACTTGGAAAAGAACTTGAACTCTTTATGATGAGTGAATATGGACCCGGATTTCCATTCTGGCTTCCAAATGGTATGACATTGCGTCACGCACTGGATGAATATTATTATAATGCTCATATTAAGCGTGGTTATGTCTTTACTCAAACTCCGACAATGTTAAATAAAGAACTTTGGGAAGTATCGGGTCACTGGGAAAATTATCGTGAAAATATGTATACATCTACAATTGATGATCGCGAATTTGCAATTAAACCGATGAACTGCCCAGGTGGGATGTTGGTTTATAAAAATGGACTCCATTCATACCGCGACCTTCCAATTCGCTTAGCCGAAATGGGACACGTTCATCGTCATGAAGCAAGTGGTGCCCTTAATGGACTCTTCCGTGTAAGATCATTTACACAAGATGATGCGCACTTGTTTATGCGAGAAGATCAGTTGCAGGCTGAAATTGTTGAAATTTTAGATTTTATTGATGAAATTTATTCTACTTTTGGACTTTCATATTCTATCGAATTATCGACACGACCAGAGGAAAAATATATTGGAGATATCGAAGTGTGGGACCGCTCTGAACAAGCGCTTAAAGAGGCTTGTGTGGCTGCTGGCGTTGATTTTAAGATTAATGAAGGTGACGGAGCATTCTATGGTCCTAAGCTAGACTTTAAAGTGCGTGATTCGCTGAATCGTGTATGGCAATGCGGTACAGTTCAATTAGATATGAACCTACCAGAACGCTTTGATCTTACCTATGTTGCGGAAGATGGTAAGAAAAAACGACCAATCATGCTTCATCGAGCAATTTTCGGTTCAATCGAACGTTTTATTGGAATATTAATTGAGCACTTTGCGGGTGGTTTCCCTATTTGGATGGCACCGAAGCAAGTTGAAATTATTCCTGTAAATACAGAATTCCATATGGATTATGCGAACGAAGTATGTGAGTTACTCTTGGATATGGGTGTACGTGCTCACGTTGATGGTCGTAATGAAAAACTCGGTTATCGTTTACGCGAAGCACAAAAAAACAAGATTCCACTTCAAATTATTATTGGAGACAAGGAAATTGAAGATCGTAGTGTGAACGTACGTCGATATGGCGAACGTGCTCAAAATCCTTTTGAATTGAATGCTTTCTTAGATTTAGTACAACATGAAATCAAATCTCGTTATATCCACAAAATTGAAAAATAAAGTTGGTTTTATAGCCGTTAAAAAGATGTAAATATTTTTATATTTAAGAAAAACTCTAGTATGAGCGATTTATACTAGAGTTTTTTTGTAGATAGACCCTTAAATATGTATAACTCATCGGGTAAATGAGGTGTCAATGATAACGGTTACATATATTTGTGACATTACTATTGATTATCAATATAAAATTAGATACGATATAGACACAAGGAAACTTGTATGGAGGAAACAGATGAAAAAACTATTTTCTAGTGTTTTAGTTGTCTTGTTAGCTCTTACTCTTACCGCTTGTTCAGGTGGAGAAAAAGCTCAAGATGGAAAAGGCGCAGAAATCGCTTTGATTACTGACGTTGGTACAATTGATGACCGCTCATTTAACCAAGGTTCTTATGAAGGCGTTAAACAGTATGGTGAGGAAAACAATATTACTCATACATACTATCGTCCAGTCGCAAAAGATGACGAGGCGTATTTTAACGAAATCGAAAAAGCGATCACTGAGGGGGGCGCAAAAGTTGTCGTTATGCCAGGATTTTTATTCGCTAACGCTGCTTTTAGAGCACAACAAGAATTTCCAGATGTAAACTTTATTTTTGTGGATGGAGCTCCTTCGGAGACACCTCAATCAGAACCTGTAATTGGTCCTAATATGTATTCAGTGGTTTGGGAAGAACAACAAGCTGGATTCTTAGCAGGATATGCTGCAGTTAAAGATGGATTTACAAAACTAGGTTATATCGGTGGTATGAAAGTTCCGGCAGTTGAGAAATTTGGACTAGGTTATGTATACGGTGCAAACCACGCAGCTGAAGAACTTGGTATTACAATCGACATGATGTACAAATACTCAGGTACATTTGAAGCTTCTCAAGAGGTTCAAATGTTGGCATCAGGCTGGTATGCTGGAGGAACAGAAGTAATCTTCGTTTCAGCAGGTGGTGCAGGACCTTCAGTATTTAAAGCCGCTGAAGATAAAGAAGCCAAGGTTATTGGTGTTGATGTTGACCAATCGGCTGAAAGTGAAACAATCATTACTTCAGCTTTAAAAGAACTACAATTAGCTGTTTATGAGGGACTTAAAGCGCATTATGATGGCAAATTCCCAGGTGGAACACAACATGCCTATAACATTAATGATAATGGGGTAGGACTTCCTAAAAACTTTGACCGTTTTAAAACTTTCAAACAAGAAGACTTGGATAAAGTTATTGAAGACATGAAAGCGGATAAAGATGGGGTTACATCAAGCATTAAGAAACAACATGCAGATGATTTTTCAGATGTAATTAGTGATCCAACACTTAAAAATATCAATATTACATTTGTTAAATAATTGATTAAATTATATACTTAAAAAACATGGCCAATAAAAGCCATGTTTTTTTTGTGTAAGTGGAAATATAAGTGTTTGAATTATGGTCATTCAATTGATAAAGTTAGAGTGTAAAGGGGGGAATTTATGAAATTCAAAAAATATGTTTTTGTTTTGATTTTATTTTTACTATTCGGTTGTTCCACTTCGACATCGAATAGCCAAGATAAAGCGGAAATCGCGCTTATAACGGATATTGGGACGATTGATGATCATTCGTTTAATCAAGAATCATGGGAAGGAATTGTTGATTTTGCGTCGCGTAACAATGTTACTTATAAGTATTACAGACCAGAGAATAAAGATGATAATGCATTCTATAACGAAATAGAGAAAGCAATCACAGAAGGTGGTGCACGCGTTGTCGTTTTACCTGGATTTTATTTCGAAGCTACGGCTGCGAAGGTGCAAGATGATTTTCCAGATGTCAATTTTATTCTCATAGATGCGATGCCAAAAAGGGCCGATACTGGAGATCAAACAATCAAAAAAAATCTTGTTCCCGTTCTCTTTAAAGAAGAACAGGCCTCTTATTTAGCTGGATACGTAGCTGCGTTAGAAGGATATACAAAAGTAGGATTTGTAGGTGGTGCCAAAATTCCTTCAGTTGAGCGATATGGAATGGGTTTTCTAAAAGGCTTGCAAGATGGTGCTGCAATGAAAAATCAAACCATTCATATTAAATATAAGTACACTGGAAGTTTTGAACCATCTACAGAAATACAAATGCTGGGTGCAAGTTGGTATAATGAGGGAACTGAAATTATTTTCGCATCAGCCGGTGGTGCAGGACAATCAATCATTAAAGCTGCAGAAGATACTCAAAAACAATTTATAGGGGTAGATGTCGATCAATCTTATATCAGCGAAACGGTTGTCTTTTCCGCTACTAAAGGGATTCGTAAAACCGTTACTGACCTACTTGAAGCTATTCAGAATAAAAGTTTTCCAGGTGGGGAGGTACTTACCGTTGATTTAAATCGCGATGGCGTTGGGGTTGAACTTAGTTACGAGCGCTTGAAGCATGTCACAAAAGAAGAATTTAATGAACTTGTAGAGACGACGCAAGAGCGATTGAACAAACAAACTTTAGAAATCGAAACTGAACATGACGAATTTGGCTTGGAATTTAAAGAATCAACCACATATCCGAACCTGAAAATTGATTTTTATCGCTGAGTACATATACTCAGCGATTTATGTCTAAACACACACTGAAAGCGCTTGCTAATATACTGTAAAAATGCTAATATTTATGTGAACATAAATCATATTCTAATTTAACAAATTGAAGTTAGAACCCATCACAAAGGGTTATTCTATCATTAACCGCACTTTAATTTAATAGAATATGAGGGTTTAAAGTATAAAAAAATATGGGGATGGTGCTTATCAAAGATAAACAATTCGATATCAAGAGTGCTTGATATTTTTATTATTCGATTTTTTACTGTTTTAAGAATACATTTTTGTGTATGATATGTTTAAGGAGTGTAAGGGCATATGAAAAATATTGTTGAAATGAATCATATCACCAAGACGTTTCCAGGTATAAAAGCCAATGATGACGTCACAATTTCACTTCGTGAAGGGGAAATTTTGGCACTGTTGGGTGAGAATGGTGCTGGAAAATCAACGTTGATGTCAGTGTTGTTTGGGATGTATCAACCAGATTCTGGAGAGATTGTCATTCGTGACAAAGTTACTAAAATTAATAACCCTCATGAAGCTACCTATCATAAAATAGGTATGGTACACCAGCATTTTAAATTAGTAGATAATTTTACAGTTACAGAAAATATTATTTTAGGTGTTGAAACGGTTGAACGCGGCATGGTTCGTCTTGGCGATGCACGTAAGGCAATCATTGAATTAAGCAATCGATACAATCTCAACGTTGATCCTGATGCTAGAATTTCTGATATTTCAGTAGGGATGCAACAGCGCGTTGAGATTTTAAAATTACTCTATCGTGAAAGCGATGTTATGATTTTTGATGAACCTACAGCTGTTTTAACACCGCAAGAGATTCATGAGTTAATGGCAATTATGAAACAGTTGCGTTCTGAAGGGAAATCGATTATTTTTATTACACATAAGTTAAATGAGATTAAAGAAGTTGCAGATCGGGTATCGGTCCTTCGAAAAGGAAAGTTTATTGCCACAGTTAACGTTAAAGATGTTTCAGTTGATGAAATGTCCGAAATGATGGTTGGTCGTAAAATTGATTTAAATATTGATATGAAACCGATTGAACGCGGCGAGGTTGTTCTAGAAGTTACGAATATTAACGTCGCTTCATCACATGGGAATCATGATGCGGTTAAAGCAGCCTCTTTTGCATTACATGAAGGGGAAATTGTAAGTATCGCTGGAATCGAAGGTAATGGGCAACACGAACTTGTTTATGCCATTGCGGGAATGCTTCCTATAACTCAGGGAGAAATCGTTCTTAAGGGTGAGAGTATTGAAGATAAGTCAATTCGATATCGCAATACGCACGGGATTTCGCATATCCCCGAAGATCGACATAAAGATGGACTCGTACTTGATTACAAATTAGATTACAATCTCGTTCTTAAGCAATACTTTACAGACCGCTTCCAAAAGCACGGAATGCTTCGCTTTGATAAGATTGAAACTTATGCAAGAAAAATGATTGAAAAATTCGATATTCGAAGCTCAAAAGGACCAAATTCAACTGTACGTAGTATGTCCGGAGGGAATCAACAAAAAGCGATTCTAGCTCGTGAAATTGACATGGGTTCAGAGGTGCTGATGGCTGTACAACCTACGCGTGGTTTGGACGTTGGTGCTATCGAATACATACACAATCAACTTGTAGCGCAGCGTGATGCCGGAAAATCTGTTCTTCTTGTCTCTTATGAATTATCAGAGATTATGAACATCAGTGATCGGATCCTTGTTATGTATAACGGTGAGTTTGTAGGTGAGTTCAAGCCTGAAAATATCACGCAACAAGAACTTGGGTTATATATGGCTGGAGCGAAGCGAGGTACTCAAAATGGCAAAAACTAATATAATTAGTAAAAAAATTAAAGACTTTTTTTCAAATGAGAGTAATCATGCCGTTATCGCATCATTCTTGGCGATAATTATTGGTTTACTCGTTGGATTTGTTGTTATTTTACTTACAACACCTCAGTATGCTCTTAGTGCATTCTGGATTATTTTAAAAGGTGGCTTCCATCATAATCTTCGTGGAATGGGAAATGTTTTATTTAGAGCAGCTCCAATCATTCTAACTGGATTATCTGTAGGTTTTGCTTTTAAAACAGGTTTATTCAATATTGGTGCTTCGGGACAATTTACTGTAGGTGCATTTACCGCTGTATACATCGGTGTAAACTGGACATGGATGCCCGCAGGGACCGGGTGGATTGTTGGTTTAATTGGTGGTGCACTTGCAGGTGCATTGTGGGGAGCCATTGTTGGGATTCTTAAGGCGTATCGAAATGTTAATGAGGTAATTGCTTCTATTATGTTAAATTATATCGGTATGTATGCAGTGAATTATCTTATTACAAATACCGCATTTGATTCAGTTCATTCACGTACCTTACCACCGGTAAATGCCTATTTACCAGTACTGGGTCTGAATAAATTATTTCCGAGATCTTCAGTCAATATTGGTATCGTTATTGCGATTCTTATGGCAGTTCTAATATATGTTATTTTAGAAAAAACAAAGTTTGGTTTTGAACTCAAAGCCGTTGGGTACAATCGTCATGCAAGTCGTTATGCTGGAATTAATGAAAAAAAATCGATTATTCTTTCCATGACAATAGCAGGTGCCCTTGCCGGATTAGGTGGTGCTGTGATGTACCTTGCGAATGTCGGAAAATATATGGACGTATTAAATGTACTCTTAACTGAAGGTTTTGACGGGATATCTGTTGCGCTCTTGGCTCAGAGTAATCCAATTGGTATTATTCTATCAGGACTCTTTATTGCTCATATTACGTATGGTGGAAACAACTTGCAATTATTTGGACTTGAGCCGGAAATTATTTCAGTTATAACTGCAACAATTATTTATGTAAGTGCACTTACGATACTTCTTAAAGGATTTATCGCAAAGGTCACTAAAAATTCCGGAGGTGATGCCTGATGAATACATTTGCATTTATTGTTCAACAGATGCTTTATGTAGCGATTCCGTTACTTGTTGTTTCGCTTGGTGGTCTATTCTCTGAACGCGGTGGTATCGTAAATATTGCTTTAGAGGGTATTATGGTTTTTGGTACATTTTTTGGAGTAATTACTTTATTTTTCCTTCAAAATTATATGTCGGGACAGTTACTATATATTGTTGCAATGCTTGCAGCAATTATTGCGGGAATCGTTATGGGTGCTGTCCATGCCTTTGCTGCCATAAATATGAATGCGGACCAAACAATTAGTGGGACAGCAATCAATATGTTTGCTCCTGCATTTACAGTTTATATTGCTCGTTTACTTTATTCTGTAAAAGAAATTCCATTTAGAAATGAATTCTTAATTCGAAAAGTTCCGTTTCTATCAGAAATTCCTATTATTGGACCGTTATTCTTTACCAATGCTTATATCTCAACTTATATCGGTCTTGCAATTTTATTTATTGCGACTTTTGTAATTTACAAAACACGTTTTGGATTGCGACTGCGTTCTGCAGGGGAAAATCCACACGCATTAGATGCCGCAGGAGGGAATGTAAAACGAATTCGCTGGGCAGGTGTACTAATTTCCGGGGCTCTAGCGGGTCTTGGTGGTTTAATTATTACAGTTCCAATTAGTACTTCATTTACTGGAACGGCAAATGGTTATGGTTTCCTTGCACTTGCGATTCTGATTTTTGGACAATGGAGACCAAAAACTATTTTCTTCTCTTCCTTGTTCTTTGCACTTGCATTGACCTTATCGAATGTATATTCTGGAATCCCATTCTTAAACGGCCTTGGCATTCCGGATCAAGTATTTAAGATGTTGCCATACATAGCTACATTAGTGGTATTAGTATTTACATCAAAAAAATCAGCTGCACCGAAAGCTGCGGGTCAGCCTTATGATGCAGGAAAACGTTAAAAAATTCAATATAAAATAGTCCCATTAAAACGGGATAGTAAAAAAACCTCTTGAATATATATCGTCGTAAAATGATATAAACAGGAGGTTTTTATTATGTTTTTTTGTAAGGTATTTCTAGAATCTATAATGAATGATGTGTTACTTTATCTTAATTTTTTAAAGAAACACGAACATAAGAAAAGTTAGCCTCTAGCTCACCCATGAAAAACGGGGGATATATATTGGCTAACTCATCTTTTTTATTATTTATTGTTGCTTATATTATGAAGTAATTCAAGTTTAAGATCGTATAATTTTTGGGAAAGGTCAACGTAATAACGGTGTGGATAATGCAACCGTTTCACTTCATCCCAAATTGTTTCAAGCTCTTTTTGAGAATATAAAGCAATTTCTTCAAGATTAGGCAGTTCGTAGACACAGTTTCCATTTTGATATATTGGAACTTGTAGTTCACGCACTTGGTATTCTTTGAGCGTTTTCTTTTTCCAAGGAGCAGATGGATCAAAAATCGTTATTTCATCTGTCGGAATTACTTCGTCAGCTAGTGCAATATAGTCAGCAAGTGCTTTATTTGTATGATTGTCATAAAAACGATAGAGTCGTTTATAGCTAGGGTTTGTAATTTTTTCGATATTTTCACTAACTTTGATTTTAGGCGTGAGTGAACCATCAGGGTGTTCTTGAGCAACAAGTTTATACACACCACCGAGAACGGGTTCAGATTTTGATGTGATTAAGTTTTCACCAACACCAAATGAATCAATCTGGGCCCCTTGATAAATTAAGTCGTCAATGAGATACTCATCCAATGAATTCGATGCCATAATCTTACAATCATGCAGGTTAGCTTCATCAAGCATCTTTCGTGCTTCTTTTGAGAGATAGGCAAGGTCACCCGAATCCAAACGAATTGCTTTTAGACGGTATCCTTTAGGAATTAGGTATTCCTTTGCGACACGGATCGCGTTTGGAATTCCAGAACCTAAAGTATCATAAGTATCAACTAAGAAAATAGCATTATCAGGATTAATTTCTGCAAACGCCATAAAAGCTTCAAATTCTGAATCGTGAAGTTGAATGTATGAATGTGCCATTGTTCCAGAAACGTTGGCTCCATATTGATAACCTGCGAGGGTATGTGATGTTCCAACGCAGCCAGCAATAATTGCGGCACGAGCACCGTCAACGGATGAATCATAACCGTGAGCGCGACGCGCTCCAAATTCCAACACTGCGCGTCCGCGAGCTGCATTAACGATGCGGCTTGCTTTCGTCGTTACGAGTGTTGAATAATTGATGGATAGTAAAAGAAGTGTTTCAATCAGTTGAGCTTCAATAACTGTTCCGCGTACCGTTACAAGGGGTTCATTTTGGAATACCACCGTGCCATCTTCCACAGCCCATATATCCAGATTAAGTTCTAAATTCAATAAATAATCTAAGAATGCTTGATCCGTAAAGCCTTGTTCATAAAGGTAATCGATATGGGATTGATTAAATTTAAAATTGTTTATAGTTTCAATAAGTTTGCTCAAACCATTAAAGATGAGATACCCACCTTGGTTCGGTATTTTTCGGGTAAACATATCGAAATAAACAATTTCTTCATGTCGATTTTGTTTGAAATATGTATACGCCATTGTGAATTCATAGAGATCAGTCAAGAAGACTGCATCATTAGGTTTAATCATTCTGCCACCGTTCTTTCTATTTACATCATATTGATGTACAATGCTATTATATTGTATCATTTTTTGGAGGATGTATCATGAATGAAGAATTAAAATTACAAAACGGCATACAGATTCATTTAATTAATGAAGAAAAATTTCATGAGGTGTATCTTTCGCTTAAAATTGTATTAAAACTTGAAAGAAAAACAAATACGATGGCGAATTTACTCACTCGCATGATGGGGGATCGCCTTATCGATAATCCCACGAAAACGTCACTAGCAAAACGACATGATATGCTTTATGGCGCGAAAACCAGTGCTTTAACTTATACACTTGGGACCTATCAAGTTATTGATTTAGGTATTAAAATGATTCATGAGCGCTTTACAAATGAACCGCTTCTCGACGAACAAATCAAACTTCTTGAAGATATGTACTTATACCCACTTCTAAACGAACAGACGCTCGAAGAAGCAAAGAAAAATTTAAGAATGAGCCATTTGCATGTGAAAGAAAATGCTTCTCAAAATGCATTAATCAAAGGTTTTAAAAATGCGGGAGCAGGTCAATTATTTGAACTCAATGCTTTAGGGGATTTGGATGATCTCGAATCAATCACCCTTGAAGATATCAAAGGACTACATCAAGCATGTATTCATGAATTCAATAAGCAAATCTATCTCGTAGGGGGAATTAATCGAACCTGTGATTTTAAAGCGTTTAATGTAGGAATGTCGAAACCAATTGCGGATGCACTTTTTAAAACGTCCATTGAGAACACATACAAAGAAGAACGTTATAGGGGAAGTCAAAGTGAACTTGTCTGTATATATCAAACAAGTATCACACCATATGATGATTTGTATTATGCTTATTTGGTATTTATCGCTTATTTAGGTCAGTTACCAACATCACTACTTTTCCAAAATATCCGTGAAAAACATAGTTTGTGTTATTCAATTTATGCTTCAAGACAAGTTTTTGATGGGATTTTTTATATCGCAACTGGGGTCAATGATAATAATGTAGATAAAACGTTGGCATTAATTGAAGAACAGTTTGAAATCATTCGCAATGAATCCTTGGATATTCAAGCTGCAATCAATTATCTTGATCTTTCGTTGGAAGGGAATTCAGAACGAATTAAAAGTATTGCGGACCATACTTTTAGAAATAATATGTTAGAGGTTGATGAGTCCATCGAATCCATGCAGGCGAAGATTCGTGATGTCACTGAAGCTGATGTGAAAGCAGTTTTAAACACGATTCGAAAACCGTATATATTCGCATATAGAGGTGAAAAAAATGATTAAAGTTAAGAATGATTTTAATGAAGAGGTTTATACGTTTACAACTCCCAGTGGGTTAGCGGTGACCATAGTTCATCGACCAGGTTTTAAACGTTCGAGCGCAGTTTACGGAACACCTTTTGGTGCCTTGAATCTCAAACAAAGTTTAGATGGTGTGCTCATCAATCATAAATCTGGCGTTGCCCATTTCCTTGAACATAAACTTTTCGAAGACGAAAGTAAAGATATTCTGAGTCAATTTGCTGAACTCGGAGCAAGTGGAAATGCCTTTACATCTTATGAGCAGACGATGTATTACTTCGGACATAATGGCGACCTCGAAGCACCACTTCGACTTTTGATTCAGTTTGTAAGCAAATTCAGTGTTACAGAAGAAAGCGTTGAAAAAGAAAAAGGCATCATTATCGAAGAAATAAAAATGTATGAACAAATGCCGGATATGCGTTTATTAAATGAAACATACATTAATTTATTCCACCATTATCCATTTATTTATGATATTGCGGGGACAGAAGCAAGTGTTACAGAAACGACATTAGCAGATTTACGTAGAGCTTATGAGATGAATTATGCAGATCATCGGATGTCATTGACCATAGTAACACCGAAAGACCCAAATGAAGTAGAACGCATTGTGCTTGAAGAGACGCTGAATCATCGCAAACAAGTGGAAACAGTTAAAGATGTTTTTGATGAAGAGCCGATGCATGTCGCAATCAAAGAACGGGAAATTTTGGGGGATGTAGAAGAACCTAAGATGACGTATTCATTCAAATTCCCCTATACCAACAACGATAAATTGAAAGATGAATTCTTGATTCGTATGCTTTTAGAAATGAATTTTTCAGAAATGTTACCCGAGTACCAAGATTGGTTGGATTCAGGGATTGTTTCCGACTCTTACGGTTACGACATTGATATTCGGGAATCGTTTGGAGTAGTTTATTTTGTAAATGAAGGGTCTAAACATGAAGCCTTTAAGACATTGATTAATTCAAAAATGCGTCATTTACAGTACGATGAATCTTCTTTCAATCAACTTACCAAGCGTTATTATGGTGAAATGATTATGTCTTTGAGCAAGACGGATGAACTTGCCATTACCTTGGGCCGGGCTCATTTTGATGGCGTGTCTTATTTTGAATATTTGGAAATGATTCGTGACCTACCTTTCGAAGCTCTAGAAAAGGTTGCTGCAATGATTGAGAACAGTGATGATTCATTCTTAATAATGAAAAAGGATTAGATTTTAATAAATCTAATCTTTTTTATTGTATTTATTAAAAAATATTGTAGGGATAATAAGATTTAAAGTACATTTAGAAATGTGGGTAACCACGAAAGATTTTTTATACAGGAGGAATTTATGAATTTTGTTCAACTTGTTGGGCATGTTGAAACGATGCCCGTACCAATCGAAAATCACACCAATGCGAGTTATGCTTTGATGCACGTTAGTGTTACATCGAATTTTCGTGATGCATGCGGAACCTTCCGTAAGGATACATTCCCGATTTTATTGTGGCGTGGAGCAAGCGAAACCACAACTGAGTCTTGCAAACCGGGGAGTTTAATCTCAGTTAAGGGACGATTAGAAATTAAAGGTGATAAATATATCTTAATTGCGGAACATCTTGAGTTCTTATACCCGAAATAGTACCAAAGACAACGAATTTTTTGTATAATAGTACATAGGTGATAAAATGAAAAATTATTTGGAAATGTGTCAGTTCGTATTAGATAACGGTACTTCAAGGGAGGACCGCACAGGAACAGGGACTAAAGGTGTTTTTGGATATCAAATGCGTTTTGATTTGAGTGAGGGTTTTCCTCTACTAACAACTAAAAAAGTTCATTTTCCTTCCCTTGCTAAAGAATTATTATGGTTTGTTAGCGGGGATACGAATATTAAGTGGCTTGTAGAAAACAAGGTTCGTATTTGGAATGAATGGCCTTATCAACTGTTTCAAGAATCGAAAGATTTCGCGGGGGAATCCATGGATGAATTTGTGGAACGCATTATCAATGACGATGCGTTTGCTCAAAAGTACGGAGAATTGGGACCAGTTTATGGAAAACAATGGCGCGACTTTGGAGGTGTCGATCAATTACAAAATGTAATCGATACAATCAAAACGAATCCGTTCTCAAGACGTATTATAATGAGCGCATGGAATCCTGCAGAAGTTGATCAAATGGCACTGCCACCTTGTCATGCATTCATGCAATTTTATGTAAGCAATGATAATAAGTTATCATTGCAATTATATCAACGCAGCGCGGATGTTTTTCTAGGTGTTCCATTTAATATTGCTTCATATGCACTGTTACTTCATATGGTTGCAAAGGTCTGTGATTTGGAGGTGGGTGAATTTATTCATACTTTTGGAGATTTACACATTTACAATGATCATTTTGATGCAATTCAAACCCAGTTGAGCAGAGAAGTACGCCCGCTACCACGCTTGGTAATTCATGGAGATCAAAAAGAAATAACGGACTTTAAGTTTGACGATTTTGAAGTCGTTGACTATAATCCTCATCCAAGAATCAAGGCTAAGGTAAGTGTTTAATGATTAAAATTATTGTAGCGATGAATCAACATCGAACGATTGGTCTTAATGGATCAATGCCATGGCATAATAAGGAAGATTTACAACACTTTAGGGCGACGACTTTGAACCAAAAAGTAGTGATGGGACGCAAAACGTTTGAAGGATTGCCAACCAAATTGGATCAAAGAGAAATATATGTTGTAACGCGCAGTAAATCATTTGAGAATGCAATTCCAGATCTTATGGCATTTTTAAAAGAAAACGAACATTCAAATGAAGATATTTTTATCGCAGGGGGTGGAGAAATCTACGCTCAAAGTTTGCCTTTTGCTCACGAACTAATCATTTCATACATACCGAATGATGTTGTTGGTGATACATTTTTTCCGGATTTTTCTGATTTAGAATTCAAGATCAAGAATCAGGTTGAATACAGTACTTTTAAACAAGTAACTTACGAAAGGATATAATTATGACAATTGTAGAGATTATTGAAAAGAAACGCGATGGTATTGAATTAACGAATGAAGAAATTAATTTTTGGATCAGTGGGGTTACAGATGGTTCTGTAAAAGATTATCAGACAAGTGCACTTTTAATGGCAATTGTATTAAAAGGTATGAGTTTAGATGAAACAACAGCACTTACTGATGCAATGATGCGTAGTGGGGATGTCATTGATTTATCCTCAATTGTTGGGAAGAAAGTTGATAAACACTCAACCGGAGGTGTTGGCGATAAAACGACCATCATCTTAAGTCCAATTGTTGCTGCCGCGGGTGCAAAAGTAGCCAAGATGAGCGGAAGAGGTTTGGGTCATACGGGAGGAACACTGGATAAGTTAGAATCGATTCCAGGTTTTAATATTGAAGTGTCGAGTCAAGATTTTATCGACCAAGTTAATAAAATCAATCTTGCGGTAATCGGTCAGACAGGAAACTTAGTCTATGCTGATAAGGTGTTATACGCACTTCGCGATGTTACGGGGACTGTCAATGCTATTCCATTGATTGCGTCTTCCATTATGTCAAAAAAACTTGCAGGCGGGGCTGATTGTATTCTGCTCGATGTGAAGTATGGCGAAGGTGCATTTATGAAAACAGTTGATGATGCACGCGAATTGGCTAATACAATGATTACAATTGGTCGAAATTTAGGTCGCGAAGTTAACGCAATGCTATCAAATATGAATCAACCATTAGGTCACTCGATAGGGAATGCATTAGAAGTTGAAGAAGCGATTATGACACTCAAAAATGAAGGTCCTAAAGATCTCGAAGAATTATGTCTTGTCGCATCGGGATATATGCTTTTCCAAGCTGATCTTGCTGAAACTCCTGAAAAAGGGTATGAATTAGCACTTGAAACACTTCGCAGTGGTGCTGCATACGAAACATTCTTGAAATGGATTGAAGCACAAGGTGGAGATATCTCACAATTTAATGATTTGGAAGCTTTTACCAAAGCACAATATCATGCAGAAGTTTATGCCGAGAATGAAGGCTTCCTTCATGACCTCAAAGCAATGGAACTTGGAATTGTCTCAATGCATCTTGGTGCTGGTCGCCAAACTAAAGAAGATATCATTGATTACAAAGCCGGGATTGTCCTACGCAAGGACATAGGTGAAGATATCCATACAGGTGATTTACTTGCAACCTTATACAGTGACACGCCAATTACGGATAAACACATCGAAGATACGGTGAAATGTTTTATTATTGATGATGAAACAATTGAAAAACCAAGTTTAATTGCAGCCGTGCTATAATAGTTTAGATTGGAGAACACATATGAATTTTGAAGTATCTATTGATCAATTTAGTGGTCCCTTGGATCTAATGCTTTTTCTAATTAAAGATAAAAAACTTGATCTTTTTGACTTGAATATTGTTGAATTGGCGGATCAATACATTGCATTTATAGATAGTGTTCGAGATCAAAAGCTTGAAGTAGCTGCTGAATACTTAAGTGAACTCGCAGGTCTTATTGAATATAAAAGTAAACGCCTGTTACCGCGAGATAAAAGCGAATTGGATGCAAAAGATGTTGAAGATGATGAAAATGACCTTGTAAGACGTTTAATTGAATATCAGCGATACAAAGAGGTAAGTATTGAACTTGCACAACGATATGAAGAACGGTCAAAGCAATTTGCAAAGCCTATTTCATCGGGCTTATTTAAAGAAATAAAAACTGAATTACAAGAATCGATTACATATGAACAAACACCTTATGATTTAATGAACGCGATGATGAAAGTGATGAGCCGATTTAAATTGGCTCATCCTCAAGATGTTTCAATCGAACGTGCAGAATTATCTGTAGACGAGGTTGTTGAAGATTTAAGAAAGGTTTTTGAAGGTGGTGTTGTCCTGACACTGGACCATGTTTTAGCACAGGCACCAACACTGCAATACCTTTTAGTTTCGTTTTTGGCAGTTTTAGATATGTTGAGAATGGGTGATTTAAAAGTAAGTTACCAAGGAGAAGAAGTCTATTTGAAGGGGGCAATTTAATGACGAATTTTGGAATTATAGAAGGCGTATTATTTGCCTTTGGAGAAGAAGGCGTTGAAAAAGAACAACTGATGCTTGCACTGGGGTTGGAATCTGTAGAATTCGATGCGTTGATTGAGAATTACAAGCGAAGTTTAACAGCTGCAGATAGAGGTTTGGAATTAGTTGAATTTGGATCAATTTATAAATTAATAACAAAATCTGAGTTACATGAAACGATTTCAGATATGCTTGAATTCAATAAAAACAGACAATTATCCCAAGCTGCTTTAGAAACGCTAGCGATTATTGCGTATAAGCAGCCAATCACACGCTTAGAAATCGAAGAAATTCGCGGTGTTAATAGTGATATGATGTGCCGTCGGTTAGAAGCACTGGATTTAATTAAAGAATGCGGCCGTGCTGATTCAGTGGGTCGTCCCATATTATATGAAGTTACAAATTCGTTTATGGATGTATTTAAACTAACGACTTTGAAGGAATTACCGGAAATTAAGATAGAAATGTTGGAAGAAAATAATGAGCTCTTTAAATAATATAAGATTACAAAAATTTATTGCGATGAGTGGTTACTGCTCTCGTCGTAAGGCTGAAGCATTGATTGCGGAAGGCAAAGTAAAAGTTAATGGTATTAAAGTTACTGAACAAGGAATCAAAGTTTCATCAGAAGATCGTGTCATGGTAAATGGCGTGATGATCAACGTCGAAGAAAAAAAAGTATATTATATTTTGAATAAGCCTAGAGGTGTTGTATCAAGTGTAAGTGATGATAAAGACCGTGAAAGCGTTGTAGATCTCGTTCCAAATGATATACGTGTATTTCCTGTAGGACGATTAGATCGAGAAACTACAGGCGCACTAATCCTGACAAATGATGGTGATTTTGCATACTATATGACACATCCGAAATTTGATATGTCAAAAGTTTATCGCGTGAGCGTGCAAGGAAGACTTTCTTATGAAGTAACGAATTCATTAAAAGAAGGTATTACCATTGAGGGTGTTGAGTATAAAGGTGTTGAGATCAGTCGTGTGAAATATGATGCAACAAAAGATCGAACTCAGTTTTCAATTACGCTTCATGAAGGGAAAAACCGTCAAATTCGTAAAATCTTTGCACACTTTGGACTTCCAGTCTTAAAACTGCATCGTTACCAAATTGGATATTTAGATATCAATGATTTAAAAATTGGTCAATTTAGAGAATTGAAACCATTTGAAGTCAAAAAACTATTACTAACCGCTAAGGGTGGTATCTAATGCAACAATTCTTCATTGAATCGATTGAAAATTTGCTGTTAAGTGATGAACAATTGCACCAGTGTCGAAAAGTTCTTCGGATGCAAGTGGGTGATAAGATTCGCCTTGTAGACCAATCGGGCAGAGGGGTAATCGCAAATTTTGTTGATGAATCATTAACAAAACTTGAAGCTGAAGAATCGATTGTGTGGCAACCGAAAAAATTTAAACTGCGAATTATCGCTTCGTTGATTCGTTCTGAGCGGTTAGAATGGATGATTCAAAAAGCATGTGAATGTGGTGTTGATGAAATTGTTTTATATCAAAGTCAACACGGCGTAGTTCGCGATTTTGGGAAGCGCTCCGAGCGAAAAATGGAACGTTTTAATTTGATTGCCAAAGAAGCATCAGAACAGTCTTATCGTCAATATGAGGTGCCGGTTTTAGGCATTGCGACGATGAACGACTTAGAACAGTTCAAATCAGAATTAAATCTTTATGCAGATATCGGTGACGAAGAACACCTTATTAATACTGTTACCAAAGAGGTATCTTCAATTAGTGTCTTGGTGGGTCCTGAAGGAGGCTTCAGTCCACTTGAACGTGAACAGTTTGAGGCTATGGGCTATCAACAAGTAAGCCTGGGTAATAACGTTCTTAGAGCTGAAACAGCAAGTATTTATATTTGTAATATGCTTTCAGCGTGTGAGGTGATTAAGTGAAAATACTAAATAAGTACCATAAGCAAGCACGATCTAAGAAGGAAATCTCGGAGCTAACGACTTTAAATAAGAACTATAATCTCGGTTTGAATCCTAAGAGCGACCAAGATTTATTTAAATTGGATGTCTTTAAGCACGGTTTAAATACAAAACAAATTTTTGAATCTGAATTTGAGAGAATACGCAATGAACATTATGATATGTGGGATAATCTATTATTTAATGAGCGTAACTTTATCATTCAATGTGATATAGCACCTATGAAAGCTAAACTAAAGGTTTTTGATGTTACTGAAGAGGACCGAGTATATATACCATTTTTTGATGTGCTCTTAAATACGTTGTATGACCGTGAAACAGCAATCCTTGAATTACCGCAGTATTTTAAACTATATCAAGAATTTCAAGATCGACTCATACCAGTAGATTTTTATGGATTAAAGCCTTTCATTGCGAATATGAGTAGTGGGCGTTATATTAACCAACGCGGTGATGTTATCATATTATATCGAAAAGATTTAAATATTTTATATCGCTATAGTTTGGCGATGTGTGAAGCTTATCCGCTAGAGGAAAAAATAGTACTTCAAGAAAATCAAATTCAACACCTAGCAAATTTGATTTTAGATATGGATGATGAAAAAATCTTGGATTATTGTATTGAAAATGAACTTATCAAACCGCGCTGCATTAAAAAAATTAATAAACAACGCGTTAAAGCAGAAAAGAAGAGTAGGAGATAAGTATGAAATTGAATAGACTTGTAAAAACAGATTCTGAATATATCATTGATCACTTAATGTTAGACTCGCGTGATCGCGTAAAAAATGGGATGTTTTTTTGTTTAAAAGGTTTAACGGTCGATGGACACCGTTTTGTTCACCAAGCAATTGAAAATGGTGCTATTGCGATTGTTCATTCGGACGATTTAGAACCGATTGATGGCATTGAGTTTATTCGGGTTGATGATGTTATGACTGAGTTGCATCGAATCACGGATCGATTCTATAACAGTCCATCAAAAGATATGTATGTTTACGGTATTACGGGAACAAATGGTAAAAGTACTACCATGATAACAGTGCGAAATATACTCAAACGATTTGGAGTCAATGCGGGTTATATTGGGACTATTTCGGTTGAATATAATGATCATAAGTTTGCCCCGTCACTAACAACGCCAGATATTGTAGAACTGCAAGAATATTTGCATGACATGCGATCAGAAGGGGTCGAGGAAGTATGTCTTGAAGTATCAAGCCAAGGGCTTGCCTTAAGACGTGTTGAATCTATCGATTTCGATAATGCATCCTTTACAAACCTTACACATGACCACCTTGATTATCATAAGACTATGGCGAACTACTTTGAGGCTAAAAAAATGCTTTTCGATGGTTTAAAGCCGACAGGATATATGGTAATCAACATCGATAATGAGTATGGTGAAATTTTAACAAAACAAGGCTATTCAAATGTTGTAACCTATGGTATTGAAAATGAACGTGCCGATTATCGTGCAAAAAATATTGTTTTAAATGAAGATTCAACAGAATTCACACTGGTATACCAAGAGAAATCGTATCCTGTTGTCACAAATTTTGTTGCGATTTTCAATGTATACAACACCTTAAATGTTATTGCAATTCTTCACGAGCGTGGCTATGCACTCGAACGTATTATCCCTGAATTAAAGGATATTGAGCACGTCGATGGTCGCCAGACAATGGTTAAACAAGGACAACCTTTTAGAGTTGTTGTGGATTTCGGACATGCACCAGATAGTATGAAAAACGTTTATGAGTTTGTACGTGAAACACAGTCAGATTCGGGGCGTATTATTACTGTATTTGGAGCGGCAGGTGGTCGCGATACTGCAAAACGTCCGATTATGGGGCATATTGCATCGACGTATTGTGATCATGTAATAATTACAGAACATGATAACCGCGATGAGCGCGTCGAAGATATCACGGAGGATATTATTTCAGGTATTGAGAAGGATAATTATGAATTTGTACCCAAGCGGGTTGATGCTATTGAAAAAGCATTGAAAATGGCTCAGCCGGATGATACAGTTGTATTAATTGGAAAAGGTGAAGAAAAATTCATTTATCGTGAACATGGTTCGAAAGAACCGTGGATGGGTGATGAAGTTTGCGCATCACAAATTTTAGAAAGACTATATGGAGGACAATAAAATGAAATTAAATAAATATATTGATCATACTTTATTAAAACAAGATGCTACAGAAGCACAAATTCGTGTTTTATGTGAGGAAGCAAAAGAATATGATTTTATGAGTGTTTGTATTAATCCTGGGTTTGTTTCACTCTGTAATGAATTACTTAAAGATTGTGACGTTAAAGTTTGTACGGTTATTGGTTTTCCATTAGGTGCTAATACAACTCAAACTAAAGTATGGGAAACAAAAGATGCACTCGAAAATGGGGCGGACGAAATCGATATGGTTATTAATGTGAGTGCATTAAAGGACAAAAAATATGATTTCATCGAAAAAGAAATCCGTGCGATTAAAGAAGTATGTGGCGATAAGGTCCTTAAGGTTATTATTGAAACATGTTTACTAACAGAGGATGAAATTATAAAAGTATGTGAACTTGCAGTTTCTGCAGGGGCTGATTTTGTTAAGACATCAACTGGATTCAGTACCGGTGGAGCAACACCAGCAGCCGTAAAACTGATGAAAGACACCGTGAAGGATGCAGCTAGCGTCAAAGCATCAGGTGGTGTTCGCAGTCAAGAAGATATGGAAGCGATGATACAAGCAGGTGCAACACGTATAGGAACTTCTTCAGGGGTTGCGTTAGTAAAAAACGAAGTAAGTCAATCCGACTATTAAAATAAAAAAAGGTATTTGAGCCGTATGCAAAGACAGCAGATGCTGTCTTTATAAATGCTCATAAATACCTTTTTTTATTGATACCAATTAATTTGTTGATGTTTATTAATTAAGGTTTTATACCCAAAATTTAACGTGGTGAATGTGGTAAGTGCGACGCCGGTTGTTATCGCAATCATAATTGCTGTCTGATACATAATTGCAGTCAGTGGTGCTGTACCTGAGAGAATCTGTCCAGTCATCATTCCAGGTAAAGATATAATTCCCATGTTTAGCATATTATTCAAGGTTGGTAATAGTGCCATCTCTAATGACTTATTAACAAAAGGAAGCAAGACATCTTTTGGAGAAACACCAAGATTGAGAAGTGTTTCAACTTTATTGCGTTCCAGATCGAGAGTGTCTGTAAGTGTCTTAATTCCAAGACTCAAACCATTCATTGCATTTCCGATAATCATACCACCAACAGGGATGGCATATTGCGGATTAAAAATACTTGTACGTACAATAACTCCTACAAAAAATGCTACAACGAACAATCCAGATCCGGTTAAACAAAAGAAGATAATTCGTTTAAATTGGTCATTCAAACGAGGGTTTTTCTTCAAAATTCGGTATGTAGAGAAAAGTACCATTGCCAGAAGATATAAAACAACAAAGAGGGGATGGGGATTCCCAAATATATAGGTCAGAATAAGACCTGATAAATAAAGCTGAACGGACATTTTAATACTTGCTGTAAGCAAAAGTCGTGTCTGCTCTATTTTGGCACGCTTCATAATCAATAAAACGACAACCAAGAGTAAATAAATCATACTAAATTGTATGATGCTAAGTTGAATGATACCGTTATCCATTGTGTGTCACCTCCTTAATATTTTCGATTTCTATTTGGTCGGAGCCATATTTTTTGCTGAGCGTTTCGTTGTGACTTACTATAATTAATGTGAAGTTATGTTTGACACAATATTGTGTAAGATTGTTTATGAGTTGATCAGCGGTCGTGTCATCAAGTGCAGAGGTTGGTTCATCCAACATTATTCCATGACGCACAAGAGCGAGGCAAAGAGCGATATAGATACGTTGACGTTCACCACCGGACATCGAAGTAACCAAGTCATCCAGTTTAGCATCAGAACAAGCGATAGTGAGAAACTCTTGCATTTGAATAGCGGTTAAAGGTTTATGTCCTCTTAATTTCGCAAATGATTGAAAGTTTTCACGAACGCTTTCCTCAAAAAGGAATACAGATTGTCCGCATAAGATATAGTCTTTGCGCAGTTCAAGGCGATCGTAATCATGAATTGACCGTCCATTAAATGTGATTGCGCCCTCCAGTGGATCAACTGTACCATTGATGATTTTAAGCAGTGTCGATTTACCAGATCCCGATGGTCCGGTAATAAATGTTGTTTTTCCCTCATGAATAAAAATGGGGGGATAGAATAGAATATTCTTATAGTTTATATTTTCAAGTTGAATCATAAAAGCCTCCATATGATTATCATAACTTAAACCTAAAAAATTTGAAGTAAAACTGCACTTTAATTTATTTTTGTTTACTTTGGTCCTGTAAAACTATAAGATTAAACGGTTGGAGTTCTTGCAAAAGACATAAAATGTATAAAAACAGATGAATTTAAGGAGTAAATATATGGAATTTAAAGATTTAGGTATTAATAATAAAATACTACAAGCACTTACAGAACAAGGTTATGAAAACCCTACACCCATTCAAGAACAGGCAATCCCGTCATTATTACAACATAATGATTTGATCGGCTTGGCACAAACGGGTACGGGAAAAACTGCGGCATTCGCAGTTCCTACGCTTCAAAATCTTGGTCAAAAACAATTTGACCGCAATGGAAAGCGTAAAATTAGAGCGTTAGTACTCACCCCAACACGTGAGCTTGCCATTCAAATACAAGAAAGTTTTGAAATGTATGGAAAATACATGGACTTGCGTTCTACCGTTGTTTTTGGTGGCGTTGCGCAACGTTATCAAGTTAAAGCATTACGGAATGGTATAGATACATTAATCGCGACACCAGGTCGTTTAGAAGATTTAATGAGTCAAGGATACATCGATTTGTCTCATATCGAAGTTTTTGTATTAGATGAAGCTGATCGTATGTTAGACATGGGATTTATTAATGATGTAAAACGGATAATTAAAAAACTACCTAAAAAGAAACAAACGCTCCTTTTCTCCGCGACGATGCCGGCAGAAATTTCAAATATTGCCGAGATGTTGTTAAATAACCCAACTACAGTTGCAGTTACACCAGTATCTTCGACAGTTGAGACGGTTGAACAAAGTGTATATTACGTTGACCAAAGAAATAAAACACAATTACTAATAGAAATCTTAGAGAATAAATCATTTGATTCTGTACTTGTCTTTACGAGAACGAAACGTGGTGCAGACCGTGTTGCCCGTGATTTAACACGAAGCAATATTAATGCTGTTGCGATTCATGGTGATAAGTCTCAAGGGGCAAGACAACGTGCATTGAGCGGTTTTAAAGATGGAACCATCAATGTGTTAGTTGCAACGGATATCGCTGCTCGAGGCATTGATATTAATGAACTAAAATATGTTGTGAATTATGAACTTCCTGAAGTTCCTGAAACGTATGTGCATCGTATTGGTCGTACCGGACGGGCTGGTTTCAGTGGTGCAGCGATATCATTTTGTAATTTTGAAGAAATTCCTTTGCTTAAAGATATTGAACATGTAATCCAAATGAAAGTACCAGTTGTGAAGAAACATAATTATCCATTACTTGATAAGACAATCAAAGATGGTAAAATCAGCAAAAAGAAGAAAGCCAAATTACAACGTATTAAAGCAGAAGAAAATAGTGATCGAAAACGTCCAGTAAAAAATAAAGATTCTAAATCAAAGGGTAAACCTAAGAAAAAAGAAAAAGAATTAAATGGACCTTATGATTGGAGTAATCATCCATCTAAGAAAAATAAAAAGCAGTCGAAAAAAACTAAAAATACAAGTGCTACCAAAAATAACGCGATTAAGGGCACAACCAAAACAACTAATCGTCGTAAAAAAACAGCGTAATTCCGTAGCAAAAAAAGCACGTTAGAACGAGATTAAGCCTGTTAGGACTCAGAAACGTGAGTGTGAGGGTGCTTATTGAGTAGGTTTTAAAAGTTTTAGCAATATATTAGCAATATATCGAAAAAATCCTAATTATATACTTGATTTTGATTGATGAAGTGTTATAATTAATTTGCTTGCATCAGAAGGGAGGTTAGTCATGTCGAGAATTGTAGTAAAAGAGAACGAAGGTTTGGATGACGCATTACGCAGATTCAAACGTCAAGTATCTCGTAATGGTACCCTTGCTGAGGCTCGCAAAAGAGAGTTTTATGTAAAACCTGGCGTACGACGTAAATTAAAGTCGGAAGCTGCTCAAAAAGCACGCCGTAAAAAACGTAGATAAAAAATGAGGAGCGCATTGCGCTTCTTTTTTATTGCATGTTTTTTATTTTGCGATATGATTAATATATAAGGAGGACTGCTCTTGATAACTCAATCGATCAATTTAAATGAACTTGAAATTTCGCTCCAACAGCTTGTTGGGGTTGAAAATAAAAATATAGCCTTAATTGAAGCAAAGTATGATGTACGCATTAAAGCGAACGATCAGCATGTTCTAATCTCAGGAATGGAACCCAATGTTTCTCTTGCACTTTCGTTTGTCCGCCTTGCTGCTTCGGTGGTTCAACAATACGACCGTTTAGATGCTCAAGAATTTGATTATTTGTTTGATGTCGTGGCGAAGGGAAAAACCGAACGATTTATAGAAATGATGGATGATGTTTTGACGCGATCTTTCACGGGGAAACCAATTCGTCCGAAAACACTTGGGCAAAAAGTGTTTATCGATGCTTTCAAACAACATGATCTTACATTTGCAATTGGTCCTGCGGGAACGGGTAAAACATTTTTAGCCGTTTGTTACGCTGTGGAACTTCTAAAAAAAGGTGAGATACAAAAAATTATTCTGACACGTCCTGCGGTAGAAGCGGGTGAAAATCTCGGTTTTCTTCCGGGAGATTTAAAAGAAAAGGTCGATCCCTATTTGCGTCCACTCTATGATGCATTGGATGATATGTTGTCACCTGAACGCGTTCAACGGTATATGGATAAAGGTGTTATTGAAATTGCACCGCTTGCTTATATGCGTGGACGGACTTTGGATGATGCAATGATTATCTTGGATGAGGCACAAAATACGACGAAGGCTCAAATGATGATGTTTTTATCGCGCTTGGGTCGGAATTCAAAAATGATTGTGACCGGTGATATTGATCAAATTGATTTACCACGTCATCAACAGTCAGGCTTACGCGTCGCACGTGATTATCTATCAGATATTTCGGAAATAAGTTTCGTCAACTTATCCCATAGTGATGTTGTACGACATCCGCTGGTTATTAAGATTCTCAAGAAGTTTGCGGAAGGAGAACGTCGTGAACAAGAAGATTCTAATTATCGAAGATGAGGAGGGCATACGCCGCCTTTTACGCTATGATTTAAAACAAATGGGTTTTGATGTTCAATCTGCAAAAGATGGCCGTGAAGGCCTTCAAATGGCTCAATCATCGCAATACGATGTTATTATTATTGATTGGATGCTTCCGTATTATGATGGGATTGAACTCGTTTCTCAATTTAGGGCATCCGGCATGGATTCGATTCTCATTATGTTAACTGCAAAAGATGAAGAAGCAGATATTCTTGAAGCGTTTGAGGCGGGTGTAGATGATTATCTTTCGAAGCCGTTTTCGCCTCGAGAGTTATCAGCGCGTATTACGGCACATCTTCGAAGAGTCGATTTGAATCATGAATTAAGACGGATTCAAGTCGGAGATATTGTGGTCAATTTAGATCAACATACGGTTGTCGTTAATGGGAATCTTGTGGAACTTACAAAAAAAGAATTTGATTTATTAATTTATTTATTGCAAAATGAGAACATCGTATTAACACGCGATCAAATATTGACTGAAATATGGCATTTTGATTATGATGGTGATACACGTATTGTGGATGTTCATGTGTTTAAATTACGAGCAAAATTAGAAGGCTCGAATGTTAAGATTAATTCGTTGAGAGGAGTGGGTTACGTTGCGAAAAGAGAATAAAATACAATTATTCGTGTTAATCATTCTTTCTGCGATTGCATTATGGAGTAAATCAACAATTTCAATTTTGTTGTTGAGTCTCGGAATGGGTGTCTTATTTATTTTGGACACTTTAAAAACAAAAAACAAAGTAGATACGATCAAAGAAGATGTAGAACTTGTTAAAAAGGAAGCGACAGACCAAGCAGACTATGCTTATGATCGGACAGTGCAATTGATTAATGCGATTCCATCGCCTTTAGTTTATATTAACCAAAGAGGCGATTTCGAGGTGAGTAATCAATATTTTGATCAACTCATTCATGTTGAGGCAAAGAGTGTCTATGATGTAAAGATTGACTCTCCTATTCGCCAGACATTATTGGATGCGTTTCTTAATGAAAAACAATTTGTACGTCAGGTAAATTACCGCGATGTCGATTTCCAGGTGTTATCGATTCCATTTTTAACCGAGAAACGAAGATACAATGGGTGCATGTTGATTTTTCAAGATGTGACACGGGTGTTAGAAGGCGAAAAAATGCAGAAACGCTTTATTGCCGATGCATCTCATGAGCTTCGAACGCCGATTGCATCAATTAAAGGGATGGTAGAAATCCTAAATCGGCCTGGATTTGAAGATCAAGAGACCTTACACGAGTTTTTAGAACAAATTGAGAAGGAAAATAATCGCCTTGATCATATCGTTGAAGACTTATTGCTTCAATCCCGTCTCAAATCGAATACGGTTTATTTAGAAAAGACAGTCTTCAACCTAAAACAATTCTTTGATGGTCTGATTTATGAACGACGGCAAGAATTGCACCAGGCAAATATCAAGGTGGTTTTAAATTGTCCCTCTAATATAACTGTGCACGCAGATCAATTCCGACTTTCTCAAGTATTCTTGAATTTATTTAATAATGCAATTAATTATGCCGAGAACGGACTTATAAATATTAGTTGTGACACGGATGATGAATTTGTAACGATTAAATTTTCAGATAATGGAAAAGGAATGGAACCGGAATTGATTCCACATATCTTTGAACGCTTCTATCGGGGTGAAAAAGATCGCAGTCGCGAACATGGTGGAAGCGGTTTGGGTCTTGCAATCTCTAAGTCAATCGTTGAAGCTCATGGTGGAACGATTGGCGTTACAAGTAAAATCGAAAAGGGTACTACCTTTACGGTTAAATTAACACAGAATTAACAATTAATTGATTTTCTTTTAATGTAACACATCTATACTTTCAGTAAAGCAAGTAGAAGAGGGGTTTACATTATGAGGAAATCTTTTATTTTGGTTTGGCTTTTTGCTTTATTATTAGCTGGTTGCTCGACGTCCACTGATGACAATCGCATCAAAGTATATACACGTGATGGCTCTTCCGGAACACGTGAAGCCTTTGAAACCATTGCGGGAATCTCGTCAATCACACATAACAGTGCGGAAACAACGGGCAATGGTGATATGGCAACCCAGGTTGGTCAAGCTAAGAATGCAATAGGATATGTTTCGCTTGCGACGGATTTTGAAGGTAGCGGGATTAAGCCTTTAAAATATTTAGGGGTAATGCCTTCAATTGACTCAGTTAATGATGATTCGTATCAATTAGCGCGGCCATTCAGTTTTGTGACGCGAGCAGAAGATGATTACGAGCATGATTTAAAACGTCAATTGGTTGAAGCGTTTTTAGATTATTTAACGAACTCAATTGAAGGAAAAGAAGTGTTGCTTGCTTCGGGAGGAATCGTTGATCCATCTCAAGGGGTATTATGGGACGAATTAAAAAAAGAACATCCAATTGTGTTGAGGGATAATTCGGATTTGGTGCTTAAAACGGGTGGTTCGACATCTGTTGAACCAACACTTAAAGCAGCGGTTGAGTCTTTTATTCCATTGGCTGGAAGTTTTGGATATGAACCCAACCATACTGGTTCAAGTGATGGATATAAACGAACATTAGGCGATGAAAAAGATGGACCGAATCGTATCGATATCGGATTTGCCTCTCGGTCATTTAAAAAAGAAGAATCAGTCAGTGCGAGCATGCATTCAGGGGTTTATTGCCTGGATGCGGTCATTGTGGTTGTGCATAAAGCCAATCCAGTTGATGATGTAAATCCGGAGTTACTACAAAAAATATTTGGTGGTGAAATCGCACAATGGAAGGATCTGTTATGAGATTAAAATCAAACCGTTTTAACTCTAATTCTTTGGCCAAGTACCAAAGGCGAAAGAAAATACTTGATCTTTTTGTACAACAATTATTGCGTTTTATGGGGATTCTCGCAGCATCAATGGTAATTATTATTTTTGTTTTTATTTTCAAACGAGGTATTTCTGTTTTTCTTCCCGACTACGGAACAAATCAAGTATCGATTGCACAGTTTTTAACCGGATTTGTATGGGATGCAAATAAACAGATATATGGGGTATTGTTTATCGTTATTAATACAATTATCACCGCTTTTTTTGCAATGATTCTTGCATTTCCTGTTTCGGTTCTAACAGCGCTTTTCATTGCTAAGATTGCACCCAAAAAGTTAGCGCAATTTCTTACAACTGTAATTGAACTGCTTGCGGCGATACCTTCCATTGTATATGGGGTATTTGCCTCGGGAGTGATTGTTCCTTTTATTGATCAATTTGCAGCCTCACTTGGATACGCCACTTTTGGGGGACGTTCGATGTTGGCAGTTGTTGTGTTGCTTGCGATGATGGTTCTTCCTACAATGACATCGCTTTCGATAGTAGCAATCAAGGCTGTTGACCAAAATCTTGAATTGGGGTCGTTAGCCTTAGGTGCGTCTCAAACACAGACGAATTTCAAAGTAGTTTTAACCTCCGCTAAATCGGGAATTACGACAGGGTTGATCTTAGGTCTTGCTCGAGCATTTGGCGAAGCAACAGCAGTATCGATGGTAGCGGGAAACAAGCCGATAGGCCCCACATGGAATCCATTTGATATTACACGTACATTAACATCAACCATGCTGTCAGGTATGAAAGAGACCTCAGGTGTGGATTACGATATTCGATTTAGTGTTGGGATTGTTTTGATGATTATCATCTTTGGGTCAAATTTACTGATTCATTATTTCAAGCGGAAAGTGGGGACTGATGCTCAATGACACGTTCTCGTAAAATAAAAGATTTTTTTCTTGACGGAGCAACCTATATTTCGGCCATGTTATCCGTTTTAGTGTTGATCAGTGTATTTGGATTTGTCATATTCCGGGGTAAAGACACGCTCAATTGGGATATGTTGCGGTCGAACTATTGGTCTGAAAATTATGTGCTGGGGTTTCGACGGGATGAGCCGAGTCATTATTCCAAACCTGACAACTTGGATAATCAAGATATTTTTAATCATACTTTCGGTATAGCATTTCGAGACGAAACCAATCATGAAGGCAAGAAAATGGTTGTTGTGACCTATGTGGACACAGATGGGCCATTTGGATCTACAGTTAACTTAACCGCAGGACCTCTTTTTGAAAAGGACCATATTATTAAAGAAGGAGACATAGTTGAAAAAATAACACTTACCGATATCAATGGGAAACGCGTTGTAGCGGGGCACATCGGTGGTGATGATGCCCTGTCGGTTCATAATAAACTTACGAAAGCTTCAAAACTAGACTCTATATATTATAAGACGCGAAGTGGTGGGATTTGGGGCTCTGTTATTGCAACGTTGCTGTTGATTGTGATTTCACTAGTATTTGCATTACCCTTAGGAATTGGCGCGGCACTCTATTTAACAGAAATTGCCGCAGATAATCGCGGCACCCACATGCTCGAAAGTAGTATAGAGATGCTTGCAGGTGTACCGAGTATTGTTTTTGGGTTGTTGGGAATCGCCGTTTTGTTTCCGATTACTGCGTTGTTTAATGTATCGGGGATGAGCATTATGCTCGGCGGAATGACAATGTCTATTATCTTATTGCCGGTCATTATTCGTTCGGTGAAAGAATCGTTGCTAGTGGTGCCTGATAGTTTGCGTTCTGCATCCTTATCCCTTGGGGCTACACAAACACAAACGATATTCAAAGTAGTCTTGCCTAGCGCATTACCAGGTATTTTATCAGCGGTGCTGCTATCGGTAAGCCGTATTATTGGAGAATCGGCAGCACTCATTTATACAATGGGAACTTTCGTGAATGACGTCCCAGCGTTAAATCAAGGTGCTACATCGCTCGCCGTACATATTTGGTCTGTGATGAGTCAAGAACAACCAAACTTTGAGTTGGCGAGTGCGATTTCACTTGTGATTCTCTTGTTAGTTTTAATCTTGAATTTATCGGTCAAACAAATTTCTAAGCAACTTAGAAAAAGGATGGGATACTAATTATGAATTGTTTTGAAGTAAAAAATTTAAGCTTGTTCTATGGTGATCATCAAGCCTTAAACAATTTATCCATTGATATAAAAAAACAAAAAGTGACTGCTTTTATCGGACCTTCTGGTTGTGGTAAATCAACGTTTTTACGGTGTTTCAATCGGATGAATGATCTTGTAGAAAATTGTGAAATTGAAGGAAGCATTGTGTTTGATGATGCGAATATATATGATCGTGAGGTGGATGTAGTTGATTTGCGAACGCGAGTTGGCATGGTCTTTCAAAATCCCAATCCTTTCCCCATGAGCATTTATGACAATGTTGCCTATGGTTTACGTTGCCAAGGAATCAAAGATAAGACGATACTTGATGATGCAGTAAAAAATGCTTTAATAAAAGCTGCTCTTTATGAGGAAGTTTCAGATCGGCTAGGGTCATCAGCACTCCGGTTGTCAGGTGGGCAACAACAACGCTTGTGTATCGCTCGGGCGATTGCTTTAAAGCCGGATGTGATCTTAATGGATGAGCCTACATCAGCGTTGGATCCGATAGCAACTGCAAAGATCGAGGAATTAATTCTAGAACTCAAAAAAGATTACACAATTATCATTGTGACTCACTCCATGCAGCAGGCGGGACGGATCAGTGATATGACTGCTTTCTTCTTGATGGGGGACATTGTGGAATACGAAGCAACCCGAGATTTATTTCATACCCCGAAGGATAAACGCACCGAAGATTATATTACAGGCCGATTTGGCTAGGAGGACGTATGCGATTAGAAGATAAAATGATAATGTTTGAAGCTGATTTATTAGTGATGGCAGATCGTGTTCGCAAACAAATGGCGATGGCGATTCAAGCGATTGTAACGGAGGATAAATCACTTGCTTTAGCGGTGATTGAGAAAGATGATTACATAAATGATGCAGATGAAAGTATTAATGATCAAGCAATCGAAATTTTATCCCTAATGCAGCCGGTAGCAAAAGATCTACGTATGGTCGTAGGGGGCATCAAAGTGTCTTCTGATTTAGAGCGCATTGGTGATTACGCTAAAAACATGGGACGTTATGTAATTAAAAGTAAAGAATCTCAACCCGAGTACCAAAATGATGTGGAAGTGTTGGGCGCAAAATTTCTTGAAATTTTTGATGAAGTAGTGACGTTACTGAAAAATCCGGATGTTAAAGGTGCATATTGTGTTGCTGAGATGGATGAATCATTGGATGAACTGTTTCAATCGATGATGGCACGGTATGCATCGAGCCCTTTGGAGACTGATCGGATACCAACGCAAACGATTGGTATTTTAAGAAATATTGAACGAGCAGGTGACCATGCGACGAATATTTGTGAGCATGTAATTTATATTGTTAGAGGACGGCATATTGATTTTGGTTAATATGTGATAAAAGGCTTAGATGTAAGCCTTTTTTTTATGATATAATTAATGAGGAAGTGATAAAATGGAAATAAATTATATTAATCAAACAAACGATGATTATTGGAATGACTTCGAGGTGTTTTTAAACCCGATTTTAAAAGAAACATTACTAAAGACTTCTTTTGATAAAGATGTTGAAGTTAATGTTGTCTTAGTTGATGATGAGAGTATTCATCGTTTCAATAAAGAGTTTCGTAATATTGATCGACCTACAGATGTTTTAAGTTTTGAAGATGGGTCAGTTGAAGCGGATATCTTTATGATGGGAGATATTATTATTAGTGTTGACGCGATTCGCCGACAAGCAGAAGAATACGGACACTCAATTAAACGAGAATTTTGTTTTCTTGTAGCTCACGGATACCTTCATCTTCTCGGTTATGATCATCATACCCCGGAGGAAGAAGTTGTCATGTTTGGATTGCAGAAAGAGATTCTTCATGATATCGCTCGAAAAGATTCTTAAACGCACCCGGAAGAAATTCAAGTCGGCATTTCAGGGTGTTAAAACCGGTGTCCTCTATGATCACAGTATACTTATCCAACTTGTTTTTGGAGGAGTAGCAATTGCTTTTTTTGCTGTGATTGGGATTAGTTCAACAGATTGGATGTTCGTTCTAAGTGCTGTGTTTATTGTCCTTATTACTGAATTTCTAAATTCGGCAGTTGAAGACATATGTGACTTGCTTATTAAGAATTATAATTTGCATGTTAAAGAAATTAAAGATATTGCGGCGGGGGCTGTTTTACTTGCTGCAATATATGCGATAATTATAGGGATTATTGTTATCATAAGGAGATTCATATGAAAGATGAATTAGTTTCAAAAGCTTTTGAAGCAATGCGAAATGCTTATGCACCTTACTCCAATTACCATGTTGGTGCATGTCTCATGACACGAGATGGTAAGACATTTGTAGGGGCGAATGTAGAAAATGCATCTTATGGAGCCACCAATTGTGGCGAGCGCAGTGCGGTATTTGCTGCGTATTCTCATGGCTATCGTCAAGAGGATATTGTTGGATTGGCTATTGTCACTGACGGGTATCTCCTGGCTGGTCCATGCGGGATTTGTCGACAAGTACTTTCAGAACTGCTTGAACCGACAACACCCATTTATTTATCGAACGGTAAAGAATCAATGACAACAAATATTGAAGAACTGATGCCGTTAATGTTTGGAAAGAAGGACTTAAATGACATTTAAATCAGGATTTATTTCAATCGTAGGTCGACCTAATGCTGGAAAATCAACATTGATTAATCAAATAGTGAAACAAAAAATTGCAATCGTAACCGAAAAAGCACAAACTACACGGGATGCGATTATTGGTGTCAAAACCGAAGAAGATTATCAATTAATATTTATCGATACACCGGGAATTCATAAGCCGAAACACCAATTGGGAGAACGCATGAACCGCACGGCGTATGCTCATTTTAAAGGGGTAGATTTGGTTTATTACATTATCGATGGTGCTGAACCATTTGGTAAAGGTGATGAATTTGTGATTGAGCGCTTGAGTAAGCTGAAAATACCTGTTTTTTTAATTATTAATAAAGTTGATAAAATGAGTGAACAAGCGCTACTTGAACGTATCGCAGCATCTACAGATTTTAAATTTGCTGAAATTATTCCGATTTCGGCGTTAGAAAACAATAATGTAGATCGTTTGCTGGATGTGACCTTAAGTTATATGGAAGAAGGGGTTATGTACTATCCAAAAGATCAGGTCAGTGCATATCCTGAACAATTTATTATGGCGGAAATTGTTCGTGAAAAAATATTAGAACTTACTGAAGAAGAGATTCCACATAGTGTTGCGGTCGCAATTGAACGAATTGTTAAAAAGAAAAGTGCAACGGTAATTAGTGCAGTGATTTTCGTTGACCGTCCTTCACAAAAAGGAATCATTATTGGAAAACAAGGAAGCATGATTAAACAAATTGGCGAACGCGCTCGTGGGGAACTCGAAACAGTCCTCGGGGAAAAAGTATATTTAGAAACGTATGTTCGCGTTGAGAAGAATTGGCGTAATCGAGCACGAATGTTGAATCAGTTGGGTTATATCGAAACAGAATATGAACAATAAGGATGTTGGATTCATTGTATCAATTGTTCCATATCGAGAACATGATGCAATGGTCCATTTTCTTGGTAAAGAATATGGTCTTTTACGATTGATATTACCTGGTTATTACCGTGCAAAGTCAAAGCAAGCTCGATTGGGATTGGAATTTTCCAAAGTTCAGTATCGATTTAATTATCAAGATCAAAAATTGAACCGAATTATAGGTGGAGAGTCCATCAATGCATATTTACAAGTGCGTCAGAATTTAAACTGGCTCATGTATATGTCGCTGGTGTCTGAATTGACGGTCCGTTGTTATGACCCTGAGGATAATTTTGCATTCTTTCAGTGGTTTGAAAAATGCATCGATTCTCGAGATATCGAACGGGCATGCATACAATTTATTGTGTATCTCATTCAATCACAAGGTTTTACTCCTGATGTGACTGGATGTGTGATTTGTGGAAAAACACAAGTAAATGCTTTTGATGTTGAAAAGGGTGGTTATGTTTGTGCAACGCATGCACCATACCACGTAAAAACATCGAAAGAAGTTATGGTCGCGTTGCTTGGATTATTCACAGGACGGCTTGTAGAGGATTATTTGAACACAATAAATAAACAAGAATTATTAAAAATTTTAGTGGAATATTTAGAATTTCATGGTGATTATAAATTTAATAGTTGGAAACTCATTTCTGATGTATAATAGAGGGAAAGCAATTGGAAGGTGAAAGAATGAAAAAATATGAATTTGAGACGATTGTTAACCATGTAAGAACAAGTGGTTTCGTCTTTCAAGGTAGTGAAATTTACGGTGGCTTAGCAAACACGTGGGATTTTGGACCTTTAGGAATTGAATTAAAGCAAAATGTTAAGAAACTTTGGTGGGAATCTTTTGTTTCTCGTAATCCTTATAACGTAGGGATACAATCCGCTATATTGATGAATCCATCCGTATGGCAAGCAAGTGGTCATTTAGATACATTTAACGATCCACTTATGGATTGTCGAAAATGTAATACACGACACCGAGCTGATAAATTGATTGAAGAGTTTTCAGAAACTGAGATTAATGCAGGTGTAATGAGCAATGAAGATATGGAGTTGTATATTCAAGAACATAACATTCCATGTCCAAACTGCGGAGGTCATGATTTTACAAATATCCGTCAGTTTAATCTAATGTTTAAAACATTCCAAGGGGTTACTGAGGACAGTTCAAATGCAATTTATTTACGTCCTGAAACTGCTCAAGGTATGTTTGTTAATTATCGAAATGTGCAACGATCAATGCGTAAGAAATTACCATTTGGTATTGCTCAAATTGGTAAATCATTTAGAAATGAAATTACACCGGGACAGTTTATTTTTAGAACGCGAGAATTTGAACAAATGGAACTCGAATTCTTTGTCAAACCAGGAGAAGATCTCGAATGGTATGAGTACTGGAAAAAATTTGCTATGGATTGGCTCATTGGTTTAGGCATCAAACCGGAAAATTTACGACTCCGTGAGCATGATGCAGATGAACTATCACACTACTCTAAAGGTACAAGTGATATTGAATATCGTTTCCCATGGGGTTTTGATGAGCTTTGGGGTATTGCTGATCGAACAGACTATGACTTGAAACAACATCAAGAACACTCAAAAGTAAGTATGGAATATTTAGATCCTGAAACAAATGAGAAATTTATTCCTTACTGTGTTGAACCATCACTTGGCGTCGAACGTTTAATGCTTGCATTAATCTGTGAAGCTTATGACGAAGAAGAACTTGAAAATGACTCGCGTATTGTGATGCATTTTGCTCCGAAATTGGCACCGACTCAAGTATGCGTGTTGCCATTATCGAAGAAATTAAGTGAACCAGCACGTGAAGTGATGCATAAACTAATGGGATCTTTCGCTTGTGATTTTGATGAAACTGCAAGTATTGGAAAACGATACCGCCGTCAAGACGCAATTGGAACTCCATTCTGTATAACTTTTGACTTTGATTCATTAGAAGATGAAAAAGTAACGTTACGCTATCGTGATTCAATGGAGCAAGTTCGTGTTACTATTGATGAAGCCATCACATTGATGCAATCAGAAATTAATAAATAAGAATAACGGGTGAGTGATATGAAGCGAATGCCAGAAGAACTAATCAATGACATTCGTTCAAAAACGGATATTGTTGATACCATCTCTCGATACATGACACTAACAAAAAAGGGCAAAAATTACTGGGGGGTTTGCCCTTTTCATGATGATAATAATCCTTCAATGTCAGTTTCGCCAGATCGTCAAATCTACAAGTGTTTTGTTTGTGGTGCGGGAGGAAATGTTTTTTCATTTGTCAAAGATTTTGAAAAAATTGGATTTATTGACGCCGTGGTTAAGACGGCATCATATATTGATGTTGATGTAACCGAGTATGAGCATCAAGAAAGAAAACCTGTTGATGAAGCGGTGCTACGTCTTTATCAAGTTTTAGATGAGACACAAAAATTCACCGAATTTCAACTCTATACGAAAACCGGAAAAGAAGCATTAAGTCAACTTGAAGCACGTGGATATAGTATGGATTTAATTAAAAAGTTTGGAATTGGTGTGGCATATGGCGATAATCAGCTTTCTAATTATCTCCTTGCTAAAGGGTTTACGGAGAAAGAACTTGTCGATGCGGATTTGGCCCGTGTGAGTGAACGCGGAGTTGAGGATGTTTTTTATCAACGCATCATGTTCCCAATTTTTGACCGTTCAGGCCGTCCCATCGCATTCAGCGCGCGTGCACTCAGTAATGATAATAAAGTTAAATATATCAATACTTCTGAAACGCGACTTTATACAAAAGGGTTAACCGTTTATAATTTTCACAATGCTAGAGAAACATCCCGTAAACAAGATTTCGTACTTGTTGCAGAAGGGGTAACAGATACAATTGCCTTTACTAAGGCAGGATTTGATAACGTGGTATCGTTACTGGGTGTTGCTTGTACTACCGAGCAAATTCAAATTTTGAAACAATGCAGCTCAAATATAGTTTTAGCATTTGATGGAGATCGTGCGGGTCTAGAAGCAACCTATCAAGTTGGAATGCGATTACGTAAGGCGCATTGCGCGGTGTCTGTATGGTATAATGATACTGGATTGGATCCGGATGAATGCATTCGTGAACACGGAATAGAGCGTGTACAGAAAGGCGTTGAGGACCGGATTCATTGGCTCGATTTTTTGATGAGTTATGGAATTGGAAATTATGGCCTCGATTCTTTTGATAATCGTAAGCGCGTCGTACAGTTTATGATTGATCATTTAAAGGATGAAGATGAGCTTGAACAAAGCTACTATCTCAAGAAGCTTTCAGATAAAACAAATTTTGAATATAGTGTATTATCACAACAATTGAATTCACGTAGTGTTTCAATGGAACGAGAACCACAAGTTGTGCCAAACGTTGTTTCAAATTCTATGGAATTTAATGTTAAAATTCCTGAGCGAGCTATTTTGAAGCAAATGCTGATTTCAAAAGAAGCAGCTTACTTATATCGTGATCAGTTAGGATTTTTGGTATCTGATCTTGCAACCGATTTTGCTTTGACAATTTTAGATTGCTATCGTAATCAAGAGGTCATTGAAATCGCAGATATTTTATCTTTGGATATACCTGATAAAATGAAAAAGTTTGCAATCGAAATTGAATCAAGCGATCTGCTCGATGGTTATGATCGTAAAAGCATGGAGCAAAATCTTGAATTAATTCGAAATCATCTAGTCGTCATGGGGATTCATGATATGAAGGGTCGGGTACTTCAACATGATAAGATTGATGAACAAGCAGCATTACTCGAAGAAGCAATTAAGCAATTAAGAAGTAAAAATAAGAGAGAAGGAGAACATTAATGGCAGCTAAAAAACTAAAAACGTTAGAAGAAGTTAAAGAAAGTTTTCTAAAGCAATATGAGAAGAAACGTGTTCTGTTAAATGATGATGTTGAGAAGGCAATTGATCACCTAAACTTAAGTGATGATGACTCTGATGAATTATTCGAATGGTTTGCAGAAAAAGGCATTATTTTAAGCGATGACGAGGATGATATTGACGAAGGTGTTATGCTCGAAGCCGAAGAGCCTGATGTGGATGATGATTTCATCAATGATGCAACGGAAGAAGATGAAATTTTCGATGATTCTTTAAATAAAGTTGATTTGAGTTCATATGAAAATGAATTAACGAGTGCAAATATGGTTCGAATTAACGATCCTGTTAAGATGTACTTGAAAGAGATTGGTCGCGTTAATTTACTTGATGCAAAAGATGAGCCAGAAATTGCACGTCGTCTTCAAGAGGGTGAGCAAGCCAAAGAGTTTATTATCAATAAGTATAAAGAAATTGTTGATCCTGCAATTACGGATGAAGAACTCGCTGAACGTCTAACTGAGAGTCAAATTGGTTACTTCTTCGATGATTTCGAAGCGATTCTCTCTGACAATGGTGATGAAGAAAACTTAGCATTTCTAACAAACTGGGTTGCAACATACTATGATGGTTTGGAAGCACGCCGAATTCTTATCTCTGCGAACCTACGTCTTGTTGTCTCAATAGCTAAAAAATATGTAGGGCGAGGTATGCTCTTCTTGGACCTTATTCAAGAAGGAAATATGGGACTTGTTAAAGCGGTTGAAAAGTTTGACTATACAAAAGGATTTAAATTTTCAACTTATGCAACTTGGTGGATTCGTCAAGCAATTACACGTGCTATTGCGGATCAAGCACGTACCATTCGTATTCCGGTTCATATGGTTGAAACAATCAATAAATTGACACGTATTCAACGTTCACTCGTTCAAACTCTTGGACGTGAGCCAACTGCTGAAGAAATTGCTGCAGAGATGGAGAATATTACGCCAGAAAAAGTACGTGAAATTCAAAAGATTGCACTTGATCCGGTTTCTTTGGAAACACCAATTGGAGAAGAGGATGATTCGCATCTTGGTGATTTTATCGAAGATAAAGATGCCCTTTCTCCCGATGAATATGCAAACAATCAATTATTAAAAGAAGAAATTAAGATGGTCCTTGAAGGATTAACAGAACGTGAAGAAAAAGTATTGCGTTTAAGATTCGGTCTTGAAGATGGGCGTACACGCACATTGGAAGAGGTTGGGAAAGAATTTAATGTTACACGTGAACGTATTCGACAAATTGAAGCAAAAGCATTGCGTAAATTAAAACATCCTACGCGCTCAAAACGTTTAAGAGACTTTGTAGACAAGAGATAATATGAAGCTTTCGAATCGACTTACAGAAATTTTTAATCTAATTCCGGAACAAGCGTATGTCGCGGATATTGGTACAGATCATGGACTCCTTTTAATTAAAGCAATTCAAGAAAACAAAGCAGTAAAAGGCTATGGTTTAGATATTGCAGAGAAGCCGCTGCAACAAGCTCGTGAAAATGTTGAGCGTTTTGGATATCAGGACTCCATCGATTTGCATTTGGGAAATGGACTTGAAGGGTTCAAGGGATTTGCCAATTGTTTTGTGATTGCAGGTATGGGGGCAGAAACCATTTGGTCCATCATTTCTAATTATAAATTTAAAGAAAACGATACAATAATTATTCAATCCAATACCAAAAATGCGTGGCTTCGCAAGACGGTTACTGAACAAGGCTTTGCGATTACGGATGAACGTTTTTTGATGGAACGACAAATACCCGTTTTTATTATGGTTTTGAAAATTTCAAAGAAAAAAATTCACGCCTTAACACAGGAAGATGTGTTGATTGGTCCTGTGTTAAAACAAAATATAACGGGTGAATATCTCGACTATTTAACCAATCGCGCAAATCATCTATATTCAATCAAGAGTCACAATATAGACCTTGAAACCGAATATAACACCATTAGAAATATTTTAGAAAAGGAGTGTTAATATGATGAATAATATTAATAAAAAGTTTTTTGAACTGAATAAATTTAAAGAGCTAACATCAGTTCAAGAAAAAGTTCTTAATGAAATTAAGAGCAAGCGTGATTTGATTGTTAAATCGGATACGGGGACTGGGAAGACACATGCGTTTCTCTTTGCAATCCTCGAACTCATTGATCCATCTGTTGAACAAACACAAGCATTAATTCTTGCACCGACACGTGAACTCGCTATGCAAATACAAAATTTCGCCAGCGAAATTACAACACTTGATGAACGCATTACAACAGAACTTGCAATTGGAGGAATGGATAACAGTCGTCTTAAGAAAAAAATTGAAAAACAACCGATGATTCTTATTACGACACCAGGAAAATTAATTGATATTCTGAGTTGGAATGTGTTACGTTTGGACTTTATCAAAGCGTTTGTAGTTGATGAAACAGATATGATGCTCGATTATGGATTTATTAATGAAGTGGATACAATTTCATCGAGATTGTCTAATGATACAATTTTTATGCTATATAGTGCTACAATTCCAACGGGATTACGTGCATTCATTAAAAAGTATCTTAAACATCCCGTTGAAATTGTTTCAACGGAAGAAAAATTAAAACCTCGTATCGATCACATTTTGATTAACCAACGACACCGTGATATGAATGAAGCGGTGTTGGATGTGCTTTCAGCAATTAATCCATTGCTAGCGGTTGTTTTCACAAATACGAAAGTACAAGCCGGAGAGGTAGCTAGCTATCTGCGTGATTATGGCATCGAATGTGTTGAACTTCATGGTGATGTGAGTGATCGTGGTCGTAAACAAGTCTTGAAACAAATCAATAGCAAACGTGTGCAATATATAATTGCGACAGACTTGGCTGCTCGTGGTATTGATTTACCTGAAATCAGCCATGTAATTAATGCTGGTTTGCCTAATCATGATTTGGATTTTTATACTCACCGTTCAGGTCGTACGGGACGAAGTGGTCGTCAAGGTTACTGTATCAGTGTCGTAACTCAAAAAGATCAAGGTGCTGTGACACGTTTGATGAAAAAGGGTGTGCGGTTTGAATATAAACGCGTAAAAGACGGAGCTCTCGAGGATGTTCGTCCTTGGTTTAATCTCGAAAAACGCACAAAACAGCTTGATCCTGAGATTGTACAAGTTTTACACCGTAAAAATGTTAAGGTTAAGCCGGGATATAAAGTTAAGCGAAAACGCGAAATTGAGCGATTAACAAATAAGAAAAAACGTAATATGATTCAACAAGAAATTAGAAATCAGAAAAAAGAACGTGCAAAAGCAAAACAACGCGAACGCGCACTCGACACTGAAAATTAGTGTATTAACGGGAGGTTTTGATGGGTATTTTTAAACGACGGAAAAAAACCGATAATTATACAGGGAGCAGTGAACACCTCAAACAGGGATTAGATCTTGATAAGATGATCAACGGACGTCTTAAAATATTTGTTCTGATTCTTGTGGTGATTGCTGGTGGACTTATTTTTAGGCTGTATAAGATTCAGATTGTAGGTCAAAGTCACTACGAAGACTTATTAGCAAAATACTCTTCACCACCCGTTCGAATGCCGACCATGCGAGGCGAATTTCTTGATGCTAAAGGCAGAATTATTGTGTCAAATAAAGCTGTAAATTCAATTACTTATTATCCTTCAAAAATGCCAGAAGGTATGAAAGAGGATCAAGTTGCTTTGAAATTTGCGAAACAATTCGGTGTTAAAGATGAGCTAAATGAAGATGATCTTAAAGTGCTCTGGTTGCGTAAAAACAACCTTGGCGAAGATTTACTCACGCAAGACGATTTAAAAACAATTAAAGATACTGAAATGGATCAAAATGCGATTGAAGCTTTGAAAAAAAGTAAAATCACTAAAGAGATGACAGATTCCCTTTCAAAAGATGACCGATTGGCTTTCCAAGTCCAAGTTAAGATGGGAAATATTCAAATGGGTCAACCTTCAATTATTTTGGAAGAAGCGACAAATGAGCAAATTGCATATTTAGCTGAACATGCTGCTGAGTTTCCAGGGTTCTCTCGTACAACTTCTTGGAAGCGAGAGCCTAATAAAGAAGTTGATCTTATGTCTTTGATTGGTGATTTAGGCGATGTTCCATATGAAAAACGCGACTATTATGTTGCGGAGGGATATGAACTCAGTGAACAAGTCGGCGCATATGGTCTTGAGTACCAGTATGAAAAATTCTTATCGGGATACAATAGTGAGTACGAACGGACTTCGGGAAGTAAATTTAAACTTAAAAAAGAGGGACGTAAAGGAAATGATATACGCCTAACAATTGATATGGATTTACAAAAAGAAATGGAAAAAATTGTTAAAGAACGTCTCGATTATCAAAAAAGTATTGGTGAGCGGACCAAAATCAATAACCAAATGCATGTTGTCGCAACAGATCCCCAATCGGGCGATATTCTCGGAATTGTCGCAATGGTTCGGGGGAAGGATGGGAAGTACTATAACGACCCTCAATTGACCATGCTTCAGGGTTATCCGGTGGGTTCAACCATTAAAGGTGCGACGGTATATATGGGATTGGACCAAGGGGTCATGAAGCCCGGGGAATCCGTTAATGATACTCCTATGTATATTGAAGGAACTCCACCACGACATTCTTGGCGAAATTTAGGTGTTGTGGATGATCAAACAGCTTTGCAACATTCATCAAATATCTATATGTTTAATGTTGCTATTCGGTTAGGTGGTTCGTCCTATATTCCAAATGGACCATTAGTATTTAATGATGCAGAAAGTACTTTTGCACTAATGCGCAATTATTACAGTCAATTCGGTTTGGGTGTCCGTACACAAGTGGACTACCCTCGTGAGGAAATTGGTTATAAAGGGGGTACATCAAACTCTGGATCCCTTCTTGAATTTGCAATTGGACAATTTGATAACTATAATGCGATGCAATTAAGTCAATACATTACTACGGTTGCGAATGGTGGTTATCGTTTACAGCCACACTTTGTTAAAGAAGCTGTGAATCACGATACGCATCGTCCTGTTTATCAAAACAACATTAATATTCTAAACTCACTCGAAAACAAAGAAATGCTCGAACGGGTTCGCTCAGGGATGCGCTTATGTGCTTCCACAAATATGTGTGGAGACTTAATTGCAACCGTTCCTTATAGTGCAGGAGCCAAGACCGGAACAGCGCAAGCGTACGATCCAGAGATCGGTTCTTACATCAATAATACCTATGTTGCATTTGCACCTTATGAGCAACCCAAAATAGCAGTAGCTTGCATTGCGCCGCTTGCTTACACAGAAGATTTATCAAATCCGGTAACAAATATCTGTACTTCTACGGGAGATCAGATTGTAGATGCATATATGAATTTAAAATAATATATGCAATTAAAATAATATATGATATAATGAGTTGGCTAATAAATATTGGAGGTAACTATGAGAACTCAAGCGATTTTAGTTTGCACAGAATGTGGCGAAGAAAACTATCACACAAGTAGAAACAAAAAAGTTCAATTAGAACGTATGGAAGTTACAAAATACTGCCCACGTGAGCGCAAACATACATTACATAAGGAAAAAAAATAAGCCTCTTTTGGCTTTTTTTTCTAGGTGAAAACAATGAAAGTAACATATCAAACTTTAGGCTATGCAGCCACAAATACATATTATTTAAGTGAAGGGACTCAAATGCTGATTATTGATCCGTGTTTGGATCCGAATCAAGATGCCACTACCTTGCTTAAACCTACAGAAGGGTTTGAGGTAATTGGAGTTTTATTGACACATGGGCATTTTGATCATATTTCGGGCGTGGATGTAATAATCGATGCTTTCCATTGTCCTTTATACATGTATCATGAAGAAATACACTATTTGAAAGACATGTCTTATAATTTATCGAATCAGACACCAGAACCATTCATCATCAATGCTATTCCAACTGCAATTGATTGTGAGCCTTTACAGGTAGGACCTTTCGAGTGTGATGTTATTAAAACTGCAGGTCATACCAGTGGATCAATTTCGTATGTATTTGATGATTTTATTTTTGATGGTGATTTTATTTTTGAACGGTCTATTGGTAGAACGGACTTACCAACAGGGAATATGAATGTGATGAATGCGTCACTTCGTAGCTTTATTCAAGATTTTGGATCTGTAGATTACATACTCTATCCTGGACATGGCAACCCTACAACACTGTATCAAGAAATGAAAACAAATCCATATTTGAAACCTAACATGTAGTTAGGTTTTTTTTATTTATATCGTACTTAATAGTATGGAATATATAGATAAAAAAACTCATGACTTACTTGAATATGCAATTTCATTATCAATTACTGATATTCACTTTGATATTTCAAATACCTTTCAAGTGATTCGATTTCGAAGACATAAAAAAACGATAGAAACCATTCACAATGTAATGGCAACCAATATGTATGAACATTTAAAATTCATTGCTAATTTTGACTTAAGTCAAAAGGATGTTCCACAAACAGGCCGATTTATGATGGTCTTTGAGCGTAATTACTATTTTCGCTTTGCTGCGATTGAATCCTTTGGTCGCAAAAATGGAGTTGTTCGCATTTTAAATATTGTGTTAGTTCATACGATTTTTGAGTGTATCCGAAATAAACGGACTATAAAGTCACTTTTGAGTGTTTTTCAATGCAGTTCTGGACTGGTTCTGTATTCAGGAGGTACAGGATCGGGAAAATCAACCACGTTATTTAATACATTGAAGGAATTAAAGCAGGAGTCAATTTATAGTATTGAGAATCCAATTGAACGTTATTATGAGCATGTTGTTCAACTTGAGCCCATAAGAAAGCGATTAAGTAATGAAGACATTATGAACCAGCTACTTCGTATGGATGCTGATGTTCTCGTTTATGGTGAGGTACGCACTAAGATGGACCTGCAGTTATGTCTCAAAGCGGTTAATATGGGTCATCTTGTATGTGCAACCATCCATTCACGAGGCTTAGTGTCAACACTTGATCGCCTCTATGATTTAGGAGCGACACACTATGCTATCGAATCAAGTCTTGTCGGTATTCTTTATCATAAACTCAATAGTTCAAAGGGAGGGGTTCTATTTCAACATGAATTTATGGGGCAAAATCAAATCATTCAATTACTTGCTCAACAACAAAAAACATGCAAAGAGGATATTTGATGATGGTGCAATTTTGAACCTGTTAGGGTATGGATTATCCTTTCAGGAAATTAATCACTATCTTAATCTACAAGATTTTTCCTTTGATACGTATTTAAAGGTAACGCTACCGAAAACACTCTACACGTTGTATCCAAAAATTTCAGGTCAAACATTATTGACCGTATATCAACAAGTGAGGTCAAACAATCTAAGACGGTTTATGACCTTGCGTCAAGAGATAGGTTATTGGTTTCTACTTCATCTAATGGTTATTGGGATGATGATTTTCTACAAGTGGCTTATTTTTCCTGCGATAACGGATCAAGTAATCATTCTAAACGGGCGTTTAAATGTTTCATGGTATTCGAAACTATGCATTCAATTTATCGTGATCACCCATGTTTGTTGTTTGATAGCGTTAGTTTGTTTTTCGTTTATAATTCTAAACAAAAAAACAAGAATGGTTACTGCAGCTTACTTGTATACGCATAAATATTGTGAATTTTTGAATCTTTGCATTTCTGAGCAATTTGCGCTTTATTATCGTTATTTTTATCCGGAAACCAAAACCACGCTGATGACGATTAAAACTTTGAGAAAGGCTCATACAGGGACCTTGGCAGGCTCAATCGCTTTTGAGATAGAACGAAGGCTTGAATATGGAGAAGACATCTTAGAGGTACTACAGCAGTCGTCTATGCACCAAACATTCCAGAATTATCTCCGTGAGGGTTTTTATATGAATTCTTTAGAACAATCACTGGATAAAGGACTTACTATTGCGAATGTTCTTATTCAAGCAGAGCTAAAAAAATGGTTTTGCCGTTATAGGGTTTTTGTTACCATGAACATACTTATGATTGTGGTGTCTTATTATGAATTGATCATGATTCCACTAAAACTAATGGAGGGCTTATGAAACGAGGATTTACACTAATCGAGATGGTGATAGTAATGACAATAATTGCCATCATATTTATGCTGACGCTGCCAAACATTCAAAAAACAATAACAATGGTAAACAATAAAGGATGTGAGGCTCAAAAGAAAATTGTGGATGCCGCAATAATGCAATATAAAATTAATTATGATAATTTACCCACGAGCATTGATCAACTCATAGCGAATGGATATTTACGAGAGAACCAAGGGAAATGTTTTAATGGAGAGGTGATTCAAATCGTCGATGGTCAAGCAGTATAGTCAAGCATTTACGCTCTGTGAGTTTTTAATAATCATCTTGATTATTGGGGTTTCTGCTAAAGTAACATTATCGTATAGTGTAGAAATGAAAGAAGAACCTAATTTATTGGAGTATCAGCTCAGTGCAATGGAATCGATGACTTCTGTCATGATCAAACCCAACATGTGGTTTAATGCTAATGGTAATATCAATAAAGGTGGGACGATTCAAATTGATCATTATCTCTGTGTAGTACAGTTAGGTTTTGGGAGGTATCGATGTGAGTAACCACTTCACACTTATAACATATTTGTACAGTCTTTGTATTATTACAATGATGGTTTACTTATTATGTGTATTTAATGCATAAAGCTTACTCGTTGCTTGAATTTTTGATATGCCTAGCTTTGACGCCGTTACTTATTATTCTTTTAAGCGGCATCTTAGAACATTGTTATCACATGATGGTAACCACACCAGTATTACGACAAAATAATATTTTTGAGTTACAGTTGAAGCAACTTTTAATACGGAGTAGACGGGTCTATTGTGAACAAAACTGTATTTATTTTGAAAAGAATAATCATAATAATGAAATTAGTTTTAATGGCCGATTTATTGTTAAACGTCCTGGATATGAAATTTTACTGCATAATGTAACGGACTTTAGTTGTGATGGAAATTGGGTGAAGTACGATTTTGAAGGAAAAAGCTATGAGTTTTCGGCGTGGTAATATTGTTGGATGTACGCATTTAGTTTTTTTTATCGTGCTTCTGGTCATGGCGCGTGTTGCCCTAATGCGTGTTCGGTATCAACGTCAACTTCAAACACTCGCTTATATTAACGAACGAATAGAATTAGAACGCCTTGTTATTGACCATTTTTGTTTTGAGGAAGAAGATTTTACCTATGAAGATGATAAATATGAGGTGTTTGCACAAAAAAATGATGAAAAAATTAATGTTTTGGTAAATGGTGTTAGGTCATATCGGTTCTCCTATGATATAATTGATGATGGAAGTTTTAACTTAACTAAAATGGAGGAATAAATATGATTCAATCAAATGATTTGCGAGCAGGAATGTCGATTATCTACGAAGATAACTTATATCAAGTGCTAGATACATCCCATAATAAGACAGCTCAACGACAAATGATTATTAAAGCAAAAGTACGCAACATGCGTAGTGGTTCTGTTACGGAGCTGACAATGATTGGTGGCGACAAAGTTGAACAAGCACATATTGATAAACGTGTAATGCAATATCTATATGATGCGGGAGAAGAACTTGTGTTTATGGATGGGGAAACTTTTGAACAGCTTGAAATTCCTAAATCTCGTCTTGAATGGGAAATGAATTTTATGAAAGAAAATCAAGATATTACTGTGGTTTTCTATGAATCAGAAGTATTGGGTGTAAACTTACCTGAAAAGATTGCATTGACAATCACTCAGGCAGAACCTGCAGTTAAAGGTGACACCGCAACAAATGCACAAAAAAACGCAATCGTGGAAACAGGTTTAGAGATTCGTGTTCCTCTATTCATCAGCGAAGGGGAAGTCGTACTTGTTAATACTACTGACGGAAAATATTCCGGACGTGCATAAAAATTGAAATTGTAAAAATTAAACAGATTCATTGTTATGCAGTGAGTCTGTTTTTTCATTTATAAGTGTAAATATTGGACTTTATCCTAGGGTTTACTTATAATATTCATGTATACTTCAGGGCAGGGTGTAATTCCCGATCGGCGGTAAACCCCGCGAGCCAATAGGCTGAACTCGTTAAATTCGAGTGGCGACAGTTAAAGTCTGGATGGAAGAAGTTTTTTTCATGTTTGCCTTGAGTATTATTATTTTTATACAGGAGGAAAATATGAAAAAATATAATACTCGCACCATGGTTAAAATTGCAATGTTAACAACAGTATCTGTAATACTCTATATGTTTGAGTTTTTTGTGATACCAGGGTCTCCATTGCAAGCTGATTTAAGTGATTTACCAGTTATTGTCGGAGGCTACCTCTTGGGGACTGGCCCCGGATTGATGATTGCATTTTTAAAGAACCTTCTACATATGTTCTTTTTATCAAAAAATGCAGGACCCGTTGGTGAATTTGCAAACTTTAGTTATGCGATTCTAATCATGTTACCGATTGCACTCTATAGACCAAAAACGTCGTATAAACGAGGTGGGCTCTATATATTTGCAGTCATAGCGAGTGCTTTATTAATGAATGTTATCAATTACTACGTCACATTCCCATTGTATGGAATGGGACGCGAGGGCGCTTGGAAATTGCTGTTTACGGTCTTTTTCCCATTTAATCTCGCCAAAGGGATGCTGTTAATCCTTTTGTTTAGTATTTTACGACCCCATTTACATAGAATCATAGGACATTAATGTGATATAATTATCTCAAGGAGTGATTGGATATTATGAAATCTCGAGTGAATAAATATCAAGACTTGCATGACCAAATTGCTTTAGATTCTGAAAGTAATATTGAAAATTCAGACCTATCGCATTTTGCGAATCGATTGAATCAAATTGATGACCAATTTGATAAAATGGATGTCGTTGCAAAAGAAGATCGTGAGCCAACACATGCACGCCAAATTGAAGAAGTCTCTGAGGTTCAAGAAATTGAAGCATCAATCAATGAACCAAAACCAGAAACTCAATTTGATACGTTTGAGAGTGCTTATCTCAAAGATTTTCTAGATGAAGTAAAAGAATATAATGTACGCAAAGGTTACCGTGACCTCGAAAATACCGATGCAAACATTTTGAGTGAATTAAATAAATCATCAGAAATTGCTAAACCATTTAATGATGATGAGATGACGACCGTTTTACATGCGATCGATCCAGAACTCTCTACAATGGATGTAGATGTTTTTAATGAGGGTGAATCAACAGAAGATGTAAATCTTGATGAACTACCAAATCTTGATGAGACAATAGTATTCAAATCAGTTGAACACAATACAATTGAATCGTTTGATGATGGTGATGATGAACTTGAAAAAACGATTGCGATGGCGGTTCAAGAAATGGTCGACGAAGAAGCGATGACCGATCTTTCTTTAACACAAGAAGATGAAGCGTTTGAAATTGAACTTGATGCAGATGAATTCGACAATATATTGTCAGAAGAGGATGACTCAATTTCTGAAATGCAAGCACAACTTGAATCGATGGAAGATTATTCCGATAGTGATTTTGATTCTGATAAATTTAGAAGTGAATTGCTTGCACAAACACAAACTTTACAACATAAAATCATTGATCAAGAACAAAACATCGATCATATGAATGAAACCATGGTTCGTACGAACCGTATGCTCAATGTGGTTCTGTCTTTATTGATTCTCGCAATCATCGTAGTACTACTATTAATAGTGGCACAATTTAGGAAGTAGGAATAGTTAAGTGTTTAATATAGCAATTGATGGGCCTAGTGCATCAGGGAAAAGCACCATCGCTAAGCAATTAGCAAAAAAACTAGGGTTTGTACACATTGACACAGGAGCGATGTATCGTGCAGTCGCGTTAATGTGTTTGAAGAATAATGTAGATTTGGAAGATGAGGCCGCGTGTTTTAATATTGTGAAGGACTTAAAAATTGATTTACCTTCAGAGGACAAAATTCTCGTGAATGGTGAAGACGTTTCCCTTTTAATTCGTAATGATGAAGTATCTAAAGCAGCATCCAAAGTCTCGAAACATCGTACGGTTCGCAATGTGCTTGTATCAGTTCAACGAGATATTGCTTCCAAAAAAGGCTTTGTAATGGATGGTCGTGATATTACTTCGGTGGTTCTTACGGATGCGGAAATTAAAATTTTTCAAACTGCAGATGCAGGTGTTCGTGCCCGCAGACGTTTTAATGAATTGGTAAAAAATGGAATTAATACGAGTTATGAAGCTGTTTATGCTGATTTGGTCGAACGTGATGAGCGTGACACCAATCGAGCGGAATCACCATTAGTAAAAGTTGATGATGCCATTGAAATAAATACAACATCGTTGTCAATCGAAGATGTTGTATCACAAATAATTAATATTATAGAGAGTAGGAATTTAAATGATTGATGGAGTAGTAGCAATCGTTGGTCGTCCTAATGTAGGAAAATCGTCTCTGTTTAATCGAATTATGGGCGAAAGAATTTCTATTGTTCATGATGAAGCAGGGGTCACACGTGATCGTCTTTATGGAAAGACAACATGGCTAACAAAAGATTTAAGATTTATTGATACAGGTGGAATTCAAGTAGAAGGTCAACCGTTTCAAGAAGAAATAAAAATGCAAGTTGATATTGCCATTGATGAAGCAGATATGATTATATTTGTTGTGAGTGCCAAAGATGGCTTAACAACAGACGATGAATATATTGCGCGTCTTTTACGACAAACCAATAAACCAGTTATTATCGCAGCAAATAAAGTTGATGATATTCAATTTAAAGCGGATATCTATGAATTTTATGCATTAGGATATGACGAACCCTTTGCAGTTTCTTGCGAACATGGAATCGGACTGGGAGATCTTCTTGATGAGGTTATTAAAAAGTTGCCACAAGATGGTATTACAATGTATGAAGATGAACTGAGTTTTTGTGCAATTGGACGTCCTAATGTTGGAAAAAGTTCACTTGTTAATGCAATATTAAATCAAGACCGAGTTATTGTTTCGAATATTGAAGGAACAACTCGTGACGCAATTGATACGCCGTTTAGAATGAACGATCGTGACTATGTTATTATCGATACTGCAGGTATTCGAAAACGCGGTAAAGTGTACGAAGACGTTGAGAAATATTCTGTTTTACGTGCTATGAGTGCAATTGATCGAAGTGATGTTGTTTTATTCTTACTTGATGCTGAAGCGGGCATTCGTGCTCAAGATAAACACGTCGTTGGATTTGCGCATGAAGCAGGTAAACCAATTATCATCGTTTATAACAAATGGGATGTAGTTGATAAAGAAGAAACAGAGATGGAAGATGTTAAAAAGATTATTCGTAGTGAATTTATGTACCTAGCATACGCTCCTATTGTCTTTGTTTCAGCGCTCACACGAAAACGTGTACACACATTAATTCCACTCATTGAAGATGTTCATGCAAATAGTATTAAACGTATAAGCACGAGTGTTATTAATGAGGTCATTCATGATGCAGTGATGCTTACACCACCACCGTCCCACAATGGTAAACGTTTAAAAGTGTTCTATGCTTCTCAAGTAAGTACAGCACCACCAACATTTGTTATCTTCGTTAATGACCCTGAATTATGTCACTTTTCGTATAAGCGATATTTGGAAAATGCCTTACGAAATGCATTTGATTTCACAGGAACACCAATCCGGATCCTGATTAGAAAGAGGGGAGCTTAATGAAAATCGGAATTGTAGGTTCTGGTAGTTGGGGAACCGCTTTAGGTCAGGTTTTAGCAGATAATGACCACGAAGTGATGATCTGGGGGCGTAAGCTTGATCAAGTTGTAGATATTCATTTATATCATTTAAATGAAGAATTCTTTCCTGGGGTGAAGCTTAACGAACAATTAGATGCTACACAAAATTTCGAGGACATTTTAGACTCTGAGATTATTTTACTTGCTGTACCAACCGCGGCTGTCGAAGAAGTATGTGTTGAGCTTAATCAAAATTTGACACATCCAGTCGTGATTATCAATGTAGCAAAAGGACTCCATCCAACAACACATGAGTTATTGGATCATGTAATTAAACGGGTTCTTGATGCTGATAAATTACAAGGGGTCGTAAGTCTCATTGGCCCATCCCATGCAGAAGAAGTCGTTTTGAGAAAAATTACGACTATAAATGCTGTCTCAGATAATCAAGAACTCGCTGAGAATATTCAACAATTATTTTCAAATGAATATTTTAGAGTCTATACAAATGATGATGTAGTGGGATCGCAATATGGGGTTGCCATTAAAAATATTATCGCGCTCGCCAGTGGAATTGCCGCTGGACTTGACTCAGGTGATAATGCGCGAGCAGCTTTGATTACACGGGGATTGACAGAAATGCAGCGATTTGGTGTCCACATGGGTGGACATCCGGATACGTACTTAGGTCTGTGTGGTGTTGGTGATCTTGTTGTTACGGCCACATCAATTCATTCCCGAAATTTTCAAGCGGGTATGGAAATTGGCCGTAAAGATTCGGCTCTAGGCTTTCTTGATCACAACACCAAAACGGTAGAAGGCGTGTTTGCTGCCAAAGTTGTTTATGAAATTGCGGTGGAAGAAGGCATTGATATGCCCATAACCGAGCAAATATACAAAATAATATATGAAGAAAAACGCCCTTCTGAAGCCATAAGTGAATTAATGGTGAGAGATTTGAAACCTGAGCGTATTTAACTTGTCAGATAGCGGTTATAATGATATTATTTGATTATGAAATGGAGGTTTCAATATGAGTGAAACATACAACAAGAAATTATTAAGCGAGTCAATCGCAAGTAAATTAGATATTAGTAAAAAACAAGCAAATGAATTTATCGAAACATTCCTAGACGAGGTAAAAGAAATTCTCGAAAATAAGGGAACAGTCGATTTAGCTGGTTTTGGAAAATTTGAAGTTCGCCACCGTGCAGAACGTGATGGATTTAATCCACAAACAAAAGAAAAGATTCGCATTGCTGCATCACACAGTGTAGGATTCAAACCTGCAAAAGCTCTTAAAGACGCAGTAAAATAATTAATATTGAAAAAAAGGAGCTTGTCTCCTTTTTCTATAGTGGAGGTTAGTATGGGTTTAATGGGTGTCGGTTATGGATTTGTAATTCTAGCCGCGATAATATCTTTTGCAGCACAGATGTATGTCCAATCTGCGTACAGCAAATACAGTCAAGTAGACACACTCGAACATTTGACAGGGGCACAAGTTGCTCGACGTATTTTAGAATTAAAGAATATTGATGATGTTCAAGTCGTTCAATCAAATGGTGGGGAGTTAAGTGATCATTATGATCCAAATAAAAAGATCGTAGCACTTTCGCCCAAAGTTTATAACGAAACAAGTATTGCATCTGTATCGGTTGCTGCTCATGAATGTGGTCACGCGGTTCAGCATGCTGAAAATTACGGTTTTATTGGACTTCGTAATACCGTATTACCTTTTGCAATTGTTGCTAGTAAGTTTAGTATGATTCCAATTATGATTGGTTTATTTGGAAATCCACAATTTTTAAAAATTGGTATCGTACTTTTAGGCGTGATTGCTGTATTTCAACTTGTAACGCTTCCTGTTGAATTTGATGCTTCAATGCGAGCAATCAAAATTCTTGATCAAGAACAAATTCTTGATGCAGGCGAATTACAAGGCTCAAAAAAAATGCTTACTGCTGCCGCATTAACGTATGTTGCGGCACTACTGGGAACATTATTGAGTATTCTTCGTTATATAGCAATTTTCAATCGTAGAAATGATTAAGACACATTTAGTGTCTTTTTTTTATGAACTTCTATTTTTACAATGTATTTAGTATAGGGGATGTTTATATACTACTATTTATTTTGTTTTTTATTTTTTATGACTTGTTCTTATATGAATGTTTCGGCCGAGTTTATAAATGATCGGCAACGGGTACCAAATGAGTTACTTCAAGTGTCGTTTCTAGAAGGTAATTTACATTTGCGAGGCTGGGCCTTTGTGCGTGATTATCAAAATTACTATGGTGAAGATACGCATCAGTTTCGATTACATTTGCGTGGTCCGGTTGATAAAACTTATGAGCTATCATTGGATTCGATAAATCTATCACGTTTTATGTCTTATCGTGGAAATCGATGGTGTAGTAACCATGAGCGGTCCAAAAGGATGTGTAACCATCGCTATGAAAACATAGGGTTTAATGGTGTCGTTCCGATTGGTATGCTTCCTGAAGGGGAATACGCAACTTATTTAGAGATATATCATCCTCAAACCAATCGAACTGTAGAAATACCACTATATCTTGCAAGTATGCAGTCCGTTGAGCATCGTTATCTAGGTAAACATATAACGATTGATTCCTTGTTTCAACAAGGTGGACTCACTGTTTATTATCATACTCTCATCGCAACCTCAACGCCTTCACCATCTTACGAAGGAGAAGTTGTAGAGCATGGTAATTCGTGTTCGAGTGCACACGGAAATACAGCGTTTTATCGAGAGGGTGCTATATTTAATAAAATACTCGATGTGAAGCGGTATCGGGGAATTGTTTCCTATTTTAAAACAAAAGCAAAAGCCTCTGGATGTGTAGATGGTCGTCAACGTTTGGTTGAAGGGGATGAAATCACGGTTCATATTCCAAGTACATTTGTGAATTATACCGGGGGTTCAATGAAAATCCGTATACATAGTTTATTGCCCACACTTACTGCGAGTCCCTTAACAATTAACCAATATCAAAAATATAACGAATATGAGAAAGTAAGCGCAAAAGACAGTGATAATAAGGATATATCGAACCGAATTAGGGTTATTTCGAATACGGTAAATGTGCGCATACCTGGAGTTTATCAAACTTGTTATCGTGTTCAAGACCAATGGAATCAAGTAGACGAACGATGCCGTCGTGTCTATGTTCACAAGATTCCAACATACTATCGATATATCAGCGCTCAATCTTATGAAACTGCTCAGCTTAATCTGTGGCGTCAAAAGGACTTAAATGACATATTGATGGAAGAATTCACGAAAAGAAAAAATCAAAAATGAAATCCGCATTGGCTCAATGCAATGTTTAGATTGCTTACTAAGAAGCTCACACAGGGTAACTAACACCATTCTTATAGAGGCGGTTGTTATATAAATCAAAGAGATTATTTAGATTAAAAGAAATAATCTCAATATTTTTCTATCTTGAATCAACAAGTAAGAAAATAGTGATGTACTTAAGCTTAGATATGAAAAAAACCTCTTAATTGAGAGGTTTTTAATTGATTATTATTTTTTTGATTCTTGTTCCACAGCAGCTTGTGCGAGGATGTTTAAATAGTTCCAAGGGCGATCAAAATGAGGTTGGAAGAAAAAGTCAACATAAGCTAAATCTTCAATCGTCATTTTGTTTTGTACTGCTAACGAAAGTGTGTTTGCAGATTGAGTAATATCATATTTAGAAATAACTTGGCCACCCACGATGCGATGTGTTTCTTTTTCATAGACAAGTTTCATCATCACTTCTTCTGTTGTTGGCATAAACTCAGGACGGTAGTTATCCTTAACAAGAACGGAATCTACTTCGAGGCCAAAGAAAGGGGCAGAATTTACTGTTACACCCGTTGACCCAATATTATAGCCAAAGAGGTAGAGCCCTGAAGTTCCTTGGGTACCGCGATATTTAACTTTATTTTCAACAATATTTTTTCCAACGAGCGTTCCCATACGAACCGCGTTTGTAGCAAGAGGGATATAAGCATGGTCACCTGTTGGGTTATAGTGAACTGCAACATTATCACCTGCTGCGTAGATTTCGGGACGGCTGGTTTGCATGTAATCATTTACTTTTATGGCACCGTTTGGTAATGTATCAACTTTACCTTTGATGAGCTCAGTGCTTGGTCGGAAACCGACACACATAATCACGAGGTCAGCGTCATAACTTCCACCGGATGTAATAACTTGGCTTACATTCCCATTCGAATCAGTTTTAAATTCTTGAACTGTTTGATTTAATGCAAGTTTTATACCACGGTTTTTTAAATCAGCTTCCAATACATCCGTAAATTCAGGGTCTAAGTATTTATTAAGGATACGATCAAGACCATCAATGAGTGTTACATCTTTCCCTGATTCTCCAAAAGCTTCTACAAGCTCGATTCCAATGTATCCACCACCAACAATAACAACTTTTTCAGCTTTATCTTTACGAGCGATAATTTCTTGCGCTTGATTATAGTTTTTACATAACATAATGTTTTCTGACTCAATTCCAGGAATCGGTGGAACAATTGGCCAGGACCCAGTTGTAAGAACTAATTTATCATAAGTTTCTTCAAATGTTTCGTTTGTGAGTAAATTAGTAACAGCAACGCGTTTTGCATCGACATCAATATCGGTTACATTGTGTTCCATATGGACATGAGCACCTAATTCTGCAAGTTCCTTAGGGCTTGAATAGAATAAACTTTGAGCATCTTTTACGACGCCACCGATATATAAAGCAATACCACATGATAGGAATGAAACATTATCATTTCGTTCGAAAACCTTAACCTCAGCAGTAGGGTCTTCATTTAAAATTGATTTAACTGCGGATGTCCCTGCATGTGTACATCCAATAACTACAACTTTCATACATAATCCTCCTAATTGTATAGCCATATTATACCAATCTTTAAAGTCAAAATTTAGTGATATGACCGTAAACGAATAACTGTTGTTGACACAGCAATAAATCACACATATAATAGTTGTTGCGAACCGTTTGCATATAGAAATATATCAAATTCTTTTAGGCAATGAATTCGATCAATGCAAATGGATTAATAAACTGTAATTAGAGAAAAAGGAGGTTGTATCATGGAACCGGTGCTCACTATAGAAAATATGGATTTTTCATATTCAAAAAACAAGATTCTTGAATCAGTATCTTTCTCAATTGAGAAAGGTGATTTTGTTGCGTTAACAGGGGCAAATGGATCTGGGAAATCAACTCTGTTAAAAGTGATTTTAGGATTTCAAAAACCACAAAAAGGAGTGGTAGATTTGCTCGGAGAACCGATTAGTGAATTCACCCAATTTAATGAAATTGGTTATGTACCTCAGGGGGGGTTACTCAGTGTGGCTGATTTTCCAGCAACTGCCCTCGAAATTGTAATGTTAAGACTTCCTAAAGGAAACTTTTTTAGCTTTTATCGGAAACAACGTGCACAAAAAGCAATGGAAGTTCTAAAAATAGTCGGTATGGAATCTCATGCCAATGAAATGATTGGAAATCTTTCAGGTGGACAGTTGCAACGCGTTCTAATCGCACGCGAATTAATTGTGAAACCTCATGTATTATTTTTAGATGAACCGACAAATGGTTTAGACCAGCCCTCAATTGAGAATCTCTACAAACTTTTAACCGTTCTTAATAAAGAACGTGAAATGACGATCATTATGGTTACTCATAATATCGATCATGAGATTCAGAATATTAGTAGGATTTTAGAGGTTAAAGATCGACATGTGAGCGAGGTGACGATGCATGTTTAAATATGAATTTATGCGGACAGCTTTTTTAGTAGGGGGACTTTTAGCGGTTATTATTCCACTTATTGGTGTTGTCGTAGTTTTTAAAAGAATGTCAATGATAGGCGATGCCTTATCCCATGTATCCTTAAGTGGAATCACGATTGGTCTTATTATGGGATTTAACCCAATCGTTGGAGCAATCGCTTTAAGTTTAATTGCTGCGTTGAGTATCGAATTTATACAAAAGCGCTTTGGAAAATACCAAGAATTAGCTATTGCAATCATCATGTCTTTCGGAATCGGTTTATCAGGTGTATTATTGGGGTTCGTGAAAAATCCCGCGAATTTTAATAGTTTCTTATTTGGAAGTATTGTCGCAATCGGTGGAAGCGATAATTATCTTGCAATATTGTTGAGTCTTGTTGTCATTATCATATCAATTAAATACTATCGTGAATTTTTCTATATTGCTTTTGATGAAAAATCTGCTTCTTTATCCGGTGTTGATACAAATCGTATGTCTCTCATATTCACCATTTTGACCGCGATTACGGTTTCCATTGCATCTCGGATTGTAGGGGCTTTAATTGTATCTTCACTGATGGTGATTCCTACGGCATGTGCGATGCAAATATCCAAAAGTTATCGATCTACGATGATCTATGCAATAGGCTTCTCACTTGCCTTTGTATGGGCTGGCCTTGCCTTATCTTATAATCTAAATTTAGCTCCAGGAGGCACAATCGTCTTATTAGGTGTTGCTGTGCTTATTGGTCTAATTTCTATAAAAGCTGTATTTAAGCGAGTGTAATCTTGAATTTATGCTCGCTTTTAGGTATAATAAAGAGGATAAAAAATCATTGAAGAGAAGCAGTAGTAGGGATAATCATTTATAGAAACAATAGGGTTGATGGAACTATTGATTGATTACCTACGAATTCATCTTGGAGAGAAGCTAATCACTTCCGTGTCGTTTGCGTTAAAAACGAAGAGATGTATACATTTATTGTATAAATCAGGATGGTACCGCGCTTGACGTTCCTGGACGTGCGGTTTTTTTTATGTTTAAGGAGGATTTATATGGACTTGAAAGATATTATGACTCAAGGGATTGAGGCGATAAAAGAAGCGAAAACTCTTGAGCACTTGAATGATGTTCGTATTGAATATCTAAGTAAAAAAGGTCATTTAACAAAAGTTATGGGCCAAATGAAAGACTTATCGAATGAAGAAAAACCTTTGTTTGGTAAGCGCGTAAATGAAGCGAAACAAAGCATCGAAACTGCACTTAAAGAAAAACAAGCAGATCTAGAAGCAATCAAGCTAGAACGAGATATGGCGAAAGATGCAATCGATGTTACATTGCCAGGAACTCAATTTAAGCAAGGAAGTCAAAATCCGTTGATTTTAATGCGTCGCGAAATGGAAGACTTTTTCAGAGAAATGGGTTATCAGGTCGTTGAAGGCGATGAAGTTGAACTTGATTTATACAACTTCGAACGTGCTAATATTCCCCAAGATCACCCAGCGCGCGAAATGCAAGATACGTTCTTTATCGATGAACACACCCTTTTAAGAACGCATACAACTGCAATTCAAATGCGAGCATTAGAAGAATACGCACCTTCTGTACCAGTTAAAGTTATCTGTCCCGGTAAAGTTTATCGCCGTGATGATGATGACGCAACGCATTCACACCAATTTGTTCAAATGGAGGGATTGGTTTTAGGTCATGGCATTACCTTGTCGGATCTTAAAGGTACACTGAATCTTTTTGCGAAACGTATGTTTGGCGAAAGTCGCGAAATTCGTTTCAGACCAAGCTATTTCCAATTTACAGAGCCAAGTGTCGAAATTGATGTTACATGCCATATCTGTGGCGGTAAAGGATGTAATATTTGTAAGGATACAGGATGGATTGAAATATTAGGTGGTGGAATGGTTCATCCAAACGTTTTACGTGCAGCCGGTTACGAGGACGAGCGATTGTCGGGATTTGCTTTTGGAATCGGTGTTGAACGTATCGCAATGCTTAAATATGGAATTGATGATATTCGATCATTTTATACAAATGATAAGCGATTCATTGATCAATTTAAGCGATTTGAGTAGGAGGCTCGTATGTTAGTTAGTAGAAAATTATTAAATAGATATGTTGATATCGCTGATATTGATACACTTAAACTTGCAGATACGTTAACTAATGCAGGATTAGAAGTTGAGGGTATTGAACCGCTCGTACACGGAACACATTTAACTGTAGGACACGTTCTAGAATGTGAACCCCATCAGGATAGTGACCACCTTAACGTCTGCCAAGTTGATCTCGGTGACCGTGTTGAACAAATCGTTTGTGGTGCTTCAAACATTGAAGCGGGATTATATGTATGTGTTGCGCAAGTTGGTGCCGTATTACCGGGTGACTTCAATATTAAAGCTTCGAAAGTTAGAGGTGTTGAGTCTAATGGTATGATTTGCTCTTTGAATGAGTTGGGTGTCGCGGAAAAATATCAGACTGAAGATCAAAAAACAGGGATTGTAATTTTACCTAAAGCTGAACCAGGAAGTGATCCTGCGGTTGCGTTAGGGTTAGATGATGAAATATTAGATATTTCGCAAACACCGAATCGTTCTGATTTTATGTCGATTATATCCATCGCTCATGAAGTAAGTGCACTTTTCGGCCGGAAATTAACCTTGCCTGAATTTAAAGATGCATCGGATTTAGGATCTGAAACAAATTTAAAAATTACGTCTTACACAGAAAAATCTCCTTTATTTATGGGAAAAGTTATAGGACATGTGACAATAGGAACATCGCCTGAATGGATTCGCGAAGCACTTATTGGATCAGGAATTAAACCTATAAATAATGTTGTTGATATTTCTAATCTTGTTATGCTTGAAACAGGTCATCCGATGCATTTCTATGATATTGATTTCTTAAGCAATCAAGATTTATCGGTTCATGATGATTTTGAAGGAACTGTTGAGGCCTTGGATGGTCAAACTTATGATCTTAAAAAGAATGATCTCGTAATTATGAATGGGAATATCCCCGTAGGTATTGCAGGCATTATGGGATTGGGAAATTCAATGATTAAACCGACATCAAAAGGACTTGTTATTGAAGTTGCGCGATTTAATCATGTTTCTGTTCGAAAAACAGCCACACGTCTTGGTTTAAGCAGTGAATCATCAACACGTTATACAAAGCCTATGGATAATAACGCTTCGAAACAAGCAATGGATCGTGCCGTACAGTTATTGATTGAATACGCCGATGCTTCTGAAATCGAAGAAACAGTTCAGTGGGGTTCATTAGACAGTAGTCCTGAAATCGTATCAATTACTGCGGACCGAGTTAATGAATATCTTGGGACTTCTTTAGAAGAAATGGTAATTGTTGATGTTTTTGAACGTCTTAACTTTAAGCCAATCGTGGAACAAGGATTAATAACGTGTACAATACCTTCTTATCGTAAAGATATCTCGATCGAAGAAGATTTAATTGAAGAAGTAATTCGTATTGTCGGGTACGATGTTATGGATGAAACATTACCATTAATGGATTTAACAGTAGGGAACTTAAACACGAAACAATTAAAAACACGGATGATCGAAGATGTTTTACTTGGTTTTGGTGCCGATCAAATTTTGTCCTATACACTTGTAGATGAAGCGAAAACACGCGGTTCAGAAAGTTTAGGAACACCAATTCGCTTGGCCAATCCAATTAGTGATAAACGAGCATTTTTACGTACACATTTATTACCATCGATGGTCGAAGTCCTCGCTTATAATAATGCACACAAAATCTCTGATGCACTCTTTTTTGAACACTCCGCTGTATATGCACAAGACGCAAAAACGAGTCGATTAGGTATTATTGGTCAAGGCCAATTATTCAATCAAAACTGGACTAAGACAGCGATTGAACTTGATTTCTTTACACTTAAAGGAATGCTTATGGAACTTTTAGCCAAATTGGGCTTCAATGAAAAACGATTCCAATTTAAGGCAACAGGTTGCGATACCGATATGTTCCACCCATTTAAGAGTGCTGAGATTATGTTTGATCGTAAACATTTAGGCGTTATCGGACAATTACATCCGACTTATGCTAAAGAATTTGACTTAAAAGATCCTGTTTATCTTGAAATTGACTTGGATTTCTTATTAGGTCAAAAAGCGGGTGCGATTAAAGCAACGCCTGTTGCAAAGTATCCGATTATGACTCGTGACCTAGCGATACTTTGTGACAATGAAGTATTAGTAAGTGATATTGTACAAGCAATCGAAAAGGTATCGCGAAAATACCTTGTAGATTTAAATGTCTTTGATGTGTTTACATCAGAAAAATTAGGAAATAAAAAATCTATTGCATTCCAACTATCGTTTGGGCAAGACCGTACCTTAGAAGTCGAAGAAATTAATGATATAATGAATGCAGTGATTAATGAATTAATCAAACGTTTCAACGTTGAAGTGCGATAACATTAGGAGGTAAATATTATGGGTAGAGCATTTGAAGTTCGTAAGGCATCGATGCAAAAAACAGCAGCAGCCAAAACGAAAGTATATTCACGCTATGGAAAAGAAATTTATATGGCGGCAAAAGCAGGGATTCCAGATCCAGAGATGAATGTAGGGCTAAAACGTATTATTGATGAGGCAAGAACAAAACAAGTTCCGGCCGACGTTATTAAACGTGCAATTGAAAAAGCAAAAGGGGGATCCGAAGAAAACTATCACGCCGTGCGATATGAAGGATTCGGTCCTGGAGCGTCTTCATTTATCGTGGAATGTTTAACGGATAATGATAATAGAACTTATAGTGAAGTTCGAAATTGTTTCACTAAATCTAAAGGTAAAATCGGAGTTAATGGTTCGGTTGTTCATGGTTATGAACATGTAGGGCTCCTTTCTTTTGAACATAATGATGAAGAAGCGATTATGGAGATTTTGCTTGAAAATGAAGTTGACCTGATTGATATTGAACAAGAAGATGGTCATATTTCAGTTACCGTTGAGACAACAAGTTTACATAAAGCAAAAGAAGCATTAGAAAGCAAGCTTGGTGAAATTAAATTTGATGTTCTTGAAATAACCTACTTACCCAATGAGTATGTTACGGTTGAAGGTGATGATGCGGAAAACTTCAAAAAAATTCAGGCAATGTTTGATGAAGTTGAAGATATCCAAGAAGTTTATCACAACGTTAAATTTGAAGATTAAAATTACGACCTCTAGAATTAATTCTAGAGGTTTTATTATGTGATTATTTAATGAAGATTGTAAACGTTTAGTCAAATGCTTTGCTTGATTTGAACCATAACGCTATAATTTAATTAAGCATAAAGGAGGCTTTATATTATGGGAAATTTATTAGACAAAGCAAAAGAACTTGCAGAAAAAGCTAAGAGCTCAGCTGATGATTTGGGTGTTAAAGCCAAAGAGGCAGCAGAAGATCTCGGTGAAAAAACTGAGTCAGTTTCAAAAGACGCTACCGAAAAAGTAAACGAATTTGGTGAAAAAGCAAAAGAAACTGCCGAGGATGTGCTCGAAAAAGGACGCGATATGACTGCAGATGCTGTTACCAAAAGCAAACAAGTAGCAGAAGACCTTTCAGAAAAAGCGAAAGAGACTGCAGAAGATTTATCCGATAAAGCGAAAGAAATCTTTAAAAAATAATTAATACAAAAATGGATAAAAAAACTCGAAGTTTAAATTCGAGTTTTTTTTTATTAAATTTGTTCGATAACTTTTGGTAGTCGGTTTTTCACAAAAAGTTTAATTAATTGATATGTAATCAAAGTATATATTATCAGTCCGATACCAAAAGAATAAATAACAGTAATAGGATTAAAATTAAACAGTGCAACTATGAAGAGACCAATGATCACAAAAGAAGTAAAAAGCGGTACCATCGTTAAAAAGTTTTGCTTTATCGCTTGTGTTTCATTATCCCAGATTAGTTTTGGTGCGAAGACATCGAGCACGACGGCACTGGTGTTGGATATCATTGAGCCTATCACAGCACTTATCATAAAGATTATGATGTATCCAATATTTAAGCGAATCAGAAGGCTTATAATGATACCTACGACCCATGTAGGAATCACTGTGATACATGCACCGATTAAAATTTTTGCTTGAACGACAGTCATTAAATTGATTGGCATTGATTGAAATTGTTGGAGTGTACGCCCTTCACGAGAAATCGAAGTTGCAGAGATTAATCCGATATTTGCCATGAAATAGGCAATCATGAGACCGATAATCGCAACAATGGTAATTCTAGTGAGTCCAGATTGCGAATAAAACGTAATATTCATAACCTCATTTATTGCAAGTGTTATTTCAGAGAGTGACACCGGTGCTTTTGAGATACCAATCAATAGTGGCATGAAAATCATGACCGGAAGAATAATTAAACCTGAAAAATAATTGGTTGTGAAGACTGGGGTACGAAGAATATTGCGTATATCGTAACGCATGACTGCACGGAGTGGACTGGACCGCTTCGACTTGTTTTTCAATTCTTGTTGCGATAAGGCGACCTTATTAGAACTTGATTCGTCTATTCCAATAACACCGTTAAAGTATAATTTTTGCACCATGGTCACCAAAATGAAAGGGATAATTATTGAAAAAACAATTCCTAAACCTAATTGTGCATAGTCGGCATAGACGACGCCACTGGCTAACATCGTGATTGTTGGTAAGGCGGTGTTCATAACTTTAAGTAAAGCATTATCTCCTGAGGTAATGCTGGCCATTAAGTTGGCAATATAATCTGTATTACCACTTCCAGAGGATTGTCCAAAATAAGCGATTCCAAGTCCTAAAATAACAGCAATTCCAGTTGAACAGTAAGTATAGACATCTTTATTTTTGAAAAAAGGGATGAAGGTTAGAATGATAATCATAAAGATTAATGCAAGGGTAAAAGGAATAATTGGAATCATGATAGAACCTAAGATGAAGCGCAATATGAATAAAATATCGGGTTTTACGTTGACAATATAGGCGATTGCAAATGGAATAAAGATGATTGAAGCGGTGATATACATTGTAATCAAACTTGTGATAAATTTTGAAAACAGGATATCAGAGGGTTTCACAGGTAAAACCAGATAACGCTCAATGTCTTTAGAAAAATAAAAAATACCTGGTACAATCATAATTCCCATAATAAGGATGTATAGGGTAGCTGTTGTGAAGAGCGTATATATTGTAATCCCGGATTGCCCGAGTTGAATTGACTTTTCAATGAGGCTATTCCATAGAAAGTAAACGATAACCCCAAGATAAACAAAAATAAAGCCAAACAATACCATCATCATTTTTGATGCTTTTTTCTTTTTAGTAGTAAGTTGTTGTGTGAAATCATAGCTCGATGACTTCATCATGATTTGAGTGAGTGTTAAAATCCGATTCATTTTGTAAGCTCCAAAAAGATTTCTTCTAATGAAAGTTGGCCATAATTTGCTTTTAACGCTTCAAGTGTACCCGTGTAAACGATATGCCCCTGATTAATAATAACGACCTTGTCACAGAGTTTTTCAGCAACTTCAAGAACGTGTGTTGAGAAGAAAACGGCACCACCTTGCTTTGCGTGATCTTTCATTGTTTCTTTGAGTACGTAGGAAGACTGTGGATCCAAACCAGTTAATGGCTCATCAAGGATTAGGAGGTATGGGTTATGAATTAGGACACCAATTACCATAATTTTTTGTCTCATACCATGGGAATAAGATAAGAGTTTATCATTTAAAGCTGCTTCCATGCCGAGAAGGCGTGTATAGGTTTCCATACGTTCGTGTCGATCTTCTTCACTAACATTATAGATATCGGCGATAAAATTTAAATACTCAATGCCTTTTAATTTTAAAAAGGCATTGGGATCGTCAGAAACATAGCCAAATTGTTTTTTTGCTTCAATGGGTTGATCGATGATATTAAAATCATTCAAGGTAATGGAGCCTGCATCGGGCTTAAGGATTCCTGTGAGCATTTTTATTGTTGTTGTTTTCCCGGCTCCATTAGGTCCGATAAAACCTACAATTTCTCCTGAATTTATTTGAATGGAAACATCGTCCACTGCTTTGTGGCTTCCATTATATGTTTTTGTAACCTGTTTTATATCAATCATTTGCTTCTCCTTTAGTTATAATATAGGTAGATTATATCACTATTTTCACTATTTTCAATATTTGCACCGAGTGTGTTTTAAAAAAGAGGGCAAGCCCTCTACATCCACGTTATTTTACGTTCTGTCTTTTCTTTAATGCGCTGAATGTTGGTTCGATGACGGTAGACAACGATTGCAGCAATAATCGCGAAAGCAAGTGTAACATGAAGATTATCTTGTGAAACTGCGAGAATCACGACGGATGCTATGATGGACACAATTGCAGATAGGGAAACCATTTTTGATAGATAGAGTACACCAAAAAAGATAAGTACGGGAACGATAAAATGTAGGATAGGTCGTTTTGTTACCAAAATCGAAATACCTAACAAGAACCCCATAGCAGTTGATACGGCTTTACCACCTTTGAACTTTGCAAAGATAGGAAAGCAATGTCCCAATGTCGCAAAGAATCCGGCATAGATTGTTGCTTGTGGAAAAATAAAGTATGTTATCACCATTGCGATAGTCGCTTTTAAAACATCTAAGATGGCAACAGCAACACCAGCTTTAGCACCTAAGGTACGGCCTGCATTCGTCCCTCCAAGATTTCCTGAACCATGTTCTCGAATATCTGTGTTAAAAAAAACTTTCCCAATTACAAGGGCATTAGGAATTGATCCTAAGAGATATCCAAGAACGCTTGCTAATAATATTTCCATAAATTCACCTCAAAACCATTTTACCATGTTCAAAGGTAAAGTTAAAAGAAGTTTTCTTCAGGGTTAAACTTTTAATGCTCAATTAAGCATAGTGTCATGATATAATACACGTTGAGAGGAGTTGGAGAGCTTGAGTACACAAAATTATTCAGCATCAAGTATTGAGATTTTAGAAGGTCTTGAAGCTGTAAGAAAACGCCCTGGGATGTACATTGGATCTACCGATTCACGTGGTTTGCATCATTTAGTTTGGGAAATTATGGATAATGCCATTGACGAAGCACTTAATGGTTTCGGGACAACAATCCGATTAAATATTGAAGATGACATGACTGTATCGATTCGTGATGAGGGTCGAGGAATGCCTATTGAAACGCATAAAAGCGGCGTGAGTGCATTGCAGGTCATTTTTACTGTGCTTCATGCTGGGGGAAAATTCTCAGAAGCAGGGGGATACAAAACCAGTGGAGGTCTTCACGGAGTCGGAGCTTCTGTAGTGAATGCTTTAAGTGAAGAAGTCAATGTAAGTGTGTTCCGTAAAGATGGAACTTATAATATGACATTTAAAAATGGTGGTAAGGAAATTGGGCCGCTGGAAAAAACAACAGATCGTGGACCGATTGGAAGTCGTGTTCGCTTTAAAGCCGATCCTACGATTTTTAAGAATTCAAAATTTAGTTTTGATACGATTTGCGAACGTGTTCAGGAAAGTGCATTTTTATTACAAGGGATTCAATTCATTGTAACGGATGAACGTGTAAACATTACACGTGAATATTGTTATGAAAAAGGGCTTGAAGCCTTTATGGAATACATACATGAAGATCAAGAAGTACTGAATGATGTGATTCTTTTAAATGGAACTGAACAAGGAATTTCAGTGCAAATTGCATTGCAGTATAATGAAGGATATAACGAGGACACCTATTCCTATGTTAACTTAGTGCGGACACATGACGGTGGAACTCATGTTGCGGGTTTCCGTTCAGGCTTCACAAAAGTAATTAACGAGTGGGCCCGTAAGCATAACCTCCTTAAAGACAAAGAGAAAAACTTTGAGGGTAATGATGTGCGCGAAGGGTTATCGGCTATTTTGTCTGTGAGCATTCCTGAAAACTTATTGCAATTTGAAGGACAGACAAAAGGTAAACTTGGAACTCCTGCTGCTAAAGGGGTGGTGGATGCAGTCATTACGGAACAATTGCCGTACTATCTTGATGTTCACCATGAAGAAGCGACTAAAATTATTACTAAAATTCAAAAAGCATCTCATGCTCGTTTAGCTGCACGTAAAGCTCGAGAACAAGCACGAAGTGGAAAACGGAATAAAATCGAACGTATTCTGTCGGGTAAACTTGCTAATGCACAGACACGCAACAAGAATAAAAATGAACTTTATTTGGTTGAGGGTGACTCTGCGGGGGGAAGTGCAAAACAAGGTCGAGATAGCAAGTTTCAAGCTATTTTACCGCTGCGTGGTAAGGTGTTAAATACTCAAAAAGCAAAATTTGAAGATATATTAAAAAATGAAGAGCTCAATACTATTATTCATTGTGTTGGTGCTGGCGTTGGCAAGGATTTTGAATTGAAAGACTGTAACTACAATAAAATTATCATTATGACCGATGCGGATACTGATGGTGCACACATTCAAGTCTTGTTGTTAACCTTTTTCTTCAGACATATGCGTCCATTGGTCGAAGCAGGTTATGTTTATATTGCGCAACCGCCCCTTTATCGAGTTAAGTCTGGAAAACATGTTCAATATGCCTATACTGATGAAGAACTCGATGCTTTCCGTAAAGAACACGGTAAAATCGAAATTCAACGCTACAAGGGGTTGGGTGAAATGAATGCAGATCAACTTTGGGAAACGACAATGGATCCGGAAAGCCGTTCCTTAATCCAAGTTCAAATTGATGATTTCCTTGTTGCAGACAAACGTGTATCTGTTCTTATGGGCGATAAAGTCGATGTTCGCCGTGAATGGATTGAGCAAAATGTTGCATTTACGCTAGAGGAGGATCCACATGTCTCATGATTCAATGATTAAAATGCCGATTGAAGACATCGTTGGGGAACGATTTGGTCGGTATTCAAAATATATTATTCAAGAACGTGCATTGCCGGATGTGCGAGATGGTTTAAAACCAGTTCAACGTCGTATTCTATATGCGATGTACCACGATAAGAACTTATTTGATAAACCATATCGAAAATCTGCGAAAACAGTCGGACTTGTTATCGGTAATTATCATCCACATGGGGATAGTTCCGTTTATGAGGCGATGGTTCGGATGTCGCAATCATGGAAAATGAATATGCCTTTAATTGATATGCAAGGAAACAATGGGAGCATCGATGATGATCCTGCTGCGGCGATGCGATATACGGAGGCACGTATTTCCAAATTATCACAAAAACTTTTAGAAAATATTGATGAAGAAGTTGTTCCATTTGTCTTAAACTTCGATGATATGACGACCGAGCCATCTGTATTACCGGCGCGTTACCCGAACCTTCTAGTGAACGGATCTACCGGAATTGCAGCGGGTTATGCGACAAATATTCCGCCGTTTAATCTTAATGAAATTATGGATGCAGCCATTTTCAGGTTGCAAAATCCAAATTGCACGGTCGAGGAAATTATGACGATGGTTCAAGGTCCTGACTTTCCTACGGGAGCAATCATTCAGGGACGCGAAGGCATTGAAGATATTATTCGCAAGGGTAAAGGACGCATTGTTGTACGCGCAAAAGCCGATATTGTTGAAAATAAAAGTATGAAACAAATTGTGATTACCGAGCTCCCTTATGAAGTGATTAAATCAAATGTTGTTCGTAAGATTGATGAATTACGATTTACGAAAGCAAGTGAGGGATTTGGCGATGTTATGGACGTACGCGATGAATCTGACCGTACAGGACTTCGTATTGTTATTGACTGCAAGCGGGATGCAAATGTTGAGAGCATTCTCAATTTATTCTATAAATATACTGAGTTACAGGTTTATTACAATGCCAACATGGTTGCAATTGTGGACCAACGACCTAAAGTTTGTGGGCTCTTACAAGTTTTAGATGCCTATCTCGCATTTAGACAAGAAGTTGTATTAAATCGAAGTAAGTATCGTTATGAACAAAAAGAGAAACGTATTCATATCCTTGAAGGACTTATGAAGGCAACCTCAATTTTAGATGAAATCATTGCTGTGATTCGTGGTTCAAACAATCGTTCCGACTCACGAAATAATATTATGGAATCATTTGGTTTCACAGAGGCTCAAGCAACTGCAATTGTTGATTTACAACTGTATCGTTTGTCATCAACTGATATCAATGCATTACGCGATGAATTCGCTAAACTTGCAAATGAATTGGAGTATCTTGATCTTGTTATCAGTAACGTCGATATGCTCAATAATTTAATTGTTAAAGAGTTTATGGAAATAAAAGAAACCTTCGATACTCCAAGACGATCAACCATTGAAGCAGAAATCTCAGAATTAGAAGTAGATCATCTCAGTCTCATTACAAATGAAGCTGTTATGGTTACCGTATCGCGAGATGGATATCTTAAAAAAGTATCGATGCGTTCTTATGGTTCCAGTCAAAAAGATGTCATAGCCTTAATGGATGAAGACCAACCCGTTTTCAGTGCTGAAGTCGAAACGACGGATTACCTGGTTTTCGTAACTTCAAAAGGCCGTTATGGTACTATTTTAGTTCATGAAATTGAAGAAGCGCGTTGGCGCGATACCGGATCGCATATCAATCAATATATGAAATTTGATCCTGATGAAAAAATTATCAGTGCCTTTACACTCAAATCTTTCAATACCTATCGATTTATTGTAACGGCAACCGCATCAGGAATGGTTAAGAAAACAGCGATTTCCGAACTCGAAGTAAAACGAACAAACCGTCTTTATGACGTCATGAAGTTAGGTAAGTTTGATGAGTTAGTCGGAGCTGTGGTTACTGCAGATGATGACCACTTAATCTTAGTAAGTAAAGAAGGTCAATGCATGCGCTTAGACCTCACAGAAATAAATCCAATAGGATTGCGTGCAAAAGGGGTTATTGGTATGAAACTCAAGCTTAATGATCGAATCATGTCAACCATTCGTTTACGCGATGAGACTGAGGTGGTTTTTGTTTCAGATCGATATCAAATGAAACGAATTAAAGAGCATGACATTGCTGTTAATAACCGAGCAACTCAAGGTACTTCAATTGTTAAGACGGTAAAGAGTAATCCTCACTGTTTGAGTGAAGTATTTGTAGGGAATATCCACGATGACATCATGATTTATAATGATCATGCATCTGTAGTAGCGATTAAAGATATACCACTGATGGCTGCTGAAGCAACCTTCTCAACAGTAACCAGCGAGAAGAACTTCTGTATCTTGAGACCTCGTGTTCATGTCATGAATGTTGAGATACCCAAAATCGAAGGTAAAAGCATAGAGGAACCTTTGAAACTTGATTTATAATTATGTATAATTGTAAGGTAGAGTTATTACGTTCAACCTTACAAAACCAAGTCTGGCGGTTGTATACTTCCAGACTTTATTATTTCAATCAGGAGGTTTTATGATTAATCGTTATTCACGAGATGTAATGAAAACAATTTTTAATGATCAATTTCGTTTTGAGGCTTGGCTTAAAGTAGAAATTTATGCAGCTGAAGCATTCAATCATTTGGGTGTGGTACCAGATTGCGACTTAGAAGCACTACAAACCAATGCATCCTTTGATATTAATCGTATTTATGAAATTGAAGCTGAAACACGTCATGATGTAGTCGCATTTACCCGAGCAGTAAGTGAAACCTTAGGTGACGAAAAAAGATGGATTCATTATGGATTAACGAGTACAGATGTCGTAGATACGGCATATGGATATATCTATAAACAAGCGAATGATGTGTTAGAAACTGGACTTCTTGAACTGATGGATGTGTTAAAAAAGCAAGCCATTCGGTATAAAGATACACCTTGCATTGGGCGTACGCATGGTGTTCATGCAGATGTAACCAGTTTTGGATTGAAATTTGCACTTTGGTATGATGAGATGAATCGTCAGCTAAATCGGTTTAAATCGGCACGAAAAGATCTTGAAGCCGGAAAGATTAGCGGTGCAGTTGGAAATTTCGCAAATACAGATCCATTTGTTCAAGATTATGTATGTGATCAGTTAGGTATCGCATCTTCAAACATATCGACTCAAGTATTACAACGCGATCGTCATGCGTTCTATATGTCTACATTGGCACTCATTGCGACTAGCATCGAGAAAATGGCTACAGAAATCCGTCATTTACAACGTACTGAAGTAGGCGAAGCTGAAGAATTTTTTAATAAAGGACAAAAAGGTTCTTCGGCGATGCCTCATAAACGCAATCCAATCGGAAGTGAAAATATGGCGGGATGTGCTCGTGTTATTCGTGGGTACATGATGTCATCGTTTGAAAATGTTGCGTTATGGCATGAGCGAGATATATCTCATTCAAGTGCTGAAAGGATCATATTTCCGGATGCAATTACTTTATTAGACTATATGATTCACCGATTTACACAAATTGTTGCGAATTTAGTTGTGTATGAGGACAAAATGGTGGATAATATCAACTTGACACACGGTGTTATTTTTGCGCAACGTGTAATGACAACGTTGATTGACCAAGGCAACCTCAGTCGTGAGGGGGCTTATGATTTGATTCAACCATTGGCGATGATGGCTTACAATCAAAATACATCATTTTTTGATGTCATTATTGAGGACGGAAACGTGTTACAATATATTTCACGAGAACAATTAGAACAATGTTTTGATTTAAACTACTTCTTACGGAGAGTTGATACCATTTTTGAAAGGGTAAATATATATGGAAAATAAAAAATGCGTTGGTTGTGGATCTGTTTTACAAACAGAAGATGCAGCTGGACGCGGATATGCAAAATCAATTGAAAATGATTACTGTCAATCGTGTTTTCGTCTAAAACACTATCGCGATTTTAAACGTGTTAAGGCAGATGTTAATGACGGAAATACGCTTGAATTTATTGAAGGATTCGAAGGTCACATCTTATGGGTGCTAGACATTATGCATCTTAATCAAAGTATGCATACAGGGCTTTTACGTGCATTACGACATAAAAGTGTCGTATTGGTCGTAAATAAACGTGATTTACTACCTAAATCAGTATCAAACAATAAACTTACGAATGCAATTATGCGATCTCTTAAAGATGAAGATGTAGCATTAATGGATATTGTTTATGTGTCAGCATTGAAGAAGAACACACTAGCGGACTTAAAACCTTACCTTGAGGATGCGCCGTGTGCCTTCGTAGGCTGTGTTAATGCCGGAAAATCTTCATTACTGAATGCTTTATTGGGTAAAAACGATTTATCCGTATCGCCTGTAGCTTCAACGACCGCGGATGTTTTGCACATTGAAACAGAAAGTTATGATGTATACGATACACCGGGGCTAAGCAATGAGACTAAATTATTGAATAAGTTCACGGATGAAAATCTTGTAATGTTAGCACCACAAAAAACGCTTAAGCCAGTTGTTTATCAGTTGTATGAAAAACAAACGATAATGATTGGGAATCTTGGTGCAATCACCATTACTCCGAAAAATCAAGTGCATGTCGTTTCTTACTTGCCGTTTGCACTTAAACGCATTAAACCGGAGCGTATGGATGCGAATTTTGAACTTGAACATGAATTTATGATTCAAAACCCGGAATATCGAAAACGAAAATGGCCGGTTAGTGATAAACATGTTGATATCGAAATTTTCGATGTGGGATTTATCAGTATTCAAGGTGATTTGAAAGAATTAGAAACAAGCTTCGATAAGGAAGCAGAAGTTATTATCAGAAAGGCGATCATTTAATGTTAAATAAAGATCAAAAAAAAGAATTGAAACGAATCTCTCATGAGGAAAAAACAACTGTATTTATTGGTAAAAATGGATTAACGGAAACCGTATATGAAACATTTGAAACGTCAATGCTTGCACACAATCTTGTGAAAGTGAGTATCCAAAAAAACTCAGATGTTTCCATTACTGAAGCAATTGAAGCGTTTGAAGATCGTTTCAGTTGTGACCTCGTGAGCAAAATAGGGCGCGTTGCAGTTTTCTATCGTTACAATAAAAACGGACGCATTAAAGTTTGAGTCGTGTCATTCTGTTTGGGGGGAGTTTTGACCCCATTCATGAAGGTCATCTAACGATGGCAAAACACGCCCTAAAACAACGCAATGCTGACGAATTGTGGTTTATTGTCAGCGCACAAAATCCATTTAAACAAGGCAGTTCAGATTTTAAACACCGTATAAATATGGTTCAATTAATGATCAATCCGTATCGTAAAATGAAAGTTCTTGATATTGAATCGAAAATGCCGATACCTTCCTATTCCATTGATACCGTTAAGGTGCTTCAAACTGAATATCCGGATATAACCTTTGAATGGTTAATCGGGTCGGATCAGTTAGAATCCTTACATCGTTGGAAAGACTTTGAATGCTTAAACCAAAAAATACAATTTATTGTTTATGCACGCGAAGCGGAAGATACGATGGAATATCCGCGAATAATGGGACCTGTGATGAAGATTAGTTCGACACAAATTCGTAAGGGTGAAAAGACGCAAACCGCACCCGCTGTTTTGAGATATATGAGTGAAAATGGATTGTATTTGGAATCAATCCTTTCAAACCGTGTTTCTTTGCAACGCTTTGAACATGTTAAACGCGTATGTGAAGTTGCATTAGAATTGGCCGCTGTGCATAGCGTTGATTTACAACGAATGTACTTAGCAGCTATGATGCATGATTTATGTAAAGAAGACTCGAAAGAAGCGCTAACGGCAATTATGGAGGCGACATATCCGCATAAACGTAGTCTCCATCCAGCGTTTTATCATGGTTTTGCAGCAGCGTCAGAGTTAGCCAAAAGATTTTATATTCGCGATAAGCAGGTACTAAATGCCATTAGAGGTCATGTTAATGGAGACTCAACTAATAAAATTGGTATGATTTTATACATTGCCGATAAATGTGAACGTGGCCGTGGTTATGATAGCGAGCCCTATATTCACCTTGCAAAGCAGGATTTGAATAAAGGATTTAAAGCAGTAAAACAGGCACAAGATGCCTACCTAAGGAGACCCAATGAATAAATTATTAGATGTAATTGTAAAAACAATCGACGAAAAAAAAGCAAATGATATTGTTACTGTTGATTTTAAACGTGAAAATCCATTATGCGACTATTTTGTGATTGCTGACGCACCCAGTGTTCGTCAAATTAATGCTATTGCTGAGTTTGTTGAGGAAGCAATTGAAAAAGAAGGGTATAAAATTCGTAGCATTGAACGCCAACATGGTTCAACATGGATTTTAATTGATGCCTTTGATGTTGTTGTGCATTTGTTCTTAACAGAAGAACGTGCTCACTATAATTTAGAAAAACTTTACCAGGACTATATCGATGAAAACGTATTACGATAAACTATTTGCTTCGCAAGAAGGGACACAATTATATAAAACGTTTATTCGAAATCATGCTCAAGGGCATACGCTTCTTGAACTTGCTTGCGGTACTGGCGATCTTCTGAATGAACTAAAAGAATCGTTTTCGGTCAAAGGCGTGGATCTTGATGAATCCATGCTTGCTTTGGGGTACGAAAAGTATCCGGAACTTGCTGATAAAATGGTTCAGGGTGATTTTTTAACTTATGAAGATGACACAGTTTACGATACGTTAGTCTGTGTTGGGGATAGTCTTAATTATATTTTGACAGAAGAAGATTTGTTGAAATTTGTAAATCAGAGTGTCAAATTATCGAATTGTATCCTTCTCGACTGTCATCATCCATTTCGTTTGACTGAATTTGCGGATGATTACTATGAAGAAGGTTCTACAGATGATTTTGATTATGCATATCAAATTGAAGTTGATGGCGAACATCTCGTTCATGTTATTAATTTTTTAGATGGTACCTTTGATAGTGTTTATCAATGGGTATTCAATCCTCAAATTCTAATTGATGCCTATGAAAAGCAGGGATACCACGTTACAGTTTTAACTGATTTTGAGCAACCGGGCATTACTCAAGAAGGTGAAAAATTAATGTTTGTCATTAGAAAGGAATTAATATGATTTTAATTATAGGAGCTATGCAAGAAGAAGTTCATGCACTGACAATGCTTATGAGTGATGTGAGTGCTGAAACACTTGATGATATTGCTGTTTATAAAGGGATGCTTTCAGGTCAAAGTGTTATAGTAGCGCAAAGTGGTGTTGGTAAGGTTAATGCTGCTTATACAGCAACACGTTTGATTGGTTCTTTCCAACCTGAAATGGTCCTCAATATAGGAAGCGCTGGCGGTTTGAAGATAGATCAAAAGCAAGGGGATATGGTTGTTGCATCAATGCTTCAGTACCACGATCTCGATATTGGTCCAAACACTCAAACTGATCCTCGTTTTATATTTGAAGTAGATGCACAATTATTAGAAATTGCGAAAAACACACTTGATGCGATGAAAAAACGTTATCATGTCGGATTGATTGTTTCAGGAGATCAATTTGTAACTAAGGAGTCCCAAGCTTTCACAAACATTCAGAAGCATTTTCCAGATGCGATTTGTGTTGAAATGGAAGCGACGGCAATTGCCCATGTATGTAAGCGAAATAATATTCCGTTTATCGTTTTACGCGGATTATCGGATGTTACTCATGATCCAGAAAATGAAGTTAATTTTGAGGCCTATTTACCTCTTGCAAGTAAAGTAAGTGCAGAACTCTGCCAATCATTCATTAATAATATAAAATAAAAACGTACAATGAATTCATTGTACGTTTTTTTAGACGTATCAATCGAAAAAACGATTGATACTTTTTTATGATTTTTTATTCTCAATTCCATAAGGACCGGTCCAAAGACCGTTTTCAAAAAACCAAGTTTTGAGATCGTCGCTAGTAAAAGGATTGTCTTGTTTAAATACGAGGGTTGATTTAACTTCGACACTATCTTTTTTTGCTTCGATTACGACAAATGCAGGGTACTTTTCAACACCCAATAATTGTTTTAAGCGTGTTACAGAAATGTTCTGAGCTTCAGACATATCGACCGAAATGATATCTGGTGTGGGACGTACGACTTGTTCTGTAGTAAGTGGAGCAAGTAATGCTTCTTCAACATAATCAGAATCGGCATCGCCATCTTTAAGTAAGAAGACATGTTGCCCTGGATTATCATTTAAAAATGTCTGAATTTCGTTAAGTTTAACGGTTTCGCTCTTAGGCATATCAGCACGCAGCGTTAGAGCACTGGTCTTCGGTTTAAATTGATCGTATAATACGACAAATAAGGACACGAGTGCAACAGCTGTAAACGCAATTAAAATAATTCGTTTTCGCATATTTCCTCCTAACGTAGCCAATAAAAGAATATCACTTTGTAATGAGAAAATCAAATTGTAGGATACATCTTTCATGTTTGGCGATATTACGGTATAATGAACAAGATAAGAATGGGGGTTTATATGTTCCTCAAAAAGATAGAAATGCAAGGATTTAAATCATTTGCGGATAAAGTCGTCATTAACTTTGATGACGCAGTTACAGGTATTGTAGGTCCGAACGGGTGTGGTAAAAGTAACATTAGTGATGCGATACGTTGGGTTTTAGGAGAGCAATCTGTAAAATCAATGCGTGGCTCAAGTATGACTGATGTTATTTTTAATGGGTCTGAATCCCGTCGTAAAGTGAATCTCGCGGAGGTAACCTTAGTATTTAATAACGAAGAACGGGCGTTAAACAGTGATTATGAAGAGCTGGAAATAACCCGTCGCTTGTATCGCGATACGCGTGAATCAGAATATCTCATAAACAAGGTGCCATGTCGCCTCCGTGATGTTCATGACCTAGTTATGGATACGGGTCTGGGGCGTGATTCGTTATCAATTATTTCGCAAGGGACAATCAGTTATTTTGCTGAAGCAAAACCAATTGAACGCCGTGTTATTTTTGAAGAGGCTGCTGGTGTCTCGAAATACAAAAAACGTAAAATCGAATCGATTAATAAGCTTGAACGAACAAAGGAAAATGTTGATCGTATGCAAGATATCGTCGATGAAATTACCCGTCAGGTTAGCTCTTTAAAGCGCGCAGCTAAAAAAGCAGAACAATATAAAGATAAAAAAGCGTTGCTTGAGTCGATAGAAGTTTCTGTGATTTGTCGCGAAATAAAAGAGTTAGAACAACTAATTGAATCAAATAAAAACGATACTTATCGTCTTGAATCAGAAATTGCAACGTTAGAAACTAATATTGGCGTTTATGATCACGAACTTCAGGAAAAACGCCAAGAAATATTTAAAATGGATCAAGACATTGTTAAAGGACAAGAAAAGGTCATGCAATTTGTTCGTGAAATCGGAATTTTAGAAACACGAAAAGTTGAGATTGATGAACGACGCAAATATACGCTTGAAGTTGGAGATAAGCAAGCGAAGGCACAGGAGTTATTTGCGGCGATGAATGATGCTAAACTGGAATACGAAGAGCGTAAAGAACGTCATCAAAAGCTTACAGCTGAGGTTGATTTATTAACGGAATCGACGTATGAAAAAAATAGAGCGCTTGCCGATAAGCAACAAGGGCTAAACGGGTTAATGGCATCATTGAATCAATTAAAAAACAGACATGAATTTATCATTCACCGACTCGAACGTCCATTTGAATCTCAAGCAGGCGTCCAAGCGGTAATGAAGAATAAGGGTTCTCTTTTTGGGGTGCTTGATGCCGTCGGAAATGTTTTTACTGCAGAAGATGGTTTGGAAGTTGCAATTACAACTGCTCTAGCTGGATCAATGATGCATGTTGTTACTGAGACTGACAAATCCGCGGTGAATGCAATTAATTTTTTGAAGAAAAATATGTCAGGTCGTGCTACTTTTATTCCATTAACATCGTGTAAATCACGTTCAGTTTCTGATGACGCATTAACAGTGTGTGAGCATGCACCAGGATTTATGGGTGTTGCATCGGATTTTGTGACTAATGATGCAATCTATGATGTTTTAAAAGAAAGTCTTTTAGGCAATGTTCTAGTGGTTTCGACGATTGAAGATGCCAACCGACTTGCGAAGCAATTACATCATTCCTATAAGATTGTAACGCTTGATGGCGATGTTATGCATCGTGGCGGTACAATGTCTGGTGGTAAGTCTAAAAACAACCAACAATCGATGTTGACTCTGAAACGCGATAAAGAAGCTTTAGAAACTGATATTTCTAAATTAAATGATCGCATTGTGTTTTCTGAAAATGAAGTGCGATCCCTTCAAACAACGCTTAAAGATACAAATGAAATCTTGATGCAACGACGAATTGCCTTAGCGCAACTGGAACCGTTGTTAGATGTTAAGCGATCCAAATATGAGCGTCTTCAACAAGAATATGAAGAAATCAATCCGAATGACGAGTTTGTAACGGAAGATATTGCTGATGAAGTGATAGGAAAACTTAACCGTGCCTATATGGAACGTGATGAATTGAGTTCAAATTTATCACTGATTCGGGAACGTCGTTTAGCGCTTGGGAATGATGTACAACGAAAAGAAGTACTCATTCGTCAGTATCGCAGTGAACTGAATAAATTAACGCAAGAGAAACACCAAGTTAATTTAAATGATACTAAAAATGCAACACGCTTAGAATCAAATTTAGAACGTTTATCGAGCGAGTATCAAATGACGTTCGAATATGCATTAGAACATGTTTATGATGAAGCGGCTGCAACGAGTCGGGAAGAAGTACTGAAGCTTCGAGGGGAAATTGCCGCATTAGGGAATGTGAACCTGGAGGCTCCCGAAGAATTCAAAGAGGCAAGCGAGCGTCATGAATTCTTGACCAAACAGTTGGATGATTTAGTATCTTCACGGGACAAGCTCCTGAGCGTCATCGAAGAAATGGATCAAATTATGGTCAAACAATTCAAGGAAATGTTTGATAAAATTAATGGTGAATTAGGTGCTGTCTTCAGTGCACTATTTGGTGGTGGTAAAGCCAAACTTGTTTTAGAAGATGAAAATGACCTTCTAAATACCGGGATTGATATTGATGTTCAACCACCTGGAAAGTCAGTCCAAAACATTCGCTTGTTCTCAGGTGGTGAGAAGAGTTTGATTGCAATCTCTGTTTTATTTGCAATTCTTAAAGCCCGCCATGTTCCACTTTGTATTTTTGATGAAGTTGAAGCTGCTTTAGACCAAGCAAACGTAGAGCGATTAGCAAACTATATAAAAGACTTTAGTGATGATACTCAATTCTTGGTGATTACTCACCGTTCTGGTACGATGGCGCAATGTGATGTCTTATATGGCGTTACCATGCCAACCCGCGGTGTATCATCGATGTTACGAGTTCGTCTTGATGAAGCGATTGAATTAAAGGAGGACGCATAATGGGATTTTTTGATATGTTTAAGAAATCAAATAAAAAAGATCAAAAAGAACAGGCATTGTATTCCACAGGCTTAGATTCAACGAAAGCATCATTTGGAAATAAATTAAAACAAATGTTTACTGGAAAACCTAAGTTTGATGATGCGTGGTATGATCATTTATTAGCAGTATTAATTCAAAGTGATGTTTCTTTAAAAAGTGCGCAAAAAATTATTAAAACCTTCCGAAAAAATGTTAAGACATCCATGAGTGAAGAAGAAGCGTTAGAAACATTGGTTGAAGTTATCTTACGTCAGTATGGTGAAAACTTATTGCCGTATACCATTGAACCCGGACGTTTGAATGCGATTCTTGTGGTAGGGGTTAATGGATCAGGGAAAACAACAACTTGCGCAAAACTTGCGTATAATTACCAACAAGAAGGATTTAAAGTTCTCCTTGTTGGTGGGGATACCTTTAGAGCGGCAGGAAGTAATCAACTCAAAGTATGGGCTGATGAGATTAGCGTGGATTTTGTAGGTGGTAACGATAACCAGGATCCCGCATCTGTATATGTTGACGCAGCACGTTATGCTAAAGAGCATGATTTTGATGTTATGATTTGTGACAGTGCAGGGCGACTTCAAAACAAAGTGAATTTAATGAAAGAACTTGAAAAAATGAAGCGTGTTTTAGAACGTGAAGTGGGAAGCATTGATCACACTTACCTGGTTATCGATGGTAATACAGGGCAAAACGGTCTATCACAAGCCAAGACATTTACTGAAGTGACACCGGTAGATTCATTAATCGTTACAAAATTAGATGGATCACCAAAAGGTGGCGTTCTACTCAGCATTAAAGATGAGTTAGATTTAAAAGTAAGTCATATCGGTTTAGGAGAGTCGGTAGGTGATCTAAGAGCTTTTGATATTGAAAGTTATTTGTATCATCTTGTAAATGATAATCATGAGCGTTGAGAAGGCGGTCAAGCTGAATCGACTCTTTGATTATTACGAAACTTTGTTAACAGAAAAACAAATACAAGTTTTTCAATATTATTACCAAGATGACTTGTCTTATCAAGAAATTGCGGATATCCTTAATATTAGTCGTTCGGCTGTTTATGATAATTTAAATCGAACAACCAAATTACTCGAAGAGTATGAGCAAAAGTTGGGAGTTGCGACATCCTATCAAAAATTATTTGATAAACTTTATGCCCTAGGGGATGGGGAAGTCAATAAAATCTTAGATGATTTCAATAGAGGAGGAAATTATGAGTAAAGTTTTAGCGGTTAATGCCGGAAGTAGTTCATTGAAATTTCAATTATTAGAAATGCCAGAAGCAGAGGTGCTTACAAGTGGTATTGTTGAACGTATTGGTTTAAATGATGGAATTATCACATTTAAATATAATGATCAAAAAGATACAGATACTTTAGATATTCCAGATCACCACGTAGCGGTTGATTTAGTATTGAAAGGTCTCGTAGAAAAAAATATTGTTTCAGATTTATCTGAAATCATTGCTGCAGGACATCGTGTGGTTCACGGTGGTGAATATTTCCAAGGCAGTGCATTGTGTAATGAAGATTCTGTTTCAAAAGTTGAAGAACTTGCAGACTTAGCACCACTTCATAATCCAGCTAACCTTATTGGTTACCGCGCATTTAAAGAAGCACTACCAAACGCAACACATATCTTTGCATTTGATACTGCATTCCACCAAACAATGCCTGAAGAGGTATTTATGTATGCATTACCATATGAATACTATACTGATTTAGCTGTTCGTCGTTACGGTGCACACGGGATTTCTCACGAATATGTTGCACAACGTACTGCCGAATTAATGGGTAAAAAGGTTGAAGATGTAAATTTAATCACATTACATTTAGGTAATGGTGCATCAATTTCTGCTGTAGAAGGCGGAAAATGTGTGAACACATCAATGGGCTTTACACCGCTTGCAGGTGTAATGATGGGAACACGTACTGGTGATTTAGATCCAGCAATCGTTACGTATCTTATGCGAAAATTAGATATTACTGCTGAAGAAGTTCTTGATATTTTCAACAAAAAATCAGGAATGGCTGGCATTAGTGGCATCTCAAGTGATGCACGTGATATTGAAAATGGTATCGAAGCAGGGAATGAACGCGCAATTCTTACACGTAAAATGTATGCACAACGCGTATTACAATATGTAGGTGCTTACGCACTTCAATTAGGTCATGTCGATGGACTCGTATTTACAGCTGGTTTAGGTGAAAACGATACCGGTACTCGTGAAGCAATCTTAGATGTATTACAACCAGGATTGAAACTTGACTTTGATCGCGCATTAAATGCAAAAACACGTGGAAAAGAAGTTAAATTGAGCACTGATAAATCAGCAATGGATATTTGGGTGTGTCCAACAAATGAAGAATTAGTGATTGCAACTGACGCTTATCGTATTCATAATGAACAAAACTAGTTTTATTCAATACGTTGAATCATTTGATCGTATTTGTTTATTTCGTCATGTACAACCCGATGGTGATGCACTTGGATCGCAAGTTGGGTTGGCGAAATGGTTGAAATTAAACTATCCTGAAAAAGAGATTGTAATGTTGGGTAGTGATCTGCACAACTTTACAATTTATGAACCAATGGATCAAATTGATGACCTAGGGGAATTTTTGGCAATTGTGCTTGATAGCGCAAATCAAGAACGAATCGATGATCAACGATATCAAGAAGGAAAAGCACTTATTAAAATTGACCACCACCCAGTGGTTGATGAATATGGTGATTTACAAATTGTTGACTCGAAACGAGGTAGTGTTTGTGAAATTGTAGCTGACCTACTTCAAGATTTGGGTATGCTTATGAATGAGGATGTAGCGAATACACTTTTATCCGGAATTCTAACAGATACGCAAAAATTTTCGATTGAAACGACATCTTCTAAAACCTTAAGAGCAGCAGCATGGCTTATGGATGAAGGTGCAAACATTACGAAATTAAATCATGCTATATTTTTGCGTACTCGACGTAATTTTGAAATTAATCGTGAAATTCAAAATCACATTGAAGTTAAAGACTTTTTCGCATATGTAATCATCGACCAAGCATTGCTTGATCAACTTGAAATTACAGAATCAGATGCCAAAATGTTTACCGGTTCAATGGCGGGAGTTCGCGAATTTAAGATTTGGGGATTGTTTGTACAAGCCGAAGACGGATCGTTTAAGGCTTCTCTACGATCACAAAACAATACGATTAATACAATAGCGCAACGTTATAATGGCGGCGGTCATCGTCTTGCTTGCGGTATTAAAGGTCTCACCAAGGAGACATTAGAAACTCTTATTACAGAATTGGCCGAAACATCGCTATTATAGCGATGTTTTTTCATGTATAATAAATGTAGAGGTGACATGATGGCAACACATTTAGCGGTTCGAAGTTATTATTCTTTGCTTAAAGGAATGATGTCTGTCGAATCAATTATTGAAAAGGCGAAAGTACAAAATATGAAGAGCATTGCATTAACCGACCGACATGTTCTTTTTGGTGCATTGGATTTTCAGTACGCTGCCAATAAGCATCAAATTAAACCAATATTTGGTATGGAAATCACCCTTGAATTTGAGGGCCTCCGCTATGATTCGCTTGTTCTCGCGCGTTCGAATCACGGTTATCAAGCACTAATCACTCTATCTTTTTCTTTATCGCAACATGGGTATGTATTAGAATCTGACGTGATTCCCTTTCAAGATGATTTAATTTTTATTGCCTATTCTGAACAAGGTCCATTTGAGAAGGGGATGCTTAATAAAGATTTACAAAGTGTTAGTGAAACGATGGATCGCCTTAATCATCAATTTGATTCGTTCTACATTGGATTGTCCCATCAAGAATCAAGTTTTTTTGTAAGTGTTAACGACCAGTTGCGCCAGATGGCTGGTTTGAAGTCCATTCAATGTCTTGCGGTACCCAAGGTATACTATGAAAACAAAGAAGATGAAGAAGCATTTCGGGCTCTTCAAGCTATTGATAAAAGCACCTACTTAGAGGATAAGACGCTTGTATCGTCTCCTAATCGTAATTTTATTGATTCGGAAACATTTAAGAGTCTCTATACTGAAGAAGAAGTCCAATTAACGGACACGATTGCGCAAATGTGTAATGTAAATCTTATGGAGCTCACTACCCAGTTGCCGGTTTTTGAAACGAATCAAGAGGTTTCCAACAAAGTATATCTTGACCAACTCAGTCGGTTCGGCTTAAAACGACGTTTAAAAAATAACGTATCACAAGTATATAGGGAACGTTTAAACTACGAGCTCGACATCATTAACAAAATGAATTTTACAGATTATTTTCTAATTGTGTATGATGTAATTCGATTCGCAAAAAAAGAAGGGATCTATGTTGGTCCGGGGCGTGGAAGTTCGGCAGGGTCACTAGTTGCTTACTGTCTTGGTATCGTAGAAATTGATCCGATTGAGTATAATCTTTTGTTTGAACGTTTTTTAAATCCGGAACGAATTTCGATGCCAGATATTGATATCGATTTTCCTGATGACAAGCGTCAATTCGTAATTGATTATGTACGCAATAAATACGGTGATGATCATGTAGCCCATATTGTAACTTTCGGGACTCTTAAAGCACGTCAAGCTTTTCGAGATACAGCACGAGTACTTCAGGTACCCATTCGTAAAGTTGATCAAGTCTCGAAGTTGATTAATCCAGTGATGCCTTTAAACCAAAACTATGCCTCAAATAGTAAATTGAGGTCTTTAATTGATTCGGAATCCATTTTAATGAAGACCTTTGAACTTGCAGGGAAGATTGAAGGCATACCCCGTCATACATCAACTCATGCCGCGGGGATTGTACTTAGTAAGAAGTGTTTAGAATCTGTAGTACCCGTCATACAACTTGATACTGAAACAATTGCAGTTCAATATGATATGAATCATTTGGAAGCAATCGGACTTGTGAAAATCGATTTCCTCGGATTAAGAAATTTGACAATTATCGATAATATTAGTCGTCAAATTAATGAACACGAGCCTTTTGATATCATGACGATACCTCTGGATGATACAAAAACATTTAATTTAATCGCTCAAGCTGAAACAGTAGGCATTTTTCAATTGGAATCCGATGGTATGAAAGCTTTACTTAAAAAAGTAAAGCCACGTCAATTCAGTGATATTGTGGATACAATTGCTTTATTTCGTCCAGGTCCAATGGAAAACATCCCGCTTTATCTTGAATATCGTGAGCATCCTGAAAAGGTTCAATATATCCATGAAGATTTAAAAAAAATAACGGAGAGCACCAATGGTATTTTAATTTACCAAGAACAAATCATGCAGGTTGCGCAGATAATGGCTGGATTCAGTCTTGCGAAGGCCGATATTTTGCGTAAAGCAATGGGTAAAAAAAATGCTAAAGAATTGGATGCTTTGAAGACGGACTTTATTGAGGGATGTATCCAACAAGGACATGATGCTCCATTTGCTGAAGAACTTTTTGCTTTAATTTACAAATTTGCAAATTATGGTTTCAATAAATCTCATTCTGTTGCTTATGGATTAATTGCCTACCAACTTGCGTATCTTAAAGCAAATTATTCACACCTGTTCTATACGTATCTGTTAACAAGTGTTATTGGTAGCGAAGTCAAAACCCGTCAGTACATCGATGAGTGTAGACGTAGAAATATTGAACTTCGTTGTGTGAATCTTGAGCAGAGCACGAATGCTTATACATTAGAAGGGTATGCAATTCGCTTGCCATTTACCGTAATAAAGGGTATTAGTAAGAGTGTGGGTACTAAAATCCGTGAGGATGTAGAGATGCATGGGCCCTATCTCAATTATTACAACGCAATCAGTCGCTTGAATTTAGTGGGGATTAAGCGTAACCAATTTGAGATGCTGATCCACGCAGGTGCTTTTGATTATCTTAATTCTGATCGTTTAAGTATGATTGCTTCACTGGAGGAAGCGATTCGTTATGCAAACATAATCCGCGTGGAAAAAGATGGCCAATCATCACTTAATATGGATTTGATCAGTGAGCCAATTTTTACGGTCGTTGATGAAAATAGACGTCAAGTTCTAAATGATGAATTATTGGTACTTGGATTTTATTTTAGTGAGCATCCAACTTTGCGTTTAAAGCAAAAACACGAAGCGGATTCGCTAGTGGATGTTAAAGTTCGTGATAAATACTTCAGAATTATCGCAATGGTTGATCGTATTAAACTGCATCGAACGAAAAAAGGTGATCAAATGGCCTTTATTCAACTCAGTGATGATACAGGTTTGATTGATGGAGTGGTATTTCCGTCAGTATATGATAAAATAAAAGTGAGCCTAGAAATAGGGGCACTTGTCTTAGTGAAGGGGCAGATGCGTGAGCCGGGATCTTTAATCATAATGGATATGTATCGATTTGATTCTAAACCCGAATTTCACGAATCATAAAATGAAAGAGGTGAATTCACATGGTTAGATTTTTGATTGTAGATGATGAAGAAAAAATTAGAGAAGTTGCTAAGGAATATGCAAAAGCAACAGGTTTATTATGTGATGAGGCGTCCGATGGAGCTGAAGCGATAGAAATGGTTAAAAACAATGACTATGATGTTGTGGTTTTGGATATCATGATGCCAAATCTTGTTGGTTTTACTGCATGTCGTGAAATTAAAAAAATTAAGGATGTTCCGATAATTATGTTATCGGCACGACAAGAAGAATTTGATAAATTACTCGGGTTTGAATTAGGGATTGATGACTATGTCACAAAACCTTTCTCACCGAAAGAATTAATGGCGCGTATCAAAGCGGTAAGCGAGCGTGCTAAAGGAATGAAACACAGTGTCTATACCTTTGGCGGACTTGAAGTGGATATAACAGGCCGCAATTTAATTATTGATGGCGAACGTATCAATGTTACACCGAAGGAGTTTGATTTGTTGGTGTTCTTAATCCAACATAAAGATCAAGCGTTGTCACGTGATGTTTTATTAGATAAAGTATGGAATTATAATTATTATGGTGATTATCGTACCGTTGATACGCATATCAAAATGTTAAGACAAAACTTAGGTCCATACCGCGATTATATTGTGACGGTTCGTGGAACAGGTTACAAGTTTGAAATCAACAACTAAAAATATGGCGTTTCGGATCTGGTTCTACTTTCTACTTTTAACGGGAATTATGCTGTTATTCTTATGGATGCTGCAAATTTCGTTTATAGGACCTTATTACGAACGCAATCGATCTCAAACAATTCAAATGAAAGTTACGGAGATCGAACGACTTTTGGAACGATCTGATATTTCAATTGTGGAAGAAGCGACAGGGAAGATTCTCGCTACGGAAAATATGTGTATTAGTATTTATAACGATCTTGGGGTTCGAACCTATATTGGGGAGAATCCCAATATTCCATGTCAGCTGAATAATTTAAAAAATTCTACCATGAAAGAGTACATGATTATGGCGGATAATGCGCCAACGCGTGATTTTTCAATTAATTTTAATAATGGTATTCATGAGCAAGGAATGTATTTTTACGGTCGCAGTACTATGATTAATGGCAGAACCAACTATATCTTTGTGATTTCTCCAATTAAGTTGTTAGATTCGACTGTCTTTGTTTTAAAACGCCAGTTTGGTTTATTAGCATTGGTAGTTTTTAGTGTGGCGACAATCGTAGCGTTTATTCTATCAAAACGACTTTCGAGTCCAATTACCAAAATCACGAATAGTGCTAAAAAGTTAGCGGAAGGTGATTTAACAGTAGATTTTCAAGGTGATGATTACTCTGAAGTTGAAACCCTTGCAGACACATTGAATTATGCTACAGAAGAGTTTCGTAAAACCGATGAGTTGCGCAGGGATTTAGTGGCGAATGTATCGCATGATATCAAAACACCGTTGACCATGATAAAAGCTTATGCTGAAATGATTCAGGATATTTCAGGAGATAATCCTAAAATGCGTGAACAGCATTTAAATGTAATTGTGGATGAGGTTAATCATCTTGAGCGACTTGTTAATGATATGTTGACGCTTTCAAAGTATGAGGCAAATGTATTTGATATTAAAGAAACAGAGTATTTTATGCTTCAACAAATTCGTAGCACGACGCATTTATTTTTAGCTTTGGATATACAATTTGAAATTCATTGTGATCCGAACTTAATGGTGCTCGCGGACGAAATCAAAATGGGGCAAGTTCTTTATAACTATATAAACAATGCAACTAAATATGTAGGGGAAGATAATCTAATCATTATCAGTGCAGTTTCTGAAGGTGATCAGGTGATTGTTTCTGTGACCGATCATGGTATTGGTATTGGTCCTGAAATCGTTGACCATATTTGGGATCGATATTATAAAATCGATAAAAACTATCAACGCAGTGGTACAAGCAGTGGACTTGGGTTATCGATTGTTAAAGCAATCTGTGATGCGAGTGGTTCTAAATACTGGGTTGAGTCTGAACTTGGTTTAGGAACTTCGTTCTTCTATACAATGAAAAAAGCAAAATAAACAAGGTTCTAGTACCTCCGAAGTTCGTACTTAATAAAAGCGCAATTGCTATTATTTAGTTCAAGACTTTGGAGGTTTTTTTGGATAAACACACCAAAAGACTGTATGAATTTAACGTAGATTGTTGAATAAGTTCTGTTAGGAAAGTGTGATACCTTCGTTAATAAGTATTAAATAGATGAAAAAGAGACCGTGTATTGTACTTTATATAAATGTGTATGTTTTTTTTGAGAAGTATTTTTAAAATTGCATTTGATACGGATCAAGAAACCATGGAATATCTTTCGTATAAAGGCATTAGGCAAAATTGATTCCACCACAAGTCAAAGAGAGCATATACATTATCAATTAAAAGTTGATGACCAAAAAAAGATATCGTAGTTCAAGATGTAAGGTTAAGCATTAAAAAACGTTCGGTAGAATAACACCGAACGTAATCAAAAATTTAGGATACTAAAACTTATTACTTTTAAATAATATTTTGTTTATTAAGTTCTAACTTAATAGATTATAGTATCATCCTGATTTTTTTATTTTTTTTAATTGCTTGGATTGGCTTCAAAGTAAATTGCGCTAGTTTTTACAATGTCATTGCGTGCTTCAAGGAGTTCTTCAACCGTTACAAATTTATAGCCTTGATCATGGAGCTTTTTAGCTGCACATTTGAACCCTTCGTAGCTTGTGTCATAAATATCATGAAGTAATATAATAGCACCATCATGTTTATATTTATCAATTGTATTGCAAATTTGTTGTGGATCACGTGTGAGCCAATCTTCGCTATCGACCGACCAATTGACAAAAGTAACGTTCGTGCCTTTTCGCACATCTGCATTTGCATTGCCATAGGGAGGTCGTACCATGAAGGGGCCTGGAAGCCCAGAAGCCTTATAAAGGGCTTTTTCGGTTTTTTCAATTTCTTTGTTGACTGCCTTGATATCCATAGAATTAAAGTCTGGATGACTGAATGAATGACTTGCGATTTGATGACCACGTTCTACAACTTCCTTAACAATCGATTCATTACCTTCTATGCGTTCACCAACCATAAAAAATGTAACTTGTCCGTCATATTGCTCGATTTCATCCATAATCATTTGTGTGTTTTTGTGATGAGGTCCATCATCAAACGTAAATGCAACCATCTTTTCTTTTGGATCGATTCCTCGATCCAAATATACAGGAGGGATTTCTCCATCCGTTTTTTCAAATTTTCCAATTGATTGAGAGAGGTAATCAGTAATTTTTTCAAGTTCAAAAGAAATAGGCGTTGTAAAACGATCGAAATTAAAAATCATTTCGGTATCGGTTAATGATAACGCGACATCATCATTAAGAGATGTTTCCTTCAGGTATTGAAGGCGGTCCATTTCTTTTGGCTTTGAAACTTCTTGTCGTATATCACTTATAATTTTCTTTAGCCCAGGCTCATTGAGTAAATCTTGAGCTTTTAAAAATTCGCCACGTTCCGTGTCATAAGTTCGCGATGTAGACGTTGAAATTTCATGATTCAAAAACGTTTTGAGAACAACTGTTACATATTTATCGTGGACTTGATAAACATCGTAGTCTTGAAAAATTTCGGTTCTCTTTCCATTCGCATTGGATAATCCTTTTGTGAGTTCTTTGCTTTGATCCGTAAACGTTTTAATCCATGAATTTACTCCGTCATTTTCAAGACGCGGATAATGCAGAACGATGACACTGTCATCTGAGGTTTCTTTAATAACTTCATGATGACCTATTTTTTTATACTCGTTTGAGACACGTGTCATGTATTTCGGATACTTTGAGAAAGGATTAAATATCAAAGTAACGATGATTGCCACAACGACGAGTAAAGCAGCTCCAATTGATGCGACTGCTTTCATATTGAGTTTGCGTAACTTATTGCTTCTTTTAGCTTTCATTAGCGCACCCAATATTAGTTATAAATGCTTTCATCCCAAATCCACCTTTCGTAAAGATTTTAACATAGAAAGCCGATGATATAACGATAAATTCGTAATCTTAAGAAGAATTTAAGGAATATAGATTTTAAGAGTAAAAATCATTGAAATAAAGTGGTTGAATTTTGATATTCCATAATTCATTTCAAACTGAAAATTACGAGTATAGCTTTATAATATATTAGAAAAAGAGTATAATAGAAGAATAATTATTGGACTAATGGAAGTGGAAAATCGTCATTAAACAATAATTTAAATAATTTACATATATACTAGACATTAGTAGTGGTCTGTTATATAATGTTAAGGCATTTAAAGGCGTAGTTGCATGTCTCTGGACGTACAACCGCACACTGTAAGGTTTAAGTGATTCGTCCACCTTACTTGGCGAGTCTTATGGCAAAAATTGAAGGAGGTGTACTATGTACGCAATTATTGAAACAGGTGGAAAACAAGTTTTAGTTGAAAAGGATCAAACAATTTTCGTAGAAAAATTGGATGTTCAAGAAGGTGAAGAAATTGTTTTTGAAACCGTTGTAGCTGTTAAGAACCGCACTCTTAAAGTTGGTACTCCATACGTTAAAGGTGCTACTGTAACTGCAAAAGTTGAAAAACATGGAAAAGGTAAGAAAATTACTATCTTCAAGTATAAAGCTAAAAAAGGTTCAACACGTAAAAAACAAGGTCATCGTCAACCGTATACTAAGTTAGTTGTAACTGACATTAACGCAGGATAGTTCGATGATACATGTATCTGTTTTGATTAGTGATGGCACTTATAAAAAAATGACTGTAACAGGTCATGCTGGTTCTGGTGAACATGGATTTGATCTTGTGTGTGCCGGTGTTAGTTCCATTATGGTTGGTGCTCTTAATGGTTTCGATGCGTTAGATAATTCTGTTGAATTAGTCATGACACGCGAACCACTAATTGAAATTGAAATTAAACATAGTAATGAACTTAATCAAAAATTATTTGAGTTTGTATTGTTACAACTTAAAACAATGGAACAAACTCAATCACAATATATCGAAATTAGTGAAAAGGAGGTAACTTCATGAAATTCGTATTAGATATCCAATTATTTGCTTCTAAAAAAGGTGTTGGTTCGACAAAAAATGGTCGTGACTCACACTCGAAACGTTTAGGCTCGAAACGCGCTGATGGTGAATTCTGTACAGCAGGTTCAATCTTATACCGCCAACGTGGTACAAAGATTCATCCAGGTGTTAACGTAGGCCGTGGTGGCGACGACACTTTATTCGCTAAAGTGGATGGTGTTGTTAAATTCGAACGCATTAGCAAAACTCGCAAATGTGTTTCAGTTTATCCAGTAGCTTAATCTGAAGCCCCCTTAAATAGGGGGTTTTTAATTGAAATGGAAAGGGTGATTTAATGTTTGTAGATCGCGTAAATATAAAAGTAATAGCCGGTAACGGTGGTGATGGAATGACTTCTTTCCGTCGTGAGGCCTTTGTTCCACTTGGTGGACCTTATGGTGGCGATGGTGGAAAAGGTGGCGACATTGTTTTTGTTGCTGATTCAAATAAGTCTACATTGCTTGATTTAAGATATAACCGTGTTATTAAAGCTTCACATGGTACGCCTGGGAAGAACAAAAAAATGCATGGTGCAGGAGCACAAGATGTCATTTTAAAAGTTCCTGTAGGTACAATGGTTATCGACAATGAAAAAGGAATTGTTATTGCTGACTTAACAGAAGTTGGACAACGCGAGGTTGTCGCTCACGGTGGACGCGGCGGAAGAGGAAATGCACGTTTTGCAACAGCAAATAACCCTGCTCCTACTTTTTCGGAAAAAGGCGAATTGGGTCAACAACTTGATATTACAATCGAGTTAAAACTGCTTGCTGATGTTGGAATTATTGGTTACCCATCTGTTGGGAAATCAACGTTATTATCTGTAATATCTCGTGCTAAACCTGAGGTTGCGGATTACCATTTTACGACAATAGCTCCAAATTTGGGAATATCAAGTAGCCCGGATGGCAGATCTTTTGCAGTTGCCGATTTACCTGGGTTAATTGAAGATGCCCATCTAGGTAAAGGACTTGGACATGTTTTCTTAAAACATATCGAACGTTGTCGCGTTTTAGTACATGTTGTCGATATGGGTTCGGAAGATGGTCGTGATCCTATTGAAGATTATCGGATCATTAATATGGAACTTGAAAAATATAATGAAGATTTACTAAAAAAACCGATGGTAGTGGTTGCGAATAAGATGGATCTTGAAGTAGCACCTGCAAACTTAGAAAAATTCAAAGCGGCTTATCCGGAACTTGAAGTCTTTGAGCTTGTAACCATGGTTGGTGAAGGGATTGATTCATTATTGTACCGTCTTGCTGATATTCTTGATGCTCATGTTGAAGAACGTATCGAAGAACAAAGTGAATCGGTAGTTTATAAATATGAAGCTCCAAAACGAAACTTTGATATAGAACAAATTAATCAAACAAAATGGCGTGTTACAGGCGATATTATTGACCGTCAATTACGTCAATATGAGTTTGATACTGAAGAATCTGCCATTCAATTTGGTCTCGCTATGAAACGTCTAGGTGTTGATCAAGCACTCCGTGATGCGGGTGTTAAAGATGATGATGTTGTAATTGTTGCAGATATTCAATTTGTTTTTGAAGAAGGTATGGTAGAATAATAATAGGTGATAATATGATTGCATTTATTTCAGGTGTTGCAGTGGATCGAGGAATCGATTATGTTGTGGTCGATAACCATGGTATTGGTTATCAAGTATTTTGTGGGAATCCAGAGATGGTGACATTAAATGAGAGCATAATATTTCACACTTATCAACATGTGAGAGAAGATGCAATCATTTTATTTGGTTTCGTTGAAAAACGAGAACTAGATATATTTCGTCAACTAATAACGGTAAAAGGGGTTGGGCCTAAAACGGGCATAACCATTTTAAGCCGTTTTAGCGGCGATGACATCGTAAGGGCGATTGACCAAGAAGATATGGCCTTTTTAAAGAAACTGCCGGGAGTAGGCCCTAAAATGGCTTCTCAAATGATGTTAGACCTTAAAGGGAAATTTGTAGCAACGCAAACAGGGGTTTCAAAGAGTGCGGCAATCCCGCAGTTGGAAGAAGCTTTGGATGCATTGGGTGATTTAGGGTTTAAGAAAGCAGAATTGAATAATATTAAAAATGAACTGGCGATGCTAAATTTGGATTCTGTAGATGAATTTATTAAAGCAGGATTGAAACTGTTGCATTCAAGAAAGCGAGGGGTGTAGATGGAAGAACGTCTGATGTCAGGTGAGCAAATTGCTTCGGGACAAGATTACGAAGAAAATCTACGTCCTCAAACGCTACGCGAATATGTAGGTCAAGAAGGATTAAAAGAAAATTTAAAAATCTTTATTGAAGCGGCGAAATCGCGCAATGAAGCACTCGATCATTTACTGTTTTACGGTCCTCCAGGACTTGGTAAAACGACCATAGCGCACGTTATTGCAAATGAAATGCAAACTGGTATTAAGGTGACAAGTGGTCCGAGTATCGAACGCAGTGGTGATTTAGCTGCGATTCTTTCGAGTCTTGAACCGGGTGATGTTCTTTTTATTGATGAAATTCATCGGATGCCTAAAGCGGTTGAAGAAGTTTTATATCCCGCGATGGAAGATTTCACATTGGATCTTGTTGTTGGTAAAGACTCATCAACAAGAAGCATCCAAATTGATTTACCACCGTTTACATTAATTGGTGCAACAACACGGGCAGGGGACTTATCGTCACCGTTAAGAGACCGTTTCGGTATTATTTCAAAACTAGAATATTACAGTCATGATGAATTAGAAACCATCGTAACCCGTACCAGTCGTGTTTTAAATACAAGCATTGACCATGATGCAGTAAGTGAAATTGCAAAGCGCTCTCGTGGAACACCGCGAATTGCTAACCGTTTATTCAGACGGGTGCGTGATTTTGCACAAGTTCTCAATGATAACGTGATTGATTTTCCAATTACTCAATTAGCTTTAAATAAATTAAAAGTTGATGATTTAGGACTTGATGATGTTGATTTACGATATTTAAGAGGGATTATCGAACGTTTTGACGGAGGTCCGGTGGGCATTGAAGCTATAGCCGCTTCAATATCTGAAGAAACGATGACTTTAGAAGATGTGTATGAACCATACTTATTACAACTTGGTTTCATTAATCGTACGCCCCGAGGTCGTGTTGTGACAACGAAGGCTTATGAACATCTTAAAATTGATGTTAATCAAAGGCTATTTGAATAGAGGTAGAATATGAAAGTATGTATTGTTACCGGTGGTAGTGGGGGACATATTTACCCTGCAATTACCTATGCTGATTTTATTAAAAACAAACGCAATTCTGAGGTTGTATTTATTGGAAATGACCATAAGATGGAATCTTGGATTGTTCCGGAAGCGGGCTATCCATTTTTCCCTATCCACAATCAAGGCCTTCAAGGAAGTGCTTTGGATAAAATCAAAGCTGTATTCTCTCAATTTGGTGCTTATCGTACTGCTAAAAAACATTTAAAAACTATCAAACCGGATGTGGTATTTGCTTTTGGTGGTTATGTTTGTGGTCCCGTTACTTTTGCGGCAAAATCACTTAAAATACCAATCATTCTTCATGAGCAAAATGCATATCCTGGTAAAGCAAATAAAATGGTTGCGGATTCAGCGAAAGCGATTATTACATGTTATGAAGAAGCGTTTGAGGGTCGCGATCATGTCTATTATTTAGGGAATCCACGTGCTTCATTGATTAATGAAACAATTGATAGCACAGCAGAAGTGAAACGGTTGAATTTAAATCCTAATCTAAAAACGGTGCTCATGGTCATGGGATCTCAAGGATCAACGGCAATGAATAAAAAGTTTGAATCGTATGTTCGTCATTATAATGATTCGGAAACCCAAGTCATCATTGTTACAGGACCTTTGCATATCGAAAAGTTCAAACAAACTGTAGGTGAGGTTCACCCAAATATTCATTTGGAAGGTTTTGTCGATCAAAAAGCATTGCTTCCGGTTGTAGACTTAATTGTATGTCGCTCAGGCGCTTCGACGGTCGCAGAGATTGAATCATTTGGTTTACCCTCATTATTGATACCAAGTCCTTATGTTGCGAATAATCATCAATACTACAATGCGAAATCGTTATTTGATAAAAATGCATGTGATATGCTCTTAGAAGAAGATATCAATGAGAACGTATTAAATGATCGCGTGTTTAAATTAATTCGAAATGAAGAACGTTTACTACAACTTGGTGAAAATGCACGAAAACGTGCGACACCCAATGCTGTTTCAGATATTGCTGATTTAGTTGAAAAGGTGGTGGGACTTCATGACGCGGCGCACTAATCCAGAATTAAATGATGAACGTGAGCCTATCGATAAAATAAAGGCTACTATTGATCAAAAGAAAAAAACGATACGTCGCAAAAAAAGACGTCGTATCGCATTTCGAGTTGTTCAATTGATGGTTGTGGTTGGGATTGTTATCGGCATCTATTTCTTTGATAAAAGTGACGCATCTCGTATCCAACAAGTACGGGTGAATGGTAATGTTGTTCTCACTGATGATGAAATCAAAGAATCGTTAAAAGTTCATGAAAATCAACGTATTTATTTAACGTATAAGGGTATCTTAAATCAAAAAGGAAAGTCCGTTAAAGGACTGGATACGGTCGATACACATGTTTATTATCGACAAGGTATTGTCAATCTCAACGTTACTGAAAAAAAAGCAGTCGGGTATACTTTAGAACCTTCGATTCGAGTTTATTTTGAAGATGGATACTATAAAGAATTTGAAACAGTTGACCCAACTGTTATTGAGCGGTTACCCTTACTAGTTGGGTTTAATGATGATTCGATTACAGAAGCATTGTTAACCGCACTTTCAACGATTGATGATGGTTCTATGGCGTCGGTTTCGGAGATTCATTTCGAACCAACAAAAGTTGAACCGGATTACATGCGTATTGTGATGAATAATGACTACTTTGTATTTACAAATGTAGAAACTTTACCACAACTCAATAAATATGCTACTATTATAAGTGGGGCTGATCCAAGCGCTCGATGTATCGAGTTTATTGAGTATGGCCCAACAGAAGAAACACAGTCTGCTGTAGTGAAAGCGTGTGGATCATAAAAATATTATTAAATATAAGAAAGAGGAGGAGAAATGATGGCGATTGAAAAAACCAATGAATTTGGAAAAATCAATGTTTCAAACGAAGCAATCGCAATGCTAGCTGGCGGTGTCGTGACAGAATGTTATGGTGTTGTTGGAATGGCCTCTCAGCAAGTTTTTAAAGATGGTCTTGCAGAATTGTTAAAAGGTGAAAATTATTCAAAAGGTGTTATTGTACGAAAAGGCGATAACGGTTTTGATTTGGATTTATATATAATTGTAAGTTATAACGTTAAGATTTCAGAAGTAGTACTCGAAGTTCAAAAGAAAGCGAAATACATGTTAGAAAAAACACTTCAACAAAACTTTAATACGATTAATGTTTATGTTCAAGGTATTAAGGTTGTTCAATAATGAATACTATTAATGGCGATATCTTTTTGAAGATGCTTCAAAGTGGTGCCAACAATCTAACAAATAAGCATCATGAAATCAATGCTCTTAACGTTTTTCCTGTGCCCGATGGTGATACAGGAACCAATATGAATCTTACATTTACAAGTGGTTTAACCGATTCTAAGAAAGCTGTGACATCACATTTAGGTCAATTAGCTAAAACATTATCTCGAGGTCTTCTAATGGGTGCTCGCGGTAACTCAGGCGTTATCCTTTCTCAAATATTCCGTGGATTTGCACAATCGGTTGAGAATTTACAAGAAGCAAGTGTAATGGATCTAGCTGAAGCTTTCCAAATGGGAAAAGAAGTTGCATATAAAGCTGTTATGCGACCTGTTGAGGGTACGATTCTAACAGTCTTACGTGAAAGTTCACAAGCTACTTATGAATATGTTCTTAAAAATCCTGAAATTTCAATTATTGAATTTTTTGAATGTCTTGTTGTAGAAGCAAACAAATCTCTCGATGGAACCCCTGAATTGTTACCTGTTCTTAAAGAAGTCGGTGTTGTTGACAGTGGTGGTAAGGGTTATGTAACTGTATTGGAAGGTTTTTTAGCTGAACTTAAAGGTTCACCAATTGAACTTGAAGACAGTGATGAATCAAATCACGCTGCTGCGTCAGATTTTGAACACGATGAATTTGGTTACTGTACAGAATTTATAGTTCGTCTTGATGAAGAATCAACAAATCGCTATAACGAAGATAAATTTAGAGCTCAACTTGAAGCATTAGGAAATTCACTTGTTGTGGTAACTGATGAAGACCTTGTAAAAGTGCACGTTCATACACTTAAACCTGGGAACGCATTAAACCTAGCCCAACGCTATGGTGAGTTTGTTAAATTAAAAATTGAAAATATGTCAGAACAACATAATACAATCCTAGATGCTGAAGAAAAAGCAACTCAAAATAAGCATAGTAAATATGCAATTGTTGCAGTAGCTGCCGGATCAGGTGTTGTTGATATGTTTAAAGAACTACGTGCAGAATATATTATTAGTGGTGGGCAAACAATGAATCCTTCAACTGAAGATTTTGTAGCTCTTATCAATAGTATCGATGCAGACCATATCTTTATCCTACCTAACAACTCAAATATTATTATGGCCGCTAAACAGGCACAAGATATTTGCGATGATAAAGATATTCACGTTATTGAAACTAAGACAATTCCTCAAGGATTATCAGCATGTGTGATGTTTAATCCTGATGTTGATGTTGAGGATAATTTAGGTGAAATGCTTGATGCAGTTGCTAATACGAAAACTGGTCAAGTAACTTACGCTATTAAAGATACAATGTTTGAGTCCATTGAAATCAAACAAAATGATTTCATGGGTATTCTTGAAAAAGACATCGTTGTAACAAACCCAAATCGTTTCGAAACTACAAAAGCACTTTGTGCACAATTAATTGATGACGAGAGTGAACTTGTGACCTTGATTGCAGGTGAAGATGTATCCGTTGAAGAAGCAGCTGCAGTTGTAGACTATATTGAATCTACATATGATGTGGAAGTTGAGTCTCACCGCGGTGAACAACCTGTTTATTCGTACATCATTGGAGTAGAATAAAAGGGCTTAGCCCTTTTATTTTTTATATGAAACTAACGGATAAACAAACAAAAATCATGCAAGCCTATGGTGCTGAGACACCAGAAGCTTTTTTGATGGTTTTTCCTTATCGTTATGAGCGTCTTGAATCAAAACCCCATGGGGAATGGAAGCCTGGCGATACGGTTGTTTTTTCGGGTCGATTATTGGGTGGTTTTAAACATTTTACTTTTCGTAAAAATCAATCGGTCACAAATTTTAAAGTCGTGGTTGATGATGAAATCGTTGGTGTAGCGATTTTTAATCGACGTTTTCTGAATGCACGTCATTACGATCATGGTATTGTTGTCGTCGGTGTCGTTGGTACAGATGGTAGGGTTACCGCTAAAACGGTAAGTAATAAAAACATTGAAGAAATCGTAGGAATTAAACCAATCTATAGCCAAAAATCGGGTATTAAACAATATGAGATTGAGCGATTAATTCATAAAATTATAGCGGACGTAACCATACCTAATATAATTCCCAACGAGTTCCAATTACAGTATCATCTTTTAGATCGTTTCGATGCTATTAAATCAATGCATCAACCTCAAAGTGAACGTGAGCTTCAATTTGGTTTAAGAACGCTTAAATATGAGGAGTTTTTGGCGTATCATCTCTCGATCGCTATGAATAATGGAACACGTGATTTTGGAGTTCCCAAACCTTTTATGATTGCGGATGCACTTTCGATATTAGACACCCTTCCTTTTAAACTTACTGAAGATCAAATGACATCACTTCATGATATTTTAAGTGATCTGTCAAGTAGCAAACAAATGAATCGTTTGCTTCAGGGTGATGTAGGGAGTGGTAAAACGGTTGTTGCCCTATTAGCGGCATATGCTGTGTATCGATCGGGTTATCAAGTTGCGATGATGGTTCCTACTGAATTGTTGTTGATGCAACATGTTCAGACCTTCAAGCGTTTGTTTCCAGAAGTTGATTGTGTTGTTATATCGCAAGGTATCGAAGATCGTGATGAAGGCTTATCGGCAATTCGTGAGGGCTCAGTGCAATTTATTTTTGGAACGCACGCGCTCTTTCAAAAAGATGTGCAGTTTCGCAATCTGGGGCTGGTGGTTATTGATGAACAACATCGTTTTGGTGTTGACCAACGCAGGGCGTTAATTACAAAAGGGGAAAAAGTTGATGCCTTGATGCTTTCCGCAACTCCGATTCCAAGAACCTTAGCCTCAAGTTTATTTTTTGATTTAGATGTTTCTACGATTGCGACATATCCAAGTCATCGAAAAACAATTAAAACAGAATGGATTCGCGAAAATTCACTGCGATCCATTATGACTACGATTTATGAGCGACTTGAACGAAAAGAGCAAATCTATATTGTGTGTGCTGCAATTGATGAGGGCGAGCGACCTGGTGTAAAGAATGTACTAACGATATGTAAAAACTTAAAACCTGTTTTCGCATCCTACAATGTTGATTATGTTCACGGGAAAATGCCGAGCGAAATTAAAAACGAAAAAATGAAACGGTTTGCCGACGGGACGATTGATATACTGATTAGTACAAGTGTTATTGAAGTCGGGTTGGATGTGCATAATGCAAACACGATGATTATCTATAATGCTGAACAATTTGGCCTAGCAACGCTGCACCAACTCCGTGGTCGCGTTGGCCGGGGAAGTGTTCAAGGAATCTGTTATTTACTGAGTAGTAATGAGAGTGAAGAAACTGAGGCGCGATTGAGTGCTCTGGTTTCGTCACATGATGGTTTCGAATTGTCCATGACGGATATGCGACTCCGTGGTTTTGGAGATGTTTTAGGGCAACGTCAATCAGGGTTGCCGAACTTTATCCTGGGTGATATTGTAAAAGATGAAAAAATCCTTAAACAGGCTAAGATTGATGCGGAAAAAATTGCAGAAAATCTAAATCATGAGGATTACCAAGAAATAATTGCGGATGTCGACCGCCGACAGTATTTTAAAACGACATAATGGTGTATAATATTATAAGGTGATAACATGACAAAATGGGATTTATTGGATTCTTTACAGATTCCATATATTAATAAAGATTTAATTGATAATGCGTTTATTCATTCTTCATATGTAAATGAAGTAGAAGAACGTTTAGAAGACAACGAGCGCCTTGAATTCATGGGTGATGCAGTCTTACAAATTTGTGTTTCAGAACGTTTATTTAAACATAAGGATCATTTTAATGAGGGAGATATGACATTATATCGCGCTAAGTTAGTTTGTGAAGAAGCTTTGGCGCAATATAGTTTAAAGCTAAAACTCAATGATTACCTCATGTTAGGTATGGGTGAAGAAAAAAATGGTGGTCGTGTACGAGCATCCATTATAGCTGACTTATTTGAGAGTTTTATTGGTGCTCTTTACCTTGATAGTGGTATTGATAGTGTAAATATTATTCTTGATCAAGTGATGAGTGAAGCCTTCAACGAATTAGAATCGTTAAGCATCACGGATTATAAAACAAAATTACAAGAATATATACAAGCCGATTCGCGAAAATCTGTAAGTTATGAAGTAATCAACGTCGTTGGACCGTCGAATGCGCCAGAATTTGAAGTAGTTGTAAAACTGGATGAGTTAATTTTCGGACAAGGAAAAGGCTTGTCTAAAAAGAAGGCAGAACAAATGGCGGCAAAGGATGCTTTTGAAAAATTAGTAAAATAAAGGAGATGATAACGTGACCGAAATATTTGATAAACTTGGAATTAATAAAAACTATTCATTTCATTTTGAGGATGCGGACATTATCTCATGTAAGTATAATCCAGAACATAAGAAATTAGTTGTTAACTTAAAGGTAATGAAATCATTACCTTTTTCAGTCTATCGAGAGGTTGTAAAAAAATTAAAAATCTACACGAAAACAAATGTTGAGTTATTGGTAGAGGCATCGCAATCAGATCTTGATTTTTTAAATATCAGTCAATATTCAGACATGGTTGTTCGAATGCATAATTTATCAGCGATTAAAGAAGCTTCCCTCCAACTTGTGGACGAAGGATTAAAATTACTGTGTATAGATGAACGTCATCGTGAAGCGACGCATCGAGAATGTGATGCATATTGTAAAGCTTTAAATGCATTAGGGATTGTTTTAGATGTCTGTGCAGAAATATCTGTTGAAAATCTGGCTGACGAGATATCAGAAGTACCAAAACCGGAACGTGTGGAAATGATGGAACGTAAAGTTGTTTCGAGAGTTCCGAAACGACGTAATGGTAAAGGAAATTATAATCCCGTGAAAATGAGTATGCTCACCGATGAAGCTCGGGATGTTTCAGTGGCCGGAAAAGTATTCGATGTTGAAGTGCGTGAAACACGAACAGGAAAATTTATTGCCAAGTATTACTTGAGTGATGGGGAATCGGCGATATGCGTGGTTGATTTTGCAGATACAGAAGAAGAAATTATCTCGAAAGGGATTTGTATTCGGGTATTTGGTACCTATGTATTTGATGCGAAATATGAACGAGACTTTATCTTCAAAATGGACCGTTATGAAGAAATCGATGATATCTTCCGTCGCTTTGATACTGCGGATGAGAAACGTGTTGAGTTTCATTTACATACTAAATTTTCAGAAATGGATGGTATTAATGATGCGTCAGAATATATGGCTCAAGCTTTTGAATGGGGCCACCCAGGGATGATCATTACAGATCATGTAGGGGTTCAAGGATTTCCAAAGGCATATGGAAACCTTAAGAAACTTCGTGCCAAGTATCCTGATCATCAATTTAAACTCGGTTATGGTGTTGAAATGAACATGGTCGATGCTGAACTTAAAATTGTTTCCAATGCTCACGGAGAACCTTTACAAACGGGATCTTACGTATCATTTGACTTGGAAACTACAGGATTATCTAATTATTATGACCACATTATTGAATTTGGTGGCGTGCTCATTGAAAATGGTCGCGTTGTTAAAAAAATGCAAACATTTATTAAAGCACCCGTTCCAGTACGTCCATTTATTCAAGAGTTAACCAATATTACGGATAATGATCTTAAAAATGCACCGACTATTGAAGAAGCGATGGATCAAATTTTAGAATTCTTAGGAGATCATGTCCTTGTTGCCCACAATGCACAATTTGATATTGATTTTATTCAAGAAACATTACGTCGAATGGGTCGAGAGCCCATCAAAAATGCTGTTATTGATACCTTAGATTTATCTCGAGCTCTTTTTGATAACCGTCGTTCATATCGTCTTGGTAGTATTGCGCGATTCCTGCGTATTGGTTATGACGAAGGTGTCGCTCACCGTGCTGATTATGATGCGGAAGTATTATCTTTAGTCTTTTTGGAAATACTACGCCGTGACGAATTAAGCCAAATGACGTGTATTGATGACTTACAGTCATTGAATAATGAGGAGAGTTTTAAAAAATTGCGTAAAAGTCATTGTACCGTGATTGCGAAAACACAATCAAGTATCAAAGACCTATATCAATTGATCTCACTCTCGCATACAAAATATCTCGCTTTTTTTGGTAAAACTTCAAAAGGAGATGCTGTCATGGCAGAACCTCGAATTCTTCGTACTGAATTAGAGCGTTTCCGTGAGAATTTACTGATTGGCGCTGGCTGTACCAATTCTGAATTGTTTGAGATTGCAATGAATAAGAGTCAAGCAGACTTGGAACGATGTATTGCATTTTATGATTATGTAGAAATTATGCCGCTTGATTTATATGGACCTTTATTAGAAAGTCAAGCGATTGAAAGTGAAGCAAGACTTTTGGATATAATCAATCGCATTATTACGACGGCAACTCAACTTAATAAACCTATTCTTGCTGTAGGGAATGTCCACTATAACCATCCAAGTGAAAAAGTCATTCGGGATGTTTATATTCATTCTCAAGGAATTGGGGGTGCTCGACACCCACTTTATATCTTTAATGAGCAACGTCGTATGGCTTTTGAAGCACCTAATCAGCATTTTAGAAGTACTGATGAAATGCTTGATGCATTTGCGTTTTTAGGTGCAGATAAAGCTTATGAATATGTTGTAAAGAATCCTGTAAAACTGCTTAATGAGATTGAAGATGTTTCGCCAAAGAAGAAAGAACTCTTTACACCACATCTGGACAACAGTGATGAATTATTGAAAGAAATTGTTTATCGCAACGCGCATAATCTTTATGGAACGCCGTTACCGGATCTTGTTGAAGCACGACTTGAACGAGAATTGAAATCGATTTTCGGTAACGGTTATGGGGTTATTTATTATATTTCACATCTGCTTGTTAAAAAATCACTGGATGATGGTTACTTAGTTGGATCACGGGGTTCGGTAGGGTCATCACTTGTGGCAACGATGGCTGAGATTACTGAAGTGAATCCGCTGGCGCCACACTATGTTTGTGATCAATGTCATTACAATGAGTTTTTCCTTGGTGGAGAATATTCTTCGGGGTTTGATTTAGAGCCTAAGAAATGTCCGAACTGTGGTAAAGATTTACATTGCGAAGGTCAAGATATCCCATTTGAAACATTCTTAGGGTTTGAGGGTGATAAAGTCCCTGATATTGATTTAAACTTTTCAGGTGATTATCAAGAATTTGCTCATGCCTACACCAAAGAGATTTTTGGTGAGGAGTATGTCTATCGGGCAGGAACAATCTCAACGGTCGCTCAAAAAACAGCTTTTGGGTATGTGTTGGGTTATCATGAAAGCATGAATATAACAAATAGTAATAATGCATGGAATACATATCTAGCAGTGGGTGCTGAAGGGGTAAAACGAACTACCGGACAGCACCCCGGCGGGATTATCGTTGTTCCTGACTATATGGATGTTCATGATTTTACACCAATCCAATATCCTGCTAATAACCCAGATTCATCCTGGTATACAACGCACTTTGAATTTCACGATATTGATGACAATGTCTTAAAACTTGATATTCTAGGTCATGTCGATCCAACAGCGATGAAAATGTTAGAACGTTTAACCGGTGTTGATATCCATGATGTGCCTATGAATGATGCGCGGACCTTGTCCTTATTTGGCTCTACTGAAGCACTTGAGGTTGATGAACGTAAATATCATGAAGTTACTGGTGGTTTGGGATTGCCAGAATTTGGAACACCATTTGTTCGGGGTATGCTCGAAGCCACGCGCCCAAGTAAATTTTCGGACTTAGTTCGGATTTCTGGACTTTCACACGGAACGGATGTTTGGCGAAACAACGCGGAGGAACTTATTAAACAAGGGCTCGCTTTTGATAAAGTAATCGGTTGTCGTGATGATATTATGGTTGATTTGATGCAATATGGACTTGAAGCCAAAGAGTCTTTTACAATTATGGAAAGTGTCCGTAAAGGACGCGGACTTAAAGATGAATGGATTGCTTCAATGAAGAAAAACAATGTGCCAGAATGGTATATTGATTCATGTCTTAAAATTAAATACATGTTCCCGAAAGCCCATGCGGTGGCATATGTTATGATGGCAATCCGAGTGGCGTGGTTCAAAGTATATTATCCACGTGCTTATTACGCTGTGTATTTTACCCTTAGAGTAAATGCTTATGAAATTGAAACGATGTGTGCAACCCAAGAAATTGTTGCGAGTCGATTAAATTCAATCAATATGCGTCTTAAAAGTTATGAAACCAAAAAAGACGTATCAATTAAAGAAAAGAATCTAATTGATACGCTTGAAGTTACATTGGAACTTCAAAGCCGTGGTTATCATGTAAGTCCAATTGACTTGGAACTCTCGAAAGCCACTGAATTTTGTTTGGATCCGCGTGATGATAAGGCAATTCTGCCTCCGTTCAATGTGGTTGATGGTCTCGGTGATAACGTTGCCCGTCAACTGGTTAAAGCGCGAGAAGAGCAGCCCTTTATTTCCAAAAAGGATCTAATGACACGGGGAGGCATCAGTTCTACCTCCGTGAAAAAACTTGATGAACTTGGTGTTACAAGCCATCTTCAAGATAGTAATCAGATGAGCTTATTTTGAATCTAGAGAAGGAAAATAATCTATTTTTTAACCGCTGAAACTCAGTGCATAAATTTGCTTTTACGTAGGTTTAAGTGTATAATATGCATATACTTTGAAACAGAGGAGTGGTTAAGCCACTCCTTATATATTGTCTAAGGAGCGATTATGGAAAAGTATTTAGAGAAAATTAAACCAACTGCTGAGGCATTGGGACTTGATATTATTGACGCAGAACTCATAAATAAAGATTTGCTTGAGTTGAGTATTGCTCGTAAAGACTTCAACCCTGTAGACTTAGAGCTATGTGCAAAAGCTGGTGAGGCATTTGGTGAAGCATTGGATTATGAAATTGGTCTGGATGTTGGATCAGCTGGCGCAGAACGTGTCATGCTTGAAGAAGATTATGGCAATGTTGTTGATCAATATGTTTTAATCAAATTTAAAAATCCAATACAAGGTGCTGACTATGTAGAAGGAACAGTAATATCCGTAGACGAAAACGAGGTTGTTGTATCTTATAGACAAAAAACAGCATTAAAGAAAATTGCAATTGAACGTTTAAATATTAAAATGCTACGTTTAGCAGTTAAAGTTTAAGGAGATAGTGAAATGAACGTTAAAAATGTTATATTAGCGATGCAAGAAATTGAAGATAATCGCAATATTTCAAAAGAGATTATTATTGATGCATTGCAGGATTCATTGGTTAAAGCGTATCGCAAACAAATCGGTGTTCCGGATGCTCTTGTTGATGTAATCATTGATGAAAGAACCCAAGAAATGAAATTATTTCATAAATTCCTTGTCGTAGAAGAAGTTATGGATGATGAATTAGAAGTAGGAATAACAGAACTTCCTGAAGGTGCTGAAGGACTTCAAGTAGGGGATTACTACATGATTGAAGAGCCTATTGTTGAATTGGGTCGTGCTGCAGCAACACTTGCGAAAAACGTTATTAAACAAAAAATTCGTGAAGCAGAAAAACAAGCGGTTTACGATGAATACATTGATCAACTTGGCGAAATGATTATGGCCATGGTTGAAAGTGTTGAAGAAAAGTTTGTAGTTCTTAATTTAGGGAAATCTTTAGCGGTAATGCCTCGAGCTGCGCAAATCGAAGGGGAAACATACCGTGAAGGGCAAACTTTAAAAGTTGTTATTACTGATGTAAATCGTGATACGAAGGGCGCTCAAATTTTAGTGTCTCGTGCAGATGCAATGCTTGTACGTCGATTATTCGAAAACGAAGTACCGGAAATTTTCGAAGGACAAGTAGAAATTAAAGCGATTGCTCGTGAAGCGGGCGAACGTACCAAAATTGCCGTTTATTCTCACGATTCTGATATTGATCCGATTGGGGCATGTATTGGACCTCGCGGAAGTCGTGTTCAAGCAATTATTGAAGAACTTAAAGGCGAAAAAATTGATATCTTTGAGTGGAGCGATAATATGATTGAGTTAATCAATAATGCACTCGCACCGGCTGAAGTTATTGCAGTTTATCCAAATGCTGATAACAAGGGTCTTGTGGTTATTGTTGATGACAATCAATTATCACTTGCAATTGGTAAACGTGGTAAGAATGCGCGTCTAGCTGTTCGTTTAACAAAACAACGCATTGATATTAAGTCAGTATCAGAAGCGCAAGCAGATGGCATTGACTATGTTGCATTGATGGCAGCTTATGAAGCTGAAATCCGTTCTAAACAAGTTCAAGAAGAAGTGATTGAACCTGTGGAGCTTGTTGAAGAAACAATTGAGGCAGTTGAAGAATCAACAGCTGAAGAAATAATTGAACAAACTCAAGAAGAAGTTGTAGAAGTAAAAGCTGAAAACATCGAAGTATCAGAGAACGTTGAAGTGGATGAACCTGAAGAAGCTGAAGAAACCATCAAACTTGATCGTAAAGAAGTATTCAAACCCCGTACAGATTATGTATCAAAATTTGAACAACTTGCGGATGCGTCACGTAAAGAAGAACAAGACTTACGTCGTCGTAGACGCAAACCTGAACGTGAGGAAGATAAACCTGTTAATACAAGTGAACTTCTGAAAGAAAAAGAATATGAAATTCTTCCTGAGTATTCACCGGAGGAGCTTAAACAAATTGAGCAACAACAGGCAGCTGAATCAAATTCATGGTTAGAAGAAGAAATCGACTTTGATGAATTTGATGAATACTACGACGCCGAATAGTCTTTGGAGGTGTGTGATGAAAAAAATTCCATTACGCAAATGTGTAGTTACTGGTGAACAACATCCGAAAGTAGAATTACTTCGGGTAGTTTTAACACCAGAGGGCAATGTTGAAATTGACCCAAGTGGCCGAAAGAATGGTCGTGGAGCATATTTATATGTTACGGAAGAGACCATTGAGAAGGCACAAAAATCACGTGCGCTTGAACGTGCACTTAAATCAAAGGTTCCTATCGAAATTTATGAGGAGCTCAAAAATTATGTTCGATAAACAAAAAATGTTAAATACACTGGGTTTATGTCAACGCGGTCGTAAATTAGTCTATGGTGATGAATTACTTCCAGCGATTACAAAAAACAAAGTTTATGCTGTAGTTTTAGCGGATAATGCGTCCGATCGAACTCAAAAACAGATTCAAGATAAATGCAATACTGCAGGAATACCCGTTATTGGTGGTGTGACTCGCGAAGAATTATCTTGGTCTATAGGAATGACCAATCGTGTTGCCGTAGGGGTAAACGATCGAGGATTTAGTAAAGTATTTAAATCTTACTTAGTAGAAAGAGGTGACGTAATAAGTGAGTAATAAAAGAAGACAAAGAAATAATAAAAACAGACAAAACCGTAATAAGCGTCCCGCTCAGGACAACTTTAAACCGAAAGATAACGTCGTGATTTCGGAGATTGAGTATACTGATGGTATTTCGGTTAAGGATCTATCAGAAAAAATAAACAAGAGTCCTGCCGAAGTTATCAAGCTTCTCTTTATGATGGGAACAATGGTGACAATCAATACATCACTTGACGAAGAAACGGTTCAATTGATTTGTATGGAGTATGATGTTGAAGCAACACGCGTCGAGCCTGTTGATGAATTAACGTTAGAGGATGAAGAAAAAGATGATCCGAAAACGCTTGAGCAACGTCCTCCAATTGTAACAATCATGGGACACGTTGACCACGGTAAAACAACAACACTTGATACGATTCGTAATACAGATGTTGTTGCAGATGAATTTGGTGGTATTACACAACATATTGGTGCTTATCAAATTACCCATAAAGGTAAAAAAATTACATTTTTAGATACACCAGGTCATGAGGCCTTTACAGCCATGCGTGCACGTGGTGCAAGTGTAACGGATATTGTAATTGTTGTTGTTGCGGCAGATGATGGTGTTATGCCTCAAACACGTGAAGCGGTAGATCATGCTCGCGCAGCAAATGTTCCGTTAATTGTTGCAATCAACAAGATTGATAAACCAAATATTAATATTGATCGTGTCTATTCTGAATTTAGCGACCTTGGTGTCGTTGCTGAAGAATGGGGAGGCGATACAGTATTTGTTAAGATTTCTGCTAAATCGGGTGAAGGTATTGAAGAATTACTTGAAACAGTGCTTGTTGCCGCAGAACTTGAAGAATTGACAGCTAATCCAAATCGTCTTGCATTCGGAACTGTAATAGAAGCTAAACTTGACAAGAGTCGTGGTCCTGTAGCAACCTTGCTGGTACAAAAAGGTACCTTACGTCATGGAGATCCAGTTGTAGTTGGAACTACATTTGGACGTGTTCGTAAAATGGTTGATAACCGTGGACGTGAGTTACAAGAAGCGTTACCATCAATGCCAGTTGAAATCATTGGTTTAAGTGATGTTCCTATCGCTGGTGATTCATTCCGAGCATTTGATGATGAAAAGAGTTCTCGAGCTGTTGCTGATAAGCGTAATCAAGCGCGTATTTTAGCGGATCGAAACCAAACGAGTGCATTAAGTCTTGATGATTTATCACAACAAATCGCTGATGGTGAAATCCAAGATATTAATGTTATCTTAAAAGCGGATGTTCAAGGATCTGCAGAAGCAGTAAAAGCTGCTCTTGAACGTATTGAAGTGGGAGATGGTCATGATGTTCGTGTTAATGTAATCCGCGCAACAGTTGGTGGTATTACAGAAAACGATATTATGTTAGCATCCGCATCCAATGCAATTATTATTGGGTTTAATATTCGTCCTACAGCTGCAATTCGTAAAAAAGCTGAAGAAGAGGGTATTGAAATTAGACTTTATAACATTATCTATAAAGCAATCGAAGCAATGGAAGCAGCGATGAAGGGTATGTTAGCACCTGTCTTTGAAGAAAAAATCTTCGGACAAGCTGAAGTACGTGAAATCTATAAAGTTTCTAAAGTGGGAACAATTGCCGGCTGTATGGTTACAGATGGTAAGATGTTAAAAGAATCCGGTGTTCGTTTAATGCGTGATGGTGTCGTGATCTATGAAGGACAAATGGCTTCATTGAAACGATTCCAAAATGATGCAAAAGAAGTTTCACAAGGATTTGAATGTGGTATTACAATTGAAAACTTTAATGATATTAAAGATGGCGATGTTATTGAGTCATTCGGTGAAATTGAAGTAGAACAGAGGTAATCAAAAATGACAGTAAAAAAAGAACGCATTGAATCTATTATTAAGCGAGATCTTGCTCCAGTTATTCAAAACAGATTAAATGATCCAAGTTTAAAATTCGTAACTATAACGGATGTTGACGTAACAAATGATTTCTCATTTGCTACAATTTATGTGAGTTTTTTAGAAGAAGCTAAAAAGCAACCAGGAATGGATGCTTTAAATAAAGCAAAAGGCATGCTTCGTACTGAAGTAAGTAAGGCATTAAGTATTCGTCGTACACCTGAACTAATCTTCAAACTTGACGAATCCGCAGAATATGGTGCTAAAATCGATGGTATTTTAGAATCAATTAAAGATAAAGATTAAAAAAAGACCAGTGATAATTCACTGGTCTTTTTTCTAAGGGTGCTGATTTATATATCGACACCTTTTTTTTAGTATTAAACTTTCATAAAACGAGTTAAGAACTGTTTTGTTCGCTCTTCTTTAGGGTGGAGGAAGAGTTCTTCTGGTGATCCTTCCTCAAGAATAATGCCACTATCCATAAATAGAATTCGGTCACTTACTTCACGTGCAAAATCCATTTCATGTGTAACAATAAACATGGTGTAGCCTTCTTTGGCTAAGTCTTTTATAACTTCTAAAACATCACCGACCATTTCAGGATCAAGTGCCGATGTCGGCTCATCTAGTAGTAAAAATTCAGGTTTCATGCAGAGAGCACGTGCGATTGCAATTCTTTGTTTTTGTCCCCCTGAAAGTTGTTTAACATTTTGATCTTTAAATTCTGACATGCCAACACGTTCTAGATTTTTTAAAGCTTCAATTTCAGCCTCTTTAGGGTCTATATTAAGAACTTTTATCGGTGCAAGTGTGCAATTTTCTAAAACAGATTTATTTGAGAATAAATTGAAGGATTGAAAGATCATTCCGACCTTTGAACGGTATTTATTGATATCCATTTTTTGATCTGTTACATCCTCGTTATTAAAAGTTATTACGCCATTATCAAAGGTTTCAAGGAGGTTAATGCAACGTAAGAGCGTCGATTTACCACTTCCACTTGAACCAATGCAGGAAACAACTTCACCTTTTTTGATTTCAAGATTAATATCTTTAAGAACTTGAAGTTCTCCGAATGACTTATTTAAGTGTGATATTGATAAAAAACTCATGATTAGTTACCTCCTTCTTTATTCTCAAAGTGAATTTTGTGAGTTACCGATGCAGGATAACTTCCTTTGGGTGCATCCATACGTTTTTCAATAAGATTTAATATTTGCGTTGAACAAATTGTTAGAACAAGATAAATCAGCGATACAATAAAGAACGGTTCCATCTGACGATAGTATATTCCAGTAAGGCGATTACCTTGGAAGAAAAGTTCAGATACAGTAATTACATTCAGTACGGATGAATCTTTAATATTAACTACGAATTCATTCCCGATAGCAGGGATTGCGTTTCGAATCGCTTGAGGTAAAATTACGTATCTCAATGTCTGAGACTCAGTCATACCTAATGATCGTGCTGCTTCATTTTGTCCTTTATCGATTGCTTGAATTCCGGCACGAATAATTTCGGACATATAGGCAGATGTATTAATTGATATAATAATAATCCCGGCGGTTAAAGGTGAAATTGCTACCTCTAATCCACGTAAACCGTAGTAGATTAAAATACCTTGAACCATCATTGGTGTACCACGTAGATATTGTACATAGGCGGAAACGATGAAATTCATTGTGCGTTTCAGGATGCGAGTGATGCCATTATCGCGTGGTGTTATTTTAACTTGGCGTAAGCCGGCGATAAATAGTCCGATAATTAAACCGAATGTCGTACCGGTTAGTGCAATGAGCAGGGTAACTCCCAAACCATTTAGGAATAACTTCCAATTATTTTTAATTAAAAAACCAACACCAGCAAAGAACCCGCTGGGCATTAACTTACTTGAATCCTCACTTGAGCTTGGTTGACGTTGAATTGCTTCAGCCATCATGATGTCACGTTGTTCTGGAGTGATTTTGCTAAGAGCATCATTCACTTGATTTAACAATTCATCATTCCCTTTGGCAAGTCCTATAGAAACAGTAACTTCTTCTTCATCTACGATAAAACCATAATTTTCCTCAAATTCAATAATAGATAAATTGGGATTGCTGCTTGTGATCGCAAGCGCCACTGGTTTTTCAGATACAAACGCGTCAATAGCATTATTATTTACTGCTGTTGTTAAAAATGGGAATGATTCAAGCGGCACACCATGTTTAACAGATGGAATTTGATCGACGAGTTGGTCATGCATGGTTCCGATTTGAGCGGAAACATGGGCACCCTCTAAATCATTAAGTGATGTAGCATTGGCATAAGGACTATCTTTTTTAGTTACAAGAACCATTTGACTTGTATAGTAAACATCCGTAAAATCGACTTCCTGACGACGTTCTTCAGTATTTGTCATTCCGGCGATGATCAAGTCAATATCCCCAACTTTTGCAGATTCTAATAAGCCTTTAAAAACTGCATGATCTTTGATGACTAAATTTCGATCAAGTTCTTTAGCAATATGACGTGCCATTTGTACATCATATCCATCACAGTAACTATTCCCATCGGGAAGGGGTTCTGTAAATTCTGTCTGGCTTGATTGTGTCCAGTTAAAAGGTGCGTAATTACATTCCATTCCTACTACTAAATCATCCTGTCGATGACCGGTGCTGCTACAACCTGTTAAGGCTAAAAGTGCTAAGAAAAAAATCAATGTCTTTTTCATGTTTTTGCTTTTCATAACATGTCTCCTCCTAATATAAAATAAAAAGACCCACGCTAGAGGTCCCAAATTGAAATAAGGATAGTCTAGCTCCACTTCACGAAGGAAGGAGTGTCATAGGTGTTCCCTATAACCCCACAGCAAAAACTTGCGGTTTGTGCCGTTCGGCGATGGTTGCCTTTTTGTACCTTCAAAGCTTGCAAGCTCCAATACATACTAATCTGCATCGCTACCTCTAATATTGTCTTTTAATAGATTAATCATATCACTCAGTGAAATTAAGTCAAGTTTGGTTTTGACTAATTGTGAAAAACCTATATAATTTATAGGTAGAAATGAGGTTCTTATGAACGGTATCTTATGTATCAATAAACCACAGGAAATGACATCCTTTGATGTGGTAGCGAAAGTGCGAAAATTATTAAAAGTAAAAGTAGGGCATAGTGGCACCTTGGACCCAATGGCAACGGGCGTACTAGTGTTGGCTATTAATCAGGCAACCAAGGCACTTCCTTACTTAGGACTCGATGACAAAACGTATCGGGGTAAATGTAAACTTGGAATCAAAACGTCAACCGGCGATATATGGGGTTTGGTTGAGCAAGAGGCGGCGGTACCCGATTTTACGGAGAAAGATGTGCTGGAATGTTTTGAACGCTTGATGGGTCCGCAAACGCAGCGTGTACCGAAAGTATCTGCCAAAAAAATCGATGGTAAAAAATCGTATGAATATGTATTCAATCAAGAAGAAGTGAAACAACTTTATACAGAGATAACGATTTATAAACTTGAATTGCTTAGTATTGTTGGTGATGAAATTGAGTTTCGAGCATTTGTCTCGAATGGGACCTATATCCGAACCCTCTGTGAAGATATTGGTGAACAATTGGGAACTATCGGCACGATGTCCTCGTTAGAGCGTGAGCAAGTAGGTCCGTATCGGATTGAAGATGCGTATACGTTAGAAAGTTTAACTCCAGATATCCCATTGATATCTGTGAAGGATACCATTGCGTTACCTAAAATTGTGAACCCTCGTATGGAAGATTATGTTAAAAATGGTAAAAGGTTGAAATTGAGTATAGATGAAGATCGCGTACTGATTGATACTGGAACGTACTATGCTGTATACGAACGTGAAAAAGAAACTACATTTAAATCAATTAGAGGACTTTGGTAATGAAACAAATAACAATAAGAGATTATTTACAACTGTATCGCAATGAACATCAATTAGCAGCATGTATTGGTTATTTTGATGGGTTACATCGTGGTCACCAAATTTTGATCGAAGAGGCAAGAAAGATTGCGGCTGAAAAAGAACTTGAGACCGCTTTGATTACGTTTGATCCCGATCCGTGGACGGTAATTCATAACAAAACACACGTGAAGCATCTTACACCCATCAAAGAAAAAGTTCGTCTTGCTGAGTCACTTGGAATAGATTATTTAATTACGATTGAATTCACCAAAGACTTATCAAAACTTTCACCCGTTGATTTTATTGAAAAAATTCTAGTCCCTTTGAATGTTAAAACGCTCATTTGTGGCGCAGATTATAAATTTGGTTATCGAGGTAAGGGAACTATTGAGGATTTGAAAAAATATGGACATTATTATTTTGATACTCACGTGGTAGCTTTAGACCGTGTGAATGAACAAAAAATCGGAACTACTGCCATTACACAGGCCATTTTGAATGGGAATATCGAACAAGCAAACCATTTGTTAGGCCGCCCCTATACTATTAGCGGCTTTGTCATTGGCGGACAACATCGTGGGCGAGAGATTGGATTTCCCACTGCAAATATGGATGTTGTCGATGAGTATGTTATTCCAAAACAAGGTGTGTATGCAGGCTATGTTGAAGTGAAAGGGAAGATTTACCAATCTGTCATGAATATTGGTCACAATCCAACATTTAACACAACTGAACATTTATCGATTGAGACATATATTCTTGATTTTGATGAAGTGATCTATGGTGAAATCATCAAGCAATCTTTTATTAAGCGTTTACGTGATGAATTAAAATTTGATTCAATTGATGAACTTGTTGAACAAATGCACCAAGATGTAAGAGAAGCGAGAAAAATATTAGATGAAATTAACCGATGATTACAAAAAAATGCTCATTGAATCTTTCGGTGAAGATTTATATCAAAAAATTGTTGAGGCTTATACCATGGAATCGGTTCACGGGCTGCGATTAAACCCGCTCAAGCCATGTGTGCTTCCATTTTCGGGTGTACCTTCTCGAATTGATCCAACACTACTGATACCGGATGACTATGCAAAAACGGTTACACATCCTTTGAGTCATGCGGGATGCTATTATATTCAAGATCCAACTGCTACAACACCCGTTACAGCTTTGAGTGTTTCCCCAAGTGACATTGTTTTAGATTTGTGTGCTGCACCGGGGGGGAAAACAACCCAAATATTGAGTAATTTGGAATCCGGTTTTCTTATTAGTAATGAGATTGACGGTAAGCGTAACATTAAATTACAACATAACTATGATCGGTGGGGTTCCGAACGCGGTGCTGTTACACAAATGGATACTGATGACCTGGTTCAAATTCTTGAAAATACTTTTGATAAAGTTCTTTTGGATGCACCTTGTAGTGGTGAAGGACTCTATCGTCGCACGCCAGATTTTGCCTTGGAGTATAAATCTACTGAAGCAATTCGATTAAGTACGCTTCAGAAACAGTTACTTGAAAATGCTTTTAAAGCATGTGTCGATGGTGGCGTTGTTGTTTATTCTACCTGTACCTTGAATTTCCATGAAAATGAAGCGGTGATTCTTGATTTTTTAGAAAATCACCCTCAGTGTAGTTTGGAACCGGTTGATTTGCTACAAAAAAATGATGGTTATCAAGGCCTGACAAACAAGGTTGCTCGTTATTTTCCTTCCGCCGATGGTGAAGGCCACTTTATTGCTCGAATACGAATTCACAAAGCAGATAGCACGCGTAATCACTTGAAATTTACACCGCATCAACCTCGAAAATACGATTGCTTTGATCGTAAGATAATGTGTAATATTGTCGAGAGAGGCGATAAGCTCTATGGATTAAAAAATCGTGGCTTTTTAGATCTTCCGCTTCGCATCACACGCGATGGTGTCTTTATGGGAGAACTCAAGAAAAACCGTATTGAATATAGTCATACATTGGCACAATCGGTAAGTTTTTATCATGATTTCGAGCATATTGAAGTTGACTTAGAAACAGCATATCGTTACCTATATGGTCATCCTATTGAAACACCAATTCGAGGCATTCATTGTGTGACATTTGAGGGTCATGCACTGGGCTTTGTTAAGGGAGACGGAAAAAAAGGCAATAACCGTTATCCAAAAGGTTTACGAAATAAATTTGATCGTTATTAAGTAAAGAGGAGGGGTTGTATGGTTGTAAGTAAACGGACTGCAATTGCAAATTTAAAAAAAGAAACAGTATTATTTTTAGAAAATAATCTCGATCATTTTTTAGAAGACAATCCTGGCATGGAATTTTATGCTCTAGCCATCGATGTGAATCCGTTATCAGGAATGTTGAGTCTTTCTTTGAATACTTATTTTGATTTTAAGAAAAAGTTATTACAATACCGCAATCAAGCTGATGATAATCGTTTTGATGAACCTGAAGCTGTAGAAGCTTTGCGATTTACCACAAGCGAATGGCATTATCAGGCTTTTGCCTCAATGTGTCCGTTAGATGAAACACTCTATAATCATTATTTCGTTAATAACTATGAATTATATCTTGAAACAATCGCAATGATTTTGTTAGATTTTAAAACAACACAACAATTTAGAAAAATCCCTAAATGTTCTATGTTTACTGTTCTATGTAAATCTGAAGACGATACTTATCTTACCTCGCTTCAAAGAATGCAAAAAATTGAACGAAAGAAATTAAACGTTAAGGCGAGTTCGTAAAGATATCTTGAGTCTGTAGTAAAGCTTGTGTCATTTTATCGATTTCATCATGCAATCGTGATTGCATCACCGGAATGTGTATCAATATGTTAAAATAGGATTGGAATTGAATTTTAGGTACTAAAGCTTTCACTGAAATATCTAAATTAGTTCTTTCAAATTGATTTTAGACAATCCTTTCAGTGTTCATGCTTTTGTTTAGATTTTTTTTCTGTTATAATTAGTTTAGTAGGTGATAAATATGTCAAATGAATATGTCTTAATTCAAAACGAGGCAACGGGTCTCGGTCAAATTGCAATTTCGAACAATGTTATTAATCATATTGTTCAGATTACAGTGAATGAAAATGATGCTATCTTCTTTGAAGATGGATCAGGGAAAAAATCATTGATCGTTTCAAATGAAAATGGTCATGTAAATGTAGATCTTAAAGTACGCGTAAAATATGGTAAAGATGTGGAACGAGTATGTCGAGCACTACAAACCGATTTACAACGTAACATTGAACTTATGGTTGATTTTAGTAATACTTCAATCAATATCAATGTTGTTGGATTTAAGTTTAATTAGAAGCAGGACTCTGCTTCTTTTACTGTGGAGGGTTTTTTATGGTAATGTCGCGATATAACGAACGACAAAATGCAATGTCAGCAATTTATATTCATCTTTTGAGAGAGCAACCGATGCAAGAAGTTCTTGAAGATAACCGATTTGTTTCAGAAGTGGGAACATTTATCCCGCATTTCAATCTGAAAGACGAAATGTTAGAAGTCGTCATGAGTGTTGAAACCCGAAAGGATATATACTCACGAGCAATCGACCACTATTTAACAAAATGGCGTTTCGATCGTTTAGGGTACATTGAACAAGCGATTCTTCTAATGGCTTGTGCAGAGTTAGAACTCGGCTATCAAGAAAAAGTTATTATTGTTAACGAGGCGGTTAATCTCGCTAAGGATTTTTCAGATGAAGAATCATATAAATTGATAAATGGGGTCATTGATGCATTATGATAACTCAGGATGTAATTACGGTTACAGAATTTGTTAATGAATTAAAAGGTGTTATTGATCAACATCCTTCTTTTAAGAATGTCGCATTAGTCGGTGAGCTTTCGAATTTTAAAGCACATCATAGTGGGCATTTTTATTTTTCTCTAAAGGATGACAAAAGTAGAATAAATTGTGCGATGTTTCGAAGAAGTGCAAGTAAGGTCTTGTTTAAACCAAAAGATGGCGATAAAGTCGTCATTTTTGGACGTTGTGAAGTTTATACTGATACAGGAACTGTACAAATATATGCAGATAAGATGAATCTAGATGGCTTAGGAGATCTTTATATTCAATTTGAGGCACTCAAAAAAGATTATGAGAATCGTGGATATTTTGATGTAAAACATAAAAAAACACTTCCCAAATATCCGAATCGTATTGCGGTAATAGTGGGCGCTAATAGTGCTGCTTATGCGGATATATCACGGACTTTACATGAACGTTGGCCACTTGCTCAACAAGTTGATCTCTTAGCTTATGTGCAAGGTGAATTTGCGACACAAAGTTTAGTTCAACAACTTCATAGAGCGCAAGCAGAAAGCGTCGATACGATCATAATTGGACGTGGGGGCGGATCGATTGAAGATTTGTGGGCTTTTAATACGCCCGAGGTTGTTGAAGCTATTTTCGCAAGTAACATTCCTGTTATCTCAGGGGTCGGACATGAAAGTGACGTTACGCTTTCTGACTTTGTTGCAGACTATCGTGCAGCTACACCGACTGCTGCGGCAGTAGCTGCAACACCAAACTGGATTGAATTGAGTGGTGTGATTCGCGATTATAAAAATCAATACTATCTAGCAGTCCGTAATAAATATATTCGTCGTCTCGGTGATTTAACGAATTTAATTCAAAGCAGTTCCCTCAAAGATCCATTACTATTAATCGAACGTAAACAACAAAAACTCGATACATTAACAATGCGGGTAACACATCAGCAAGTTCTTTTTGATGAATCAAAAAGAACATTATACCTTGTCAATAAACAGATGGAAAATTCCCTAATTTTGAGAATAACCAACGCAAAGAATTTAATCGATCAAAATCTAAGGGAATCTGCGTTACAGGTTCAACAAAGCGTCGTGAAATCACAACACCAAATGGATGCTATTGATTCGCGATTTGATTTGATTTCTCAGTTTATTCAACGAAATATTGATCAAGTGGAAAGCTCGATTGTAATGTTTGATGAACGTTTTCTAGCACAGGCAACCCGTGTTATTAACTTGAAAAAAGAGCGTTTAAACGATATACTTAAGTCATTAAAGTATCGCTCACCCCTCGATGTAATCCAAAGGAATTTAAATCAAGGTTATGTGATTCCGCGTATTGGAAATGAACATATACTTCGAGCTGAATCTATTGAAATTAATGATGAGATGTTACTTGAATTTAAAGACGGTATTGTGACAACACAGGTCATTAGTAAGGAGTCCAAAGATGAATAAGGATTTTAATTTCGAAACTGCAATGGCACGTCTTGCTGAAATTGCAAATGAATTAGAAAAAGATAGTTTACCCCTCGATAAGGCAATATCCCTTTTTGAAGAGGGCTTAAATTTATCGAAACAATGTCAAGAACGCTTAAGCGGGTATGAAAACCAGGTAAAAGAATTAGTTCAGAAACACCAAGGGGAAAACAATGATTAGAGAATTAGATGCTGTATTAGCGACAATTATGGATTACTACCCAATAAATTCGATTGTACGTGAGGCGATGACTTATTCACTTATGAGTGGCGGGAAACGATTGCGTCCTCAGCTTCTTTTAGCAATGTTAAATGATTTTGAAATGGATTATAAAAAGGGGTTGTATCCTGCTTGCGCATTGGAAATGATTCATACATATTCACTGGTTCATGATGATTTACCGGCCATGGATGATGATGATGTGAGACGTTTTAAACCAACGAACCATAAAGTTTTTGGTGAAGGGGTTGCGATTCTCGCGGGCGATGGACTCTTAACGGGTGCCTTTACGGCCTTGTCTCAGTCGCAACTCGATTCGGACACCAAAGCTATGTGTCTTGAAATCTTGGCGCGAAATGCTGGCGCAATTGGTATGATTCTAGGCCAAGAACTGGATATTCATGATCGAATTGATCATATTGATGATTTAATCGCTTGTTATCAACTTAAGACAGGATGTTTATTTGCTGCTGCATTTGAAATGGCAGCAGTAATTGCGGGCAAAGCTACTTATCAGCATTTAGCCCATGACCTCGGATATACTCTAGGTGTTGCTTTTCAATTCCAAGACGACTTATTAGAGGTGACAAAATCTTCGGAAGAAATTGGTAAAAGTAATTTGAGTGATGCTGATCGAAATAAAACTACAGTTGTGAGTTTATTGGGAATTGAAGGTGCCCAAGACCTCACCGAAACATACTTTGTACGAATTAAAGATTTACTAGCTGAAATGAAAATTGAAAATGGAAATCTGAAAATAATTATTGATGAAATGATGAGTCGCGAATTATAGGAGGCACGTCTCTTGTTTGAACAATTTAACGAATCGTATGATTTTAATACTCTAACAATTGATGAATTAGAAAAACTGGGTGATGAAATCGCTGTTTTTCTTGCGTCAGAGACACGTTATGAGGTTGATACAATTATCGAAAATATCAATGTACTTGAAACAACGCTCGCTTTGCACCATGTATTTGACTGGCATCGTGATAATATTATTTTTGACGGTGGTAAACAAGTTATGGTTCATAAAATCTTAACAGGTCGTTCTGATGAACTTTTATTAAGGAACTCGGGGTCGATGTACCTTGATGACCATAAAGAATGTGATCGATATAGTGGTGGGAAGCCTGGAGAAGGGTTGGGAGTCGCTTTAAGTTATGCGATTGAACATCCTAATGTGAATAACGTCATTATTATGAATGATTATGTTTTAAATTATGGTGTTACGTATGAATCTTTGGTTCAAATAAGTCGTTTTAAACCCAATTTAACGATTATTCTAATAGATGAACAACAATCGCTCCTGCGTCACTATAGCTCTATGGATGCACTGATTAAATCCATTCGGATAAGCAAGACATATACTGGTTTAAAAAAAGATATGAAATCTCTTTTAGATTCAAATCCAATAAGTCGTCCAATCTTAACAACACTGACAAAAATCCGCGATGCGGTGAAAGAAACTGTGTTGGAACCAACCATATTTAAACAATTTGGTGTAGACTATCAAGGACCCATTGATGGACAAAATTTAAAAGAGTTAATCCGTGTTTTTGAATTATCAAAAAAATATAAAGGACCTCACGTAATTCATGTACAAACGCGACTTAAAAATAAGAAGCAAAGAAAACTTGAGTTTCCTACGTTTAAAACAGATCATGATCGTGCAGAGAATTATCATTCTTATTTGGAGGCGATTGATTATCAACTCACCGATATTGCACAAGATGATCCCGATTTATACGTTCTTGCAGATGCATTTAAACTGAAGGATTATCTACCAACTTTTGCCTTAACCTGTCCAGAACGATTCATTGCCACTTCTGGCTCAACTCAAGCACTGGTTACCATGGCACATGGGCTGATTCATGATGGAAAACGTGTCGTTCTTTCAATTCATGCATCGCAGTTTGATGGGGTTGTTATGCAATTACGAAATCAATTTGCACTGAAGCAATGTCCCATTACAATAATTATTAATGAAGCAGGGTTAAATCCTGAAGGGGATCTCTATAAACAAGGTGTCTTTGACTTAGGATTATGCAGCAATCTTGCACACTTTAAAGTGTATATGGGAAAATCAATTGTTGATACAATTTCAATTTTGGAGCATGCGGTACTGGCTCATGAAATGAGTATTCTCCGAATTCCGTCTGGACTTGAGTATGTTGAACCCGATACAATTCTTGAACCGGTTGAATCATGGCATGTAGAGCATGCTTTTAGCGAATCCAGTAAAGGTGTTATTTTATCATTTGGTCCTTCCGTCAAGATTCTCAGACAAAGGATTCTTACGAATCAGTTGGATGTAGGTTTAATTAATTGTTCTGAAATTACATCTGTGAGTGCCGATATATTTAAACAAATCATTGATTTAAATCTCAAAATGGTTATTTATGATGTCGAAAGTACAAATGGGATTCTCTATCAAAACATTGTTCGCAAACTTAGAGATCATAATGCGAAAAATGAGTGTATTGATATGCATATTGAATGGCTTCACCTCGATAAAACATCTAAGGATGTAAAATCAGCGCAAAACATGCACATAAACGACGTATTTGATCATTTTTCATAGAATAGGAGGCTTACCATGCTAACTCACTTAACAATCAATAACTTTGTTTTGATACAACATATTTCGGTTGATTTTTCGGATAAGTTTAACGTGTTTACGGGTGAAACAGGTGCTGGTAAGTCACTACTAGTTGATGCAATGAATTTTGTATCAGGTCAACGTAGTGGTGCGAGTATTGTTGGTAAGCATGGAAAGAGTGCGCGTGTCGAAGTTGCTTTTGATCTTTCTAAAGCAACGAACTTAAGACATAAACTTGCAGCGCTTGATATGTATGATCCTGAGGAAGAGTATGCGGTCTTTTCACGTGAGATGAATGAAGAGGGAAGAAGTGTATGTAAAATTAACCAACGTGTTGTTAATCTTTCGACGGTTAAACACGTTCTTGATGGTGTGTTGGATATTCATTCACAACATGAAACACAATATCTCTTAAATCCCAAAAACCATTTACATCTACTTGATGCGTATGCGCAAAATGATAAAGAACGCACAATTTATCGAGAGATTCTTAAGGAATATCATCAAACCTTAAAACGTATTGAAGATCTTAATCATAGCAGTATCAATCCTGACGAAATCGAGTTTGCACGCTTTCAACTTCAAGAAATCCAAGAATTAGATCCAAGTTTTGAGGATTATGAACAAATAAACAATCAATTGGAAACGTTATCACATTTTGAAAAAACAAAATCATTTGTGACTGAATTAGAGGATATATTAGATGGTAATCAGGGTGTTGTAGGTACGTTGTACCAATATCTCGATACGATACAATCGATTCGAAATGAGGAACTTGAGAATCGTTATAAAAATGTATATTACGAAGTGGAAGATATTCGTGATGAACTTGTAAAGTATAACAGTACTCTTATTTTTGATGAATTTGAATTCAATAATTTGCAAAACCGTGGATATCAATATGATCAATTAATCCGTAAATATGGATCACTTGAGGGCATTTTTAATAAAAAAGAACTTTTAATAACGCAGATAAATCAAGCAGAACATTTTGATGATATCAAAATTGATTTAGAAAATGAGCTAAAAGAGATTGATGATCGTCTTAAAATCGCGGCATCAGCATTGACCCAAACACGTTTCGATGCTAAGAATAAGTTGGAAAAAGCTGTGATTGAACAGCTTCGTGATTTATTATTAGAACAAGCTCAATTTGAAGTTGAAATCAAAGAATCGGTGTTCAATCAGGATGGTGCAGAAACTGTACATTTCAACGTTTCAATGAATAAAGGTGTTCCTCCAGCACCCTTGGAACGTGTTGCAAGTGGAGGGGAACTTTCGCGTTTGATGTTAGGTTTAAAAGTTATATTTAGTTCTATTTACGGTGTCTCGACAATTGTTTTTGATGAAATTGATACTGGAGTAAGTGGACGAGTAGCTTTAAAAATCGGTGCTAAAATGAGTCAATTATCCCAAAGTTCTCAAGTTTTAACGATTTCGCATTTAGCTGCAGTTGCCGCGTGTGCTGATCATCATTTCTTAATTTCTAAAAAAGAGATGCATGATGATATCATTACAGACATTAATGAGATTGTTGAAACGGAACGTGTTCGCCAAATGGCTTTAATCATGTCGGGTAATGACACACAAGCTTCTTTGAATTCCGCTAATGAACTCTTAAAAGAAGGGCAATTATTAAAATGGCACAAGTGATTTTTCATATTGATATTAATGCTTTTTATGCAAGCGCACATCTAATCACAGATCCTACTTTATATGGAAAGCCTGTTGCTGTCTGCAGTAATCAACGCGGTTCTGTAGTTACAACGGCCTCTTATGAAGCAAGAGCTTACGGGGTTAACTCTGCAATGCCCTTGGCCCATGCAAAGCGCTTATGTCCGCAATTAGAAGTCATAGAAGTTGATTTCGCGTTATATCAAGATCTTTCTGTCAAATTTATGAACATCATTCGGTCCTATTCAGTTATGATGCAACCGGCAAGTATTGATGAATGTTATGTTGATATGACCGAAGTGATTCAACGATATGAAAAACCACTTGATTTAGCCGTTGAAATTCAAAAAAAAGTTTGGGAAGCATTACGTCTTCCCATTTCTATCGGAGTTGCACCGAATAAGTTTTTAGCGAAAATGGCGAGTGATATGCAGAAACCACGTGGTATCACAGTTTTACGTATTCGAGAAGTGCCGCAAAAGCTATGGCCGATGCCCATTGAAGCGATGCACGGTATCGGTAAAAAAACTGTTCCACGATTAAAAACGCTTGGAATTAATACCATTGGGGATTTAGCAAGTCAAAATCCGGATCACTTAAAATCTATTTTGGGTATTAATGCTGTGAGTTTTGTAGAGAAAGCAAAAGGTTATGACTACTCTGTAATTGATACGGATATAATGATGAAGTCAATTGGCCAATCTAAAACATTTAAAGATCCGATGACTGATCTTGATGAAATTCGAACTGCGATTTTAAATGAACTCGATGAGGTAGTTAGGCGGATGGAAAAGCGGGGTATGCTTGGAAAGACAATCTCTTTATCAATTCGTTTAGATGACTATAAAACAGCTGCTCGATCCTATACGTTTGAAAACTATATATCTGACAAAAATATGATGTTTGAACGAATTATGAGTCTCTATGATGAGTTTGAAGGCGCCGGTGGTGTTACATTCATTGCAGTTACAATGGCAAATTTAATGCCGCAAGATGAAGTTATTGAGCAACTCAATATTTTTGACGATTTGGAAGAAATTACTGTCAATGATATCATTCAACGTCTTAATAAGGAGCTTAAACAAGATTTATTTAAAACAACACGTTCCGTTTTAAAGGAGCAAATTCATGAAGAATAAAGTAGATGGTTTTATTCATTATATTCAATTTATCGATCCCAAATCAACGCTTACGGTTGCTTCTTATCGTAATGATTTAAATCATTACATCAACTACTTGAACAAAAATGAAGTTGAAACCCTTAACGACGTTGAAGCACAAACCATTAGAAAATACATTCATGAGCTTAAAGAAGACTATGCAATGTCTACGATTCAACATAAAATTGTTGTAGTAAGACAATTTCATCAATATCTATTAAACAGTGGTCAGCTTAATCATGATCCAACGACTTTTATTTCGCTGAAAAATAAAGGTACGAGGCTTCCAAATACCGTATCTGAGGAAACAATCAATATTCTGTTTTCTTTTGAACGTCGCGAGGGAAAAGACTATCTTGATTATGCAATTCTAATGTTATTATACCGATGTGGACTTCGTGTTTCTGAATGTGTAAATTTAGAATTTTCGCAATTATACCGAGATCAACAATGGTTGCGTATTCTGGGCAAAGGAAATAAGGAACGTATGATTCCGCTTGCATCCGATGCACTTTGTGCAATTAATGAATATATCGATGTGATTCGCCCACAGTGGTCCATTCAACAAACAGAACACATTTTTATTAACGCAAAAGGCAAGGTAATTTCAAGACAATACATTGATTCTATGATAAAATCTAGATGTAAAGAGATGGGGATTATGACACCTATTTCAGCACATACTTTGCGACACAGTTTCGCAACAGCTATCTTAGACACAGGCGTAGACTTGCGTATTATTCAAGAACTCCTCGGTCATCAAGATATCTCAACAACCCAGATTTATACCCATGTTAATAAAACGACATTAAAACGTGAGTATGATCAATTTTTAAAAGGTGGTTTTTCGAATCAAGGAGGGAATAGAGATGAAGAAATTTGATCGAATTATTACAGTAGTTATGGACTCAGTTGGAGCCGGTGCAGCACATGATGCTGATAAATTTGGTGATGTGGGAACCGATACATTAGGCCACATTGCCGATGCAATGAATGGATTGAATATGCCGAATATGCAAAAACTCGGTTTAGGAAATTTACATAATATTAAAGGTGTTGATAAGGTCGATGCTCCTGCCGCATATTACACAAAAATGATTGAAGCATCTAATGGAAAAGATACAATGACCGGTCACTGGGAAATGATGGGTCTCTATATCGAAAATCCATTTATTACTTTTACAGAATCAGGTTTTCCAAAAGAACTTTTGGATGAACTTGAAGCACGCACAGGCTACGGTATCATTGGTAATAAAGCCGCAAGTGGTACTGAGATTTTAGATGAACTTGGTGAAGAACACATGGCAACAAAAAAAATGATTGTCTACACTTCTGCGGATTCTGTATTACAAATTGCTGCTCATGAAGATGTTTTTGGTCTTGATGAACTCTACCGTTGCTGTGAAATTGCACGTGAATTGACTATGAAAGATGAATGGAAAGTTGGTCGTGTTATTGCGCGTCCGTTTATTGGAACTGGCAAGGGTGCTTTCCAACGCACATCAAATCGTCATGATTATGCTCTTAAACCATTTGGAAAAACTGCACTTGATTCACTAAAAGAAAATGGTAATGATGTAATCAGCGTGGGTAAGATTGTTGATATTTTTGATGGGGAAGGGATTACAGAAGCATTCCGTACAAAGAGCAACCAACATGGTATGGAAGAAACAATCCGCATCACAAAGGATCATAATTTTAATGGCTTTATGTTTGTTAACCTTGTTGATTTTGATGCCATGTATGGTCATCGTCGCAATCCAATCGGTTATGGGGAGGCATTGGAAGCCTTTGATGTTCAATTAGGTACATTACTACAATACATCGGTGATCGTGATCTATTAATCATCACTGCTGATCATGGAAATGATCCAACTCATACTGGTTCAGACCATACCCGTGAGGAAGTTCCGGTGCTTTACTATTCACCTTCTCTCGAAGGAAGTGGACTCTTAGAAAAGAACAAAACATTCTCAGATTTGGGTGCAACAATAGTTGATAATTTCGGAGCAAAACCAACTGCTTATGGAAAATCAGTCCTAGATCAACTTAAATAATTAAGCGCCAGGTAACTGGCGTTTTTTAAAAAAAGAGGTGGGTTTATGAATATTTTAGAGTTTTGCGATGCTGTAAATGTAATTAAAGGTTATGTCCTCTATGATCCTATTCAAAATCTGCGTGAACAGGCTTATAATCCTGAATCATTAGCGAATCTAATTCGAGAGGGTGAGCGTATTTTTGTTGCGGATTTGAATGTAGAAGAGCGATATCAACTTAATTACAATCTCGCATACCTTTATCGCATTGATCACAAATATCAAGACGCTCTTTATTACACAGAAAAATGTATTGATTATGCTCATGGTACAACCGAGAGTGCGCTGTTAATTTCAAATCTAATTGATAAAGCGATTCTCTTAAAGTGTTTAAAACATTACGAAAAATCAATCGAGCTTTTTAATGTTATTGAAACAAAAATTAACGATACGAATCAAGATAGACTCCTTAGCAATGTTTATCATGAGCGCGCGAAATGTTTGCTTGAAATTAATGAGTTTACACAGGCACAGGTATATTTCGAGAAAGCGCTGGACTTACGTATGTCGAACAATCAGTTGGATTTAATTGATGAAACAGAAGAAGCTTTGGACTACGTGCGTTCTATAGAATTCAAACTCATCAATGGTAATGAGTTTCCCATATATATGGATGACATGGTTCTTGTAGATGCCTATTATGTCCCTGTGGATACTGTAGAGTCGTATAAGCGTGACCGAGAGTTTTTTGCAATGAAAGCTCAGGATGTTTTTAGCCAATTTTGTAGCCATGTCGAACGGAAATGGGCTAATACTGAGGAAGGTGAGGCTATTGTAGGGTATGACAGTGAGAATCGAGTTGTTGCATTAGTTTATCTAAATCCGAAAGGGATTGAACAGATGCTATATGCGTACAATAATCATGAGTTAGAATCATACCTTTTAAATCTTAATCAACTCAGTAATAACATTCATTAACAAGACCTTCGTGTCTTGTTTTTTTTTATTTTCTTAATAACACTTGATTAAACAGTAATGCATGCTATAATATCCTTGTTTTTACGAATCGTATATCATCACTAATATGGAGTGATAGTTTCTAGCCGATACCATTGAAAATTTCGGACTACGATAGGAAAGTTTTTTTCCTATTGGTAAAAACTTTTTTTATATTAAAATAGAATCTTTTTTATCATATATGTGTCTAATAAGGAGACACGTTTCTACCTGATACCGTAAATGTCAGACTATGATAGAGAGTGTTTTTTAGCTTTCTATCATGTTGATAGAAAGCTTTTATTTTGCTAGGAGGCGTTCATGAAACGTTTTAAACAACCGATGTATGTGTTGCCGGGACTGATTCTTGTTTTACTTTGCATGGTGGTCCCACTTGTAATGATTATTGTTCCCACATTTTTCAATAATGGAATTACACTTCAAAACTATACATCAATTCTTTCGGATCCGTTCTATCAGAGTATTTTGATACGAACAATTCGAATCGGTCTCATTACCACAGGAATCTGTTTGGTACTGGGATTTCCAACTGCCTATTTTATTATATCTGGATCAGAGTTACGTCGTAAAATCACCATGGCGTTAGTCTTATTCCCTTTATTTACAAATGCAGTGATTAGAGGTTTTGCTTGGATTACCATCTTAGGGAAGAATGGTTTTTTTAATCAAATATTGATAGGACTTCGAATAATCCAGGAACCAATTGGATTTATGTATACAGAATTTTCTATCATTGTTGGATCCGTATATTTGTTTTTACCAGTGATGGTAAATACTTTAGTTTCTGTACTTTCACAAATTGACGGGAAACTGATTGAAGCTGCACAAACATTGGGAGCGAGTAGTCGATCAATATTTAAAGAAATTATCTTGCCCCTCGCATTTCCAGGAATCGTTCTTGGAGCGGTGTTAGTCTTTACAGGTACAATTAGTGCCTATGTCACTCCCTCATTACTTGGAGGCAATAAAAACATGATGCTTTCGACACTATTGTATCAACAAGCAAATGAACTTATGAATTGGAATGCTGCAAGCGTATTTGCTTTAATTATGATTGTCTTATCTGCGGGTATTATGAAAATCATGACTTCTTTAAGTCATCTTATAGATAAGAGAGGGTTGAGCAATGAAGAATAATAAGACGCTAAATGTGTTTGCTTATCTTGGGCTTACATTTATTGCTTTACCACTTATTGTAATTACTGTTACAGCATTTGGTAGTGCACCAATCATCGAGTTTCCAATACAAGGATTTACCTTTAAATGGTTTATCGAAGTATTTCAATCAAGCGTGTTTATGGATAGTTTTGGTTTGAGTTTAAAAATATCAGTATGTGCCACAGTTTTATGTTTAATCATCGCTATTCCAGCATCATATGCACTTGTTGTGAACCATGGAAAGGTCTGTGAACGGATTAAAGAAATATTCTTATCACCATCCTTAATACCTTCAATTGTACTGGCATATGCACTATTCCAATTTCTCATAATTAGAATGAAATTGCCGCTCAATGTCGCACTAATTATAGGACATATGCTTATCGTATTTCCCTACACAATTCGTATCATATGTGCATCACTCAATGACTTTGATATGTGTATTCATGAAGCTTCAGTAATACTTGGTTGTGGGCCATTAGAAGGATTTATGAAAGTTGTACTACCAAATATCAAAGACGCAATTCTATCTGCAAGCATTATGGGTTTTATCAATTCATTTAATAATTTGCCGATTTCTATGTTTCTTAAAGGACCAGGTATGAATACGTTACCGGGAGCACTGATGAACCATATCGAGTATAATTTTGACCCTATAGTGAGTGCATTGTCTGTGATATTAATGATATTTACAGTCGTCTTAATGGTAGTTATGGACAAAGGTTTTAGCAGAAGAGGAGCAAAATCATGATAAGTTTTGCAGTTTTAGATCAAATCAGTGTTTCATATGATGGTAAGAATGACATCTTACATAATTTAGATTTAGCCATCCATGAAGGGGAGTTGTTGTCGCTTTTAGGTCCTTCAGGATGTGGTAAATCGACAACCCTAAGAACAATTGCTGGATTTAATCCAATTAAATCGGGTGTATTCAAGGTTGCGGATACAATCATGAATGATGTTAAGGTGAATGAACGTGATTTTGGAATGGTATTTCAAAGCTATGCGCTATTTCCACACTTAAATATTCGCGAAAATATAGCATTTGGCTTAAAACAGCGAAAAATGGATACTGAGCTCATTCAAAAAGAAGTTGATGCAATGGCCCTAACTTGTGGTCTAGAAGCTTTATTAGACCGCTTTCCAAATCAACTCTCCGGTGGACAACAACAACGTGTTGCTTTGGCCCGTGCATTAGTCATTAAACCAAAGTTACTTCTATTAGATGAACCTTTAAGCAATCTTGATGCACAACTTAGAGTACAGATGCGTGAAGAAATTCGCCGAATCCAACAAGAACTTAAAATAACGACAATTTTTGTAACACATGATCAAGATGAATGCTTTGCAATCAGTGATCGTGTCGCAATCATGAATCATGGAAAAATAGAGCAATTGGATACCCCAGAAGTTATTTATTCAAAACCTAAAACCCAGTACGTTGCGGAATTTGTTGGTTTTGAGAACATTAAGTCTATTTCATCAATGGCTACACTGAATAACGGAAGGGGATTGATTACCGAATGTGATCAAAGTGATTTTGAAACCTTCTGTATTCGTCCGACGGATATTAAAATCGGTCGCGGAATAAATGAAGTTGAGGGGATAGTCGAAACAATCTCATATTTAGGAAGTTGTTATCAATATCGAATCAGCTCATCTTACGGTGAGTTTAAGATATGTGTTAAAGATAAGTTCGAACTTAAATCTTCAGTTCCATTTCGATTGGATCCTGAAGCCATTATTGTTATCTAGGAGGAAAAGATGAAAAAAACAATATATTTATTAGTTTTACTTTTAGTTTTAGGAGGGTGTTCAAGCAATAACGAAACAAAAGAACTCGTTGTTTCATCATGGGGATTAAGTGAAGACATCTTACGTACGGAAGTTTATAAACCGTTTGAAGAGGCAAATAATTTGAAAATCGTATTGGATAGCGGTAGTACATCTGAACGCTACTCAAAATTCAGCAGTGGTGATAACAGTAATATCGATGTTATTGAACTATCACAAAAAGCAGCGGATGATGGTTATCAAGCAGATCTTTTTGAAAAATTAGACCCATCAAAACTTTCAAATTTCGATGCCCTCATTGATGCAGCACAAGAAGTAACGCGTCGAGGTTATGGCGTTCCCTACACAATTAACAGTATTGGTATTGTGTACAATGAAGAGACTGTTAGTGAACCAATCAATAATTGGGCTGATTTATGGCGATCTGATCTACAAGATAAAGTTGCAATTCCAGAAATATCATCGACCTTTGGACCATCAATGGTTCAAATGGCTAATGATTATGTAGGTGGAGATTTAGTAAATGACCAAGGGGAAGCAGCGTTTAAAGGTCTTGAAACACTAAAACCAAATATTAAGAAAACCTATAAAAAATCATCTGACTTATCGGTAATGATGAGTACGGGGGAAATTGATGTCGCAGTAGTTGGGGATTTCGGATTTGATGTCATCAAGAAATCAGTTCCGAGTGCAAAACTTGTTTTTCCAACAACCGGAACTTATGCAAATTTTAATACCATTGAAATCAATAAAAATTCCAAAAATAAAGATTTAGCATACAAATTTGTCGATTGGCGTTTAAGTCAAGAATTACAAGAAAAAACTGCGGGTGCACTAAATGAAGCTCCAGTGAATAAAAATGTAGTATTAACCGATGATGTTGCGCAAAATAAAACATATGGAATTATTGCGGAACATGCTAAAACGCTTAATTACGAAATCATCAACCCATTAATGCCTCAATGGATTGACCGCTATAATCGATTGATGAATCAATAATGATTACAAAATTTACAGGTGCAAACCTATATAACACATCGCAGCGTCGATTTGAGAAAGGTGATCTCTACATTAAAGATGCAATAATTTACCACATTGGTGAGGCTGATATTATTGCGGATTATGAGGTCAATGCAGAGGGGAAGTGGATTTTGCCGGGCTTAATTGATATTCATATGCATATTGAAAGTTCGATGACAAATCCAGTTGAGTTTTCCAAAACTGTGCTTCCAATGGGAACAACAACCGTTGTTGCAGATGCCCATGAAGTCGGTAATGTATTTGGTTATGAAGGACTCGTTGATTTTATGGATTTTAAAACAAACCTCGATATATTTTATGCAATACCATCTTCTGTTCCGTCAACCAACCCAAATCTTGAAACAACTGGTGGTCTTGTGAATGAAGAAACAGTTATTAAGCTTTCAAAACATCCAAAAGTGATTGCCTTAGGAGAAATCATGAACTTTAAGGATGTTATTGCAGAAGAATCAACATTAACTCGTCGTATTATTGAAACTTTTAAAAAGTGCAATCCAGGGGCTCCGATTGAAGGTCATATACCACGGATTTCGGGGTTAGAACTTTCACGTTTCATTCAAGAAGGAATCGGCTCTGATCATACACTTCAAACAAAAGAATCAATTTTAGAACGAACCCGCTTGGGTATTTTAGTTCAAATGCAAGAGAAATCAATTAATCGAGAAACGATAGCTACACTTTGTAATTATAATTTACACGGTAGTTTCTGTCTTGTTACCGATGATGTGATGCCGGATGATCTCTTGAATAAGGGACATTTAAATCATGTTATTAAACGATCAATTGCCTGTGGTATGCCTTGTGAAGATGCAATTTATGCGGCTACTTATGTTGCTGCACAACGCATGAACTTGTTTGATCGAGGTGTTTTATCACCTGGAAAGATAGCTGATATTATCATTCTTGATGAATTGGATACTTTTAAGATTAGTTCGGTCTACAAAAAGGGAAGAAATGTGAGTTCTTTACCTGAAGAAAAGTTTAACTTCAATAAATCTTATATTTACAACACAATTTGTCGAAACTATGTAAAAGAATCTGATTTCACTTCTCAAATTTCTGGTTTAACCAGTGAACGCCAACGAGTACGTGTCATGCATCGTGAAATCAGCAATACTTTTACAGATGAAAAAATAATTGATGTACCAGTAAGGGAAGGGGTCTTACAATGGGAAGAAGTAGGATTATCAATGATAGCTGTTATTGAGCGATATGGCCATAATGATCCGATCACCGTTGGCTTTGTAGATAATGGATTTACGAAATGTGGCGCAGTAGCAACGTCATGGACACACGATCATCATAATATTCTCGTAATGGGAACTTCAATTGATGAAATTGTAACTGCTGTAAATCAAGTCATTGAGATGCAAGGCGGTATCGTTTCAAGTATAAGTCATACAGTAAATCGGGTACCATTGACCTATGGTGGAATTATATCAGTTGATAGCATGGAAACACTTGCTGAAGAAGTTAGTCAAATTCGCACGGATTTAAGTGATTTAGGTTATGTGGCGGAAAATGAATTGATGAGTTTCTCGGTATTAGGACTGCTTGTATCACCAAGTCTTAAAATATCAGATAAAGGTTATGTTGATGTACGAACGCAACAAATTAAACCTATATTTGAATAAGTTGAATTTTACATAATATACATTATGCGAAGTAACGGAGATTATTATAAAAAACTCAGAATATATAGCTTCTGAGTTTTTTATGTTTTAACTGTAATGTTCTAGGTTATTCTATATTTTCGTTAAAAAATTAAGGTTTAATGTAAGAAAATCCTTCATTCTGTTTTTTAATAAGTTCAAAAACACCAGTTGGGACAACCACAACGCCTTGCGGTAAAATGCTGCTGTCAATACCATGTGCACGTAATGAGTTCGCACATGCACTTATTTTTGTACCGTGATTCAACAAGTCGGTTATTTTAGATACATCATCACGTATGAGTAATTGAATTGCATCACCATTGATTAATAATTCCACAATACCAATAAATTCAGTTCTCAAATTTTTGATATTTGCATAACAGTGATCAAAACGTTCTAACTGATTCAAATGAAAGATAACATTCATCATAGACTCCTTAATTAACGCGATACATGGTAAATGTGCCACTATCACATAGTCGTTCTGCATCATCGTATATTTTAATATCTACAACACAGGTTTTACGAGTTCGACTTAGGACAGTTCCTATGCATGTAAGCGTTCCAGATTGAATACCAGACATATAGTTTATATTAGCGTTTAATGTAACATAGTTATCGCCACGACTACTTGCAGTATAACCAGCAGTAGAATCCGCTAGGCTAAAGTATAAACCACCATGCACATAACCATAGTAATTCATCGACGCATCCGTAATATTAACGATACACTTCGCATAATCTTCTTTAACTTCAATACATTCAATATTATTAACAGACATAAAATCTAATTTTTGATTCATTATAAACTCCTACTAATTTTTAAAACTGTGTATTGGTGCTGGAATACGGCCACCACGATCTATAAAGCGTTCACAGCTAAAAGGATTAACCTTCATTATAGGAGCATAACCTAATAGACCTCCAAATTCAACTGTTTCGCCTACCCCTTTACCATAAACTGGAATAATACGAACAGCCGTTGTTTTGTTATTAACCATACCAATAGCTGCTTCATCACCGATGATACCTGAAATGGTCGATGCAGGTGTATCACCTGGGATTGCCACCATATCGAGTCCTACAGAGCACACACAGGTCATTGCTTCCAGTTTTTCAAGGGTTAAAGCTCCCTTTTCGACTGCAGCTATCATTGCGTGGTCTTCACTTACAGGAATAAATGCACCGCTCAGTCCTCCAACGTAGGATGATGCCATTACGCCACCTTTTTTAACATTATCATTCAATAAGGCAAGTGCAAGTGTTGTTCCGGGTGCACCAGGTTCTTCAAGACCCATTTCTTGGAATATTTCCCCAATACTATCACCGATTGCAGGTGTTGGTGCAAGAGATAAATCAATGATCCCAAAAGGATATCCGAGTCTTTTTGAAGCTTCTTGAGCGATTAACTGCCCAACTCGAGTAATCTTAAATGCTGTTTTCTTAATTTCTTCACACAATGTCTCAAAATCACGACCACGAACGGACTCGAGTGCACATTTTACGACACCAGGACCACTTACACCAACATTGATAACCGTATCTGCTTCACCAACCCCATGATATGCGCCTGCCATAAAAGGATTATCTTCCACAGAGTTACAAAAAATAACGAGTTTCGCACAACCAATTGACTCTCGGTCTCCCGTTAAACGCGCACAATCAAGAACTGTTTGCCCCAACTGTTTGACAACATCCATATTTATACCATTTCGACTCGTTCCGATATTGACACTTGCGCAAACGCGATCTGTAACAGCAAGTGCTTCAGGAATACTATCGATAAGTACTTGGTCAGAATATGTACAACCTTTTTGAACGATAGCACTAAAACCACCAATAAAGTCAACTCCAACTTCTTTAGCTGCTTTATCAAGTATTTTTGCGGTTGATACGTATGAAGTCGCTTTGCATCCTGATGCAGCAATGGCGATCGGTGTGATCGAAATGCGTTTATTTACGACTGGGATTCCAAATTCATGTGCTATCTCATCGCCCACTTTTACTAAATCTTTTGCATGTGTAACAATTTTTTGATAGATTTTTTCATTAAAACGGTCTAGGTCGGAATCAGCACAGTCTAGTAGACTAATTCCCATTGTAATTGTTCTTACATCCAAGTTTTGATTTGAAATCATTTCTTGAGTTTCTTGAATTTCTAAATGATTAAGCATAAATCCTCCTAAATTCGATGCATCGAGGTAAAGATATCCTCGCGTTGCATCGTAATATTTACACCTAATTCTTGCGCAAGGTTATCAAGACCGTGCGTTAATGCGTCAAAGGGTAAATCACATTGTGATAAGTCCACGATCATTAGCATATTAAAATAGGCATCGACGATTGTTTGACTGATGTCGAGCACATTTATAGTTGCATTTGATAAATAATTGCATACACCGGAAATAATTCCGACCTTATCTTTTCCTACTACAGTTATAATTGCTTTCATATGTCACCTCTCGTTAATATTCTATCATATTCATTTTAAAATATGATAGAATATTGCGAATACAGGTCATTTATAGTTCAATATTAAAAGGTTATTATGTTATTTAAATATTAATATAGAAAAAATTGGTCCCTTTCTGGTGAAAGAAACCAATCGATAGTATTTATTTACTTTTTTTGCGGGGGTTAAAGAGTTCTAAAAGTTCTTTTGGGTTATCTGAAGATAACATTGACCCTATTATGACAAAAATTACGAGAATAAAGTTTTTCAAATCAAAGGTTTGGTCAATTAAAAACTGAAAAAAGAATGCCCATGCAGGATAACTAATATTTAATCCCATTGCTTTACTTGGACCAATTAATGAAATGGATCGGTAATAGAAAGAATACGAGATGGATCCAACAATTCCGCTAATAATAATGAGCCAAAATATAGGTTGCCCCATTGGTATTCCATTCAATTGGTGATAACCACCAATTATAGGCATCACAACGAATCCATAAGTTAAAAAGGATACGAGTTGACGAATCGTTAACGCAATATGTGAAGGCACATCTTGTTTGAGTGCAGCACTAATAATGACCGCTTCACTCCCCCATCCAACGATACATACTGCGATAAAGATGAGACCATATTTTAAATTTGATACACCCGATGTACCGGTAAGACCCATCAAGATAATTGCAGTAATGGCAACAAAAAGTCCGAAAATTGTTCGTTTATTTGGTTTATCTTTAAGAACAAGAAAACCTAAAACAGCACCAAAAACAGGATATACAGCTGATATACTTGCTGAAATTGAAGGACCAAGATGATTAATAGAAAGAATATAAGCACCCATTCCTATTGGTCCACCAAGTAAGGCTGCTAAAGCGATTACCAACCCTGATTTTGAAAAAAGAATTTTACCTAATTGTTTAAACTGTCCTTGTAATTGAACAAGAATAAAAAGGAAAATAAATGAAGCACCATCATGAATAAATGTGGAAATAAGCGGTGCTTTAGTCCCAAAAGTTAGAAATAAGCTTGAGCCAAGCACAACACCAATAAGAACCGTATCAAGCCCCCAGAAAAGGCCCGAGAAAAGACCTGTTAAGGTACCCTTATTTTTCATTATTTGTCACAACCTTTAATACAATTTCATGATTCGAAACTTGTTCAGATTCTTGAGGTAGCTTCATGTAATCACCATAATTCGATTCTAAAATTTCATCGAACGCTTTTGGAATTAAGAACTCATGTCCTTCGAAAGAACCTGTTGTGACATCATCCAAAATTGCATTACGAATTAGTGTTTGTTTATATACATCATCATTGAAGTTAAATACCAACATATTGGCGTATTCAGTATTCTGATCATTATATTTTTCAATCCACTTTTGACGCTTCTTGTACAAAGATGGCAATAAAAAATTAATACGGTAAAAAATACGATTCAATTGATAAAAGATTGATTTGATGACACGTTTTTTTCCAGTATCTGCATCGGTCACAAAAGTATAAACAAAGAGTGAGATAAGTTTATTGTAATGTTCCACTTTTTTCTTTTGTTGGTTACGTAGTGTTAAATCATCTGGGATATTATCATAAGGAAAAATATCAATCCAAACACCATGATTAATGTTCAGATAATCTGTAGACTTTTCAACTAGTTCAATTTTATTACTTCGAATTTTAGGAAATGCGTGATAGTGATCTTTTTCAGTTTCAAACGATTGATAAAAAAAATCTGAATTCAGTTCATCTTTTACAACAGCCTCAAACCGTTTGAACTCACTGCGTGACATATTAACATCAATATCATCGTCCCAAGGAATAAAACCTTGGTGACGAATTGCCCCTAAGAGTGTACCAGAAGAGAGTGTGTATATGATATCGTGTTTTTTACAAATACGATCGAATTCAATAAGAATATTTAATTCTTCTTGTTGTAACTGGTTCATCTAGTCCTCCATTGATAATGCTAAATATGCGTATTTTTGTGCATATTGATATTGTTCTAAGGCATAAGCTCCGAAAGACTCCCCGCTCGCTTGTTTAAACTGGGACCAGAGTGCCCATAAGAAACCGGATAGACTCACATACATAAAGAGCACCTTACATTCTTGTTCTGTTGGTTTTCGTTGTAAATATAATTCCAATAATTCTAGAATGCGTGTTTCTTGGTGACCTGAATAGATTGAATGCATAGCGATATCTAAAATAGGATCAGCCATCCCTGCGTATTCCCAATCCAGAAGGCGTAAAGAACCATCATATAATTTTACAAAATTAACTTCTACTGGATCAATATGACAAAGGACTTTAGGGCGCGATAGTGACTTGAGATAAGATAATTCTTGATCAATCAGTGCTCGAACCTCAACAATATCATCAAAAAATATTGCGTTTGAATCTTTACACAGCTGCATGTAATGGTTAATCCGTTCCTCTAAATCAAATGAATGATCAACTTTAATATTGCTATTGTGGAGTTTTCTTAGAATTTCGAATGCTTTTGGAATATCATGTTCATCGATAGATTCACAATTATCATAGTATCGTGATATTTTGTATCCATTGTCAGGATTGATATAGTAAATTTTGTCTGACAATTTTAGAGGCGCAATTGCTTTATATACCTCTGCTTCTTGACGTCGGTTAATGAGTTTGTCAGTACCCTTACCTGGAGCTCTAAAAACGTAGGTTTTTTTATCTACTGTGAAGATGAATGAATCATTCGTCATTCCTTTTTTCATAGATTTTATATCGGTGATTTCATTAGATGATATATTAAATACTTCACAGATAATCTTAATCATTTCATTATTCGTTTCGGTGATGTATGATGTATCAAATACGCGTAACTCTTCAATGCACTCAAATTCATAAATCGTATCCGGTCCGAATTCATTAGAGTGAATATGGATTTTATTCAAACGATCTAACCAAGAATTTTCCCAATAATATTGTTCTTTTCCAGCAATTTTAATATCTTGATTTACAGCTTCGATAAGTTGTTCAGAAGTTTTGGCATCAAAAAATGTTGGTCCATAAAGGCCCAAAGCATCGGTACCACCAATTTCAATTTCCGTAATCAACTGATTTTGACCTGTAGAAACAGTCCATTCATCGGTGTAACCTTCAAATCGAGTGGTTGCATACCATGATCTAAATTCGTACTTATGAAAGATATTTTGAGTAATATAAATATCTGAGGGCATAATAACCGTATTCCGCATTACATCTTGTGCATGATATATGGTTGAAATATTATTATATCGGTTGAAATCCGGATTTCTAATAAGTTCCACACCAAATTTATCAACGAGATACTCGAATTTTTCTTCAAGATACCCTACCGCAACATAAATTGTTTGAATTCCCGCTTCTTGAAGCTGTTTGATAAGGCGCTCGACCATGCGCTCACCATGAACTTCCATTAGCCCTTTTGGAGTATCGTATGTATAAGGAACAAATCGTGAACCAAATCCCGCGGCCATAATAATGGCATTATCAACTTTGTAATCTTCTAAAAAATCGATTCCTTTTTGTGTTATTGTAAATTCATTTACATAACCAAGATTGATACAATCATTCAATAACGTGTTAACTTTACCTAATGAAAAATTTGTAACTTTACTTAATTCCCGTTGTGATGAAATTTTTTGTTCTAATAAAGACCTAAGAATATAAAATTTTGAAAACATAAAAAAACCTCCTGTTCAGTTTTATATACTAATTCTAACATTTGAACAGAGGTTTTTCAATTACTTTTGATATAACTTAAGTGTTTTTTCTACAAACAAGCTGGAATCATACTTTAAATGGTCAAAATCATCAAAGCATACTTCTGAGTCGGATTTAATTGCTTGATAGAGTGCGTTCACATCGCCTTTAGGAACAATTGTCATATAGGGTTCTGTGGCAACTTCTTTGTTTCCTCCGGTATCATAAGCGATGATGGGAGTGTGGCAACACAATGCTTCGACATTTGTCGTTGGATAATTATCTTCATACGTTGGGTTTAAAAAGCGATGTGCTAAGGTATAATAAGCAGCAAGTTGTTCGGCACTGTCAGTTCTTAAAACACCATCCATTGATGCGGGAAGTGTTTTAAGCTGTTCTTCACTCAAACCAATAAGTACAATCTTTTCTTCGTCAATGATCATCGCGTTCAATTTAATAAAGTCTTCCAAACCTTTTCGTTGCTCCCAAATACTTGCAACACCAAGTAAAACTCGTTTATTTTGATATTTTTCAGTAAGCTTTGCATCTTCTGTTGGCTTAAATAATTGCGTATTAATTCCGTTATGAATCACTTCACATGGATATCCCGCTAGAAAACTTAGGGCCAATAAATCCTTTAGCCATGCAGAAGGTGTGATTAAAGTTAGGTTAGTAAAACCACTGAACGATTGTTTTTTCCAATTGAAATTTTGTTTTTGACGCTTTATAAATAATGCCTCGGGGTAATCTCGCGTTGAATTACATTCAACACACCCATCATCCCATTTTTTGCATCCATTATAATCAAAATAGGCACTGCTTCCACTAATTGGCCAGCAATCATGGAATGTCCAGTATATTTTTCCCTCATAGTTTTTTAAAGCATCAAATAGCATTTTGACATTTAAATAGTATCCATGGATATTATGCAAATGGATAATATCGGGTTGATATGTTTCGATTTTTTGAATTAGCTTTCGAGTGGCACGATTTGAATGCAAGCCATGACGGTTGAAAAGCCGTGTCATCAATACATGATTATACGTTGCGACTTTATCGCCGATATAAAAAGTATCGATATCATCTTTTGCCTGATGACGACCATAACATATCAAAACATCGTGACCTTGCTTTTTGAGACCATTCGCTAAATCACGTACAATTTTACCAGTACTTCCGTAATCACATACTGAGTTAACAAATAGTACTTTCATTATTTACTCCAAACAGTACGGTTTATATAATCAACATAAGAGATAATAATCCGTAGAACTTTCTCAGATACATTAGGCATGCTGTAATCAGCAACGTGTCGCAATGTTGAAGGTTCTTGTGTTTCGAGAACTTCAAGTCCTTGTAGTATACGTTCTTTTTCAAGACCAACCATCATAACTGAGGCTTCTTCCATGGCTTCAGGACGTTCGTGTGCTTCACGAAGATTCAAGGCTTTGAATTCAAGAATTGATGATTCTTCACTGATCGTTCCACTATCACTGAGTGTCGCTTTTGAATCTACCTGTAGCTTAACATAGTCATTAAAACCCATCGGTTTCATAATCTTAACCAGAGGATTGAAAGAAACACCTTTAGCATCAATCATATTTTTAGTACGTGGATGCGTGCTTACAATAACAGGCATTTGATATTTTTCTGCCACAGCATTAAGACTTTCAACAAGATTTAAAAAGTTTTTGTCAGAATTAATGTTTTCATCACGATGCGCAGAAACGACAAAGTATTGCCCTTTGGTTAAATCCAAAGATTCAAGAATTGTGCTTGCGGCGATATCCTCACGACGTGTATTAATGACTTCGTACATTGGGCTCCCTGTTTTGATGATACGGTCAGCAGATAAGCCTTCACGAAGGAGGTATTCACGTGCTATATCACTGTACGTTAAATTAATATCTGAAATGTGATCGACAATTTTTCGGTTCGTTTCTTCTGGAACGCGTTGATCAAAGCAACGATTACCGGCTTCCATATGAAAAATCGGAATATGTTTACGTTTCGCAGCAATTGCACATAGACAACTATTCGTATCACCTAATACTAGAAAAGCATCTGGATTTACTTCTTCGAGAACTGGTTCGATATTAATCAGGATATTACCGATTGTTCCAATTGGTTTTCCTGTCGCAGTGTTCAAGAAATAGTCTGGCTTTTTAAGTTTGAAATCATTAAAAAATACTTCATTTAATTCATAGTCATAATTTTGACCTGTATGAACAAGAATGTGTTCAATTGCTTCGCTTGATTCAAGTCGATTAATAACAGCGGATAAGCGTATAATTTCGGGTCGCGTACCCACTACAGTCATAACTTTTAGTTTTTTCATCTAAACCTCCAAATAGTGCGTATCTGGTTCATCGGGATTAAACGGTTCGTTAACCCACATTACAGTAATAAGATCTGTTTCACCAGTATTAATAATATTGTGCGTATATCCTGTTGGGATATCAATGACTTCAAGTTTATCCCCGGATACATGATATTCAATAATTTCTGAATCGAAAATATTTCTAAACTGGATGCAGCCACTTCCGGATACTACTAGAAATTTCTCATTTTTACTATGGTGCCAGTGATTCCCTTTAGTAATACCTGGCTTGGAAATATTGACACTTACCTGCCCTCGCTCGGGTGATTTCAGAAATTCTGTAAATGATCCTCGATCATCACATTTCATATCAAGAAAATAATTAAAATTATCTTTGGGTAAGTAGGATAAATAAGTACTATACAATTTTTTTTCGAAGCCATCACTTAGATTAGGTACATATAAGGTACTGCGTGAAGTTTTGAAAGATTCAAGTAAATCTGCAATCTCCCCTAAAGTAACATTGTAAGATGTAGGAACCGTACAGTAGATACCATTTTCAATGGATGGTGTGCCATTAATTGCACGAACAAGTTCAAGCACAACATCATCAATGTACATAAGATTAAGAGTTATCGCACGATCATTGATCTGAATCGGTTCATTACGTGCTATAGCATGACACCATGTTGCAATGACTGAATTGTAGTTTGGACGGGACCATTTTCCAAATAAGTTTGAAAAGCGGTAAATCCAAACTTTAGCACCAGTAGCTTCCATATGTTTGATTAAAACCGTTTCACCCTCACGTTTGCTTTTACCATATTCATTGTCAAGAGTAGCTTGGATACTTGATGATACGAAGATGGGGGCATCATTTTGGTGCATTGCTAAAGCATTGCACAAGGTTTCTGTAAACCCAACATTCCCCTTTGTAAATTCTTCGGGATTTTTGGGACGATTAATTCCAGCTAAATGAATCACGACTTCAGCTTGACGTGAGTACTCATGTAAATCTTCGATTGTGTTGTCGCGATCAAACGATAGTATCGTATGACCTAAGTACTTTAATGTTGCACTTAAATTTTTCCCAACAAAACCTGAAGCACCTGTAATTAAAATTTTCATTTACATCATATCCTTCAATTCATCTTTAATCTCATAAAGATTAACTAACTTAGCCTTGATTTCTTCTACATTGAGTCTATAAGTATTGTGTGAGTTATATTCTCGTTCTTCATGGATTTCTTCACCTTCCATAAAGTATTTATCATAATTAAGATCACGTTGATCCATAGGAACACGATAGTAATCCGTTAAATCTTCAGCTTTTTCAAATTCTTCTTTTGTAAGAAGTGTTTCGTAAAGTTTTTCACCATGACGTGTTCCAATAATGCGGGTGCCTTTTTCATAACCTGTTAATTCTACAATTGCTTGAGTTAAATCTTCAATGGTGCTCGCAGGTGATTTTTGAACAAATAAATCTCCTGGTTCACCGTTTTCGAAAGCAAACAGTACTAATTCGACAGCCTCATCTAGACTCATTAAGAATCGTGTCATATGTGGATTTGTGATGGTTAGTTCTTTACCATTACGAATTTGCTCTAAGAACAATGGAATTACTGATCCACGTGATGCCATAACATTTCCATAACGAGTACCACAAATTACCGTATTCGTTTCTTTGGCAATACGTGCTTTAGCTACAAAGGTCTTTTCCATCATTGCTTTTGAAATCCCCATCGCGTTGATTGGGTATGCGGCTTTATCAGTTGAAAGACAGACAACACGTTCAACCCCACAATCAATTGCAGTTTCTAAGACGTTATCCGTTCCAATCACGTTAGTTTTTACCGCTTCGATTGGGAAGAACTCGCAAGAAGGAACTTGTTTTAATGCAGCAGCATGGAAAATATAATCAACACCACGAACTGCATGTATTAAGGATTCTTTTTGGCGGACATCACCAATATAAAATTTTAAGCGATCATCATTGAAAAATTTTCGCATATCATCTTGTTTCTTTTCATCTCGTGAAAAAATTCGAATTTCTTTTATTTCTTCTTTTAGAAGACGACGCACAACAGCATTTCCAAATGAACCTGTTCCGCCTGTAATGAGTAATACTTTATCTTTAAACATATTTTACGCTCCCATGTGTTTTATAATTATGTTATATGCATGTGCAACAGTATAATGATTCATTAAATAATGATGACCATTTGCACCCATTTTTTTCCGTAAATCACTATCTGATACTAAGGTATCAACTGCTTGGTACCATGCTTCGACATCATTGCTTTCAACACGCATACCATAGTTATTCGCCTCAGCAATCTTTCCAATGTCTGTAACAACATCCGTCGCACAAACAATTGGCTTTGCGGCTTCCAAGTATGTTAAGAGTCGCTGCGGATAATTGGGTATGGTAAAACGATAATCTAAGTAAATTAGACCGATATCGCACTGACTTGCAAGACTATTATATACCTTACTTTCAAGTTGCCCTAGAAAAAGTGTATTCGAAATATTGTTTTCTTGAATAAATGAAGTAATCATGTCTGCTTTCGCACCAGATCCAGCGATTAGAAAGATAATTCGCGAATCATTTTTAATTCGATCGATGCATTCAATTACAAATGGAATCGCTTGTGGTGCTCCTAAGTTACCGCCATATAGCAAAATTGTTTGGTCATCTCGAATTGAATAAGTCTCACGAATCGAAACCGGCTCTTCTAGGGTATTATCGGGATTGATAGCAAGCGCGTTAGGAAGAATTTCAAGTTTATTCGTTGTCGAAGGATGTTGTTTCTTCATATATTCTAAATTTGCCGGTGACATAGTTCCAATTACATCAAACATCGTATACAATTTACGCTCTTTAAATGAGAAAAAACGATGAATCGGTCCATTTTGTTTCATGAACCCCAAATCAACTGCATTTTGAGGGAAAATGTCCTTCAACATTAAATAAAGAACAGAATCAGGGTTCTTAGTCTTTAAATATTTCACTGTTTTTAAGAGCGTTATTGGTGGTGTAGAATAAAGCACTAAATCAAAAGTTTCGTGTGATAAATGTTTCTTTATAGCACGCTTGAATTGAGAATCAATGCGTAAAGTAGCAATTCCTTTATCGATCAGATTACTGTTTTTTGTTAAATTACCGGTTTTAACTCCTAAATAATGCATTCTAAATTGATCATAATATTCAGTGGCTTGGTTTAGGCGCTTTTCGCGTGCATAGACTATCGTGACATCATGCCCATTATTTTTAAACTCTGTCAATAAATCAAAGTAAATACTGTGTCGATGCATACCAGAATTAGTTGAACTCAAATATAGTATTTTCATAGAGCCTCCTTAATATTGCCACAATAAAGAACCATCTTTATTGTATAAACGTTGATTACAGTATGTCGTTACAGTGATGACACCTTCGGGACTAATACGATAGAATTCATTACTTACAACGGGTACGATTGGTTCAAATGACTCGTTTACATAGACAAAATAGTGATAATTTATGTATTCTATATCGAAAATTTTATAAGCATAAGGTTTTTCAAATTCGATGTAATCCACCTTAACAATTTCTTCTTTAAATGGGAATAAAGTAGTAATGTTTTCTGATAAATTTTCAATAGCATAAGATTTCACTTCAAATGGTTGTAATGCAATTTCTTGCCGATTTTCAGCTTCGAGTCTTATTGCGTCTTGAATTCGTGTATCCGTTAGTGGTTCGCCAGATAAATCAAGGTAATGTGTCTGCTTAAAAACATCCTTTATTTCATCATTTTTATTATATGCAACTAATGAACCATATACAGTTGGTTTCCGTTTAAAATAAGGTTCAATGATCCATGAGTGGTCGGATCCTAAAATTCCATATGCTTTTTGACCTTCATCCCACATTGGATAATACGTTAAATCAGGATTATAAGTATCAGTTGTGGGATATGTTTCTTGTATTTCAAGGAATGCATCACGTTCTACTTTACAGTCTTTATGACGAGTTGTAAGGTATGTGAATCGATTATTGTAAAGATTGTAATCAGGTCGATTAAAAATTGAATTAAATTTCAAAAACGAGTCATTACCAGCATAACCAGATTGATGCATATATCCATTAATATCTTTATATAAAAACATTCCTGTAAAACATATTAGTCCTGTATAAATAAATCCGTTTAAAACTTTTGATTCTTTTAAAAAGTAGAAATCAAGGATGTACTTAAATACAATAACACATAAAATAAATGTGTAAATTGTGGTACGACCAGCAATTATTTCAGAGAATTTAAGACAAAAATATAATGCAAACCCTAAAAGCGTTGCATCAACAATATACTTTTTAAACACAGAATCTGTAATTTCTTCATAGTGATATATAATAACGGTGGTAAAAAGTATGCGGACAATTCCCGCAAAGTTTAAAACGTGGGTTTGAGGATCAATATAACTTGTTATTTTATTATACCCAGGAATGAAAGTTAAGTTTGCTAAGATACGTTGCCAAGGTATAAATGCAAACAAGAATGAAATTCCCAAAATGATGAATAGTGATTTCTTTGTCCACTTAATATTTTTCGAAACGAAAACAATAGGAAGATAGAAAATTGCCGAAATGTGGAATAGGCATAAAACGAATACTAATAGTAGTGATTGTTTTCGAGATAGATTTTTTTGTGGATTAAAGAAATAATAAGATGCAACGGCCATTACTAAACCTTGACGAATTGCACTTAAATTCCATACAAAGAAAAACATTCCAATAAATAGAATTAATGAGATAAGTGATGAATCTGAGGTTTCATCAATCCATTTTATAAAAAACCCAAGAGTTATTACACCAAAGAAACTAATGAAAAATTGGAATGGTAACCCAATAGATTTAAAAATAAAAATAAAAAATCTAAAACCTAATTCAATATTGGTTTGATGATCTAACATTTTACCAAATGTTGTTACATTTTGTAAATTATAAAGATATTCGTAAGAAAAATAATCAGTACCTACTCCTACTCTAAAAATAACAATAATAAAGAGTGGTAATGTTGCCAAGTAGAACTTTTGTTTTTTAGTCAATTTCGGAATGAAATTAACGATAAACGGGAAAAGCAGTGCGAAATAGTACATAATGACCTCCAATAAAATGATATAAAATAATAAGCCTTAAAGATTCCCTCCTTAAGACTTATGATGCTTTAAAATCCTTCAGTGCTATCTTTTTTAAATATAACTACAACTGTACGAAGAATTAATTTAAAATCTGTCCAGATAGAATAGTTTTCAATATACATGAGATCCATCAGAAGTTTGTCTTTTGGAGATGTATTATATTTCCCTTCAATCTGAGCAAGACCTGTTAACCCTGCTTTTACTTTTAACCGATAGGCAAATTCAGGTAATGCTTTTTGATACGAATCGACATTTTCGAGCATTTCAGGTCGTGGACCTACAATACTCATTTCACCTTTTAAGATATTGATCAATTGTGGCAACTCATCCATTCTAATTTTACGAAGAACCTTACCTACTTTGGTAATGCGGTCATCATCTTCTGTAGCGGAATAATTATCAACATTTTCCTTCATCGTTCTAAATTTATAAACATCAAAAATTTTACCATCAATGGTTGCGCGCTTTTGTTTGAAAAGGATACTTCCTCCATCGTTTAGCTTAATTGCAATAGCCGAAACAATCCAAATAGGCGAGGAAATAATAGCTCCGACAAGAGCTACAAAAATATCAAGCAATCGTTTTAAAACACGTTGCTCAAATGATAATCCCTGAACATTAACTTCGACCATTGTCTTATCATCAACCATTGTCGAAAATCCTGATAATTCAACAATATCAGAAATCGCAGGTGCAAACATAAAGTTAAGACGATGTTTATAACACTGATCAACGAGCCATTTACGCTGATGTACAGGTGTTTCTAGAATCACAACATAGTCTACATTATAAAGCATTGCTTCTAAATTGGAATCATCAATCGCGATACATCCCAAAATATCATACTGAAGCTTAAAACGTTTCAAATAGTGATTTACTTTTTCTAGACTTTCTTTATTGTTTTCATCATAGACTATTATCGTACGTGAAGGTTTATACATTTTAAAATAAATATAATTACCTAAGTAAGCAAAGACGATAATAATGATAATCTGGATTACGATTGTAAAGAATAGAAGATCCACTTGTTCAATTTTAAACTGATGGTTATTATTGGGATTGGTATTCATAACCATTAATTGAAAAAAAGTTGCAATATCAGTAAGGATAATTGCGATGGTTGAATTATAGATAATTGGCTTGCTTTTTTTTACACCAATTTCAAACGGACCATAAACTTTTAACATTAAAATCCCAATCAAGACAAACGTGGAACCTGTAATTACCGCAGTTCTTGACCAATTCTGTAGCGCGATATTTTCTTTACCAAAGAGGTGGAAAAATACCATTGCTAAAAACACAAAGATAAATCCCTTTAGAGCCACAATTAATAATGACTTTAGATTTTTACTCATATTTTCTCCTAATTATTAACTACTACAAGCAAAACACAAATTCGTTTTCATACAGAAACTTTTTATATTTTTAGTAATCAAATACGTTATAGATAAAGTGTTTTCGTAAGAAATTCCATTGAGTTCTTTAAATAATCATTCAATGGAATTATTTTATATAAAAACACAGTAGATAACCTATTTATCCTTGTCAATTATATCATTTTGCACTGTTAGATTCAATATTGAGGTGTATCTCTTCAGTAATTGTTAAGAAAGAAAAAAACAGAATCAATGTGATTCTGTTTTTGATGGCCAGGGATTGGGACATATCTGTCCGAGAATCATCTGGTGGCGTGAACCAGTTGATGAAGGAACATTACTTGGATTACTTTCGAGGGTTTCGTTGCCAAGAATGGCAAATGCAATCGCCTCTTTTGCGTCACTGGAAAATCCGAGATCTTCTTGGGTAACGACCGTAATCGTTTTGGGAAGGATCTGGCGAATTTCATGGATTAAAACGGGATTATAGGCGCCACCACCGCCCAGAATTACTTTATGTATCGTATGCTTGTTCATTATAAACTCTTTATAAGCTTGAGTAATGGAATAAGCAGTAAATTTAGTGAGTGTATAAATCACATCATCAGCACATGGATACTGGTTACATATATCTTGAACGACATCTTCACCAAACATTTCTCTGCCTGTAGATTTGGGTGGAAGTATTTTAAGGTAAGGATGCTCAATTAAGGATTGATATAATGGATCGATTAAACACCCTTTTGATGCATGCTTACCATCTTTATCATAGAGCTCGTTGTAAAAATATTTAGTGGCAGCATTCATCATCATGTTGCCAGGTCCTGTATCAAATGCAAAAACATCATCCAAATTAGCATGTTGTGGTATGACTGTAACGTTACCAATACCACCGATATTTTGAAGCAGAACCGTTTCAAATTCTTCGCGATAAAGTATAAATTCAGGATAAGGAACTAGTGGTGCACCGTCTCCGCCATCAAGGATATCCATATTTCTGAAATTAAATATTACGGGTACACGATGTTCATATGCTATCGCAGACGGATCGCCAATTTGGAGCGTCGATTTTACATGGTTTTGACCTGGATTGGGCAAATGATAAATCGTTTGTCCGTGTGAAGCTACAAAATCTAAAGCACCTTTAAATTGAGCTTCTTTGAGAACGTACGTAACAGCTTCACTGAATTTTTTTCCAAGTTCAAAGTTTAGTGAACAAATTTCATCGATACGGGAAGTTTGCGGATTGCATGCCTCAATAATGCGGTGACGCATTGCTACAGGGATATCAATCGAACTGAAATGGAGTAAACGACATTTCGTCTTCACTCCCGAACCTTCGATTTCTACCAAAGCTGCATCGATCCCATCCAAAGATGTACCAGACATCAGTCCGACTGCATATTTTTTGACCATAACGACCTCTATTTATTTTCTAATGCGAGCGCAATACGACCTTGATTTTCTTCTAAAAGTGTTTGAGCCGCATTGTAATCTCTATTACACATTTCCATAACAATCGCAACTTTGACGTTTTGATCGCTCAGTTCAAGCAAATCAGCGGCGCGATTATAGTCGCAACCGGTAGCATTCATAATAATATTACGAGCACGTTCGACTAACTTGGCATTTGTGGCTTTGACATCAACCATGAGATTTCCATAAACTTTCCCTAACTTAATCATTGCGCCCGTTGAAATCATATTAAGAACCATTTTCGTTGCAGATCCAGATTTCATGCGAGTAGATCCAGTAATAACTTCTTGGCCAACAACGGTTTCAATTGGATGATCGGCATATTTCGCCATTTCGCTGTTTGCAACACAAGCTACGGAAATGGTTTGTGCACCAATTTCTTTAGCATACTTGAGACCACCAATACAGTACGGTGTACGTCCCGAAGCACCAATTGCACATAGGATATCTTTCTCGCAAAATTGAATGTCTTGCAAGTCCTTAATAACCATTTCATCATTATCTTCTGCTGCTTCGACTGGGTGTCGTAGCGCCGTATCACCTCCGGCAATAATACCTACAACTGCTTCTTCCCCTACACCAAAAGTAGGTAAACATTCTGAAGCATCCAAGACTCCGAGGCGTCCAGATGTCCCCGCACCAATGTAAACAAGTCGACCTCCGTGCGTAATAACATCATATGTTGCATCAATTGCTGCAGCGATTTCATGTGTTTGCTCGCCAACAGCATCAATGACGCGTTGATCTTCAGCATTGATTAATGCCACCATCTCAACAGTATCAAGTCGGTCGATATTCGTTGTATTGGAATTTTGACGTTCAGTTCCAATTTTTGATAAATCGATTTTCATATCTATATCCTCATTTCACTATAGTTCTATTATACCTTCTTTGAAATGATATTTCAAACTAATTAAGTTTATCTTGAAATATTTTTATAGACTACGAATTGACTTGATTGTTTCTCGTGTATTTACAATCTTACGTCTTGTTTCTTCAATGTTATTTTTAGCAACACCGAGATATAATAAATCCGAAATTGCAAACATTGAAAAACGAGAGGCAATAGAACCCAAACGCACTTCTGATTCTTCTTTAGGAATGTTTATTACAAAGTCCGAACACTTTACAAGTTCATTGCGACCCACTTGTGTAATGGCAATTGTTGTTGCTCCTTTTTCTTGAGCAAGTTTCTGAGCCATGATTACTTCACGGGTATGCCCTGAATAAGACAATGCAATGGTCACATCGTTCTCTGTGATGTGTGTTAATGAAGACATCTCTAAATGAAAATCATCAAAATAAACAACGTCTGCATCAATACGAACAAACTTATGATACAAATCTTGACATACAATGCCTGAACCACCAATACCTAATAAATAGATTCGACGGGCGGAACTAATTGCTTCAATTGCAGCATCTAATGTTTCAAGATTTAACAGTTTATAAGTGTTATCAAAAGTTCGGTGATTGCTGTAATGAGATTTACGAACCATTGTTTCGATCGTATCTTCTTCTTTGATTAGTTTATCAAAGGATTGTTCTTCCTCACTATGATCGCGAGCAAGTTCAACTTTTAGGTGCGTAAAACCGTTATATCCAATTTTTTTGGAAAAACGCACAATCGCAGCAGCTGAAGAATTAATCTCCTTCGCAAAATGTTGAGAAGAAAAATTAACGACATCATCCTTATTTTCAAGAATATACTCTGCAATACGTTTTTCAGTATCTGTATATGTGTGCATGTTTTCTTTAATCCTATAAATACAACTCATTACATTTCCTCCTATTATATTATTCTAATGTTCAAATTCTTCTTTAACCAATGACCGATCATACATCTTAAAGAATGGGTAATAAATAAGTGTTGTTATTGCAATTAGAACAAACGCTAAAATCAGTGAACGGAAATCACCGAGTGTTGAGATAAAAAGTCCTAATGGCATTGGAATTACCCAAGGTGCGACAATACTAGGAACTGAAACATATCCTAATTTCATTGAACTATAAGCAACAATTCCTGTTAAAATTGGAGCTAAAAAGAATGGAATGGTAAAATACTTATTATTAACAATTGGTGTTCCAAAAATAATATTTTCGTTAATATTGAAAATGTTTGATGGAGCGCAATCCTTACCTAATTGTTTTAAGTGGTTACTCTTCGCCATCAACATGTTGATTGTAAGACCAAGGGTACACCCTGAACCGCCAATCCAGACACACCAACCAAAGAACGTTTCAGTTCCAAGATAAACAGGTAACGCTCCGCCAAGTATCATATACCCATTAACAATCATCATATGAAACCAAAAAGGACGCATTAGAGTTCCAATGACACCGACACCATGAATCCCTAAAACCCAGAACATACAAATGATTACAATGAGTATCAGTATGGCAACAATACCACTGAGTGCATTGGTTACTATAATAATACCATTTGCTAGGTAAATAAACGATCGATTAAAGATAAAAATAAAAACAAACATAAACGCCATCATAACAAAAACTGGCCATAAACGATTATAATAATCAACGACAGCTTGTGGCAACCTTTTTCTTTGAATTTTAAATGCGTCAAGTTTATTAAAAAAAATTGCTAAGATTACGGCAACAGGCATAGTTATAATGGGAAATGTAGTAGCGAAACCATTCGGTATCAAAATAATTCCCGGTAACAATGCTAAGAAAACGGTACTCATTCTAAAACTCTCGTCGACTGTCTCATTAAGCACCGCTTTCGCGATCAGGTACGATAAAGATACGGCTAACATAATACAGTACAATTGATACATCATTAATGCTTGAGTACGCATCGCCTCCTGAATCTTGCCTGCTTGATCAAACTGATAAAAAACAAAAATAAAAAGTGCCAATGCAATGTTGACATAAGCCATTTTATTAATTGCATCTTTAATCGAATTTAATGAACGACTTTCTTGTATTTTTGTAACGTATTTCTCTAAAAACATAATGTACTTCCTTTTCTCTGAATTTAATGCACATGTGGTGCATCATTTTAAAAAAGAAGGAGTATCTCCTTCTTAGTCTATTCTAACAAATTTTATTTTCGTGTAACGATCAATCGCATATACTAAATCAACGTAATCAGGATGAATAAATCCAAGTACATTAGTTCTTGCATCCATCGGAAATGCTTTCTTACAAATTTGCATTTCACCACTATATCGACCGGATAATGCATTTTCCATTGTGATAGCACCACGAACACGAGCTCCATTATTAGAAACTGGAATTTCCGGAATACGAGGTGTTAACATACGAATTACGTTTTCTGATAAGTCTTTTCTCACTTCAAACGTACGATCATACATATCACTTGCTTGTTTATTAAAGAATGCTGGAATATGCATCACTGAATCTTTCATATACGCTTCAATATAATGTAGCGTCTCTAAATATGCTTTACTGTCACCAATCAGAATATCTGTGATACCACAATCATGGATCAATTCTACTGCGGCAACATAAGGATTACATTGACGGTGTTTTTCAACAGTTGGTAAACCTTCATAAAGTGGGAATCGCTTCAGTTCATCGCCTGGAATAAATGCCATAATACGAATATCATGACGAATAAAGACTTCATTGATTGATTTAAAATATTCTAATGATAATCCAGTTTCAGTTTTAGGATAAAAATTGTGTAAAACAGAAATATTAGCAAAATCCACCCCTGCAGCTTTTGCATCAAGAATATATTGTTCGTTTACAACACTCGCGTTTAACATCAAATCAAAATCTTTCAGTAGTGTTTTAACAATTTCAAAATCATCAAAACCATAATCAAGTCGTAAGGATGTAAATCCAAGTTCTTTGAGTGACTGATAATCATTTGCTTCAACACCTAATTTTTCGAATGTTGCGGGTGAAATATCGGGTACTAATTCCAATCCTAGACGTTTGACTTCTTTTAGAAATTTTGGCATCTCTTGATCTAGCTTCGATAAGTCTTCTTCAGGGATATGAAGCGAAGTAAACAAATACTTCGCTCCAATCTTAGAAGCTGCCTCTAAATAAGCATAATCTAGGTCTTTAAAATAACTTGAAATGCCTAACATAAACTAGGCTTGATCAGCTTTTTCAGCTGCAGCCATTTCTGCTAGATCATTTTTCTCCATTGCTTTAACAAATGGGTAGAAGCAAAGGAACATAAATACCCAACCTAATAATACAAAGATTGTAGCGGGAATACTTCCGGCTGTTGCTAAGTATGTTTTAATTGGTGCGGGTGTAATCCATGAAATCATCAATGCAGGTACAGGAATTACACCTAATGAAGTAAGAATAATTGCTGCAAGCGCAAGTACAAGGTAACTCAAGATAAATGGAATCATCATGAGTGGGTTTAACATTATTGGAAGACCAAAGATTAAAGGTTCACCAATATTAAAGAGTGAAGCAGCGAGTGCTAATTTACCTAGTCCACTTAAACGTGGTGATTTGGACATAATTAAGCATAATGCTAATGGGAATAATCCCGTCCAAATATAGTTATCCATAAATACAGATGTATATGTATGAGGTAAGTTTACAAGGCTTCCTGTAGCTTCAAAAGCTGCTAAGTTTAATTGAGACATTTGACCCCAGAAGGTACCACCTACTGAGTTTACAATGTTTGACCCGTGAATACCAACAGCCCATAAAATACGGTTAAGCAATGTTGCGATCATCACAACAACAGGTGAATCACCAACAGCAACTAAAGGTTTGAAGACGCCTGCAATCAATTCCGGAATGTTTAATTGGAATACATGTCCAAGTAACCACCAGAATAAGATTACAAAGAAACTTGGTACTAAAGCAATAAATGATTGTGATACCATTGGTGGAACACCTTCTGGCATTTTAATAACAAGTTTTTTATTAACGACGAAACGGTAAATTTCAACTGTAATAATTGCTACAATCAGTGCTGCAAAGACACCAAGTGCTCCCATATAGGTTGATGGAACACCGGTAAACTTACCTTCAACACCATCGACCATTGTCGTCACAGTTTGTGCTGGATTTAAAAGTAAGAATGATGCAACAGCAAGAATCATCGGTTGAACAATATCGTGATTTTCGCCTCGTTGTTTGTTATAGAATTCTACTAATCCATATGATGTAGTAATTACTGTGTAGAGTGCGATAAAGCCGGTTCCAACTCCCGATGCGGCTGCAATGACCCAGCGTTTATCCCCTAAGAAATCAGTCCATGCTTTAACAGGGAATGACGCAACAAGTAAAAATACAGAANCAATTACCAATAATGACATGATTCCGAGTCCAGTACGTTGCATTACTTGGACATATTTTAGTTGAGAAAATTTAATCAGTGGTGGGGCAATTTTCTCTTCAATAAATTGTGTTAACTTCTCCATATTAACTCCTTTTCTCGCACTTGTTAGTGCTTACATATGAATAGTAACCGATTTCAAAATAAATTTCAACCTTTTGGGACAATTATTGTAATAATATTTCAATAATTGTATAATCCGTTGAAATCGGTTGCATAATTTGATAAAATTATTTTGTAGAAAGAGGTATGAAGATGAATACAATAATTATTAATAGCCCTATTATGCAAAAACAAATCCAGAAAATTGTTGAGGAACTTGAAGATCCAAAATGCACATTTGTAAAGAAAGATGGCATTAAACTTTACTTTGAGACCAATATGGAAGATAAAGATGAAGCATGCAAGCTCATCAAAGCAGCAATTAAAAAAGATCCAATGGCTGGTGCAATTATGTTCACCGTCAAAGCGGATGAATACATTTAATTGATATATAGTGTAAAAGACACATTCTGAGAGTTTACTCTTAGCGTGTGTCTTTTTTTTACAAAAAACCTCTAAAGAATCTTTAGAGGTAAAATTAAATTATTCATTCAAGTTTTCAAATTGATAGGTATTTTCTATATATGTTTTAGAAATACGTTCATAAAACAACCGATAGTCCCTATGAATTAAGGTTGACAGAATATGGAACAATAGAAATACCCAGTAGCTAAATACAATTAGTAAATATACAATAGTCCCCACCAAATACGCTGATGAGCTGTAATGGGTTAATGTCTCAAGTAAACTTGATGTTATATCTCCAAATCGAACGATAAAGAAATACATAAAGATCATGCGGATTAAAAGTTGCTTAAATCGAAGTGCATCCCCTTCTGCTTGGATACGAATGCGAACAACAGACATCCCAAGTGTTGATCCCTGGTGAAACCAAGGCCATATAGCAAAGAAAAAAGCAAATCCTATCACATTTGTCACCATTACAAAGGTTGTGTGATTCGACCATGTAGGTAATATCGCTTGTGCCCCCATCATAAAGATAGACAGTGCGAAATTATAAATGGTGATATCAATCATATAGGCAACAAATCGACGTAAATAAGTGACGGTTGTAGACTTTTTCGCCGATTGCAAGTCGAGAACCTCTCGTGTTGGGAAAAAGTAAGTCATTGCCGGTGCAACACCATAACCAACAAGTCCACCCAAGGTATTTAGTATTAAGTCATCAACGTCAAACAATCGATAAGGGCCGGAATAATAGCCATAAAGACCACTCAATTGGGTGAATTCGAAAAAGAGTGATAATAAAAAACTCAAAATCAACGTCTGCTTGAAACTCTTATTAAAATAATAACGCAAGTAAATTCCAAAGGGTATCGTCATCACAATGTTGAAAAGCGGCTGTGTTACGACCCCTTCGCGCAATCCGCGAAGCATGGACCGTGGATTATGAAGATTCATCGACGTTTCTCGCAAGAAATCACCAACAAATGCAAAGGGCTTGAGTTGCATCATCTCCCGCCAAGAAGTGTGAATGCTCTCACGTTCTGGTAAGGGTAAAATAACTAAATAATAAGCACATATAAGATAAAAGATAAAACTATAGATTATAAAAGCTCGCCATTTTGAAATTGATCCATGTTTATGATAATCATAAATCAAATAGGGCATCAATAAAGCCAATGCAATAAATGGAAAACTAATTAATGCACTGCGAATTGGATACAGGTAAACGCGCATCAAAACCTCCCCTTCTTATTTACGATCTAAGTATTCTTGATACGTCCCTAGGTAATCGATTAACGTACCATCTTCTTTAAATTCCATAATTCGTGTGGCGGTTGTATCAATAATTTGATGATCATGTGATGCAATGAGAATTGTACCTGGGAATTTAATTAACGCATTATTAAGTGCTGTTATGGATTCCATATCTAAATGGTTCGTTGGTTCATCAAGAATTAGAACATTTTTACCCATAATCATCATTTTGGACATCATACAACGGACTTTTTCGCCACCTGATAAGACATTTAATTTTTTCAAAGCATCATCACCAGCAAAAATCATACGGCCAAGGAATCCCCGAACATAGGTTTCATCTTTTTCATCTGAAAATTCCATCAACCAATCAACAATACGTTCATCTGTTTCAAAATCTTCATCAAAATTCTTATTAAAATACCCATAATCAACACTTGAACCCCAATGAATAAATCCTGCATCAGGTTGTAGACGTTCTGTAATGACATCGAAAAAAGCTGATTTCGCAATTTCTTGGTCACCTACAAAGGCTACTTTTTCTCCGTTTCCAATCGTAAAACTTAAATTGGAGAATAAATTCTTTCCATCAAGCGATTTTGATAAGTCACCTACTTCAAGAACTGAACTTCCAAGATTACGCTTTGGTTTAAATTCAATAAATGGATAGCGGCGTTTAGAAGGAACCATTTCATCAAGTTTGATTTTAGATAGTGCTTGTTTTCGAGAAGTCGCTTGCTTTGATTTGGAAGCATTAGCGCTAAATCGATCAATAAAGTCTTGTAATTCTTTAATTTTTTCTTCTTTTTTCTTATTAGCATCCTTCATTTGGCGAAGAATTAATTGACTGGATTCATACCAAAAATCATAGTTTCCAACAAATAGCTGAATCTTTCCAAAATCAATGTCCGCAATATGAGTACATGTTTTATTTAAAAAGTGACGGTCATGGGAAACAAGAATGACGGTACTTTCAAAATTGATGAGAAATTCTTCAAGCCATTGGATGGCCTCGAGATCTAAGTGGTTGGTCGGCTCATCCAAGAGAAGAATATCAGGATTACCAAAAATTGCTTGTGCGAGTAAGACTTTCACTTTATCAGAACCCGTTAATTGGGCCATTTTCGACTCATGGTATTGACGATCAACACCTAACCCATTAAGTAATGTAAAGACTTCCGCTTCAGCATTCCAGCCATCCATGTCTGCAAATTGTTCTTCCAACTCACCAGCACGAATTCCATCAGCCTCTGAAAAATCTTCTTTAGCGTAGATTACTTCTTTTTCTTTCATAATTTCATAGAGCTTTTCATTTCCCATAATTACAGTTTCCAGCACTGTATAATCGTCAAAAGCAAAGTGATCTTGTTTTAAAAATGACAATCTTTTTCCGGATGGAATTGAAATATGACCGCTTGTGGGTTCAAGTTCTCCTGATAACAGTTTGAGAAAGGTTGATTTACCAGCCCCGTTCGCACCAATCACACCATAACAATTTCCTTCTGTAAACGTTATTGACACCTCTTCAAATAAGGCTTTGCCATCAAACATTAATGATAAATTATTTGTACTAATCACAGATATTCTCCTTTAAATTCATTCAAACTCCTATTATAGAGTAATTTTGTAAATAAACAATAAAAACAAGACGCTGCGTCTTGGTTTTGTCATTACTTATCGCTTCTCTAGTATACCAAATTTTTGATAACATAGTAGCTTTATGATATAAATAAGACCCCTCATCAGCATTGAAGGGTCTTATTTAATATTATAGCCAGGTTACACTTCCAGATGTGATATCGTAAAAAGCACTGATTACTTTAACATCATGCGCTTGAATTGAAGGATTTCCTTCAATAAGTTGAGCAGTACACTGCGCATGTTTTGCAGCGGATGCATCAACACCTTCTGGTATGACATGTGCTTCAATACGATTAATGATAGTCTTTAAATTACCTTCTAGTTCTGCGTGCTCATAGGCAGCAGTAACCGCACCACACTGACTGTGTCCTAGAATAACCACCAAAGGTGTCTTTAGATTTTCAACCGCATATTCAATGCTTCCCAAAACTGAAGCATCGGAAACATTACCGGCATTTTGAATTAGAAATAAATCACCTAATTTACAATCAAATATAATATCGGGTGAGACTCGGGAATCGGAACAGCTTAAAATAATTGCGTATGGATTCTGACCCGCACCCATATCTTCAAGTTCATTTTCAGAATGATGTGCATTCTTTACCTTTTGTTCAAGAAAGCGACGATTTCCCGCTTTTAACCACTCTAATGAATCTTTCCAGTGATGGATCATAGATTACTCCTTTCGTTCTTCACGAACGTTCTTATTGAACTATAAAGTAAAAAGCAGTAAACAAAACAGCATCTCTATGATTACTGTCGCAAACTGTAAAAAGTGCAAAACCACAAGGAATGAGGTTTAACATACTTTCGCAGAATGTCTGATGGCTTTTACTTACTTAAATATTATAAAGTTATCACCGTTTGATTGCGGTCAACGTAATCAATCATTTACCCAATGTCATCAATAAATATTCTGTGAAATGACCTAAAAAGTGTTATTATTATTGAAGAATGGAGACAAACTATGAAAGCAGAAATTATTTGTGTCGGAACAGAATTATTATTAGGTGATGTCGTAAATACGAATGCGGCATACATCGCTCAGCAATTAGCGCATAACGGAATCTTTTGTTATCATCAAAGTGTTATTGGAGATAATCCAGAGCGCCTTAAAGCATCTTTTAACAGTGCATTAACTCGAAGTGATTTAATTATTTTAACGGGTGGATTGGGTCCAACGTATGATGACTTAACTAAAGAAATAATTGCCGATTCTCTTGGATTATCGCTTGAGCTACATCAACCGTCTATGGACCGTATTGAGGCATATTTTAAAACAACCGGTAAACCGATGACGGAAAACAATATTAAACAAGCAATGGTACCCAACAATGCCATCGTTTTTGACAATCATTGCGGTACAGCACCCGGGATTGGTATTGAAATGGATGATAAAACCATAATTCTTCTGCCAGGTCCTCCACGTGAGATGCGTATGATGTTTGAAACCTCTATCAATGATTATTTGTTAAATAAAACAGATATTGCACTCATTTCTCATAAACTCTATTTGTTTGGGATTGGTGAATCTGCAGTCGAAGCTTTACTTAAAGATAAGATGATTGATTATCAAAATCCAACTATAGCTCCTTACGCTATGCAAGGAAGTGTTATGCTTCGCATTACCGCTACTGCAGAGACGTCAGAAAAAGCAGAGGCTCTCATTAAGCCCGTTATCAAAGATATTGAACAATTATTTGAACCCTACCTCTACGGAGTTGATATAGAAAATCTTGAACAGGTTGTGGTTGATGCCCTCAAGCGAAAAAAATGTACTGTTGCGACAGCTGAAAGTTGTACCGGTGGTATGGTCAGCTCACGCATTACGGGTGTTTCTGGAAGTTCAAAGGTATTTGAGCTTGGAGTAACAACTTATTCAAACGAACAGAAAATAAAAATTCTAGACGTTCCCTCTCATCTCTTTACGACGGTGGGTGCAGTATCAGAAGAAGTTGCTGCAGCGATGGCAATCGGTGTTCGCACCTTGGCACAAGCCGATATTGGTATTGGTATTACAGGCATTGCAGGCCCTACAGGAGGAACGGATATGAAACCGGTTGGACTTGTTTATATCGGTATTGCGACCTCAAGCGGTGTCGATGTAAGAGAACTTAAACTTGGTCGCGGTCTTGCCAATGAACGATCACAAATTCAACAAAATGCTACCAATCATGCCCTTAAAATGATTTTAGATGAACTTAAATAAAAAAACTGTGTTGCAACGGTAATTCAAGCAACACAGTTTTTTTTAGGTCCGAACATATTCAAGGAGAAGTATGAATATGCAATCAGTAAACCATGTATCGGGTATACATGCCCCCCAATTTACTGATTAACCACATTAATCGTAACCAACAATTCTTAACATATTCTTAACAAAAACTTAAATCCACTTAATTTTTATACGAGTGGTTGAAAGCTACGAGAAAATAACGAGATGATCCACATCAAACATTTTTTATACAAGGGCACCTTCAAAGTTTGATGAACTAAAGGATCTGTTGGAGTTCCCTTTTCATCAACTGTTTTTAAAAAATCCTCTTTTCCTTCGATTGAAGTTTGCACCACTTGATTAAATGCTTCACTTCGAATGTAGACAACAGATTCTGTATTTTGGTAAAGGCTACGGTCATCTAGATTAAACGATCCAAGAACAACAGTATTTGAATCAAATAAATAGGCTTTACCATGGAGTGAAGCACGATTTGGGTTGAAATACTCATAAATATGGACATTTATCTCAAGTAATTGTTTTCGATGCGCGTGATAATTGGAATATGCTGGATAGTTTGGGGAACTGTAAAGGGAGTTGGAAACATAGCTTACTTCAACGTTGCGTTCTTGTGCATTTTGGAAAGCATCTAAAAAATGTTGATTTCCTGTTGCATACGGAGTTTGAATAACAATTCGATTTTGAGCATTGAGCGCTAATTGTTGTAAAAGTGTACCGATAATAGGTTCTTTTACTGTATTTACAAATGGTTGGTTTACAAGTTGAAGATGGTCTACTTCAGTATAGGTTCCGGGTAATTCCTGTTCGACATCATAGACATGAGGATTTAAATCTAAATAAGCTTGTCTTATATTTTTGAGACGTTTACGTGCAGTATCGGTTGGTTTTCCCATTGTTTTTTGATTAACGTAGGGAGCTGTAATTAGTTCATCCATAACATTCTGTGTCGATTCACTTAAGCTATTCACGTATGTGTCATTTTTAACCATAACATCCAAATCATGGGTTATTGAACCTGTATATCCTTGTGGATTATAATAATTATCGCCGATATTTCGTCCACCAAGAATTGTCATTGTATGATCGACATTTATAAATTTATTATGAAAAACGGAGTTCCAAGAAGATGGTTTTAAGAAGTTAATTGGATTATAACCATAGAGGTTAACAGTGTCATAACTTGCAAGCAGCTCAAAGTTAGCTTGGTTTGACCCATTGTACCCACCAACCTTATCGTCAAGAATCATATTAATGGTAACACCACGTTCAGCAGCTTCTACAAGTTCAGCAAAAATCAAATCAGCGGCATCCCCACCTGTTACTTTATAGTAAACCATGTTGACAGAAGATTTTGACTGAGCAATCAGATGAATGCGTTCTTGAAGCGCGGCTTCAGGATCATCGATAAGTTTCACACTATGCGGATAGTGATTGTTTCCATCGACAATCTCTTGGATTCCCTTTAGGTTTTCAGAACTTATAGTTGGCATTCGGAAACTTGTCGTAACCATGCCGATAATGATATAGAATACCAGAATACCGAAAATGCTCAAAATAGCTTTAATGATAACTTTTACTCGTTTCAAACAATCGCCTCTTTCTAAGATTACTTTATCATGTTGTTGAGCAGAAAAAATGAAAGATTTGTGTAGATACAATCCCCTCTAAATATCAAAAAAAACAATAATGTTTAAATTGTGATAAATAGTGTTCCAAAAGCATCTAAACAGTGTATAATCCTAATTATAGTATTCTTTTGGGGGATGTATATGAATAGAAAAAATATTATAAGTTACTTCATTTTAATTTCGGTTTGCATCGGATTATTTATGTATTCTTCGATGAATCCTTTTATGATGAAAACCCGCTTTTATCAATGTGATAATGAATTAGAATCCCAACTGATTTTTACGCAAACAGGAACCTATGTCATCTTAAATAAAGATGGGACATTTTATAAAGATAATTATTTTCGAACATTCTTAAGATCCTTTCGTTTAGCCGATCATGATGATGTCCGCTTTACAACTTTAAATGAGTCCGTACGCTTTCACTCTCGCACACATGGTAATCTTATTTGTATGCAAAATTATAAAAAAGATCACCTAATCCCACAAGATCGAATGGCTGCATTGATCTCAGACCATCATGATCAATTAATTCAACTCAGTAATTTAATAAAACAAAAATTCAATAAAACGAATCCGGTGATTAATTACAATACAATTGATTATCAAATTACTTTGTTTGAAAAGAATTTTGATCATATTCTTGATAATTAGCTTCTTCTCACTTAATATCCATAATTACGTTATACACTATAAGTCCTAGAAATTGGAGTTCATTATGCATAAATTATCCCGTCTTGAGATTTTTTCTCTTGGCATTACTGTCTTTTCCATGTTTTTTGGGGCTGGAAATCTAATTTTCCCCTCAATGATTGGTTATCAATCTGGATTCAATTTACCAATATCAATATTCTTTTTCTCTTTATCAGCTGTTTTTCTTACTGTTTTAGGTATTAGTGCAGTAGCGAAAGAGGATGGTTTTTATAATATTGGTTCTAAAGTACACCCTTATTTTGCTACAGCATTTACCATTGTTATTTATGTTTCGATTGGTCCGGGTCTCGCAATTCCACGGGCAGGAACAATGCCTTTTGAGATCGCCATTAAACCATCTTTAAGTGCAAGTCATCTTGGTATTGGCATGTTTATCTATACTTTAATCTTCTTCGGTGTTGCATGTTGGCTGTCGTTTAAACCAAACAAATTGGTTGACCGCATGGGTAAAATACTCTCACCAATATTATTGAGTTTATTAGTTATTACCGCGATCATTGTATTTATCCAACAACCCTCGCATATCGTTCCACCGGTTGAACCGTATCAAACACGTCCAGCATCAGCGGCTTTTGTAGAGGGTTACATGACCATGGATGCTATCGGTTCTTTAACGGTAGGACTTGTTATCAGTATGATTATTAAAGGGTTCGGTATTGCCGATAAAAAAGTTATTCAAAAAACAACCTTACATGTAGGTGCAATTGCAGGTATGCTTTTATTTTCTGTCTATATTCTCTTAGCGATGGTGGGAGCACGTGTTGCACCAGTAATTCCAGAGGCAACAAATGGCGCTGAAGTGTTATCAGGTGTTGCACAACTTGCTTATGGGCGTTTTGGCGTTGTTGTACTTGGAATCATATTTACCCTTGCTTGTCTTACAACATGTGTTGGTTTGATTACATCCTGCAGTAAGTATTTTTCAGAGCTCTTAGGTTTTTTAAGTTATGAAGGCTTTGTAATGGTACTCTCGTTAATCAGTCTTATCATTGGGAACTTCGGATTGAATCAAATCTTATCCATCAGTTCTCCAATACTCAGTGCGATTTACCCTATTGCGATTACGCTAATTCTACTCACACTCGTAGGAAATATTCCGCAGTTAACATTTAAAACAACAACATTAGTAGTTTCAGTTATTAGTATTATGACAAGTATTAACCGCTTTAATCCAATGATTTTCCGGTTTGTGAATGTCTTACCTTTAAATCATTTACAATTTTCATGGATCCTGCCTGGATTTATTGTCGCAATCATAACAACAATTTATGCAAAATTGGTAGAGATTGAGGACTAAATAAAAAAACGACCGAAGTCGTTTTTTTATTTAGAAATTTTTTCTTTAATCCATGCAAAGAAACCTTTATGTTCTTTAACTGTTTCTTCAATTGCTTTGGATTCTTTTTCTTTTTTAATTGCTTCTGTTCGCATAACCATCTTGGATGAACCTTCCATTCCCTTACTCAAACCTGAGATTGTTGTATTTGATTCAGCAATTTCAACCAAACTATCTTTAACCTCTAAAATTTGTGTAAATTCATTAAAATCAATGTCATCACGACTGGATACTTTAGCAACACCTTCCGTTACTTTTTGATTAAGTTCGGAAGTTCCTTCAACGAGTTTTTTGGAGCCAGACTCAAGTTGTGTCCCTGCTTGATGAACCTGTTGTGAACCCTCTGCTAATCCATAAATACCGTCTTGAAGTGTACTTGAACCCTCATACAAGGCATTAAGTCCACCAGACAATTGGCCTGCTCCAGCAGATAATTTATTAGAACCCTCAACTAAAAGTTCACTACCGTGAGATGCTTCTTTGGACTTCGTATCAAGTAATACGGCACCTTCTTGTAGTTTTTGTGAATTTTCACTTAGTAGTAGGGTAACATTTTCAAACTGTTCCAATCCATTATCAAGTTGACCAAGTCCAGTTAATACTGCTTTTTGATTTGTATTCACAGTGTTAAGACCTGCATCAACGGCTTGTGATCCTGCCATCAGTTCTGGCAGTTTTCCGTCAACTTGTGTATAAATGGCATTTACTGAAGCGTTTGATTGTTCTAATGCTTCGACTGTTTTTTCAAGTTCAGCATACTCTTGTTCAAGGGGAATACGATCTGCTTCATCTGGAATAAGTGCAATGGCTTTTTCTAAAACTTTAATTTGTGTTTTAAGTGATGCGATTGTCTCTGTTGCTTGAGTAGTTTGCGTGAGACCCATCTTATTGGCATCATTTACACTGGAAACACCCGCTGCCACTTGAGCACTGCCGGCAGTCAATTGTTGTGTTCCCACATCAATTTGGGACATACCTTCCTTAAGTTGTGCTACGGAACCTTTAACGGGTTTAAGACCATTGGATGCCTGTATGAATCCCTCACTCAATTGAACTGATTTGTCAGCAAATTGAGAAACACCTTGGCTCAGTGCCATATATCCATTTCCAAGTTGAGAAGCTTTATCACTAAACATTCCTGTATTTTCAGCAAGGGATTGTGCACCGACTGAACTGCGATATAAGCCATCAAAAAACGCACCTGAACCATTTGCCAATTGGCTCGATCCATCATGAATCATTCCGACTGCATTAACATAGTCGCTGATTCCACTATTTAATTGTTCTGATCCATCAGATAATTGTTTTGTACCATCTGCAAGTTGGTTGGCAGCATCTTTAAGTTTATCGATGCTACTTGCAAGATCTTCAACACTATCTACATTTTCTAATGTATCAAGATTAGGAATGTTGGATGTTGCGGTAAACATGATGGGACCCATTTCAAAATCTCGCACGTCAGCGGTCACTTCAAGGTGATCATTGAGTCCGAAGAGATCTTTTGTAATCCCAAGATTTTCTTTCATTCCTGGTAAAACGGCAAAGGTTGCAATTTGATTGCTACCATCTTGAATTAATTTACCTGTATTCACAGTAACGTTTTCAAAGATATCTGTTGGTAAATTCATTACAGTAGCAACCATATAAGGTGCATAACCTTTTTTGCTTCCGCCATTTTTCAATTTAATAGTGCGTGGATCGTTATTTTTGATGTCGATTGATATTTTCAAGCGACCACTTTTCCCGACAATATCTGCAGGGTTAACGGTTTTACCGTCCAAGGTGTAAACAATATTTGTTGCAATGGGAAGTGTTTGTTCCACATCACCTTGATAATAAACATCATTTTGATCTGTATTCCAAATTAAAGTATTACCAGCAATGGAAGGTTGTTCATCAGTTTTCACATTCACAACATTCTTTAAATTGCTTTGATCTTGGATGGATTTCAATCCTTTATCAGAATGGAGGTGGACACTTGTAACTTTATGAACCACATTCCCATTACTGTCAAGATTTACGTAGATTGTTTCGTCTTTTTTGATTACTTCATTTGCGCTTACGGGCATCACCGCAAACATACTTAATGCAACTGCGCCACTTAAAGCGCGAACTGAGTTCTTAGTTTTCATGCTTTATAACATCTCCTTTATTACTTTTATTCCATCCGCGTGTCGTTTTACTAATGATTCCTTCACAAGCCAAGAGAATACCTGGCAAAATAAAGAGTATGACAAGCGTTGAAATTAATGCTCCACGGGCAATCATGCCACTGAGACTTGATACTAATTCCATTTCTGAAATTACGGCAACACCGATGGTTGAACCAAAGAATGCAAGACCACTTGTTGTAATTGATTTCGCTGATTCCTTGACTGCAATTTGCATTGCCTCATGTTTTTCAATACCATTTGCACATTCTTCTTTAAAACGTGTTGTTAGAAGAATCGCATAATCAACGGTAGCACCTAATTGAATGGATCCAATTACGATTCCTGCAATAAAAGGAATGGGTGTGCCAGTAAAGAACGGAACACTCATGTTAATAAATATAGCAAGCATGATTGCTGCAATGAGAAGTACCGGTATGGATATGGACATAAATACAATGGCTATAATGACAAAGACCGCTGCAAAGCTTAGCGTATTAACTCGAGCAAAATCCTCATCCGCAATATCGATTAAATCTTTGGTAAGGACCCCTTCTCCGGTTAATAACGCACCTTCATCATATTGTTTCATAATTGAAGAAATTGCTTCAATTTGATGATTCTCTTCGTCCGTTGCGGATTTGTAAGAAGAGTTGATAATTAAACGCTTGTAGTCCCCTTTTTCAAAAATATCAACGACTTTTTCAGGAAGGAATGCTTCAGGAATTGTAGGTCCAACATATTTTTGATAAGAAATAACATTTTCAATACCATCTAACTGCTCTATTTCTGAAATCATTCGGGTGATTTCAAAGTCTGGAACTGTTTTTGGAACGACTGCAAAGTGTGTCGTTTGCATGTTGTAATCATCTTTTAACTTTGTGAGGGCAACCATTGATGTCATATCTTTAGGTAACGATTCATCAAGGTTGTAATATACATCGTTGTTATTTTGACCATAATAGGCTGGTACAAAGAGAAGAACTCCAAGGACTACAAACACTTTTGCATGTTTCGTAACCAATTTCGATAAATGGTCAAATTCAGGTAAAATTGTACGATGACGCCATTTGTGAATGGGACCATCAAAAACAAGAATAAGTGATGGTAAGACAGTCAGAACGGATAGAACACCCAAGATGACACCTTTTGCCATTACAAAGCCAATATCTTTACCTATTGTTAAATTCATGGCTCCAATGGCTAAAAATCCAGCAACAGTAGTTAATGAACTTCCGACAATTGAAGAAGCGGTTGAAGCAATCGCAGATCCCATTGCTTGCTCCTTATCGGAATTCTTTCTCAGCTCTTCTTCATAGCGGTGTAATAAGAAAATTGAATAGTCTAATGTTACACCTAACTGAAGTACAGCAGCCAAGGATTTTGTTATATAAGAAATTTGGCCAAAAATTAAATTCGTACCAAAGTTATAAGCAATTGCATAACCGATACTTAAGAGGATAATAAACGGAATCACTGTCGATTCCAATGTCATTGCTAATACGAGGGTTGCAAGCAATACAGCAAGTCCCACATAAATTGGGGTTTGTGAATCAGCAAGCTCTTTAGTATCCTTTAATAATGCGGACATTCCACTTAAGAATGAATGATCATCAAGCATTGTACGAATTTCACCAATTGCTTCATGGGTAAGGGGTGAAGAGTTTCCTTCATCAAATTTCACAATAAGCAATGTTGAGTTTTCGCGAAAAAGTAATGATTGTACATCTTCGGGTAGCATGGTTGAAGGTACTGAGGTATCGACAAGGTCATCCACCCAGATTACATCTTCAACTCCTTTAACTGTTTTAATCTTTTCCTTTGTGTTTACTACATCTTTGTTAGTCATATTTTCAATAACCAACATGCCTGTAGAAGCACCACCAAATTCTCGGTCTAATATTTCTTGACCTTGAACGGATTCTGAGTCTTTTGGAAGATAAGTAAGAATATCATAATTTATCTTCGTTGAAACAGCACCGTAAAGCGATGGAATCAAAAGCAATGTCGCTACAATTAAAATTGTTTTGCGGTGTTTTGCGATAGCATCTCCAAACGCTTGTGTAAAACCTTTCTTCACTAAATCATCTCCTAATAATACGTTTTATGGTATCAAAGAGAAAGGGTTTCATTGTTTCGATACTTGAAGGTTCTTCGAGAATAATTGTGTTATAAGCAACAGAACCTGTGAGCTCAATAATAATGTAAATGGTATGATCAATCTCAGCATTCGATATCCCAAGATCTTTCAATCCCTTTGTAAACATATGATAAATGAGATTGATTTCTTCATAATCTTCCTTTGCTCGTTTTAGAACACCCCATGATAAATTCTTATGGATAAGTTTTAAAAGCAAACGATCCCGTTCTAAAAAATCAAGGATTACATTGATGAAAAAAATCACTTCATCTTCAAAATGGTCGAAAGTTTTTACATGTGTTTCATTGACAGCATAAACGAGAACATCGGAACTTTTTTTGAAAATAATGCGATCTAAGATGTCGTACTTATCTTTGAAGTAAAGGTAAAAGGTCCCCTTACCAACCCCTGCATGTTTCGCAATATCACTAATAGATGTTTCGTTAATACCATGACTTGTAAAAAGCTCATAAGCTGCATTGTACAATTTATTCTCTTTCAGTAACTTGTTTTTTTCAAGTTTCGATACCATATTTCCCTCCTCCGATACAAAACTGACCAACGGTCATTGTGCCAGCCGTTGTTTACTTTACCACCAAACTGACCAACGGTCAACTTATTTGATAAATTTGTATCTTTTCTTTCTATCATTATCGCATGGATAAGCAAACAAAAACACGGTTTCCCGTGTTAAATTGAAGCATAGGGCAAGAGTTGTTCAAGAATTACAAGATGATCTTGAGTAACCATGATTTCACACTTCTTATTTGCATGATTGATTTGATAAAGCAATTCACGTGCTTGTGCCGAAGGGGCAATTACGTTTCCTTCATGATTAACTGTTACCATTTTTGTAAAATGACTCTCGCCTGATTTTAGGGCTTCTGCAATGGCACTCATGCCAGCACAACATCCATTATTGGTTGTTGTTTGAATAGAAACTCCTGTAAAGATAGTCCCAGATGCTGAGACTAAGGCTGTGCACTCACCTTTGAGGCTTGCCTCAGAAGATAGCTCCATACGACTTGAATTTCGCATCGCTACTTCGATTAATTCGATATAATTCATACTTATCTCTCCTATTTCTCCGTAATTCTATCACATGAATTACACAATGAGAAGCATTTTGTATGAATAAATTGACATTTACGCTTTGGTTGTCTGAACACTCATAATAGAGTTACATTGAGAGAGCGACTCTACTACAAGATCGAAGGTCTCCTTATGGGTTCCTTTGATTTCAAAAGTCGTGACGTGGATACGCTCTTGGCCATATACATCTGTATGAAACTCAAGCCGTTCATAACTAAGCCCAAGTGCGTCAAACCGATCCGTAATCTCTTTTGCAATGGCATGTCCCCCTATATACTTAACAACGACATGCAAAGGAACCATCACATTAATAAAACGTTTTAGCAAATATAAGATAATGATTACAAATAAGAATCCGACAATTGCAATTTCGTAATAACCCATTCCGCAGGCTATTCCGATTGCGGCTACTGTCCAAATTGAAGCTGCAGTTGTCAAGCCAGTAACATTGCGTTTGGTTACGATGATGGTACCTGCACCTAAAAAACCAATACCACTTACAACTTGACTAATGAGCCGCGCTGGATCAGTTCGAACGGTACCTGCGATTTCTGGATGAAATAACCCCATTTGATACACGTCATTAACAATAACGCTTTGAATTAAGGCAATCAGTGCAGCCCCGATTCCCACCAACGTATGGGTGCGTAGTCCCGCCGTGCTGTTATTCCATTCACGTTCTAAACCAATAATGGCTGAAAACAGTGCAGCAAAAAACAGACGCATAATGATTTGATCAAGTCCCATAAGACACCTCTTTCTTTATATATATTTTAACATAAAAACCGATCTTAAATTTTAGTTTGTTTTTCTTCTAAATTTTAATAATCACCGATGAATTCGAAATTATTTAAGATATTTCAATTTATTTCTTGAATTTGATGAGGAATATCATATTTTTCTTTACTTTTAGCTAATTTTATTCTATATTTTACAAGAAAAAGGAGATTATGTATGAATAAACCTTATGATGATTTTGGGTGTAAACTTTTTACAAAAGATGTAATGAGTGAATATTTACCACGTCCTGTATTTGAGCGTTGGCTCAATGCAATTCAATATAAAGAAAAAATGGATATTACAAACGCAGAGGCTATTGCACATGCTATGAAAGTTTGGGCATTGGAACATGGTGCAACGCACTACTCTCATTGGTTTCATCCGATGACTGGATCCAGTGCTGAAAAGCACGATGCATTTATTGAACCGGACCGTGATGGAAAGCCAATTACACGATTTTCCGGAAAAACACTGATAAAAGGAGAAACGGATGGCTCCTCTTTTCCCAATGGCGGTCTCAGACAAACCTTTGAAGCGCGTGGCTATACTTACTGGGATGTAAGTTCTCCCGCTTTTATTCGCGGTCATGTTTTATTTATACCATCAATTTTTATCTCTTACCACGGTGAATCTCTTGATGAAAAAGCACCACTTTTAAAATCGATGGAAGCATTGAGCAAACAAGCAACGCGAATTGTAAACCTTCTTGGTGATAAGAGCGTAACCAGTGTTGATGCGATGATCGGCCTTGAACAAGAATATTTTCTTGTAAATGAGAAATATTATAAAGAACGCGAAGATTTAATTTTCACCGGGCGTACGCTATTGGGTGAAAATGCTCCTAAAGGACAAGACCTGGTGGGACACTACTATGGTAATATTCCTTCAAATGTCGTTCATTACATGGAAGATGTTAACGAAGAACTCTGGAAGCTAGGAGTTTATAGTAAAGTCGAACATAATGAAGTAGCACCTGCTCAATTCGAAATTGTAACGCATTTTGATAAAGCGAATATTGCACTTGATCAAAATATGATCGTAATGGAGACTTTGCAACGGGTTGCCAAGAAACACAATCTAGCAGCATTACTTCACGAAAAACCATTTAAAAATATTAATGGGTCTGGAAAACATAATAATTGGTCTTTAGTCACCAACACAGGTCATAATTTGTTTGAGCCTGGAGAACGTCCACATGAAAATATTCGTTTTCTCGTATTTGTCTGTGCGCTCGTAGAAGCGGTAGATACTCATGCGGAATTATTACGCTTTGCGGCATCCTCAGCAGGCAACGATCATCGCTTAGGTGCCTCAGAAGCACCTCCTGCGATCATTTCCCTCTTTGTAGGAACGGTGTTAGAAGAAATTTTTAAACAACTTGCAACTTCTAAGAAAATAAATATTGAAAAAGAAGTTCAATACTTTACGCCGCTTACAACTTTAAGTGCAGTAACAAAGGATTATTCAGATCGTAATCGTACTTCACCCTTTGCATTTACCGGTAATAAATTTGAATTTAGAATGTCTGGGTCATCGATCTGCAGCGCTTTTGTGAACACAGTTCTCTGTTCCATTATGGCTGAGTCTTTAGAAAAAATCGCAGATGACTTAGAACAGTTTAAATACATCCAAGATATTCGTGAGCATGCTCTTGGACATTGTCAACGGATTATCCGTGCTCACCATCGAATTATTTTTGACGGTGACTCGTATCACGACAATTGGAAAGATGAGGCTCTACGACGTGGACTTCCCAATATAGAGCATTTTGTAGACTCAATCCCCTCTATGTTGTATCCCAAAAGCGTTGCACTATTTAAAACAACCGATGTTTTGAGTGAACGAGAGTTACAAGCCCGTACCGTGATTATTCAAACTCGATTTATCAAAACAATCAATACTGAAGCAAACACCTTACTTAAAATGATTAAACGCAGCATCATGCCTTCTGTCGTAACTGCAATCAATCACCTAGCCTTATCGCAAAGCGAAAGTAAATACATCAAACAGCAACAATCAATGCTTGAGCAAGGATTGGATACCTTGGACGATGCAATTCGTACGCTTGAAGCAAAAATAGAAGCAGTGACACACATTACATCATTATCCGATAAAGCACAGGCAATGCATTACCAAATCCGACCAGAATTTGACCATATTCGCTTGATTACTGATCAACTTGAACGAATTATGTCAACGGAACATTATCCTCTCCCAACCTATACTGAGTTGTTATTTGAACTTTAAAAAGTCTCCACTATGGAGACTTTTTATTATATATTCATGATTTCAAACATTATTCATCCCATAAAGATACTAATATAGCACCCGCCCATGTGGCCAAGATGATTAAGAGTGTTATTTCTAAATTAATATTGTTGTTGCCAAACACTATATCACCTCGTTTCTACTTACTTGATTTAATATAACTTTTAGGTACACTATTGGTTCTCTTTGTTTTTATTATTGAATTTTGAAATTATGAAGACCAAGCCACCGGTTATAAGAATAAATAATCCTAATTCTTCATTACCAACACCCGCAGACGGTAATACACCATTATCATTTTCGTTATCAATTATTGGATTAACAATTTCTTCGTTCTCATTATTTTGAGTGAGTGGGGTGTTCATGTATTTATAAATTACAACTTCGACATCTTCTTTAAAAACACCTTGACTATTAATAGGCGTCTCTATAATTTCATATAATTCATCGTTTAAGGATTCTGTCTGATATGCTTGACCAACTTCACCAGTCAATTGTATCGGTTCAACGATATCTTCATTAAATTCGTCAACATGACGGATGAGTACTTTTCCGTATTTAATATCAGGCTGGATAGACTCTTCATTAACATAAATTCCTGATTTAAGATTTTCAGTTGGAATGTAATCGTTAGCTGTTAATGCAACATTCATCCATCCAGAACGATTATTTGCAGGACTATTTGCATTTCTTAAATTATGATTAAGCGTTTGTTCGAGTATAATGGGAACTCTAAAATTAACATATTCTCGGTTTACAGTCGTATTAGGACGTTGAATAATTTTGAATGAACGAACTTTATCCCACGATTCAATTTCCGATTCAGATTTCCATTGTGGATCTTGGGCATTCTCATGATTAGCTAAAGTTTTAAAATCAGCAGGATAATTTGTTTCTTTATCAAGTTCATCTTGAATTTCTATAAATTGTTCTTCACTGTAATATACATCAAATAATTCAGATAATGATTCATCAAGTTTTATTGATTCCTGAATTCCCAATTGAATTTTAGAGTTTCGCTCATTAAGTGTAACCAAACCATAGTCATTAACAACTGGCAAAATCCCCATAATCTTTACATTGTCTAATCGAGAATCAGAAGACTCATCCAATGCGATTTGATACTCTACGGTATCGCCCGGTTTTGCTTCTACTAGATTCATCCCATTCGTGCTTAAAAATCCGGAATCTGTAGAGATAGCTATGCCATAATTACCGATTGATTGAAAATTTTTGACTGAAAGGTAAACAATTTCATCGAATACATCATTTTGATTTAGATCGTTTATATCATCCGTTTCGATTGTAGGATATAGATTCGTTTCTGTGTTGTAATCTGGTAAATTTATGAGTCCCGCTTCGCCCAGATAAGTATTAATTTCAAAACGATTATTTTTTTTCAATGTTTTAAGTGCTTCTATTTTAAATTTAATCGTTATATTTTTTCCAACTGATAGAGTTTGATTCCCTAACATAATTTTGACTAATTGCCGATCCGTATTTTGATAATTTTCATCTACAATCTCAAACTTATAGTCGTTTTGTAAAGATTCAAGATACTTTGTTTGACTGGGTAAAACTACATATGTTTCTACCTCACCAGTTATTGGAGCTATTGCTTTTTGAGAATTTATTAGATTGATTTCAACTGTATTATCACCTACAACCATCATATTATCATCATTAACTTTGATATCTTGTGAGAAAATTCTAAGTTCATTAACTTCATGTTCTACAATATTTGCTGACCGTTTACCCATAATACGTACGTATGATTCATCTTGAGTATACCAATCATTTTTATCGTTATCCCAAACTCCATTCTCATCGTATGTAAAGTTTACATTTCCTAATCCTACTCCATTACCATTTCCATTAATAGAGAAAGAAGGTTTTAATGCCACTTCTCCTATATAGCCTGGGTTTGGTTTGGTCCAAATATATACACCTGGGTTATAATTTGCACTTGGAATATATGAATAGTCAAAAATAGCTCTTTTAATTTCTTTTTTTAAGTTTATTGCATTGGTTCCAAATTTATAATGTGTATCCGGTTGAACATCATCTACAATTGTTTCTACTTCACCATCGGTATACTCTACTTTAAATGCATATTTTGGTTGTTCTCTTAATTCTGTTGGTAACTCTTTTCCGGGTCTAAATGATGCTTTGGAAGAATAAAATTGGTATAAAGATTGATTACCATCAAATTCAATTGATAACTGCATCTTATTTGGATTGTTTTGAGGCCAGGGATTCATCGCGTGACCTACTCCATGCAGAATTCTCCATCCAATAATTGAGTCGTTGTATAGTGTTGGATTAACATCTTTTAGTTCCGTACTAATACCTCCAACGTCATCCTTGGGTCCATAAAAATATGCTGGCCAGACCTGCCCGTTTAACAGTGGGGGCTCTGTGCCAAGTCGTTGTGTAATCATTACACTTGCTTCATGCGCTTTATGCATATTCACGTCCCCAATAAACTTAGCATCCAATGTCGCTATAGTTTTTAAAGTTTTGAAAGGTTCAGCATCATTATTTATTTTAATTTTAATGATAAAACTTTCATTAAATAAGCTGTCGATATAATGCTCTTGTTCCTCTATTGTAGGAACTTCAAACTCCCAAGTTAAACTCTTTTTGTCTTCCGAAATTTTAGATGGTGCAACGGTATCATCTAAAACACCATCGTAGGTTCCCTCACCTTCAATATGATAATTTACAATAATTTTTGAATTTTCTTCAAAGTATTTAATTCCACTACTAATTTTCGGAGCATTTATATTAAACTCCCATAAACTCGTCTCACCGACACCAGGTGCGGCTACTTGTGTAGGAGATTCTTCAACGTTGATATAGGTTGTACTAATTTCGATGACACCGGTGCTATTTACTTTAATTGGAGTGGCACTTGTTTTAATAGAATCTGCTAAATTAGTCGCTGTAAAAGTTGCATTAATGGAGTAACTCGTCTCGTCATTGCTCACTCCATTCCGAGTTGGAATTTTGATTGTGATTACTTCATCGAAGGCTTTATCAATTTTACCAAGTCTATATACAATTTTATTGTTCACTAGAGTTGGTACGCTATTTAGTATTTTAATCTCATTTAAATCAATTTGTTCGAGCTCTTGAATATCTACCCCCTGAGGATCAAGAGTTAAAACCGCATTTTCTAGAATATCTTCTTTATTTGTAATTGCATGCGTTAGTGTTAATGTAAATACTGCATTATCACCAGCTTCGACTAATTCACTATTTGAATTAACAGCTAGTTGTAATGCATCACTGCTGGCACTTACAGATAAGGAACGTACACTTGTTGTCACTAAGAGCATAAAAACAAGAAATACCTTTATCAATTTCTTTACCATATAATAATACCCTTTCTAAAAATACACATGTTTAAGTATATTTTTATTCCTCAATGTAAATATTTATGAGGAATGATAGTATTATACTTAGAATAAAATATCCCGGTTATAACATTTTTTGTATTATTTAAAAAAAATTATAAATGTGATAATATCAAAAAAAACTCAACAAAGTTGGTTGTTGAGTTTAAAAATAATCGGTTGAAGCGTATCAATCAGTATTTATTAGAATCATAATTCGAAATGGTAGGATATCGATAATATTGAATCGAGATAAATCAAGTACATTACGTGTTGATTGATCTAAATCAATTCGATCCGTAACAATTAAATTTGCTTGTTTAAGGTCATTAGAGATGGTAACTTTAAACCCCTCTAGTATCTTGAGGATATATTCTTTTGCAGCCTTATTAAATATCTTACCTTTAGAGATATCAAAATATATTACTATAGGGTTTTGTTGCTTTTCTGTTAGATAAATTCCATAAATTAAATCTAGTAAAATTATAAAAGTATCATTGGATTGGAATGTTAATCGATTCGACTTACTGGACGGATAGGCCTGCACAAAAAGTGCTAATTTTTTATTTATAATCACTTCTTCTATATAACTATTAAAATTTAAGTAATAAATATTTAAACTAAATAAATATAGGATATATAAATCAAAGAGAATCCAACCTTGACTGTCAGTATCAGGATCATGAAGGTTTGTTACGAGATAGATTAGAAACAGATGTAAATCTTCATTTTTGTCGCTGTATTCATTGTTTAAATGATTCCAAAATTGAGACTTTATATCTGATTTTATCCCGATTTCGGCCACGAAAGTCATAAATGTAAGATTCTCGTTATTAAAAGGAAGTGGGAAATGATTCAATAAAGATTTCATCCCGGGTAAATAAGGGACTTGCTTATCGGTAGCAATAAAATTTGAACTATCCAGTAATATATATTTTTGAAACAGAGTATAATCGAATTCACAGTTTACATACCGATAATATAAAATATAGTAACGATACAGTTGTGCGGTTATGTTTATAGGATTTCCCTCAATATATATTCTCGAATTTCGAGTAAATAATTTTATATCAACTTTAGTAAGCGTCTTATTTATTTTTGCAACTAATTTGTAAACATTTTGTCGGGTCATCATTAAGTTTTCGATAAGGACATCAATAGCGAGTTCTTGATGTTCCATATAAGTAGTTATCATAGTGTTTATAAATTGAATCGTAGTAGCATTTTCAGAGTACAGTATAAACAGTTGTTCTGAAATTGAACTTATTGGTATCGAGGATATATTAGATAGGATAAATGATTCATCAGATTTTAGTATTATTAAATCCGAAGACAATTTATTTAGGTCTTGATTAAGATCTCGAATAAGAACGTTAATATATCCCAAATTATCAATACTTGTAAACTTTATTTCTTCCTCAAACAATTGAATAAGGATATTTATCTTATTCTGATCTTTTATCGCTAAATATTTTAACATGCCAATCCTCTCCCCAAAATATTAAACAGTGTAGTTTACACGTTTTTCATTTATAAATTTCCCCAATTATCCCTTGAATTCCATCCAAAGCAATTTCTTTAGGTAAGATAAACCAAAGCGCATTTTTTCCAAATACTGGGAAACCTAGGGGTTTGTTTTCTTTTCCATTCCATCTAACAGCATAGTTATCTTTTCCTTTCCAGTTCACAATTGCGACTGAATAACTCTCAGCACCTCCGTCAAATATGACACGAATATTATTAGCAGAACCTTGGACTTCCTCAGGTAATAAATATGTCATCTTAAACCCTCCTTATATCTAGATGTTAACACGTATAAATTACAGGTACGACAATTGTGCACCCCTCCTGGAGCTATAGATTTTAATTTATAGGTATAAATTAAAGGCAGATACAAGCATAATTCTATCAAATTATAATCATAATTTATACTATTTGTATATAAGGAGGCATTTTAATGACATATTCTAAAATTAAACTATTTTTTAAAATAGTTAGTATGATTCCAATATTCATTATGATAATCTATATTATCCACCTGTTAAGAGTAGAAAATTCAGATGATACTACACTTTTATCAATAATTAGATTGCCGTTTGTGTTTTTATTATTACTATCTACTTTATCATTTGGTATTAATTCAAGAAAATTAGTCTTTAATTTTATTTCTGCTATTATTCTCTTATTTATTCTTCTCGTCATCATTATTGATGGAAACAATCAACTTCCGAGCATATTATCTTCAACTATTATTCTACTTATATACATTCCGATATTAATTATTAATTCTTATATGAATTATTTGCTCAATGATATTCCTAAGTAGACATTATAATTTATATTTATAAAGAAATGGAGTATAGTTTTAAGATTTGAATGAGATAATGAGCGCCTTAGTTAATAATAAAAAAATATACATCATTAAACATTCAAAGGTTCTTTCGCTTTCTTGAATAAATAACACACCCAAAAACCAATCTATAAAATAAAACCCCTTATCCATTTCATTTCGGATAAGGGGTTTTACACATTAATATAAGTTTTTTTATGAATTGTATTTATAATGATCCATAAAAGCATCTAAAGTTTCTCTTTGAGCTTCGATTTGCTTGTATATACGAGCAATTTCTTCTTCAAAATCATTTTTAGGTGCTGTAGGTTCAGCCATTTGTGGCGTTGGTACATAGTTTGAAACTGTTTCAACTACTGGTTCTTGAATGTGCATGTGTTGTACACGTGTTCGTTCTTGAACTTGCTCAGATGTCGGCATATGAACAGGATTTGTAAAGTTTACACGTCCCATTAGTGCTTCCATTTCTTTTTGCATATTTTGTAGTTTCTGAAAGAGTTGATTGATTTGTGTGTCTTTTTCGTCGATAATGCGTTCAAAGTCTTGTCTGGGTTGCCCTTGAAACGTTTGTGTATCTAATCGTTCTTTAAGACGACGCACCTCATCGTTCAATCCTTTACGAACCTGATATTTATCGATCATTTCTTGCTTCAATTCTTCTTGTAATTGGGCAATTTCTTGCTTTAGAATTGCGCGTTCTTGATCAAATGTAAAAGATGGTGCACTGTTTACTTCAGCTTCCAAACGATTAATGATCATATCTTTCTTTTGGATTAATTGATCATATTGCGTACGGATATCTTCAACACGTTGCATAATATTGGGTTGTAATTGAACTTGTTCAAGTTGTTGTGACAGATTTTGAATCTTTTCTTGCAACAACATTACAGTTTCATCTTTTTCAGATGTCATGAGTTCAAGTTTCTTAGTTAAGAATTCAACTTCATTTGTTAATGTTTCTACGGCTAAGTCATCTTGTGAGTTCATGGCTTCAACTGCATCAGTTAGTTCTTGAATTTTAGCTTCGAGTGTTTTAATCTCTTCTTCTTTTTCATCCAGAACATATTGTGTATGCTCAATTGATTCTTGTTGTTCATCGATTGTACCTTGTTGATCCATGAGGCGTGATTCAAATGCTTCACGTTGTGCTTCGAGTGATTCAACCATACGCGCAGCTTCTTGAAGTGCTGTATTTCGTTCAAGAATCATATCTTCTTTTTGGTCAATTAAGGCCATAAAGTTTTCTTCTTGAGCTTGATACTCTTCTAAAATCTTCATTGTACGTTCGATTTCTGAATCTTTCTCTGCAAGTTTAGTTTCCATAACGAGCATTTGTTCGCGTAATGCGAATACTTCTGCATTGGATGTTTCAAGTTCGATTTCTTTTTCTTTTAAGAGGCGAACACTTTCTTCCAGTGCGCGATTCTTTTCTTGAAGGCTTGCTTCAAGCTGATCAAGATATTGTTCAACTTTAACATTCTCTTCTTCATTTTCTTTCACTTGTTGCGTTAAAACGGATACTTCACCATGAGCACGCTCTAACTGTTCTTGGAGTGATTGATAATGAGAAGAAATTTTATCTAATTCTTCTTGTAACTCTCCACTAACGGTTTTATATTGATTCAATTCTGTTGAAAATTGTTGCTCTTGAAGCTTAATATTTTCAGCCAATTCTTCATTTAAACCTTTAATGCGCTTGTACTCTTCTTCGATTTCAATCATTTTTGATTCTGCATCTGTAAATTGAGATTTTAAGAGTGCATTCTCTTGTGAAAGTGATGCTTTTTCAAGCAACATTTCTTTGATTTGAAATTCGAGGTTCCCTTGCATTTGTGAAACGTTTTGTTCTATTTGTTCTACATATGCTTCAACACTACCACGTGTATAGCCCCCGAAGAGAGTCTTTTTGAATTTATTGGATGATCCATCAATTTCATCGTCATCGTCATCATCAATATCATTTGACACATCAAATGTTGGCATGGCGAAGTCGTTTGATTTTGAATCATCACCGAAACTCATATCAAAAAAATCGTTCATCTTATCCCTCCTTCATAATTAATTCATTAAATGTTATGTCACTTAGTGACCTAACAATTGCAGGTGATGCCTCTATTAAGTGGCGCGCACCTTTTACTTTGCTACCTAGACGCCAAGGTTTTATAATCTCATGGTCAATTATATTAAAGTCTTTATCAAGGTAGATTACACAAATATCAAACTTCATAAAACAAGTATGAACACGTGCACAATGAAGAAATAACATTCCTTGATCTTCATTGATTTCTTTTCTAAGCATCAAACCTTTAAAACGAGTTCCAAAATTTGACGCAATTTCGAGGTTCTTAATCATTAACGGCCTCCTAATGCTTCGATGATTGTCGGCACGGCAGGACCGAGCAGAATAATAAAAATAACAGGGAAAATAAAGAGTACCATCGGAATCAGAATTTTAACTGGAATTTTAGCTGCACGTTCTTCAACATCTTGACGATGATACGTACGAATCATTTGAGATTGGCTCATTAAAACATTTTGCAATGAAATACCGAGTTCATCTGCTTGAATGATCGCATTGGTAAACGATTTAACTTCTTCAATTTCAGTACGTTCCGATAGTCTGTTTAGAGCCTCTTTACGAGGTTTTCCCAACATAATTTCTCGTTGACAGATTCGGAATTCTTCAATCAATGGGCCCTCTGCTTTGGTTGTAACATGCCCTAGCGCTTGGTCAAAACTCAGACCCGCTACGACCGAAACACTTAAGATATCCATAACTTCGGGTAATTGTCCTTTGATAACTTTTTTTCGTTTTGTTATCTTTCCCTCTAGTGAATAACGACGATATACGTATCCACCAGCCATCCCCATCATCATGTACATGGCACGCGTAAAACCGCGTTGATGGGATGAAATTGCAAAGTACAGCCCAACCAATCCAAACCCCACAATGATAATAACATTCATCGCACGATAATCTTTCGGGTTGGTTGTAATCCCTGCTTTAAGCAAACGGTCCGCAAGCTTAAGCTGTGACTCAGGCTTCACAGGAAGCATTGTTGAAACGGCGTGAACCAACTTATCAACAATTGGTTGTAAAAAACGTTCTTGGAACGTTTTATCGAGAATGTCATCCGAACCATGTTTTTGTGTGCTTGAATTCTTTGTTTCATCCAATCGTTTTTTAATAACTAATGTTTTACCTGTTAAAACACTCATTACAAAATCGACGAATACATAGGCAAAGATTGCACCTGTAATTGCTTTAATCATAGTTCCTCCTACATCTCTATATTTGTTAGTTTTTTGATCATTGCGTAGCCCATAATTTCAAGGGTAGCACTAACCCCTAACAATGCATAACCGAATGGAGTTGTAAATACAGGCTCCATATACTCTTTATTAACCATAGAAATTAAAACAAGAACAACAATAGGTAGTCCGGCAATAACTTTAGCGGATACATCCCCTTGGGCCGTTAATGCTTTAATATTTTTTTGAATTGTAATCCGTTCACGGATTGCCTCACCGATATTATCAAGAACATCAGCGAGGTTCCCCCCTACTTGTCTTTGAATACTTACAGCAGTATTCATTAATTTCATTTCTTCAGATTCCATGCGTGTGGATACAGCAGCAAGTGATTTTTCAATGTTTTCACCTAACTCAACTTCTCGACACACTTTAAGAAACTCAGGTCCAATTGGATCAGGCAAATCTTTAGCAATACTTGCTAGCGCTTGTTCAAATGTAAATCCAGCACGTAAACTATTCGATAAGATTAATAATGCATCCCCTAATTGTTGGCTGAACTTACCGATACGCTGTTTGCGTTTAATTTTAATATACATGGGTGGACCAATCAGCGCAGCAGCAAAGGCAAAGAGTGTAACAATAAGTCCTTTATCCAATGCAACACAAATTACGACGGCAAATGCCGACAAACCCAACCACATTTTTAGAAATTCATCCGGTCTTAAGTTGATTCCAGCCATTAAAAGGTTTTCTTTTAGTTTTTCTGGAACTTCAATACTGATGGATTGTTTTTCTTTCTTTTGATCTTTTTTTGATTTTTTTGAATAACCGTATAAACTTTGTTTCTCAATTAAATCTAAACGGTCTTTCAACATAATGAAGCGATGGTAAATCAAATTCAAGACAAATTGCAAAACAACGAGTGTGATGTAACTGAGGCACGCAGCCATGATTACCCACATTATTTTTGGAACCACTCATCTTTCACAAGGATACCATTCGCTTCTAATGTATCAATGATATATGGACGGATTCCGGTTGCCATAAACTTCCCTTTAACTTTTCCAGCTGCATCGTAGCCTTCTTGTTTAAAGACAAAGATATCTTGAAGGGTTACAATTTCCCCTTCCATTCCCGTTACTTCTGTAATCGCAACAACCTTACGTGAACCATCACGGAGTCGTGTTTGTTGAACAATAATATTAATAGCAGATGCGATTTGTTCACGAATCGCTTTAATCGGTAAATCCATTCCTGACATCATAACCATCGTTTCAAGACGAGAAACCATATCACGTGGTGTATTCGCGTGACCTGTAGCTAAGGAGCCATCATGACCAGTATTCATCGCTTGTAACATGTCTAATGCCTCTCCCGAACGAACCTCACCGATAATAATACGGTCTGGACGCATACGAAGGGAGTTCTTTACCATATCCCGAATGGTTACGGCACCTTTACCTTCAACGTTTGCTGGACGGGCTTCAAGTGTAATAACATGATTTTGCATCAGCTGAATTTCAGCCGCATCTTCAATGGTTACAATACGTTCAGTTTCAGGAATAAAACTTGAGAGTACGTTAAGCAATGTTGTTTTCCCTGAACCAGTACCCCCAGAAACCACAACATTACATCGGCCTTTAACACAAGCTTCTAAGAATGCAGCCATTCCAAACGAAATGGAGTTAAAGCCAATTAAATCACTAATTTGAAGTGGTGTAGAATTAAACTTACGAATCGTAATGGTCGGACCACTTAACGCTACCGGCGGCACAATCGCATTTACACGTGAACCATCTGGTAGACGCGCATCAACCATAGGGTTTGCTTCGTCGCATCGACGACCTAAAGGCGAAACAATACGGTTAATGATTTGCGCAACGTGAGCATCATCTCTAAAAAATACATTTGACAATTCGAGACGACCTTTACGTTCGATATAAATGGTATTGGGACCGTTAACCATAATTTCTGAAATGTCTTCATCGCGGATTAAAACTTCAAGAGGTCCTAATCCCGTAACATCATCAAAAATTTCTTGAATTAATTGTTCGCGTTTTGCTTTGGTCATTGCCTCTGCACGTTGTGTCAAGCACTCCGTAATAATTTCGCGAACATCAATGCCTTCTTTATCTCCGTGATTATCTTGAATACGTGTATTATACGCATCAATAGTTTCACGGTGGATTACGGCTTTTAAATCTTTAAACTGGTCTATTTGAGGTTCTGCATCAACCTCAAAGACCCCAGGCATAAACGCTAGTCCATCACCGGAAGCGCCACCTTCAGTTGCTTTAGCACGTTCTAAGCGTTCTGATAATTTCATTATTTACCACCTTTTTTTCGTTTACCTTTTTTTGATTTGGCAGGTTTTTCTTTAGGTTTTGGTAAGAATTTCGCAAGCAGTCCAGCTGGCCCTGCTTCTTGTTCATCAGGAGAATCCGATTGATCAATTTCATCAGCCATAATTTGGTAAGCTTTTGCGACTCCAGATAATGGTGAATCAATTGCAATTGGTTTCCCTTGATTTAAAGCATCTATCGATGATTTTAAATCATACGGTACCGTATGCCATAATGGAAATTCAAGTACGCGGGAAACATCTTTCGGTTTAACGCGACCCGGTTCTTCTTTTGCGACGACCAATTTAATTTTTTCATTACCTGCAAGTGAAGTAACAATTGATAATCCTTTTTTAGTTCGACGTAAAGTTGGAATATCCATACCTGTTACATAAATAATTGACGAAGATAAATCAAAACATGACAAGTTAATATTATTAAATCCCATGCTTGTATCAATAATTAAGTAGTCATAGTATGACCGCAATGACGATACAATTTTTTCGATTTGCGAAACTGAAATGTTATCCGCAAATTCTGGACTATTTGGTGCTGCGAGCACGTTAACCCCTGATGGGTGAACAGCCATATATTTACGTATTGTATCGACGTTAGGACTGGCTTGTTCTTGTAATAACTCTGCCAAGGTATCTTTCGTTTCAATGCGCATGGCGGTAGCCACTTCACCAAACTCAAGATCAAAATCAAGAATCGCAACTTTAAGCTTTTTCTGAGCCAGCTTAACCGCTAAGTTCATGGCTACGGTTGTTCGACCAACACCACCTTTTGAACTAAAAACAGTAATAACTTTAGATTTCCAGTTATTTGTAGAACTGTTTTCTAAAGCGATTAATCGAGAAGATTCATTACTGTGAATCCCCTTTAATTGTTGTACTAAAGTCGAACGATCAATTTGCATCGGTAAAATATAATGCACACCAGTCTGCATAACTTTTTGCATCGTTTCACTTGTGTATTCTTGCGTCAAGACTACAGGTACTGACTTAGGACGTAATAAATATATTTGTTGACAAACGCGTTGTAAAATACTTTCGTGAGAAGAATAAATTAGGACAATATCAGGTTTTGTTTTTGAAATATCGTCTAAGACTTTGTTCTCATCGTTTGATTTACCAACGACGCGGATTTCATCATCTTGTAGCATTGGAAAGAGTCGTTGTGCGACACTATCTTCAGCAAATACTAAAACTTTTAACTCCATCTAATTCTCCTTCTCTATTTTAATAAATCGCCAGTAATAACACCGGGTACTTTATCAACCTTATCGTGATCGTGACTTCGTAAAATTGCACGGTTTGTCCCTACCGATTCAGAAACAGCCAGTTTTAATGCATCTTCTGCTGAAACCGCAAGGGTTACCGTCGTATACATTTTATCTGCTACTTTTTTATCATCGGGAAGTGTTTCTTGATCGATTGCAAGGACTTCTTTATTTTGTAAAAGGAGAACTGCTTTCTTTTCTTTAAGTCCCAATACTGGAATACGTTCTTTACCATCAACAGCAGTTTCCACCGAACCTGCATAAAGTTGAGGATAGTTTTTCTTCAAATAATCATATTTTTGAAGTGTATCTTCAGGCAAATCACTGTCCAGCACTGTAATAATATCAATTTTGTTTCCAACACGAATAAGTCCTTGCATCCCGTATTGTCCTTCAAGTTTAACGGTATAAGCACGCATATTATCCGTTAATACTGTGCTAAGACCTGTTGCCCCTTGGCCAACTACTTCAACTTTTTCTCCTGTGAACATATCACCAACAGACATTTTTGTAGTTGTAACTTTCCCTACAACTCGTTCGGCATCAGCAAAAGCACCTTCAGGTGCAGCATCTTTATGAACGCTTTTCACTTCTACCATATCTTGAGTAATACGTGTTTGTGCTGTAAGGGGTTTAATCGCTACAACAACTTGCGTTAAATCTTTTTTAGGTATTTCTTTTTTTAAACCTTGGATTGGGTTCATTAACGCTAAAAGAAACACACCTGCAGCGACAACTACAGAAATTAATTTATTCTTATCCAAAGTAATTCCTCTTTCTTAATCTTAATAGACACCATTAATGGTGGGGGTACGTCCATCCCAAATCGGTTGTTGATCCGTAAAGTTTTGCCATACCGGTAATTCAACTTTAATTGGGAATTCATCAATACCAAGTGCTTTTAATGTGGTTGTTTTATAAACATCTCGGAGAATGATGGTCCCTGTAAGACTAATCATATAGTTACCATTCGGCGACATTCCGCGCTGTTCATTCCAAACCAATTCAAGTTGACTTGGATCGATTCCATTTCTTTTTAAAATTTCATGTGCATTATCCAATGCAATTTGCTGTCCTTGTTGTGAGTGAATCATCTCTTCAGTAATATCCAAACGTGCTTCACGCACTAAATAAGCAACTTCAGTGAGTTTATCTTTCTTATTCATTGCTAAAACAACATCAGTTGATAAAGCAACAAAACCTAGTAGAAACATAAGAATAAACGCAAACATAATCAAAATATTTCCGTCTTCTTCATTTTTAAAATTTACCATTGTTGATTCTTGCCCCCTACTAACTCAATTCTTCTAATTTTATAAAGATTGTTTTTTAATTCCACACCATCCTTAAGGAATGGTTTCGAGAAAGGGGTAATCGGGTAGACTTTGTAGGTTACATCCGAAGCAATTTCCATTGTTGTTGTTTTAAACTTACTGTTAGCACGATCTTTATCCGTTCCATCAGGTACGCCATAGTTAAACTCTCGCTTACCTGCTAGTACAGCGATTCGGCTATTTGTAATCGATACACGACTTACATCAATCGGTGCACCGGTTTCTTCTACATTTTTTTCATACATATCGCGAATATGGGTATTAGCCCATCCGCCATCTACAATGTAGCTTTGATTGGTGTGTAGGGCATGTTTTTGTTGTGGCCCTAGATCAAGTTGGATTGCCATTTTACGTAAAGAATAGTCAAACTGAACTTTATTATAGACCACCCAACTCACATCAATGAGAAAACATACAATCAATAGAAAAAGGGGTAGCACAATCGCAAATTCTACCATTGCCTGACCTTTTTCTTTTTTTGATTTATTGACCAACTTTGACATTCGCATCACCATCGCCTCCTAAGTACATTAAACCATTGTACGTTTCTGTTAGACGAAGTGTCTCACCCATTACTTGTTTTGTGATATACATGGAGAACGGAACATCATAAGTTGTTGTTACGGTTACATAACGTATATCAGTTCTATTTTTATGTCCAATAAAGCCACCATCATTTGCACTCCAAATTTTACGTGTAAAATCCCGGTGTTCGATATCTGACAAATCAATTTCATATTTAAGGCGTTTTGGGTCAAGTGTTCCGTTATTGTTAATCAATGCCTCAATCGTTTTTTCTTTACTGCTAAAACGCGATTGATCTTTAACTCCGCCGCTTGCACCACCTTCGTCATACAATACCGCAACCTTTTGGATTTCACTGGTTAGATACTGTAGATTGACCTTTGCATGCACTGCTTTACCAACGTCCATGATCAAAGCAAGCATAATTATAAGAATAGGAAGGATTAAAGCAAATTCCGTAACACTTTGACCACTTTCACCTTTAAGTTTTTTTATCATATTCACTCCTTAAAGCGACAAATAAAGGGGATGAAAAATCATCCCCTCGGAACTATCCAAGCCGGATAGAGATTATAAAATATTTAAAGATAAAGTATCACTTGCGCGATACTTTATCATTATATAGAAGCTAAGAGCAGACTAAGCGCCTTTACCTGCTTGTAATTCTTTACCTACGTTTTCGAAGATTCCTTTTAGGTTTGTACCTAAAGTTTTCATAACAACGATAACTACTACTGAAACAAGAACTAAGATAAGTCCGTATTCAACCATACCTTGTCCTGATTCTTCATTTAATAACCAGTTTTTCATAATTTTCTCCTTATTTTCTTCCCTAATTTATTTTAGGGACTAGATCAGCGACTGTTTCAAACATCGTCTTAACATATCCATTCCCAATTGATCGTAGCACCACTACAGTAACCACAGATACCAATACAAGAATTAGACCGTATTCAACCATGCCCTGTCCAGACTCCTCGTCCATAAATTCATTTACGGTTATCATAACTATCTCCTAACATACTAATAGAACACTGCAAATCAACATACTGATGACTGGGTAATACAGTGCAAATAATGCACCGCCCATTAATTGTGTACACATGGGGAATGTACTACCGATGTACATCGTTTTAGTGTAGAAACCAATAACAATGTAAATTAACAAGCAAAGTACGATACCTATTAGAAATGTTAGAATATTAGGTAATCCCAACATAAATGATAATGCAATTGCAAGCTTTATATCGCCTGCTCCCACACCGAGACTTCCAGAGAATGCTTTTGTCAAGAAGGCTGTAGCAAAGAACAGAATACCTGTTAATAGCATTGCTATGAGTCCAGTTGACAATCCATGAAATCCATTTGCAACAAACTGATAGATGACTCCAATAACTAATACACTGAGTACCAATTCGTTTGGAATAATTCGAATGCGTTGATCGATTCGAATACCGTAAATTGCTAAGAAAGCAATTACGGACATTACAGTTGCTTCAAACAAAGCGAATGATGTGTATGCAACTAAAGTAGCTACACCGACATAAATGCCATTCATCAATGCGTCATGCGCATCTTCTGGACGAAAGACCTGATAGATCTTATTGTTTCTTCGTTGTTTCCAAGCTACTGTATCTTCCACAAATCTTGAAATGTTGTATCCTAGTGTAAAAAATATGGTAGTTAAAACAATATAAACAATAATATTCACTATAGAATCTCCTCATCACCGACATAGATAGTATATGATTATCTCATGCACCTATCTACCACTAATTTGACGTGAATTTCACAAAATTTTAACCTTATCACTTTGTTTGTTCTTGACTACGCATTATTTGTCACTGTACTTGTGCATAATTGTATTAAATGTGAAAAAATATAAAAAGATACCTGAATTTGGTATCTTTTTATATTTTATTTAACTTAATAAGACTAATATTCAAAAGGCTCTGATTAAATGTATAATCTAATTCACCGTCTAATTCCAAATATTTAACCTTCATACTTGGATTCGTCTGTTGGCGAATGTATTCACGCTCTTCAGGTGTAATGTTCGCAATCCCAGTATCTTCAACCCATTTTTGGCAGAAATACGCATTTTTATAATCTAGATATCGCTCCGTCATTTTATAACGACCGTGTAAGCTTTCAATTTTAAAATTTACTTTGCGTTCATATTCTGCACCCATGTTACGATCATGAGCATCAATACGACGATATGATTCATAATAGTTCGAATAAACAATAATCGCATAATCATGATGGTTACGTGTCACTATATAACCTTCTCCATAATCAACAATGGTACTAAAGAGATCTTGAAGAAATTTTAGAACGTAAAACGGCATTCGTTCGACACCTAAACAGTTATAGAAGCTTGAATAAGGCAATGGTATGAAGTCTTGATGTGGCTTAGTGATAATATTCCATGAAGAGAAATAGAAATCACCAAGACTCAATTGCAATAAAATCGGAAGGAACAATAAATTATAGAATGGATTTTCAAATGCATCATTCCAACGATAATCATCATCAACAGCATAGTTGAAGGATGCAGCGACGATATGTCGACCTAATCGATCTGCAGGTAAATTTGATCGTATTGCAAGATTGATTTCGCGTATATCATTTAAGATTTTAGGTAGTAGCAATTCACTCCCTAGATCGTTATCGATAAAATTAAGGTCACACGTATAAAACGCGGGTTCAATATTCATTTGCGCAATCATTTCAAGATATTCCTTATTAATTTCTCGAGTATTTGAATCAAATGCCCCTAAATACAATCCCCAACGTACCTTATCTTGATCAAACTTCGATTGTAGAACATTCACGAAGGTATGGATGCATTCCTTAAATAAAGGTCTACGCACCTGATCACTTACTGCAGCATTGATTGTTGGAAAGTACAATTCGTAGCCCCATTCCTGGAGTTTTGAATTACTGATAATTAAAGAAGCATCATCTAAAGCTCGTTGCATCCCTAAAACTGCTTGATTCACCTCGTGGAGGCTTGCTCCCTCTTGAAGAAGAGTATTAAACGTAACAAAATCAAGACGGAGTACCGGAATTATATCGAATTCGGTAAAGACTGTGAAAATATTATAAATTTCAAAAGGAGAAAAATCACGCAGTGTCCCCGCTTTTGTCTGAAGTTTAAACACTCCATCAATAAAGGCAAGTTTAATTTTAACAGTCTTAAATTTAAAGTGCATTAGAGTCTCTCGAAGCTCAGCGATACTTAAGAAATCTCGATCAACAATACAATCTAAATCAATAACAACACCCCAAGCATTACGAAAGTGTCCTTTAATAAAATTGGGATTTATGGTAGCTTCCAAGGCTTTAATCGGTTCATTTTCAGTTTGACTTGGTTTTTTTGTACCAACTTCTAGAAAATAACGCACCTTACTATCGGAAGCTAACTGATGTTCTAATGTCGTTATGTATTCCGTTGTATATTGTTTGCGAAATTGTGTTGGTGATAAACCAAATACCTTTTGAAAGTCTCTTCCTAACGCTTTAATATCCAAAAACCCACAATGGTTTGATATTTCAGTCATTGATAAATCCGTATTAACAAGGCAATCTACAGCGTAATTAATACGGCTTACGCGAAAATATTCACTGACGTTGACACCCGTTATTTTTTTAAACATTCTTGAAAGATAGGCCCCACTGACATTATATTCTTCGGCAAGTCCTTCCAACGTAATTTTTTCGTTTTTTGCATCGGCATACTTTTCAGTAATATCGATGACGATCGATTCAATCGAATCGGTGCTAACCACAGTTCGTTTCTGACTCATTACAAAGAGTTTGATCGCATCCACCACTTCTTTTGAAGCATGATAACTTTGTTCAAACGTAACCTCACCTGCTTCTTTTTGAGCGTACAGATGACGGACCGATTCAATCAAACGAATTTTGTTGCGTTGATCCTTTAATGTACTATCTAAACTTACTTGTGCAGATAAATTAAAATGTTCTTCCGCGAAGGCGGCATCAATTTGGGCTACAAGAATTATATTATCGCGGCTGTTTGCATAAAAACAATGTGCACGATTCGGTTCTAAAATATAGACATCACCCTCATTTAAGTTTAAGTAAGATCCATTAACACGTAATCCGATCATCCCTTTTACCACATAGATCACTTGAAATGCTTTATTAGCTTCAAATTCTTTTTCTTCAATGCGCTTTAAAAACGTTCGATATGGCAAATTTCTTCTAACAACAACAATTCCATTATTCATAGCAATGCCTGCGAGCGAGCAGGATTCTGATTTTTTGATATGTATAGTATTCATGGTATGGTTCTCCCTTGCAAATTGTCATCAAAAAGAATCACAAATGACAAATCATTGGTCTTGTGATAACTCATTCTTTGATAAGCATTACCCATACTTATTAAATTCAAAGATTTTATAATTGATATCTTTTTATCGATCGAATACAACATGAAGAATTTTAACACATTTCAACAAAATTTCACATACCTTTTGCATATTTGGTGTATTTATACGCAAATTATGTCATTTTTATCCATTTTTTCGTACATTTACGCAAAAAAAAGAAGGTTTCCCTTCTTTATGGATTGATAATCTGACCTTGGCCAATCTTTCGCGCGGTGGCTATTTTCGACTCCGTAATAAAGTAAAACTTAGATCCAGAATATGGAATATCCCATTCTAACTCAAAAGGATGCGTGTCCCCTTCATCTTCGAAACTTTGAAGAAAGAGTGGTCCCACCTCATATTTACCAAATGAATAATCTAAAAACAACACTTTCTGTTTAAGTTCAATTGTAGGGATATCCTTGTGATACCCCTCGAATTGCTCCCTTTTAAGATTCATTTCGCCCGACATCACTACCCGATTGGGTTCGAAATTATAATACCGATTGTTTGATTTACCGTTGGAAATCATGTTTCTCATATTTAGATTGTATTGAATCACCTCATCAGCAGAAACATCCAAATATACACTCGTAATCATAAATACAAACAATAAGACGACCGAAAGAATACCTAATCCTTGTCCATGCATCCAATGGCTTGTTTGTTGATCGTAGTAGGCCAGGATATGACGCATTCCAAAATAATATAAGAGATAGCCGATGAATCCACCCAAGGTATTGGTAATTAGATCGGATACATCAAAATGCCATAGGATCACTCCAAATCCCAAGGTTAGCCCTAATTCTAAGAGTTCAATCGTTAAAGATAATAAAAACGTTGTTAAAACTGTGTGATGCCAGCGTCTCATTGATTTAAAGACAACGGGTAAAAAAATACCCATTGGAACCATCATTAAGATATTAAGCAACGGCTCCTTTAATTGTTTTAAACCGGTAATGTTTTGAAAAGGTATCAAATTATAATATTCAATTGAGGCTTGTTCCAAACTAAAATTCATCATCGCATTTTGAACTTCACGATGGTTGAGAGGTATCGGAAATAAGGTTAAATCAAGTACTTTACCGATATAAAGAATAAATAACAAGCCGATTATTTTGTTTTTTATCGATGCAGATCGCTGCTTCACAAGAAAAATGATAGCAACCAAACAGTAGATCATAATCCCTGAATTAATTGATACGCCTTGTGTATTTTGTATAATGGGTGTGATAAATCGTTCAAACATGTAAAACTCCATTCGTGTATATATCTAAATCTTACATGATTCGATTACTCTTGTCGAGAATCACGTGGTTTTAAACCGCGAATTTCATCAACAGGAGCCAGTTTAACATACTTACTTGGACGCTCTTTTTTATAAACAACATCATCATGATAGATTATACGAGTTCTAATTTCCATAATACCATTTTGACCCTCAACCAGTACATTTTGTTGTTGTGCTTTCGGTATCTTTGAATCTTCATAGATTGTCTTAAAGGGAATCATTTCATACGTTAATGCTTCAACTGATTCAACCTCCTTAAATACAGCTTCCACTACACAGCTGCGACTAACCACGAACTCCGACATAAGGTTCACTTCGCCTTCAACTTTCCAACCTTTAAACAATATTTCATCATCATTTTCAAACAAGTTTTTTGTTGGTAGGATATAGTGGTCACCCTTGCGCACAACATAAGCAGTCCGTGTATATTTTTTAAACGGAATGTTCTGAGTTTGTAAGGTTATTACTGCATAATTCATTTTAAAAATTAAAAGTGTTACAACAATAAGTAAAACAGGTACTACGTAAGCCATTATAAGTTTATATTTTTTATTCATGTAATCTCCCCTCTATAATCTAACATATCTGTAGAGCGATTTGTGTAATTCGCTATATTATACAAGAGTATTCTCAATTAATACAAATAGGTTACAAAGCGCACTTATATGTTATAATAAGCAAAGATATTTTAATGAAGGACTACTCATTTAAACCTTCATTGTGAAAGAAGGTTTATTATGCCCTATTTAGAAATAAAAAATTTAACGCACACGTTTGTTGAGCGAGAACTCTATTCCAATGCAGAATTTGTTTTGCACAAAGGTGATCATATTGGATTAGTTGGTTTAAACGGTGCAGGGAAAAGTACGCTCATTCGTTTTATGACTGGAGATCTTTCCCCTGATTCCGGTACTGTACTTTGGCAAGATAAGATACATGTTGCATTTATGGATCAATATGTAAGTGTCGACCCAGAATTAACAATTCATGGTTATCTCTCAACAACCTATCAGGAGTTATTTGAATTGGAAGCACGAATGAATACCTATTATCTCGAGGCTTTGGATGATGAAGATGCACTCCGAAAAGCTGCCAATATTCAAGAACGACTGTTACAAGCTGATTTCTATACCATTGAAACCGAAATTCAAAAAGTCATTCAAGGCCTCGGTCTAAACCTCCTTGGCACCGATACTAAAATTGAACATCTATCGGGAGGTCAACGAGCTAAAGTTATTCTTGCAAAGTTATTGCTGTCTGAAGCCGATGTCCTCCTCCTTGATGAACCAACAAACTTTTTAGATGTAGATCACATTGAATGGTTAGCGAATTATTTAAATAGTTATGCAAAAAGTTTTATCGTTGTTTCTCATGATGATTCATTCATCAACCGCGTTGCGAATGTCATTGTTGATATCGATTTTCAAAAAATTACGCGCTATAACGGAAATTATGATGCCTTTTTAAAACAAAAAGAGCATAATCGACAAGAACAACTGAGTCTTTACTCTAAGCAACGTAATTATATTGAAAAAACAGAGGCCTTTATTCGCAAAAATAAAGCTGGTGGTAATGCAAAGATGGCTCGAGGTCGACAAAAGCAATTAAATCGCCTCGATCGGGTCCATGCACCACTCGCGCATGCAAAACAAAACTATACTTTCAAAACCTTGTCACAGGCAAATGTACGAGTGTTAGAAACTATTGATTTGGCAATCGGTTATGACACTATCTTAATTGATGGATTCCATATGAAAATATATGGTGGTGAGCGTTTTGCAATCACAGGATTTAATGGAATTGGAAAATCGACACTTATTAAAACAATTATGGGTGAACTGCAACCCTTAGGTGGATCCATTTATTTAAATGATGATCTAAAAATCGGTTACTTTGAACAAAGTTTAAACTGGTCTGATGATACCTTAACCCCATTACAAATTGTTAGTCAGACTTATCCTCGTTTTACCCAAGGCGAAGTCCGTAAAACACTTGCTTCTGTTGGAATGAAAGAAGAGCATTGGAGTCGTGGCATTAAAACGCTCAGTGGTGGCGAACAGACAAAAGTTAAATTATGTCTATTAATGAATCGTTACACCAACATGCTTGTTCTTGATGAGCCAACAAACCATCTAGATATTGAAAGTAAAGATGCTTTAAAATACGCGCTTCAAGAATATACAGGAACAATCATTCTTGTTTCACACGAAGCCAGTTTTTATGAAGACTGGGTGGATCAAATCATCAGCATTGAACAGTAAACAAAAGGATGCGACCTTAATCCATAAATTGTGTTGAGGTTATGAAAAAAACTTAATACATCTAAAAAAAAACAACAAATCTTAATCGTAAGATTTGTTGTTTTTTAGATACTGTGACTAATCTGTAATTTCTATCAAACGGTGTTCAGGATGATTAAAACTTTTAATGTATACCAAAGGGTTGCCATCAATTTTAGATATAATTGAATCAACGACTAAAATTGGACTACCAATTTTAATTCCTAAAATATTCGCGTATTTTATTGGTACTATTTGCGGAAGGATTGTAAAAGATGCACTCCCACGATTTAAGAAAGGATTAAAATCTCGTAATCGCGGTAATTCATTAAATGCTTCATCCGATAATTGATTGCGGGCAATATAGATTTCTTCGATTGCTATATTCACATCGTGATAGGATAAAACTCGAATAAAACGTACTACAGATGTATCCAAAGGAATATGAAGACTTTCACTTACCTCTTTACCGCAAGACGCTTTCACATCAAAATAAAGAATTTTATAGTGATCAAACTCGGGAGTTAACAGTGAATTTTTTTTAATTAAACGTTTATCCGAAACAAAAGTCCCACGGTTCGCATCACGATACAAATAGCCTTCATCAACTAATTCATTGATTGCTTTCCGGATCGTCATCCGACTTGCTTGGAAATGTTCTGTAAAATCACGCTCACTCGAAATTGCTGCATTTGGTTCCATTGAATCAATTGTTTCGATAATTTCATTTTTAATCTGTTGATAGAGTGGAATTTTCATGCGCAAACCTCCAAGATATATTTATTATAAGTTATATTACGAAACAAGCAACGCTTATTTTAAAAATGCGAAAGGTCGCCATGGCTGAATATAATTCAACAGCATCATTTCATTTTCTGGCAGATGACCGATGATATTCTTATTACCATCATTAGGCATGGCTTCAAGTACGATATGCAATTCCCCTTTGTATCGGCCATAATTATCATTCAAAATCACAACGTCACCGCGTTCCAAATCTCGAATGTGTTTTGGAGGAATAGACTCCGATGCATAAGTAACCCGTGGCATCGTTGAACGCGCCATATAAGCACTCATATCCCCTCGTACAAAGTGATAATGATCATAAAGAATCTTTGATTCAATGGGTGTAATCGTCGATTCCAACTCAATCTTAAATTGGAGTTTACCCAGTTCAATAGAAGCACACATTGCTAATTCTTCATCTGAAGCATAAGCATTTCCAATGATGATGTCATCAATCATTTCAGTCGCAATCAACTCACGAATCTGAACATCAATAGGTAAATCACGATGATGTTCGAGGGTACAAAGGCCCTCATAAACAGGCCAAGGGCCAAACGTATCGTGATTTTGGCTTGAAACAAAAGCAGCACTTTGCAGACCCAGTTTACGAATCTTTGCATTGCATGCATCGAAATGTTTTTGACTTAGACCTGTATAGCGTTGAGGATAAAAATTATGACACGTAATCAGTGCATTTTTATTCGGATAATATGTCATCACATTTTCAATATAATCATTCCCTTGACTGGAATTTAATTCAATTTTCAAACCATAAGGATTAAAGGTCATCTGACTTTCAACCGCTCCATTATAACCCTCGTCAAGGCGTATGCCATCAACACCAATCTCATTAAAGAAGGATAAATCATCTTTAGAAAGATTAAACGTTTCAAAAACAGATGGTGCCACATCGATAATGACCTCCATGCCGCATTGATGTGCCACATCGGTAAGTATTCGATACGCTTTTATAAGTTCCGCTTTTTCTTTAGCATCTGCTTGTAATAAACTCATAAAAATACGCTTAAAACCGCATTTTGATGCTTTTTTAAGATACTCAATATCACGTTCAAGTGTTGAGTTCTCAGGATAAATTGAAATACCTAATCGTGCCATAAAGCCTCCTCATTTTTTTGTAATTATATCTGCTCTTTCAGTAACCCCTCAATTTGATCAAATAATAAGTTAATTCTCTTTCGACTCCCTTTACGATAAAAACGTTCCATAAGTTTGAAATTAAGCATTTTACTTTTCTTATGTGAATGATAGGATTCTTCATATTTTAACGTAAATGATGTCTTGTCAACTGGGATTAATTCATAACTCAATTCGTTCGTCCCTTGTGCACTCTCAAAACGTACACGATAACGGGCTGATTGCTTTAGCTCTAAGACCGTTACAGTAACAACACCTGAATTGCCCATGCGACTGCGTAATGTTTTTTGATATGTAAACCCTTCGTTAATTTCGTCTTGGTCCAAAGCTTCCCCAGTGGATGCTTTGATATCCATACACAATGACTCCATCAATAAATTATAACATTGTTCTGTTGAGCCATTAATCGTTCTTGAAACTTCCATCTATTTTTCTCCCTTACTCTTTCGAAATAGTAACCATAGAGAAACAATGATTAGCACAAGACCCGTTATCATCAATCCCAACCCTTGTTCCTTTGTACTCGAAAGTACGATAAGCAACAATCCAATTGAAAGCATAAAAACGATCCATTGTTTCATTATAACCTCCTATAAACGAATATTAGGAGCAGTCGCTCCTAATATGATTATATATTATTTAGGATTTGTTCGCTTCATTATAATCAATTTTATTTGCGACAAGGACAAATACTGCCCATATTGCCGTTCCGATTATAAGATTAATTAATGAAAGCAATGCTGCTGAGAACGAGAATCCCGTTGACATCCAAGCATAGAGGATTGGAGGCATTACCCATGGAACTTCTAAGAATACAGGTGGTACTAGACCTGCTGAAGTAGCGAGATAAGCAATCGTTACCAAGACTGTTGGCACAAGAATCCAAGGAATTAGATATATAGGATTGAGCACAATTGGTAAACCAAAGATAACGGGTTCATTAATATTAAATAATCCCATCGGTGCGCTTAATTTAGCAACAGCTCGATTTTCCTCACGTTTGGAGAAAAGAAGTAGCGCGATAATTAAACCAAGCGTACATCCAGCTCCACCCATCCAAGCAAAAGCATCGAAAGAACCGCGAGTCCAAAGATATGGTAAATTTTCGGCTGATAGAGATGCATTGTAGGCGTTTGTATTAGCCGTTAACGCAACCTTGTATACACCATCTAATGCTGGTGCGAGTACATTGGTACCATGAAGTCCAAAGAACCAAAATACAGATACTGAAATAGTAACAAAAATTACTGAACCGAGACCTTGTGAAACATTTAAGAATGGCATTTGTAAATATTTTAGAATCAAATCACCAATCGATGCATCAAAGAACGTTGTAGTTAAATATGCAAGCGTTCCTACGACATAGAGCGCAACACACCCTGGAATAATCGAAGCAAATGCTCGAGAAACTGCAGGAGGTACTTGATCCGGTAATTTAATCGTAATGTTTTTATTCATCAATTTAGCATAAATAATTGTTGAGACAAAACCTACAATTAACGCGGTAAATAATCCCTTGGCATCCATATAGCCAATACCGATGTATCCCCAACCTACTACAGGTTCAGCCATACCGGCAACATCAATTGACGCAATTTGTGGTGTAACCACAATAAATGCTGCTAATGAGATTAATCCACCAGCAAGTGGATCAACATCATACGCTTTTGAAAGTTGATATCCAATTGCAAATGCAAAAACGAGTGCAAGAATTGCAAGAGTACCAAACCAAATATTTCCATTAATACCAATTAACCAGCTGAACGCATCGGTAATACCCTCTGCTCCGAATTTAGCAGGTAAATCTCTTACAAGTGCATTGAGAAGTACCGCAACTGAACCTGCCATTGTTATTGGCATGATACTGATAAAAGCATCACGAATTGCAACTAAATGCTTTTGCGATCCAATTTTAATAGCAATAGGGACGAAATGTTCTTCCATCCATGATGTTAATTTCTCCATAATCTTTTCTTCTCCTTTACTACGTACATCCCTGATAAATTCAGTGGTATATACCATGTAGCTAATCTAAATATATCACACTCATTTGAAGATGCAAGCGTTATCATGATATTTTCACATAATAATTTGTTTTATCATAAAAGAGTAAAAAAAAGGCATCCCCGCATATTGGCGTGAGATACCTGTTTTCCTTGAAGTTAAATTATACTACAAGTCCTAATGTTCGTGTTGTTTCGATTACGAAAATGACACCGTGTCCAGGCTTATCAATTTCAAAAGCCTTATTGATTGCCTCAATAATCCCCGTCGTATTTTCGGTTTTCGTTAAAATGAGAATGATCTCTTTTTCGGGTTCAATATCCATATTAAAAAGCTTTTCATGTTCATGTGTTCCAGAACCCCTTGCATGAATCACAGTACCACCAGTTGCTCCATTTTCTTTCGCAACATGCATGACATCCTGTGCCAACCCATCATCTACAATTATAAAGATTGCATCCGTACTCATTTTTTTATCACCTTCCTTATATGTTTGACTTTTCTTTGGTAATTGATTAATTCCCAAGACATCTTTCAACGGTATTGAAAAGACGATACCCGTACCCGGTTTTTTAAAATTCGTATGCGTTTGAAGTGTTTCATAAAACGATGATTCCATCGATTCAGGCATGATAGTCATGCAAATTTCTTTACGTCGTTCATCAAGACCTAACAAATTCAAAAAACGATCTTTTACGGAACCTCTTCCTTGGAAAATAGTTCCACCCGTTGCTCCGACTTCTCGAGAAATCGCAAGAATATGGCTCCCTTGTTCACGTTCAACGATTGAACACACCATCATTAAATTTGATATTTCAAAAGGCATAGTCTAACCTCCTCGTTTCGTTTTCAGACCATACATAACACCTAAAATTTGAATTGCGATGATAGGCATCATTGCAATCATTGCAATCACCCCAAATCCATCCGTCATGACGTTGGCGGTTGGAATTGCTGAAGCAGCACCTTGGGCAAACGCTAAGACAAAGGTTGCTGTCATCGGACCTGAAGCGACACCCCCAGAATCATATGCAATACCTACAAAGACACTGGGAACCTTAAAGGATAAAAATGAAGCCAGTAAGAATCCCGGTAAGAGAAAGTGCCAGAGTTTAAGATTAACAGACATAATACGCAGCATCGACAACATAACTGCGAATGCAATTCCAATAGAAAGTGTAATTAGAATTGATTTTTTCTTAATATGACCCGATGTTACCTCTTCAACCTGTTCCGTTAAGACATACACTGCTGGCTCTGCCAATACAACAACCATCCCTAATAAGAAACCAATAACAAGCAAGAGGTAGCGATTGGGCATTAAAGCGACCCCTTCACCTAAAATACGACCTGCATCCATAAAACCAGCTTGCACACCTGTCATAAAAATAGAAAGACCAACAAAGGTATACAGTAATCCTTTGAAAATCTTATGACGTCGAATTTTAGTTAATTTAAATTTCCACACATTAAATCCCACAAAAAGTATTGTTAACGGTAAAAGAGATATGAATGACTCTTTGAACATTGTAGGCAATATTTGTAGAAAAGGCAAGAGAATTCCTTGGGCTTCAGGAGCGACAACAACATCGCCTTCAATTCCACCGAGCCCCTTTAACAAACTGATAATCATTACCATGAAAATGGGTCCTGCTGAGGCAAGTCCTACCATACCAAAACTATCCTCCTCTGCATGTTTACCACCTTTAAGTTGAGAAACACCATAGCCAAGCGCAAGAATAAAGGGTGTTGTCATTGCACCGGTTGTTGCTCCAGATGCATCCACTGCAATCGCTAAAAATTCTTCAGATACAAACACACCTAAAACTAAAATCCCAAGGTATGTAATTGCAAACGTTTTATTGAGCGGTTTGCTAAACAAAATACGCAATAATCCAATGGCTACCATAATTCCAACACCCATTGATACAACCGTAACAATCAGTGTTGCAGATAAAGCACCACCAGAAGCAGCATTTACTTCATTCGCAAGAATTTGCAAGTCCGGCTCTGCAAATGTAATTAAAAATCCCAATATAACGCCTAAAACAGCAACAACACTAACTTTATTAGTCCGTGCTACTGACTTTCCCATTAAGGTTCCAATTGGTACAATTCCCAATTCTGCACCGAATAGAAAGATTCCTAAACCTAAAATAACCAAAACAGCGCCAATAAGAAAACGCGCTAAAACATCCGAATCTAACGGCACTAAAAACCAATGCATGATTAGCACCAATAGGGTGATCGGTAAAACTGAAAATGAAACTTCTTTGAATTTATTTAGTAAGATTTTCACAATACCCCTCCTCTACTCATTTAAATATATCATGAATGCTGGTTCATATACCATTTATGTGGAACATCACATAAAAAAAGTCTCAACCGAAGTTAAGACTGAATTAAAACTGTTCCACATGATGTTTTGCTTCCACCAATGACATGCCTGTTTTATCAACAAGCATTTTAACGGCAAGAAGTTTCTTGCCACTCAAAACAAGTTGACGTACTTCTTCGTCCGTTTGCTCGCTAACCCTTGCCCCTTTTTGTTTGTGAGGTTGTTGAAGGAACATCTTATCATGATGATGAACTTCGGCCTCTGTATAGGGTTTTGATTTACGTTCCGCTTCAAAAACATCATATTCTGTGGTTCGCTCTTGAATCCGAGCAATGCTTAATCCGATAATGAGAATAACCAATATTATGATCAAAGCAATTAGAACTTGTTCCATATAAATCACCTTCTTTTCCTTATCATATCTTAAATTGACACTTTTTAAAACAAATAGTAGTAAATCCAGGTTATTTTAAGTCTTTATCTTACATTTCCATTACTTTTTGCTATACTATAACCAACTAATCATAGGTTAAGGGGATACTAAGATTAACTCATCATATCGGAAAGGTACGATGAAATGAAAAATAGAATTAAAGAAAAACGTAAAGCATTGAAATTAACACAACAAGAACTTGCAGATCAAACTGGCGTAACCCGTCAAACGATATTAGCCGTTGAGCACAATAAGTATGTGCCTTCTCTACAACTTGCTTTCAATATTGCGAAAGCACTCAAGACTGACTTACAAGATGTTTTTATTGATGAGTAGTCCCCAAAACAGAAATTAGTTACAGGCCACGGCCTGTTTTTTATTTTGTTTAATCATCATCTACGGAGTCAATGTAACTCCCAATGCAAACACCAACACTACACCCAAGACCCAACCCCAGCATCAGTTTGTCTAAAACAAGTCCAACAATTAAGCCGACACCAACACCAATTGGTATCCATGTTGCAAGTCCATTTTTTTCATGATTCAAAATTACTACCCCCCTTTTAAAATTCTGTACCTTTAAGCATTGGTGCCACCCAAATAAAACCAGCACTTGCGATTCCATAAGCTACCAAACTCATCGTAATCATTAATGGTAAGATTTGTGCTTCAACATCGATCCCCATAATGCCTGCCGCAGCAAATACGAGGATCAGAGGCATAATACATAAGCCCATTCGAATTAGCATCTCCACAACTTGATTATTTCGCGATTTCATAATCCGTACCGCCAAGATTGAAGATACATTTATGAGAGCTACGTAACTTGATACAAAGAGTGCATAGAAGATTCCCTCAATTCCCGGTGTATGCGTAATTAAACATGCGCATAGGGTAAAGAATAAAGCAATTAATAAAGATTTCAGATATGGAAGCTTCACCGTGTTATACAGTTTTCGTATTGGTGAATCAGGAATAAGATACAGATGGTACTGGTTTAAATCATCCGTCAACGTGTCGACATTTGCTTGATTAAAGAGTCCAATGATTATAAACATTACTTGTCCCTGAATTGGCAGTTCCATCATCACACCCATGATCAAGTAGAAGATATAGAGCAGTATATCTTTAAATGAAATTATGGTGCGTTGTTTTTTAAGCAGTAAAACATTTTTGGAATGAATTGCACGTGCACCTGTTTGATATTTGGCGTCAACCTGCTTAATTTTTTTTGTATTGACTTCTTGTTTACCCGCTTTCGCTCGCGCATAATAGTCAGTAAAATCTTGGGCATCAAGCATTGCCTGTTCAAAGAAATCACCTTTAGTATTTGCAAATATATAAATGCCAACTGCATGAAACAGTATCATTAAACCGAATCCAATTGAAATTTGAAGTACATTTTGTTCTGCTACCCCAACAAGACCCAGCTTAGCCCACCCAAAGAGTGGAATCCAAAAGAATCGATCATTCGTAACAAAAGCCATCAGGGATTCCATTAGATTAAAATTTTGATTCAAAACTTGAGTGCCAAAAAGCAATAAGGCACTCAGTATTAAAACTGCAAGCACCACACGAGGCCCTTTAGTCTTGGTTTTATTAATAATGGATTTGAGATAAAACCATTCCATCACAAGTGAGAAAGCACTGATCAAAAGAGTATTCATCACAAAAGCAGCTATAATTAATGACAAAGGAACTACAAAGTGTAAACTAAATTGGAAGGCGCTTAAAAACGAACCCAAGAGGCCTAAAAGCATACTGCCCCAAATATTTTCAAAAGGAAGCAAACTTAAAATTTGTTTATGATTAAACGGACCAATAAACATAAAATAAGAGTCTTCAAGGAAAAATAAACTTTGATGTTTTGATGCAACCATACTCAGCATAAAAAAGACAGAAATGCCTAAAACAATCATAATATAGACTTGCATCAGCTCAGGACTCATCATCGGCTTGCCACTATGTTTAAATATTGGGATCAACATCGAGCCATACAAAAGAATTGCCCCGATTGTAAATAATGCCGAAGTGGGTTTACGAAAAACATTTCTTATCTTCGCAAACCGTTTAAGTAATGAAAGTTTAAGCAACAGTCTCATGTCTATGACCACCCTTACCTACTTCAAAATAAATTTCTTTAAGACTCTTGTCTTGAATATCTTTTCGCGAAATATCGCAGATTACTTTACCTTTTTTCATAATATACGCACGATCCCACACATCACTCACCATATCGATAACATGCGTACTCAATAGGACACTGGTTCCTTGCGCTTTTAATTCTGTTAATAATGAGAGGGTATCCTCTATACTTTGCGGATCTAAACCCATCATCGGTTCATCAACTAAAATGGCTTTGGGTTCAGTAATAAGCGCTAAAATCATCGATAATTTTTGGCGCATCCCTTTAGAGAGCTCTTTAGCAATCGTATTGCGTTGTTCATCCAAGCGGAAAAGGTTAAGATATTTCGTTGCGCAGGCTTCATAGCCAGTCACATCGTAAGCATTTCCAATAAAATCAATATGCTCTTGGACCGTTAAAAGATCGTAGAGTACAGGAACTTCAGGAATATACCCAAAACGTTTTTTGGCTTCAACACTGTGGTTATCATAGCCACAAATCGAGATTTCCCCTTCATACTCCAATAAGCCAATAATTGATTTAATGGTTGTGGATTTGCCCGCACCATTTTCACCTAATAGCACTGTGATTTCTCCTGGGTTCGCAGTCAGCGACACATTGTGGGCAGCCACTTTTGACCCATATTTTTTGGTCATATTCTTTACATTTATCATTGTATTTAACTCCTTTTACTAAATTCATAATACCATTTCCAAGTTGAAATCCACTTAAACCAACCCAAACGACCTAAATACAAGGTTTATTGACATAAAAAAAGAAGGGTTTACCCTTCAAGTGTCTTTCGACCTTTTCGAGACATCGGTATCATTTCACCGTTATCCAATTCAATTTCTGATTTTCCATAATCAATCCGTTTGATCCGCTGACGGTTTACAACGTATGATCTGTGAATCCGAACAAATGTTTTACCTAAATCTAAGTCAATTTTAGATAAGTTCCCTACAAAGTCCAATAAATCACGATTAGCATGCATAATGATACGATGCTTTTCTTGTGATGTCTCAAAATACAAAATTTCACTGACCGGAATATGATAGACGTCATCAAAGATTTTTATCGTATAGTATTCTCCAATTTCCATTTGTTCTTTTAAGACACGATCAATCGTTACGTCAATGCAGTTACGAATTCTCCCATCAACCTGCTCCAAATCATCTTTTAGAATATAATCCATTGCTTCCAATCGCATTTTAAAGGTTTCCATTAATAACTCATCGTGGGTGGTAATAAATACCAAATAACCTCGTGGATCACGTTCTCGAATAATTTTTGCTAATTCGAAACCGGTCATCGTATCCGGTCCTAAGTCAACGTCCAAAAAATAGAGCCCACGCACATTTTCTTGAGCTTCAATCTCTAAAATTGATTCTGGTAGTGCCGTAGCACAAATCACGTCCATATCGTAGTTTTCAATCATAATATGTTTTTCAATCACCTCTTGGATGTGCTCACGAATAATCGCTTCATCCTCAAGAATATAAATCGGTATCATGTTACGCCTCCACTCTGAGTTCTTGCTTAAATTTATGATCAATATAGGATGTATGACCTACTGCATTCCGGTATTTATTTAAAATATTACGATAACTTTGTAAACCTAATCCGCGCCCTTCACCTTTTGAGGTGTAATCCGGATGATAGATACGATTCACTTCGACCGGTTCATGAACTGTATTTTCGACGATTACTTTTAAATAATTTGTTTCTTGATACAATAGGACGTTAATATAACCCATTGAATGCCCCTCAACAGCTTCGATAGCATTATCGATTAAGATTCCTAGTGCTCGAATAAAATCACTGGATTGCATCGGAATTGAACTGATGGTATTCATACATTCAAAAACGTAGTCAATATTTTTTCCTTGCATCTCAATAAATTTTCCAAGAAGTAGACTCTTTATTTCCATGACTTGGATATTTGCAAGTTGTGCTGTTTGTTTAACTTCTTTCTCTAATTGATGATCAATTGCTAAGGTATGGGTGCGAAGATACTCCTTACCCCCTTCTAAACCACTTGATTCAATTTTTTGCGCAAGATGGTTAAAGGTATCACGATAAATCTTTTGGCTTTGCTTGACCCCTTCTTGCAGTTTAGAGAGCGATTGCAAGTAGTATGTTTGTTCAGCAATATACGAGGTTGTTGCATCAATTCGTTTAGTGACTGATTCAAACGACAGGAAAATAACACTCGCTACCGCTAAAAATGACAAGATTAAAATAATGTGAAGGCGATTCGCCTCAAGATAACTGTAAAGACTTAAATTTTTGCCGTTCATTTCTAAAATTAGCGAGCCCATTACCAAAACACAAATCAACAAACCAAACTTAAGACGTACTTCATATAGGGTGTTTAAAATAACTTCTACAAAACCCGTATCTTTCGGGGTTTCAGAGATGTGGATCGGGTCAGGATGATCGATATGGTCCATATAGTTTTCAGTTTGTTCCAGAATTCGCTGAACCGTTTCATCCCCCTCATCAAATGCAAGATAAATACTTGAAAATAGATTTTTAAAATCATGGCGTAACATCCGCACTTCTTGAGTCAGACGTTCCAAAGACTGTGCTTGTTGCACTTGTTGAAGATAGTGTACCCGCTGTGTATGGAGTATTAATCGTTTATGTTCTAGAACAGAAATAACAAGAATAATGAGAATCACCTCAAATACAACAATAATCCCTAAAATAAAAGCGGTATTGCTATAATTACGCGATCCATATACATAAATGATGCGAAAAACATCTTTTATACACCAAAAGCTTAGGGTAACTAAAATGGATTTACGCGTTGAGGTAAATAATTTAGAGAAATAATTACTAAAATTTGAAATTCGAAACAGTAAGGATGCTAGATATGCAACGATTGCTGTAACGACATAGGAAATTAATGTTGTATAGGGCTGAACCTGCGGATAAAAAGCAAGCCACTGGAAGAGGAAAATTGTGATGACCGTAAAAAGCGTCCCCGTAATAAAATAACTGAATAAACTTGCTGACAAAGCATGCAAATATCGAATATGTGCATCCCGGGCCAAGATAACAGATAAGACAACAGCTTGCAATGCAAAAACAGGGCCTTCTATGAGATAAAGGAGATTTCGGTTAATCAGTCCTTCTACCAAACCCGGTGTATATTCTATAATATAGTTATTTAGGAGCTGTATGACCATAAAAACACCCATAAACCAAAACATTGTGCGCTTGCGGTGGTCAAGATCAATGAGTTCGCGGTTTAAAAAGAACCAGGCAAGCCCATAAAAAAACGATATTAACATCGCAATCGCTGTAATTAATACAAATTGTTGCATGATTCCTCCTTTTTGAATTGATTATAGCATACAAAAATACGTAAACATGGTATAAGGAAAAATCACTCTTCCTTATACTATTCACGTTAACGTTTGAATTTAAAACCTCGTTTTATTGAACAACTACGTTCATTTTGCGAACGCAAAATCTTCCTTTCATGAAGAAAAGGCGTTACGAGTCGATGAAAACTCTTAGAACGCACTTGAATGTCGTCCCAGTCAAATTCATCATACAATTGTTGGGCTAAATTCATTGCTTCTTTAGGTTTTAAAATTGACTGAACTTCGATTGCTTCCGCAAGTCTATCCAAACGAAATTGTTCCAGTTGGCTAGTCATTTACAATCACTCCTTTATAATCCATCAACGTTAAAATTTCTTTATGATTTGTTGCTTTAAAGCGATTCATATCGCCAGCAAACTCCCCATCAATATTCATAGAAATAATCGTATCAGATTCGATTTCAATTTCCTTACATTGACGCATTACAAACATCTCGTTATCATACTCACAACTCATCATCCCTTTAAGAATTTGACGGATTTGGGAAACACTACGTGGTTTACGAATCAACATGACTTCAAACAAACCATCCGATAATTCAATCGCATGCTCATCGTAATGAAAAATGCCCCCAACTGACTTCGAATTGGTTATCCCCCCGAAAACAAAACTTCCTGAGAACGACTCATCATCAATACGAACTTTTAAGCCATAGGCATGAATCCGTCTAAAGGTGAGAAAACCATAGATAAGATAAGCACGATATCCCAACCAGTTTTTAAGGTTCTGCGGGGTTTTGTATGTTACTTCTGTAAAGTTACCAAAAGTAAGTGCAAAAGTAAAACAATCGGTGTTATTTAAAACGCCCAAATCAACTTTACGCTCTGTAAGATTTTCCAAATTGCTTAATATATCCGTAATATGGGCAACATTTCCTAAATTCTTCGCAATTTCATTTGCAGTACCAATTGGTAAGATTATTAAAGGCTTACGAACCTCATGCTCATAGAGTCCTTGTACCATTTGACTAACCGTTCCATCACCACCAGCAATAATATATCCTTCATAATCGTGTTCTACCTGATTCATAATCTCAATGGGACCATAATTCAAATCCGTCAAAAACAGATCAAAACGGATATTACTTTGGTTTAAACAATGGATAAACTCATTCAGCTCGTCACGTTTTGAAACACCCGCTTTAGGATTATAAATAAACAGATACATACGACCACCTCTTTTTATTTTATTATATCATAATCATGATCGTGATTTATCAATTCATATAATGAAAAAAACACTCGAAGGAGTGTTTAAATTTTATAGCACCATTGTAAAGCGAGTGTACCGATGCCTGCATGTGTTGCAACTGCTGCAGGAAGATGGACTACTTTAATAGTAAAAGGACCAATCGCCTCAATGAGAAATGCTTGGAAACGTTTTAGAGTATCCAAACCTTCACTATGAAGTAGATAAATATCATGTGTTTCAGGCATAACATTATGGCGCACTAAGTCATTGACTAAGAGCATAAAGATGCGGCGTTCAGATCGAGCAACTCCCAATTTTTCAATGGATTCCCCTTTGTTTTCAAGATAGAGTATTGGTTTAATCTTTAAAAGACTTGCAACCTTTGCGGCTGTTTTAGAAACACGACCGCTTGCAATCACTTGATCAAGTGTTTGTGGATAGATATAAGATACTTGATGTGAGAAAAAATGATCCAAATAGACTTCAATTTGTTCGATGGTATATCCATCTTGATTCATTTTACGGATTGCATGAACAGCTTGTTGAACGGGTCCGGTGATGGAGTGTGTGTTAATCACCGTCATGTTCGAAATATTCAAATCTTGCTTCACCATCTCCATGGAACCGTAAGTCCCGGATAAAGCTGTACCGATACTGAGTGCGAAGATATGATCATAATCTTTTTTGACAACTGATTCAAATAATTCGTAAATCGTTCCAAGGTTGGGTTGAGACGTCTTTACAATTTCATGATTCCTCAGCAAGTCATTTACTTCGTTTTCAGTTATTGTAACTTGATCAATATAAACTGTATTATTGTGGATTATGGTTAATGGTGCAATATAGACTTCGAACGCTTCAATTTCAGCTTGCGTAAATGACACCGATGAATCACATATAATGGCTATTTTTTTCATAATACCCCTCCGTTATAGATAGAGTATATCGAAGTGAATGGACTGTGTCAAAGCAATTTTTGATTAAAAGCATTTTATAAGTTATTTATCATGAATTACCGGTTTTCAACAGGAAAAAAAGGACACAAATCACAAACGTGATCTATGTCCCTTTTTATAATATTTTCCCAATATCTTTCAATTCAATCGATACTTGGCCATTAATATCTGTTGTAATATTGACAATATCACTGATGTCGAGGATATCAAGAGGTAAGATAATTTCAATACCCGATTCGGTAACAATGCGATGTTTTTTTGCCGCTTGAGTACGATTAACGGTTTTTAAATTAATCATATCTTGAACGTGTTCTTGTTCAAATGTGGTATCAATGAGTCGTTCCTCATCATCACTAAATGTATCAAATACTTCTTTTAAAATTTGTTTAGGTTCAATTTCATCAAAAAAATCAACATTATCGGTAATCACTTGTTTTGCCTTGATGATATTATCAAAACGTGGTTCATCGCGTACTTCTGATAACGTATTAACTAAAGTATCTACAACTTGAAAACTTGTCTTCGAGTTTGCAATAATCTCACATTCTAACAATTCTTCCAGAAGTTCACGATAATTGAGATCTTGATACTTAACTAACGTTTCTCCAGTTGTAAGATTTACCATGAAGGCATTTTTAACACTTGCAAACGTTTCGGGTAAAATTGCTTGATTATGAACGAGCGCATTTTCCAAGCCCTGCTCGTTTTGTGTTATTTTGATATAGCCGTTTTTACTTAAAACTTCAAACATCGCTAAGGATAGATAATCCCCCATATCAATCATCGCAAACAATAAGTTTGAACTCTCAATTGTCATCGCTGCAATATGGTGATCAAACCAGCGCTTTGCAATCGCTTGCGTCTCCTCGATAAAATTAATGGGAGTTCCGATGAGACTTAAGAATTTGCTGTCAGAATGAAGCTTACCTTTTGATGCTGTTGGGCTAGATTGAAAGGCCTTCGCCAATTTAGCGATATAAGGTTCCACATCTTTAGAAGTGTTAAAATTTAATTGTTTTTCGGATAAAATCATTGATTGCAAATCGCGATCTAATGAATGAATCACACCTTTATTTATATTCATCGTAACCTCCGTCATGTCACCCTATTAATATAACAAAAAACAACATGAAAATCATGTTGTTTTTCGGAATTATCTTAAACAGGAACCCATTACTAACTTTCTTGTTTTTGTTTGATATAACAAATAGAACCAATCGCTACCACTACCAAGACACTGGTGTAGAGAACAATATAAGTCCAGGGTTCAACTCGTGCCTGAATAAACTCTTCACTCAGAATTGGTGCCTTATGTTCTGAACTTTGAAGCAATTCTACATACTTATCCTGATGCGATCCGTCCGTCGGTAACGACGGCTTCTCGATCGACTTCACTTGAACTTGCGGCTTTTTAAGTTCTTCTTTCGCAGGTATCGAACCAAAAGCAAGTATTGATACGGTAAGCGATACTGCAATTATCATTTGTTTAGACATCAAACCCCTCATTTCTTCCCCTATAATTTATCACAATAAGTTCACATTATACAGTGAAACTTGAAAAGAAAAGAAAAGACCGCGATATGGCGGTCTTTTTATGAAATTGTTGTACGAATTAATTCCATAGGATCTTCAATATTACCAGTCGGCATAGTTACCGATTTACGGAAAATACCTGGTGTCATGTTCTTTTGTTTCACAAAATTACGATGAAAGGTCTTGCTGTTATTATACCCTACTGCAATACCGATATCGACGATTGCCAAATCTGTTGATAATAAGAGTTCACAGGATTTGTTGATCCTAAGATAATTCAAGAAGTCTTCAAAGTTCATTTCAACTTGGAAGAGAAGAATAAGATTTAACTCCACAAGGGGAATGCTAAATTTATCCGCTACTTCTTGTATTTTTAAATTTTCTTTATAGTTATTATACATATAATTTAAAACTTGATACGAAAGGTTTAATTCTTTATCATTTATCACTTGATGAATATTACGATAAATCTTTCGATATTCATTGGGTGTTGTACCAATGCGTTCATTATAAACTTTTGACAAGTGTGACGCATCCGCAAAACCTGTTAAATCGGCAATTTCACTGAGTGACATGCCGGTATAAATCAGTAAATCTAATGATTTAACGATTCGCATTTCATTCAATAATGCTGTAAAAGATAACCCTGTCACATCATAGATATACTTACTGATGGCAGATTCACTCATATAGAAAAAACCCGATAATTTTGAAAGTGTTAGTTTTTCACTTAAATGTGAATATAGATATTTGAAAATCTTATAACGATGATCGAGTTCAATTTCCTCATTCGATTTCATCTTACATTCCTTTTTGTTCGCAAACCGTTGGAAATGAATCACAAGTTCAATTAATTTATTCGTAACATAAAGTTTGGATAAACTTTGTTCTTCAGGAATATCTAAGTTCGATTCAACGCCTACTTCATCACGAATTTCATCCAGTACTTTTTGAATTACATCCGCTTCTTTCGCAGTACATTGAATCACATGATTCTTCTCTAAAGGCCCTGTTACTTCAATCATATCATTGCTTGGATTCGCTCCGCACTTCATTGCTTGAGAAATGTAATCGATATTATAGATTATACGTACGAATTGGAGGGGCCTGGCCACGCTCTCAATTTCGGTAATTTCCCAAGGGAGGATTGCGATAAGAGAATTCTCTTTAATAGGATAACTTATCCCATCAATCAAGATCGTTCCTTCACCCTTTTTGATAAAGAGAAAGCGTGATGCCTGATGAATGATCGGATAGGTTGGTAAATCAATAAATTCCATGTCAAAACTGCATAGTTTTCGTTTATCATAACGAGAGCAGTTTTTACCTTGTATTTCAGTTACAAAGTCCATGAAATATACCCCCTTTCACACTTCTTGATTACACCTTAATTGTACACTAAAAACGCTTTAATTTATAGAGTCAAGATTGCCCTCTTGCAACATAAAATCTTTAATCTTAATCGTCGGCAGTTCTCGTTATAAAACGTGTAAGGATTGGCGACTTACACGTTTTATAAGGTTAAAACTTCGTGGTGCTCCTGATAGGTTTGAATCTATATCTTCTTGACATCATCAAGTGCGCTCTACATTTGAGCTACAGAAGCATGTCATGTTGTACTATCTTGCTAATAAAAAAAGGAATGGAAGGCAACATCCATTCCTTTATTAAATTTTTATATTATGTTTAAATTATGAGCATAGCTCCGGTAAGGATAATAACACTAACAAGTGCAATTATGAGAATAATTTTCTTCGAGAATTTAATCCATGTAGAGTATTCAACTTTGGCGATTGCAAGACCACCCATAATCGCTCCACATGTTGGCGTAAAGAGGTTGACAAGACCACTACCCGCAACGAAGATCATGACCATTACTTCAGGGCTGAAGCCTAATTCTGATGCAAGTGGTGCCATGATTGGCATCGACACTGTTGCAAGTCCTGAAGAAGATGGAATAAGGAAGGTTAATACAAGATAGAGTAAGTATGCAAGTGGTGCGAAGATAATTCCTGACACCCCTTTAAGTGCATTAGCTGCGTTGGTCAAAATGTAAACATCAAGTCCTGTTTCAGTCATTAGAACTGAAGCTCCACGAGCTAAAGCAATAACAAGAACTACACTCATCATATCGGCAGCACCGTCCATGAATGTATCGACGATTTCTTTCTCACTAAGTTTACCAACAATACCAATAATGATACCCATTAATAAGAACCATGTTGTAGCTTCTTGGAAGTACCATTCTCCAAATGGAATTCCTGTTAACCAGGCAGTCCAACTATCAAAGAATGTAATTCCAAATGAACCCCAAGGAATAAATGAGAGAATCATTACAAGGAAGGTAATACCAAACAATACAAGAACGACTTTATGCGTACCTGTTAATTCAACAGCAACAGCATTTTTAGTATGTCCATATTGTTTGTCAATTTCTTGTTGTTCTTGAAGTGAAAGGATGGTTGATCCTTTATCTTTTTTAACTTTCTTTGCATAGCTCATTACAAAGTAGATTGAAATGAGTAATGCAGCAATCCAAAGAATAAGTCCAATAAGCATTACAAGTCCATTATTCACAGGGATATCTTTTGGAATAGCATCCAAAGCAGCACCTACTGCAAATGGGTTAATTGTAGATCCTAAAACCCCAGCTCCTGCTCCCAATAAGACAACTGCTGAACCAACAACAGCGTCAAATCCAGCAGCAACCATGGTTGCTGTTAAGAGTGCATAGAATGGGACCGTTTCTTCAAGCATTCCGTAGGTTGAACCACAGATTGAGAAGAGCGTCATTAATACAGGAATAATAATCAGTTCATTACCTTTTAGTTTTTTTACTAAAGCAGCAATACCTGCATCCAAAGCGCCAGTTTTTGTTACTAGTCCCAAAAATCCCCCTAGGATCATAACGAATACACAGACATCAATCGCATCTGCGAAACCTTTAACTGGAGCCATCATAACTGTTGACAAAGTAGCGCTTGTTACATCAGGAATAACAACTGTTACAAGAGCTAAAACGAACAGAATGATAAAAAGAATTGAAAAGGATGAAAGCATTTTTCTAGATTTCTTTTCATTTGCCATATATTTCTCCTCCGTATGTCATCTTTATAGATTGACTATTTTTCGATGATCGTTCCGGTAATCCCTGCAAGTGCATCTTTAGCCCTTACAAGTGATGTAACAAGAGCTTGACCTTCTGATGCTTGTTCGACAAAGTCTAAGCAAGCTTCAATCTTAGGTAACATACTACCAGGAGCAAAATGGCCTTCCTCGATGTATTGTTTTGCCTTTGCAACATTCATCGTTGCAAGTTCTTCTTGTTGTGGTGTGTTGTAATGAATGCAAACACGGTCCACAGCCGTTAAAATAATAAGCATATCGGCATTTAAGTCAAGTGCAAGCTTTGAGCAAGAACGATCTTTATCAATTACAGCTGCAACCCCTTTATAACCTTCAGCTGTATCTATTACGGGAATACCCCCACCACCAACTGTGATAACAATATCGCCTTGACCGGTCAATTGTTTGATTAAGTCAATTTCAACGATTTCTTTTGGAAGTGGTGAAGGAACGACACGACGATACCCACGTCCTGCATCCTCCATAAAACTGTATCCCTTTTCTGCCGCAAGTTTAACTGATTCTTCTTCTGTATAGAAAAGTCCTACAGGTTTTGTTGGTTTCGCAAATGCAGTATCATTTTCGTCTACTACCATTTGTGTTACAACACTTGCACAGTGTTTGTCTATTTTACGTCTTCGCAATTCGTTTTGAATGGCTTGTTGTAGATGATAACCAATGTAGCCTTGGCTCATTGCCCCACATTCAGGGAAAGGCATGGGAGGAGTTCCACCGCCATTATTTGCAGCGAACTCCATTGCCAAATTAATCATACCTACTTGAGGTCCGTTTCCGTGACCAACGATCACTTCGTAACCTTCTTCAGCCATATCAACGATTGTTTGTGCTGTTTGTTTAACGAGCTCGATTTGCTCTTCAGCGTTATTACCGAGTGCGTTACCACCAAGCGCGATTACAATACGTTTTCCCATATGAATCGCCTACTTAAGTGTTGCATACATCACAGCTTTAATTGTATGCATTCTATTTTCTGCTTCATTGAATACTTTTGATTGTTTTGATTCAAATACTTCGTTTGTAACTTCCATTTCTTTTAAACCATATTTTTCATAAATATCTTGTCCAATAACGGTCTTAAGATCATGGAATGAAGGTAAGCAGTGTAAGAAGATTGCATCTTCTGCTGCGTTTGCCATTACATCACTATTTACTTGGTATGGACTTAAGAGTTTAATACGTTCTTCCCATACACTATCTGGTTCACCCATTGATACCCAAATATCAGTATAAATAACATGTGCACCAGTTGTTGCTGCTTTTACATCTTCTGTTAAAGTTACAGTACATCCGTTTTCTTTTGCGATTGCACGGCATTCTTCAACAAGTTCTTCATGTGGCATTTGTGCCTTTGGTCCGCAAGCTGTAAAGTTGAGTCCCATTTTTGCACAAGCTACCATAAGTGAGTTCGCAACGTTATTTTGTGCATCACCCATAAATACAAAGTTTAAGCCTTTGAGGTATCCAAAGTTTTCTTCAATTGTAAGTAAGTCAGCAATCATTTGTGTTGGATGGAATTCTGTTGTTAAGCCATTCCATACCGGTACGCCTGCGTCATCAGCTAATGCTTGAACGATTTCTTGTGCATATCCACGGTATTCAATTCCGTCATACATGCGACCAAGTACACGTGCTGTATCTGGAATGCTTTCTTTTTTACCCATTTGTGAACTACCTGGATCTAAGTATGTAACACCCATACCTAGGTCCATACCTGCTACTTCAAATGAGCAGCGTGTACGTGTTGATGTTTTTTCAAAGAGTAAAACAATGTTTTTCCCTTCAAGATAACGGTGTGGTGTTCCTGTGAGTTTTAAATTTTTAAACTCTTTTGATAAGTCTACTAAATATCTAATTTCCTCTGATGTGAAATCCAAAAGCTTTAAGAAGCTTCTTCCGCTTAAATTTACTCCCATGTGATCTTAATCTCCTTTTATTGTTTTCTATCTAAATATCATCACGAATTAATGGCATACTCATGCAACGAGGGCCACCACGACCACGAACAAGTTCAGCACCACGTAACTCAATTAATTTGAGTCCATGTGATTTCAATAACTCGTTACTAATTTCGTTTCGGTCGTATACTACAACAACACCTGGTGCAATTGTAAGTGTATTTGAACCATCATTCCATTGTTCACGTTCTGAAGCCATCATGTCTTCGCCACCACATTTAATTAATGTAACTGGACGTCCTACGTGTTTGGATAAGATTGATTCTAAATCCGTATCAATTTTCACGATATTCACATCGCCATCTTGACCTTTTGTAATTTCAAATACTTGTAAAGGTCCTAGGATACCTGGATGAATTGTAAATTTATCGTGGTCTACTTGGGTAAACACTGTATCTAAGTGCATGAATGCACGGCTATTAGGAATATCAATTGCAAGAATTGTTTCGATTTCTGTTCCTTCAACATTGAAGATATTGCGTGCAATGTCTTCAATTGCTTGAGCTTGTGTACGTTGTGAGATTCCTATTGCTAATGTTTTAGCATTGATGTTAAGGATATCTCCACCTTCAATATGGAAGTCTGCTGTACGATCATAGTAGTAAGGAACATTTCCTTTATATTCTGGATGATATTTGAAGATGTAATCGGCATAAATTGTTTCGCGATTACGTGTAACAGAATACATACGGTTCAAACTTATACCCTTTCCAATTGATGCAAAAGGATCTCGTGTAAAGTAAAGGTTTGGTAGTGGGTCCAAAATTAAGTCTTGAACTTCACCAGCCATTTCTACTAATGATTTTTTACCTGAATGATCTAGTTCGTGTGTACGAACACCTTCCATGGTTTTTAAGACAAGTTCTTTTTCATCTTTGATTGAATCTAAGAAGTTAAACACCATGTCGTGTTCACGTTGTGTTTTGATTCCGCCTTCTTCAATAAATTGATTTAAGAATTGTTTACGAAGATCAGCATCTTTAATAACTTCTGCCATCAAATCTTCTAGGTAAACAACTTCTATATCGTTATCACGAAGTGCTTGAGCAAATTTATCATGCTCGTCTTGTGCATCCTTAAGGTAAGGAATGTCATCGAATAGAAGACGTTCTAGTGTGTCGGGAGTAAGGTTTAAGAGCTCCCTACCAGGTCTATGTAATAAAACTTTTCTAAGCGTTCCAATTTCGCTTGTAACTCTAATTCCGCTCATTACGTTTCCTCTTTTCTTTTTTTTCTAGGTTTTGAAAGTGAACTGATCAGGAACACTTTCGTAACCGAACATAGAGAGCCAATCCCATGGGTTGTGCGACCTTCTATGTTTACATCTATATTGTAAGCGCTTCAATTACACTATGTAGGACAATTAACCGCTTTCAAATTGTATTCTTAGCATTTGGGGGATTATAGGGTGTTTTTTACGGTAATTATCTAATTTAAGATTAAAACCCACTATTTAGTGGGTTTTAATCGCATATATTTCCAGTATTATGAAAGATTCAAAAGACTCAATTATCGCTATATCCATTTTTTTATAAATCAATGCGAATGGAACTCCCTGCTTGTACCTGATACAAGTGATAATGGCCCCCACATGAAGCGACAATCATTTTGGAAATCGTTTCTAAGCATTTTTTGCGGGAAACAACATCCGTATCTGCATGTCCTTGAATGATAAGTAAAAATTGAGTTGTCCCGGGTTGAATCTTATAAGCTTCCGCATCACGAGCATCAAGCAGCGCTAAAATATTTTGAGTATCTTGTAAAACGTAATCCACTTCAAGAACACGTTTCGTACCACCACCAATGGGATAAAAAACAGCACCTTCTTGAGCAAAACCAAATTCAAGCGGTCCATGAATGCGATCTAAGTCATGGGCTCCAATGGAATAATGTGAGGTCAATGCAAACGTATTATAAATATTCACAACGGTATTCACATCAGGTAATGCACGACGACGTTGAACATTTCTCATGAGTGCAAGTGCTGTCGGTGGAAATTTTTGTAAACTTCGCCCTACCGATTGAACACATGTTCGATAACCCTCTAAAATGCCTGATGAATACACCTTGAGATCGACATCCATAATCGATTGGACCGCATTATTTTGTATCACTACCATCTCAGGAGTCATTGGCTTTGTAACATCCACATCCTTTAAAACAGCAAACACAATCGTTTGAATACCTAAATTCTGATAACGTTCATCAACGATGATTTCCATAATGGGCTCCTTGTTCTAAGTTAAGCAACTTTGTTTTTAAAGCAAGACCACTTCGATACCCTGTTAATTTTCCATTTTTCCCAATAATTCGATGACAGGGAACACAGATCATAATAGGATTTTGACCAACAGCGCGTGCTACAGCTCGGGTTTTTCGGGTTTCAAACAGAGCATCAGATAAGCCTTCATAACTTAAGGTTTGTCCGTAAGGAATATCTAATAGGCCTTGCCATACTGTAACCTGAAACGGTGTTCCATGAAGTCGATATGGAAAGTTAAAACTTCGACGTTTTCCATAAAAATACGCTTTCAACTGTGCTACGACTTCTCCGCAGGCTTGGTTATCAATAATAAGATGATCTACTTTAAATTTATGTTTAAAAAATTCTAAATCATCTGCAGTACTTAGAAAGATAACCACTCCATCATCTTCAACGATTAAATATGTTTCATTTTCAAATTCAAAGTATCTTCCTATCATGAGCTTCTCCTTTTAAGGTTGTTATCAATTCATCCTTTACAATAGTTTTGCATCCCTACTTCACAATAAGTGTACATGGAATTAAATATTATTTCAAAAAAAAAACAGACCTAGATCTGTTTTTCGATATGTGTAAGGGTCCCATTTTCAAGTTCCCAAACTTCATCCGCAATTTGAATCGTTGATTTACGATGAGAAACAATTAAAATTGTTTTATCTTTTTTATGTTCAACCAAGGATTTTAGAATGATTGCTTCATTGAGACTATCCAAGTTACTGGTCGGTTCATCAAGCAGTATAAAATCACCATCATGAAGAAACACACGTGCGAGACCAATACGCTGACGTTCACCCGATGAGAGGTTATCGCCAAGCTCATCCATCATCGTGTCGTAGCCATTTGGCAAAGACATAATAAAATCATGAATTGATGCTTGCTTTGAAGCTGCTACAATGGCTGCATCTGTTGCATTTGGCTTCACCAGCGCAATGTTATTACGAATGGTATCTTTAAAAATATCTGTATCTTGACTCATAAGACTTTCCATATTTCTTAAACATGAGGTCTTGATAGTTTCAATCTTCGTATCACTGATTAGGACATTGCCTTCATTGACATCCCAAAAGCGCATTAAAAGTTTTAATAGCGTTGATTTTCCAGCACCGCTCTCACCTGTAATCGCAATAATTTTATGTTTCGGTATCGTCAACGATAAGTGCTCCAACACCGGTTCTTCCTGATATTTAAACGATACATCTTCAAATGAAGCACCTTCAAACGATACGGTTTCGCCTTCGATTACTTCCTGTACTTGTGGTGCTTCGTCTAATAAATCGAGGATTCTTTGTCCGCTAGCAAGCGTATGATATAAATCACCACTAAGATTTGACAGTGCAATAACCGGACCGAAAGAACTCATCTGTAAGGTAAAAATCAACAGTAACGTATTCAAATCAAGATTTCTTCCGAAGTACAAAATGGCAACTCCAGAAACAATAACGATAAGATCTACAATCACACGTGTTATGCCTTGGTATGAGCTGAGTTTTTTCTGTTTATCATTAATATCATGAGTACGCTGTTTGAGTAAGTCCATCGTTCGTTGCGCATTTTGATACTGTTCAAGTTCTTCAATCCCACGAATGGAATCTAAAACCCGACTGTTTAAGTCACCCAAATCATTTCGCATTTCAAGCCCTTTATGATTTCCTAAGCGGCTTGCAATCAATGGTATTACGAATCCGACAAGAAGCAATGCAATCAGCGGTATCAAGGCTATTACGCCTCCTTTTACAGCAATTGTAGATACTACAATTATCGATACAATCACGGCTATTAGAATTGGTGAGATGGTATGAGCATAAAATACCTCTAACAACTCGACATCGTTGGTTATCATTGCAACCAAGTTACCACGGTCCTTAGTTTCTAACTTCGCGGGTGCTAAAGTTCTAAGTTTCGCAAAAACTTGATGACGTATATGTGCAAGCAACTTAAAAGCGATAAAGTGATTGAGCGCCTGTTCGCCATAACGAAAGACTCCTCGAAGCAAACCACACAGTACAAGTAGAACTAAAAAGATGATAAAACTGTGTTCTTGAATCATCGCAACTACGATGCGAGCACTTAAATAAGGAATTCCAATCGCTGCGAAATGACCAGCCACGCCAAGTATGACCGCAAAAACCATAGGAATTAACAGAGGTTTAATAAAGCCAATTAAATTAATCATAATACTGATTCCACTACGTTTTTTCATGACTTTACCTCCTCTAAAAACGAAAGATTCTCGAGCGACTCTTGCGATTTCACTAAACTTTGGTAGACACCATCCGATTTTAGTAGTGACTTATGGTTTCCGGTTTGAACGATGTGTCCCGCATCGAGCACATAAATTCGATCACATTCGAAGCAATTTGCCAATCGATGAGAAATCATGATGATACCTTTCCCACATTCGCGCAAGCCTTGAATGGTTTCAAGAATTATCGATTCACTTTCAACATCAATGTTTGAAGTCACTTCATCAAAAATATAGAATGGGGTGTCATGTACCAATGCGCGCGCAAGCGCAAGGCGTTGTTTTTGGCCACCAGATAAATTAGAACCGCGTTCTTTAATATCATGGTCTAAATCAAGTGAGAGATTAACCTTCTTTAAAGCATCATAAAGGACTGTATCATGATACGGTGAGCCCATCATGAGGTTTTCGCGTACAGACCCTTTAAAAATCATACTGTCATGACTCACATAAGTCACTTGCTTATACAGTTGACTGCAATTAATTTCTTGACCACCAAAATATAGGGTTCCATCTTGTGGGATAAGACGTCCCATCAATAATGATACCAAAGTACTTTTCCCAGATCCGCTTTCTCCTACAATACCAATAAATTCACCGCGTTCTGCCCTGAAATCTACATTGATTAAGACAGGTTCTTTATCATACGCAAAAGTAACATTCTCAGCATTATATCCTTGATCAGTGAAAGAATCCGATAAGATTTTCTTACACTTGGCTTCGACATCTAATAATTTAAACATTTTTTCACTAGCTGCCATTCCGTTCATAGCAATATGAAAGTAAGAACCCAATTGCCGCATTGGAATAAAGAAATCAGAGGAAAGTAAAATGAACAACAGTACCCCTGTTAGCGTAAGAGCACCAGAATTAAAACTATACAGAGATACCACTAATGCAATCATCGCCCCGCCATAAGCTACTAAATCCATAACAGATATTGAATTGAGTTGCATAATAAGCACGCGCATCGTTACCTTACGAAAAGATTCTGCATCTGCATCCATCATATCTTGACGCGTCCCATCTGCATCAAATACTTTAAGCGTCGTAAGCCCTTGAAGGTTCTCAAGAAAATGGTCACCGAGACTCGTATATTGCGACCAATATTTACTTAAAAGTTTCTTTGCGAATTTTTGGACCACAATGATTGAAATTGGAATCAGTGGCACACATATAAATAGGATTAATGCAACTTTAAAAGAATAAGGAACTAAAAAAACAAAAAGAGTTAAGGGCGCTAACATACTATAAATAAACTGGGGTGTGTACAAAGCAAAATAATTTTCGAGTTGTTCCACACCTTCTGTCGAAACTTGAGTTATTTCACTGCTCGATAAAACATGTTGATAATCTGACCCCAACTCAAACAGTTTTCCAAAGATAAGAGAGCGCATTTTTAACTTCACGCAAGCACTGGTTTTTTGAGTGGCTAGATTCGCTTGATACTGCGCTCCCGCTTTAATAGCTAGGCAGATCCAAAAATAAAAAGGTATGTTGAAGGTTGCGTGGGTTGTGATTTCAACGAAAGCATCCACAAGAAGCTTGATCAAAAACATATTCGCAATAAGTGTTACCCACTTATAAAATACAGTTTCAAGAATCGGTTTGTGCGCTTCCTCAACAGTTTTTATTAATTGTACATTAATCATGTTCTAAAACCTCCGCATATTCAAATTCCGGTTCATTGGCGATTTTAAAAATAAAATAATAATATTTAAAAAGCACTAATGCGCCAATCACCATTCGTGCATATACATTTTTTGAAAAGTAAAACGCAAATGCCATCATGATAGATGCCACCGTTAAAATCTTACGTTTGCTACTACGCTTCATCGTATGTTTCGTTACAAAGTCATTCAGATGCTTTTGATATAAAGCCGTGTGTGTCAACCAATGGTGGAAACGTTTTGAACTTTTCGCTGCACATACCGAAGCACACAATAAAAAGGGGGTTGTTGGGAGTAGCGGTAAAAATACACCTAATGCACCCAATCCTAAAAAGAGTATTGCCAAAATCATGATTATCCATCGTTTCATATGCCACCTCGTCTTGAAATTATAAGCGATAAACAGCACTTTAATCGTGTGAAATTTAACTTATAATATTTTTTTTCACTCTTAACAGATATTTTGGTATTTTCATTTGTCCGCTTGTGCAAAACCCCTTCAATTTAATAAGTGTTTTGTTGCGTCATAAATTTCATAAATCACCACTTTTATCTCGAGAATACCCGTGATATAATGGCCAAGTAAAAAATTGAGGAGTCATTATGGAATCATGGATTATTAATCAAAAAACACAAGGTAAACGAATCGATCATTTTTTAAATGATCACCTTGATCTATCACGCAGTAAAATTACCATCATGATTAAAGATGGCTTAGTTTTGTGTAACAACAAAGCCATTAAACCGCATTACAAAGTTAAATTAAACGATTGCATTACCGCATCACCTTATCAAATTAAACCGCTTGATATCCCCCCCATTCCGATGGATTTAGATATCATATATGAAGATCAGTGGCTCATCGTCATTAATAAACCACGTGGACTTGTGGTACATCCTGCTAAAGGTGTCAAATCCTACACCTTATTGCATGGTTTGGTTGATTACTTAAACAAAAATTCGAACCACTATGTTCGTCCAGGCCTCGTACATCGAATTGATCGCAATACTTCAGGTTTGCTCGTCATTGCAAAAGAGGATAAAACCCACCAGTTTTTAGCAGACCAGCTCCTTGATAAAACCATGAATCGCACCTACTACGCACTCGTTCATAATACCTTGAATACCTCACCGCTTACCGTAGATGCTCCAATTGGCCCCGATAAAAAGGATTCAAAACGTATGACTGTCGGACAAGATAAAAGTAAACCGGCTCGCACCCATTTTGAAGTTCTCGAAATTTATGATAAAGGAAGTTTGGTTCAATGTTCTCTAGAAACCGGAAGAACACATCAAATTCGTGTTCACGCACAACACATAGGAATTCCCTTACATGGTGATCCGCAATACGGTCATCCAGATGATACAGATCAAAGTGGTCAGTACTTATGTGCAACAAAACTTGAGTTTATTCATCCGCAATCACTGAAATTGATGCAATTTGAAATTCCCTTACCTGATTATTTCGTACAAAAAATTAAAGTTCTAAAGAAAAAATGATAAGTATGGTGATCTGGCAAACCAAAGCAGACGTTAAATAAAAAATAAAAACCTTATCCGAACCAAAATGGATGAGGTTTTATTTTTTAAAAACTATGAGCAGATCATTTATAAATCTCTGTATCGAGTACTTTGCCACGTTTATGCACGTTGCTTAATATTGAGATAAGTATAACGTTATGTTTCTATTTATCTTGTCTCTATATTTTCTTTTGCCTTCATTCACTCCAAATAAAATTCCTGTAAATAAGAAAATGAAGATAGGATGATATTTATCTGTTCTACCCTTGAAAGACCACTATTTTCGGGGTAATTTGATGAATACATAAAAAAAGCAAACATGTTTGTCACGTTTGCTTTTAATTTACGATATCTATTGATTTAAGATTCTAGTCGACTCATTAATTTAAAGATAACACTCGATACCAGAACACCCACTCCCGTCCATAAATACCATTTAAACGGATTATTTTTAATAGGAATATCGACGCCAACTTTATTTTGAATCGCCGTCATTATAAACGGTGAAGCCAAAAATCCCAAGAGCATGATAAGGGAACAAAATACCGCAATATGACCATAAACCCTTGTCCAATGCCACCCTGGATTTAAGACAAGCACCAAGATCAATGCAATCCCTAACAAGACGGACATACCGATAATAATTTTTTGACTGTTTTGGGTAAACCAATCTACAGCACCTAGTATCTTCGTTTGGCGGGGGGACAATTCTTCCTGAACCCGCGTTATGATTGTTTCATAGGTGCTTTGAATATCGGTATTATTCAATGTTTCCTCAACAACAGCACTGACGGTTTCCGATGTTACTTGTCCATCGCTGAGCGTTTCAATTTCAGACCCATAAGATTCGATATATGTTTGAACATCGGCTTTTAAAGCAGCTTCATCAATACTGCTACCGCCTGTAACAATATCGTTAAGCGCGCTTGTAGCTAATGATTCGGTAATATCTTGAAATTGGGGATCCTGAACAACTTTTTCTTGTAAAGCATCAAACTGAGCTTGTTTTTCTACTGGAACAACCTCCCTAATGGGATCCAGGTAATGTTCGATTTGTGTTTCCACCTCAACAAACGTCGGTGGAAAGAGCGTTCCAATATTACGGACTTGTGATTGTGTCATAAGTCCACCCACAAGTACAACGGACGTACAGACGATGAATAAACCTAATAGGACATTGATAAATTTTTTCATAAGCCACCTCTTAATTCATTATACATCAATTCTACAGTTTCGAAAGCAATCTTTGATTATGCAACACGGTACGACGTTTAGCTTCGATAAACCCTTGTTCATCCAAATCCTGTTTATGAACTTCCTCAATCGCGTCACATCGGTTCCTAAGTTCATGAATGAGTAAATCACCAATATAGCGTGGCGAAAGTTCATAGCCCGTCAAAATATCTAAAGACTCCATTTTGGTCGGATCAACATGCACAACATTGCCACGACATTGCGCATAAAAGTCTCGAACAAGTTCCCCACGGATTTGTTGATTACCGCAAACGCTAAGATAGCAGACCATCGAAACCCGCTTCCCAGAACGTCGTTGCGCCGTACCACAAAACTTCTTACCGTCAATACTCATATCCGTGTCCCCTGGACAGTATGCGCCATCAATTTTAAAGATGTCGATATGGGATGCGATTGGGCGTAACGCCGCTCGAATAAAATCACCATAATACTCATAGTTATCATCCATTGTTGCATCAGAATTAAAAATCAAGGACATATTGAGAACTCCTTCATCCGCTACAATTGATCGACCGCCCGAATTGCGAATCGTAACGTCATGTCCTTGATTTTGATAAAATTGTACCCCTTTTTCAAAATCATCCATCCGAACATCATCCACTCCCATATTAATGCCATGGTGTTGAAAAAGATGCAGAATCATTTCCTCATCTCCAACATTTTGAAGTGAATAAGCGTCAATGGCCGTTGACTCCAATGCATCCTCTATTTGCCCAATTTCATCAATAATAATCCCTCTCATAGTAGCCCTTCTTTCTTCTTCAATTTTAGATTCACCACCTCCACAAGTCAACAGTCATGACCTATCTCCTTAACATGTTATAATATGTAAAAGGAGTGATTACATGGAACAACATCATCTTAATGTTTTACAACAACTTTATCAGTTATATCAAACACGATGTGATCGAAATGATTGTTCACGTACCGTATCTAATTTCAACAGTTCCATTATTGATGACATCGCCGAAATCCTCTCAGTATCTCCAAAAGAAGTTTTAGAAAGCCTTCAATACCTTGAATCATTAGGCTATACAAAAATTTGGATGATAGGTGGGTTTGAGCTCACGAAACAGGGTATTCGTGCAGGTGAACGTTTCTTCCAATAATAAAAACCTCATTCTTAGAATGAGGTTTTTTTATACTTAAGTTTCTTATTTACGGTTGTGTTTCCGCTGTTTTATTATGTCTATGATAACCGCCCCCATACCAATAAGGAGCACACCATATCGTTGTGCATGGGGTGTCATTCCTGTAACTGGTAATAATCCTTTTTGATCCGTTTCAGTAGTTTTAGATTCCGTGTTAGGAGTCTCTTTGATCCCGGATTCCGGCTTTGGTTTTATTTCAGGTTCCGGTGTTGGTTGGATTTCTGGTCCAGGTTCCGGCTTTGGTTCGATTTCTGGTCCCGGTTCGGGTGTTGGTTCAATTTCTGGTCCCGGTTCGGGCGTTGGTTCAGGTTCAGGTAACAACGGAGTTAGTTTATTTTTCATATTAAGATGAATCCATTCCGGTTCACCTGCCACCGCGTCCACGATTTCAAACGGCACCGGTGTTGCATCAAGTTCATATCCGTCTGGAGCTTCTAATTCTTTAAGATAATACTTGCCTGGTTGTAGTTGATCGTAACAGGCGATTCCAGAGGCATCTGTTACAAGATTATCAATGACGAGTGTATCATCAGACTGGTAAACGCCAAATTTTGCACCCGCCAAAGGCTTCGCGTCAGCATCCGTTTTAAGAATTTCGACACGTCCTTTATAGTTCACAAGTTCGTAATAAAAGGTACCCGTTTGATTTTGATTTGCATCTTCTTCAATTGTGACAACGTGTTCTGTAGTATCCAGAATGAGTCCTTCTAAAGTTTGAGTCTCTTTTAAAGTATAAGTACCCAATGGCAAGGACTCGTAAATAATTACGCCACTTTCGTTCGTTTGAGCACTTAAGATGTTTCCATCATGATCGATGAGCTCAAACGTGACTCCAGCAAGCGGTTTATTGTTTTGATCAAGCTTTAGAATTTCCAGATGGCGACCGCGATTGATCGCATGGACATCATAAACACCTTGGTTCTCATTGCTTACTTGAATGGTAATGCCTGTTTTTAGTTCATTGGCAATGGAAAATCCTTTTGGTGCCTTGGTTTCAATCAGTTTGAATTCTAAATAAGGTAATCGAGCAAACTCAAGATGACCTTGTGCGTCCGTAGTTCCTTTACGCCATTCCACGTTATTCTTGTCAACAAGGATAAATTCGGCACCTTCTAAAAGGTTACCGTCCGGATCTGTTTTCTTTATCTGTATTGAGCCGGTTTCGCCAGTACCGCTTCCCCACAATCCGCCCAATTCGATACTATGATTTTCCTCGTTATCATGCTCTGACTCAATGATATTATCACCTATCAATTGGATTGTATTCGTTGCATCTTCACTACCTTGCGTACTTGGACTCGCTATACTTTCATAATCCAGGTAGATTGCTTCTGTTAGTGGTGCCTTGAATTTAATTTCAAAGGTTTCTTGAGCCCCTTCATGACTGAACGTGAGCTCATAGGCATCATCCTCAAACACAGGACCCTTCTCAAACGTAACTTTCCCTTTAGGATCTTCGGTTATTCTCGCTTTATAAAGTTTGAAACTATCACGATCGAGAACTTGATTTGTTGAGGGCTTATCAATGATTTTCGCATTGTATATTGTTGATTGTGATTGATTCAGAAGAACATCCCATTTCAAGACAATACCTTCGCGCACCCCATTTTTACTTACCAAATGCCCTCCATGAGGTATTTTAACAGTATCTTCTAAAATAAAACTATCATCTTCATTTCTAAAAACTGCACGATTGATGTATGATTCTAAAATAATATCTCCATCAATACTGGTTTTATATTCCACAATATAACGAACATTTTCAGTGCTGTTTTTAAACTTAATGTTGAGATAGTCCTTATCCAAATCCGGACGCCAACTAATAAACGCATCATCTTTTTGTTTATCGGTCATCGGTTCACCGGGAACTGGATCTCCCTTATTGTCTAAAGTATAACTAGAAATGATCATTGATTCCGGTACATACTTTTGACCTTCTAAGATGACATCATAAAAGGATGCATCACGAAGTTCATGTTTCGCATAGTTTAAAACGACACGCCATGTGATTTCTTTCGTTAAGGGGTCATAAGTCCCTTTTTTACTTCCACTGTTATTCACTTCGGGGCGCACCACTTGGATTGCCTCCCCTTCAGTGTGGAAATCTTTACCATTTTCCTTCCAATCAATGGTAGCTTTATTTTTATAAAAATCTTGTCCCTTAGATTGTCCGCCAAACTTTGCATCCTTGCTTGTGGGATGGAATTCGGTCTGATAGATAATCTTCACGTTTTTATTCTGGCTATCCGATAATCGAATCGTAAACGTATCATCTCCTTCTGTATAGTCTAAGAAATAGTCTTTATCTAGTGTGAGCAATTGCCCCGCATTATTAATCAGTTTTAAAGATTCTTTCAAAAACCGCATTTGGTCTGGAATCTTATCATGAATTACGACATCGGTAATATCATGTGATTCTTTATTGACTTGGATGGTCCAGCCAATGCGCTTATTTTCATAGTCAACACCAATCGAGAATTTATCAAGATACTCTTGACGAATTGAAAAATAGCTTTGCGCAGTATCGTCACCATACTTTACTGTATTATTTAAAATTAAATCGTGGTCAATAATAATCCCTTCTTTTATCTTGGTTTTATACGTTAAAGTTAACTCTTGATCGACAGTGCCTACAATGGTTATATCCAATTTCTCACCCATGGGATCTTTATTCGATGTTACCGTAACATTTTGACCTGTAGAAGTCAGCATGGATCCTTCAACGTATTCATGCTCTGGAGACAACACATCCAGCAGCTTAGGATCCGTTAATGTTACCTTTGCTCGATTAAAGGTGACGCGCCATTCAATAATGTGATCACTAGGATTATATCCACCCACTGCTTTATCAACCATCTTTGGATAAAACGTCGTCAATTTGGACTCACTATCGTCCTTATCGCCATCAAAATCGACTTCAACTTTATTATGTACCGGTATATTACTACCAGATTGAGGTTTATAATTTCCTTCAAATTGTGTAACGAGAACAATGCGAAGTGCTTGATCCAAATTTTTCATTGTTATTTCAACAGCGCCGGAAGGATTCGTAATAACAAGTTCGAGATCATTCCATTCCTGTGACATGGGTTCAATTTCAGAACCCACTTTGGTAACCTTACCAAGATAATCCGTTTCCAATTTGAATATTTTCGCACCCACGTATTCCATGTGATCAGGAAGTGTATCCTTAACACTGACAACGTTACGTAATTTTTGTTGTTTATTCAAATCAAGATTCCACGTTGCCTGTTTTCCAAACACCGCATTGATTTCACCCGACTTGTCAATCAATTTTTCATACTCGGAATCTAAGATTACAGTTAACTCCGTATCCTCTGAATCCGGAAACGTTAGAATATTGGAACCCAATCCATTTAAAGCATCCTTATTAATTTGAGCTGAGAATCCAAATTCTCCTTTAACTTCCGAAGCAGTAAAACTTTTTGTAAAGACAATGCGACCGATATAATTACCCTTGGCCCCTTTTAGTGTTTCGTAATAGCCAACCGTCTCGGTTACAATTTGACCGTCATCCATTTTAATATCCATTTGAAAGTCAACAACACCGAGACTCGCACTGGGCACTATCACCTCAATGGGTAATTTAAATTCAAAATAATCACCCACCTTAAGTTGTGCTGCAGTTTCATTGGAAATACTCCAATCTATTTGCGCTTGAAAACCTTCTAACTCTACGCCTTGAACAGTGTTTTCTGGAATTAAAGGCATATCGCGGTCTTTTTTGAAACTATATTTGCTTTTAATTTTTTCAGCATCCAATTTTGAATTGTGTTGGCCTTGCAACAGTGATGGCGGTTCATCCGTATCCTTTTCCGAAGTTGTCAAGACTTCCTCGTGTTTGCCATCTTCCATAATGGATTCGTTTGAATCTTGATGCGAACTCGCATCTTCCGTTTCATTACTCCTCTCATTAAGAAAAACCGCTTTTGAAGTATCATGTTCATCGGGCTTCGATGTTTGATCTTCTTGAATGATAGATGGTTCGGAATGTACTGCATTTTCAGCTTCCTGTGCATCTATTTTGATAGAACCTATAAATAAAGAACATACTAACGCTAAAACCATTAGCACTCTATTTTTCTTCATTCATCAACCCTCCTAAGCCCATTATTGTATGCACAGTGTTTTATGTCAAATTTTTCACATATTTGTCATTGTATAAAAAAAAGAAGCCTAAGCTTCTTAATTAAATGTATCTTCGAAAATTTTATGAAGTAATTCATCATTATTAAACTCAAACTGATCGACCAATCCTGCATCTAAATGTGTTAAGAAACGACTGTTTCCACTCGTATCGATGGCTACAATGGCTTCACCATCCTCTGAACCAGCATAAGCCCGTTCAACATTGCGGAATCCGCGTGATGTTGCTTCCTGCATAATAGCATTCGCCAGGTATTCTCGTTTTTGAATATAATCTTCCACTTCATGATTTGCGACAATGTATGCATCTACTTGTGTGGCATCGTCAACCAATCCCTGCGTATCATCATCCATAAATATAATCGGAATTATAAATACAGAGATACGCTCTTGTGGTACAAACATATGTTTGGTTAATGGAACACGCTTTCCTTTATAAAGGACTTCGGTATAATCTGCCAAAGCTTCGCGATCAAGCGAATAGTCAATAAACGGTTCTTCAACACCATCAATATGATAGCGCTCAATTGTAATTTCGGGAATTGACTCTACAAAAGCGATGGCATTTGCTTCCTGTTCAAACACCCCAATTGTATGTTGACGTTCGTATTGCATAATTTTAACTAAAAACATATTTATGACTCCTTTGCACGTTCCAGTGCTTCAAATGATGTTGTCAAAGCCTTGACATCGATATTGCGACCGATGATGACAAAATGACTTTCTAAAGAAATCGGTTGAGGACCGTAATCAATCATAAAGGTACTTGCTACCCCTTGAACAATAATTGTCTCATCAAGCCCTTCAACCCGTAAAATCCCTTTATACCGTAATAGATCATGACCCATTGTATCCACTAGAGCCACCAACCATTCTTTAAATTCTGAGAATGCCAGAGGTTGCTTCGCATGCAGCGTCAAGGTGTCCATATGGGAGTGACGATGATGATGCGTCGTTTGGTTTTCTTGATGCGTTACAGAATCCGTTAAAGATTCATACCCTGTATGCGTTGCATCAAACCGATCCTCATTTAAAAGATAAATATATGAAGTCTCTGGCTTTAAGATTGAGACAGGTGCCAGTGGATTGATTGCTTTAAGTTTTCCCAATAAGCCATAGGGAACCTGATCTGTTTTTGTAATAAAAATACGATCTGCAAAAGCAACTTGCTCAAGCGTTTCCCGATAATGTTCAAGTGCATGATCCGCATTCACTGCATCCACCAAAGTAATGATACTGTTTAGATAAAAATATTTTTGAACCGCCTCTGATTTAAGAATGGTTTGAATCAAAGGATTTACCTCAGCAAGTCCACTCGTCTCAATAATGATAGACTTGAGTGTCATATTTTGATCGATAAACTGACGTCGTAAATTCATAATTGCAAGTTCCAATTCCCGATCATCAACACAACAAAGACATGCGCTATTGATTTCAAAAATATTATTTTGATTATATTGGATAAATGCTTTATCAAGATTAACCGAACCAACCTCGTTAATAATCAGACCGAGTGTATCTTCTTGCGTTTCTTTAAGAATTCGATTGATAAATGTTGTTTTCCCAGCACCTAAAAAACCAGAAATAATTGTAATAGGTATCATAAACAACCTCCTTATTCTATAATTATGAGCGAGCCGTGCGGTCCTTGCAAGCAAAAGCACTAAAAAAAAATCATTTCTTAAGCGAAAAGATTTACAAAAACGTGTCAAATCATAGAAGAAACCGCTACCAAAGACGAAGTCATTCATTCTTGGTACCTTTGTTTGACAAAACCGGTTTACTTAATTAGAATGGTTAGTGTTATCATCCTTATTTTATGGATGAATTACTGGAGGAAAGAATAAATATATGAAAAATAAAACAATCTTAAGAACCTACTTTAGTTTCTTCTTAAGCGGTATCTTTATTTTAAGCATTGGTGCGATTATGCCGGATTTGATAACAAATTTGAATTTATCGTATAGTGATGCTGGAACACTGTTATCGATGTTTGCTTTAGGAAATTTGCTTGCAAACTTTATCAGTCCCTTTGTTTCAGAGCGTTTTGGAAATAAGATTGCAATTGGAATCTTAGCGGCATTAGTGCCTTTAAGTTTCTTATCCATCGTAATCTTTGCCGACTCGATACGCAAAATCTTATGGCTTGGATTTATCCTTATGGGAATTGGTCGAGGATCGGTAAGTATTTTGAGTAACGCTATCGTTAATGATCTCAGCGATAATAAATCACGTGATATGAATATGCTTCATACTGTATTTGCAATTGGTGCTGGGCTTGCTTCCTTTATTATTGTTGGTTTAAAAAATATCGGTTTTGATTTTAATCAGCTAATCTTATTTTTAACCGCTGTTACTACAATATCTTGGTTAAATTATATGACAATGGATCTTGATTTACACGGTCAACAAGATACACCGATTGAAGCTTCAACCAAAAAACTGGATTTTGCTTTCTTTGCAGTAGCATTTGTATTATTCTTCTATTTAGGACTTGAGAGTACCATCAATGGTTGGTTTATGACCTACTTGAAGAGTATGAATATACTATCCGATACGTTTGCAGCAAGTCTTGTTTCTCTTACTTGGATTATGATTATGATTGGTCGTTTAATTACTGCGGTCATTTCACAAAAAGTTAAAGGTACTAAACTTGTACTGATTTATACAATTGGTGCTGCCTTATCCTTCTTTGGTCTGGTATCAACAATGAATCCTACAATTATTACCATATCCATTCTTGCACTTGGATTGTGTCTTGCAGGTATCTATCCAACAAGTATTGCGAATACATCGCAATATGTTATTGGAAATCAAAAACGCCTTGCACTACTTCTTACATGTGCTGCAATTGGTGGTATTATAACCCCTCAAATCATTGGAACCATTGCTGATCGTACAAGTATGGTCTTCGCAATCAATGTTTTAGGTATAAATGCAATCGCAATGGTCGTGCTTGCCTTTATTTCAGATCGTAAGCTATAGTAATTTAATTAAATATGATAAACAAAAAAAGTAGACACAATAATCATGTCTACTTTTTTCTACGCAAATAGCCTCTAAAATATTTTATTTCTTTGTTAAGCCTCGAACCATCGTCTCGATATTATAACGGTAAGTTTCGATAAAACTATTATGAGGTTTAAGCGTGTCTGAATAGAGTTGCCCACCTACATCAGTCTGAAATCCCAACTGTTCAACACCCTCACGCAACGCAGTCATTGTCTTCTCTGGAATTGACGCTTCCATAAAAACAGCAGGAATTTGATATTCCGCAATAAATTCCGCCAAAGATTTAATATCTGAAATCCCCGCTTCAGTTTGCGTAGAGATTCCTTGGATGGCTTTAACTTCAATATCAAAAGTGCGACCCAAATACGCGAATGCATCATGAGCCGTAACCAAGACACGTTGTTCTTTTGGAATCGTTTCAATTTGTGTGTGAAGATCCTCCTCAAGTTTTTCCAGTGCTAATGCATAAGCCTGTTGATTTTTCTCATATAACGATGCAAAATCAGGATCTTTGTAACTCAACTGGTTTGCTATATGTTCGGATACATCACGCCAAATGTCCAAGTCAAACCATATATGAGGATCAATCCCGCCTTGTTGTTCATCCATAATCAATTGATTCGGCTCAATTCCGTCCTCTGCCTTAATGACCGTTTTATCTCGCATTTTTACCAATACGTCTTCAAGTTTTGCTTCTAAATGAACTCCATTATACACAATAATATCAGCATTCGCCAAACTTCGAATATCACTCGGCTTTGGTATGTAAAGATGCGGATCAACCCCCTCCTGAATCATCCCGGTAACATGGAGCCGTTCACCGCCAATCAATTGAACCATGTCCCGTAACATCGTCGTGGTGACGACTACTTCAAGCTCTCCCTCTTGTTTATAAATATCCGGGGATCCACAACCATTTAAAAACATTAAAAACACAAGCCCTACTAATAATTTCCGCATAAATACTCCATTCGTAATTTTCTCTTATTTTACGATGTTTTTTTAATGAAATCTTCTCTAAATTTATCTTCTTTCTTGTCGCATTGTACTCAGCAGTAAAAATCACCTCCTAGTCGTGCTCTTTTGTGAATGATTTCATTTTCTGCACAAAAAAAGAACATCAGCGATGTTCTACTCAATATTAAGGACGGGTTCTTCTAAGTGTTGATGCGTTGCGATTTTACTACCCATTAATACAATTCCAACATAAATCATGAAATACCCACACGTATAGATGATACTTGGAACACCTGATAAGAAACCCAGTGCAAGCGGTGGTGCAGATACATATCCATAATTAGTATGAATTAAATGATTAACAAAACTCACAACTATAAAATAAACGCCTACCATCTTAATTACATCCGTAGTACCATTTTCTTGAATCGTAAAATGATAACGAAATTTCATATAAAGCGGTACTAGAATCATCAAACAATGTCCGGTAAAGAACTGGATGAACATTGCATTCGGAAATCCGAATCCACTTGTATCTGCCATAATAAGAGCCGTCACTGCAGCTGGAATTCCTAGCAAAGCGAGAACTTCGTAAATACGTTCTTGCTTCGTTATAAGCAACAGCATTGTAGCCAACTGTAATAAGCGACAAGGATATAGTGGCAATGCATCATTAACATTAAATTGGTGATTCATTCCATACCAACTGTAAAGTAAAATTTGTTGGATTCCATACAGCCCAAGAAATACCCAACGCAGGTATGCGTATTCCCCAGCTGCAATTTCATCACGTTTTTTTACTAAAATTCCAATACATCCCCCCACAAGAACGAGCATTAAAATATGCACGCGAGAATACAGGACAAAAGGGGTTTGCGTAAAATAAATTGCCTCAATTAGTCTATTCATAAAAACTCCATTTTTCTATTAAATTTTTCAACGTAGCACTTATTATACCTTATTTTACAACAAAAACACACGTTATTTACCTTTAAAAGGAAAAGAACTCATATTTATGAGTTCTTTGTCATTATTTTCGTTTCTTATCGCTCTTTTTAAGACCCACTAAGCACATCATAGCACCCAAGATGATAAGTGCCGTAACATTACGTGTACTTACCCCGGCCGCAGGTAATGGTGTCTCTGCGGTTGGAGTGGTTGTAGGTTCTTCATGAGTAATCGTTTCATTTGGTACATTATTTGTTGGTTCTAAATCCGTGGGAACATCAGGTTTCCCTGGCGTTCCTGGTTCTACAGTTGGATTGACAACAACTACATCTACTTTAAACTCTTTAATATAGGGATTTGAACGCATCATCGATCGAGCCCGACTCAATTGCGTTAAACGAACCGTTACCCCATAGGTTCCCGTCGTATTCGGGTCCACAATATCCATGAAATTTGTTTGAATTTCATACGGAATATTATCTGGATTTTGAATATTGAGTGCTTGAATAAAGTCTGCCTCTGTAACAACTTCCGATAAATCTACTTGTAGTGATGAATTCATAACAATAGTATCGAGAGGTCCTTTAACCGATTGATCGCGGTATTCCAAACTGAAAATCGCTTCACGTAAGTTCTTAATCACATGATTGATGACAGCAATTGATGAAGTTTCATCGTTATAGGTAGCTGTTGCAAATGCAAGCTGTTTATCAAAATGATCTAAACTTTCTTCTGTATAAAGGATACGATCAATGCTGTGCGCAATTTCAATGAGTGCCTGTAAGTCTTTTCGACCTTGCCCGACATTTACTTCAAGTGCAACAAGATCATTTATTTTTGAAGTCAAAGATTCAACGAAATTCATCAAAGCATCAGCATCATGATTTAAGTCAGCAACTGCTTTTTGTGCTTTAATAATCTCCGATTGCATTGCTTTCACACCCTTACCTTCATAACGTTCGATTTCAATATTTTTGGCCTGGTCTATCGCTTTTATGAGAGTATTTCGAGCATCCTTGATTTTGGCATCAAAACTCACAGTGTAAGTCTTCGTCTTAATACCATCCTCCGCTTTTACTATAAAATTAATTCCATTCTCGGTAGGCACTTGTGTGACACTTGCATTATTCGATACTTCAAGTTTAATTTGTGGAATATCATTAGACTTGAGTTCATGGATGTAATCCGTTGTGGATTCAAAGGCAGTAACTGCCTTTCCAGCAATTTGGAGTGAAACGTCAAAATCATCATTTGCTTTCGCAATGCGATCATAGATTTCGAGTTCCGTAATACCAAGTCCTTTTTTATGTTTTTGTTTTGTCATATTAATACGAATCGCATACGTTTCAACACCATCAAAGGTTAGCTCATTCATGGTTTCATACGCTAACGAACTCGCTTTTAGATTTGTAACTTCAACCCAATTGTTTGGCTCATTAAGAACAGAATCCTCACGACTAATATGACCAAATTTCGTTGGCAGTTCCGGTTTAATGCCAGCTTTTAATACTTCTACCTTATAAGATTCCGGATATCCAGTGCCATCATCTTCAAAGAATCCGAGGACAAGATTATCTACGAATCGCGTCGACATGGTTCCGGCATCGGCGAAGATAATACCGACCCAATCGGATTCACGGCTTTGAGTTTGCCAATTGGTCCAACGATTTGCCGGCGTATTCGTATAAGAGATGACGGCGTCATTAATAGCGTTTATGCGGTCATTCGATCCAGAGCCATCATTCGTAAACGATGCAATCGCTGCAGGCAACTCCGAACCTGTCCACATTTTCGCGATATTATCGCCTTTTTGATATTCTCCACTTACACGTACGGTTAAGGTTGTTACTGCATTCGCTGTTTCAACCATACCTTTTAGCGTATACGTTCCCGGTGTTTTTAAATGTTCAGCATCAAAGGATTCCCATTCGATATTAAATTCGTCAATACGTCCCGTATTATGATAGGCTTTAGCTTTTAAAGGGAGTGTAAAGGACTTATCTTGAGGTGTTACAAGACTAAATTGTTCGACCCCCAGATAACCTTCAACAATAACCTTCGCAATGGCTTCTATTTCTGTACCTTGAACTTTTCCTTTGACTTCGAATGTACCATATTGATCAAGGAGTGCTTGATCAAATGCTTTCCACGTTACAGGAACTTCGCGATCAAACAATGTCTCATATTGAGCAGTAACCGTCTTTGGTAATTCAATTTCATGACTTCGATTGGTACGTATCACAATCGGTTTGAATGCTTTAATGGGTTCGACTTTTTCATTTTCTTTAACAATAAGTGTTACCGTATTGCTTTCATAAATAGCACCTCCATAGGATGCTTTCGCTTTGATTGTATACGTTCCTGCTTCATGTAAGTAAATATTCCCTGATTGAATCTTGATTCCATCTTTTACAGACCCTTGGATATCATAGGTTACATCGACCAATGAAGGCGCAATTAATGTACCATCCTCTAAAAAGCTTTGTGTTGTCACCTTGATTGTCTCTTGGGTACTTCCCTCTAAGCGATCCAACGTTAAACGCGTCTCATCAAAAACGGGTTCAGCAACAACATAAGTAACATGGTAGTCGATGCTATCGAGCCCATCTTCTGACGTTACCCGTACACGTCCTTGATAATTGTTGTCAAGGGAAGGTTGCACGACGTTCACGAAAGAACGTGCACCGGGAACACCTTTTAATATTGGTAAAGTTTTACCAAAAAGGTACCGTCACGACATAAGCTTTTTGATCACCTTTAAATTGTTCTAAGTCAACATCATCTAATTTAATGGCATCTAAAGTTGCCGTTTGGTTTGCCTCTGTCTTAAAGGTATCTCCGATTACTTTTAATTCCGATAGTCCCATTGGTCTTGGCGTATTACCATTCATCTGTGCCTCCATTGTCAAACGAATGAATTTCGCTTCATGGGCATCAAAGGTAATCGGTACTTCCGTTTTCACATCACTTTGAGCCACTTTAAATTGATGCGTCTTACTTTGGTTTGATACTGGCGTAAAGTTAATACCATCCATACTGGTCTCAATCATCAATGATTCTGGTAACTTGGTCGCATTATCAGTAAAGAAGTGGACTCCAATTCGATGCATGCGCTCTACTTTCTCAAATTCAAGCATTACCCATTCCTGTTTTTTATCACCATTATTATTAACCCAGTTTGTCCAACGATTTCCAAAATCAATCACACCATCATTAATCCGTTCAATGCGATCTCCGCCAGTCATGTAAGAACTGGTTGCTTTTGGATACGTGTCTTGCGGACGACGGATTGCAATATTCTCTTGAACCGCAACTCTGTCCAAGACGGTGATGTGTGCATAGATTTCATAATCTTGACCACTCGCATGTACTCGTCCATGGAGATCGATCACGCCCGCTTTGGCAACCATCGCCTCAGTAATCGGTTCCCAAGTCACCGGTAGGTTCACTTCAGCTCCATTTGAATAGAAAGCACTTATCGTTGCTGGTAATTCAGGAATGATATTTATTGGAGTTGCGAGAATCGGCTCAATCAAATCTGTAATCATTCGAACCATAATCATGGCTTGAACGGTTTTTTCGGATCCTTGAACATGCCCTTTCACAGCAAACTTCCCGGGCTGCGCTAAAAGTGCCGCATCAATCGCTTCCCATTGAACTTCCGTCGGTCTCATGGAACCATCAGAATAAATTGCATTGACCGTAACGGGTAATTGCGGTTGAACATGAGTTTCTGTAAAGACCGAAACATCATCAAAACCTAAAATCGTCGGGTCATCAGGTGCTGTATCAATTGCGTACACCTCTGTTCGACCCTCTGATAAGTTTTCAGCTTTAGCATGCAATTTAAAAGATCCTGGTAGACCATCAGATTTCACAATAACTAAGGCTTTACCATTAAATGCCTTTCGTTGCCATGATCCATCATGTTGGGCTTTATACCGTTCATTACTTGCTGGATCACCATTATCAACACCCACGATTTCACCATTACCTTCTAGGGTGAAGGTGATATTATTTTGAGCATCTGGGTTCATCACTCCATTTTCATCCACAATATTTGCATGAATGTAAGCGAGATGATCTCGTCCATTACGAATAACACGTTGTTCTGGCACTAATGCAACTGCTGCAGACCCATTTGAGGTCTGTACTACATCTTCTGCAATCACATTACCGGCATCGTCCTTTGCCACCGCTTTCAAAGTTCCTGGTTTAAAAGCGAGACGCCATTCTAAATAAAGCTCTTTAGCGTTGGCTCCTTCTTGATAAGGACGTCCATAAGCAGTTGTTTTCTTCACAAACGCTTTTTCGCCTAAGGATTGATCATCCAAAAATAATTCGACTTTGGAGGCATTGGAGAAAATTCGAACAGGAATTTTTCCATCACGTGTTCTCATATTATAATCTAACAATGCTTCTTTTTCCCAATTCCAATGCGGTAGAATATGAACCATTGGATCTGTTTCGACATCCTTCCATTGACTCTGGTAAAGATAGAAATCATTTTTAGGGAATCCAGCCGTATCGATAATCCCAAAATACGAAGATTTGGGTGGTGTTTGATTTTGATTGTGCCATGGTGTTGGCTCTCCAATATAATCAAATCCAGTCCATATAAATTGTCCTGCATAACCTTTTTCATCTCGATCTGGAATCCATGAATTGGTTGCAGTCTTACCCCAACTTACATGATCGTTCCCATAATCAGACTGTTGGTATTTCCGCTGTGAACTATTGTCATGGGGTCTTAGTTCATCGGGAAAGGCATAGACACCACGACTTCGCGTAGCCGATGAGGTTTCCGATCCATAAATTAACCAGTCAGGATGATTAGCGCGGATTTTTTTATATGAATCTTCAGCATAGTTGATTCCTACTGCATCAACTTCCGCACTCACACGTTCATGCCCACCTGTTGGCGCCCAACGATACACATCTTGTCCCATCGTCGTATACCGTGTCTTATCGACTTCTTTTGTCCAACGATTGAGATTACGAATCGTTTGGACTGCTTTCGCATCGCCACTGTTTGATTCACCAATTTCATTACCAAGAGACCACATAATCACAGCTGGTGAGTTTTTTCCACGAGCAACCATACGTTTTAAATCGTACTCTGCCCATGTTTGTCCTTTAAGGGCTTCAGGATGTGTAGCCTCTTTTTCAAAAAAACGACCGTAATCAAAAGGTTTTTTACCACCATACCAAGTATCGAAAGCCTCATCAATAATCATCAATCCTAAATCTTCAGCAATTGCCAATAATTTATCATCCGCAGGATTATGAGTTATACGGACCGAATTTACACCCATATCCTTTAAGATTTCCATTTGACGGCGCATCGCATCATAGTTTGCGACGGAACCCAACGCCCCTTGATCATGGTGCATTGAAACACCGTAGAACTTAACATCCTTACCATTTAATGAAAAGCCACCATTCGGTGTCCAATTCATAAAGCGATATCCAAATCGTTCTAGGGTTTCATCAACGATTTGATTATTTTTATAAACTTGTGTTTTTAAACGGTAAGTTACGGGCGTATCCAAATCCCATAACGTAGGATTTGATACCATAACGTGAGTTTCAAATGTTTCTTCTAAACCTGGTTGTACCGTAACCACATCCGAAACGCTACTTCCCATGGAAGTACCATCTACAGTTAAGACTTCTGTTTTAACTTTAAGTGTTTCGGCTACATTTGATTTATTCAAAACCGTTGTTTTAACCTGAGTTGTAACTTCACCACCAACTTCTTTATCGACCGTTGGCGTCAAGATCGTGGTCCCATATTCTTTCACCGATACATTATCCGTAAAGGTTAAAGAAACATCACGATAAATTCCACTCCCTGAATACCAACGACTGCTGGGTTGTTTGTTTACTACTTTAACTGCAATCGTATTGATTCCTTCTTGATTTAAGAAAGGAGTAATATCATATGAAAATGGAGTATACCCATTTGGATAATTTCCTACCACTTTACCATTAACATAGACTGTTGAGTCCATATAGACACCTGCAAAATTAATTCTTACATTTTTGTCTAAACGCTTATCAAATCTAAATGATTTACGATACCACCCAACACCACCGTTTAATAAACCACCCTCATTTTGTGCCGGTGAATTATGATCAAAATCAAAAAAGATTGACCAATCATGAGGTAACGAAAGAGCTTGCCAGTCGGCATCATCATAATCTACTTCTGATGGCGCACCTTGTCCTGAAACATTTAACTTAAACTTCCAATCATCATTAAAATCGATATTACGAGCATCTGTTTTAGTCACAACAGGTTCCACTACAGCAGCATGGATTGGCGTCTTTTCAACAAATATACTTGAACAAGTCACAGCTACCACCACCCCCATAATTTTAACTGCTTTTCTAAATGACGAATTCATACACTTCCTCCTATTTAGTAAAAACAAGTAAATATTGAATATCTTTGTTCGATATCTCTACCAAAGATATTTCTTGTGCATTTCATATTGTTAGCGCTTACGTGACCATTATTGCGTTTGCTCGCACGGTTGTCAAGTGTAAACGTTAACATTTTTTGAGTAAAATATTGGTAAAGTTTACTTAATATAGTTTCGATTATCCTACACCAACCGGGTCTCTACGTTATTTTTAGAATGTTATACCTCATTATGAGTGGTGTAGTCGTACATTTACGGCCAAACCTTTTCTCTTAAAAACATGGTATAATTAAGAAAAATTGGAGGCTATATGAAAAAAACACATTCACTTATTGTACTCATGCTCGTAGGACTTGCCTTACTTGTGGGTTGTTCACAAAAAAAAGAGGATCCTAAGCCTGATCCCTCATCCCAAACACCCGCAGATACGCAGTCCTTTTCAAAAGAATCAAATCCGATTGTTTCCATCGAAATGGAAAACGGAGATCTGATTCAAATCGAACTTTACCCCGATATTGCGCCAAACACGGTAAATAATTTTATTAAACTGATTAATGAATCATTTTATGATGGGCTTATTTTTCATCGCGTAATCCCTGGATTCATGATTCAAGGTGGTGATCCAAATGGCACCGGAACGGGTGGACCCGGTTATAGTATTAAAGGTGAATTTTCACAGAACAAGTTTGATAATCCTTTAAAACATACGCGTGGTGTGATTTCGATGGCCCGCAGTAAAGGACCGGATACCGCAGGTTCCCAATTCTTTATTGTGACTGAAGATGCACCACACCTCGACGGCAGTTATGCCGGCTTTGGTAAAGTTGTTGAAGGAATGGATGCCGTCGATCGTATTGTAAATGTTGAGCGTAATCAAGATGATCGCCCTATCGATGGACAAGAACAAGTAATCAAACATATTACAGTTGATACAAAAGGGCAAACTTATACCAATCCAACCCAAAACTAAAAAAAAGAATCTAAAGATTCTTTTTTTTATAACGCCAACTCAATTCGGTTTATCACTCAAATCTGTTCTCATGCGGGATATCGCTTCATTATCCGTTATAAATTAATCACATTCAGATAGAAAAGGTCAGCTAATAAAAACCGATGATCTTACCTGTTTTTGCCATTTTCAATTTAAAATTCGAGTTAAAAAAAAGAGGTATTTACCTCTTTTTAATTTTCTTTTTTATAGGATTTCGCAACAATCACGATACCAACTACAGCTACCACAAAGGCACCATAGAGCATCACATTTGATGATGAGACACCAGTCTTCGGCAAGGTTTCACTACCTTGTTTTTTATCAACCGTTACGGAGTTATTATCACCGTTAACGTTGGGTTCATCAACCTTTGGTTCATCGACTTTAGGTTCATCAACCTTTGGTTCATCGACTTTAGGTTCATCAACCTTTGGTTCATCGACTTTAGGTTCATCAACCTTTGGTTCGTCAACTTTAGGTTCATTCCCTTTAAGTTTTTGATCAACAGCTTTTAATTGTTTAAATGCCGCATCCGCAACGTTAATCGTATGCGTTTGGTAGTCAACACCACCCGAACGTGTGAGCAGTTGCAATTCTAATGCAAGTTGATCTTTAATTAATTGATCTTCCAATTCAATCCATTGATTTTGAATTTCTTGGCGTTTTACATCATCCCCAAACACTTGGTGCGCAATTGAATTTGCAGTCCAATACCACGAGTTCTCATCAAATTCAGTACTATTTACTTTATAAGATTCATGAGTATCCGTAATATTGCCCATGTATGGAATATATGGAGAAACCAGTGGCGATCCTACTGCCAACCACATCACAGCGCCTGCATCTGCAGGTAAATTATCTTTAATTTGAAAGATATGAGCTTCCATGGTATTAATATTACCAATTGGATACTTGCTGCGACCTAAATCTGATTCACTTATAATATTTCCTTTACCATCAAGTTCAATTTCATCCGATGGAAGATATTCTGTTCCCTCGAGACGATTTCGTTGGAAACGCATAACATCTTTAAGTCCTACTTTACCATCCATGGATTGTAAGAGTTCAAATGTATCATCGTCATAAGCTACCGAACTGTTAGGATTAATTGCTTTAATACCGGACCATGCGCGTGAACGATTGCTTTCACGCATTTGGATTGGATTATACGAATTCGCAATATGAAATTTTCCGTCTTGCTCTTGATAACGTCCAGCATCGATCGCAGTCTTTTTAAGATTCGTTGACTGAATCACATCACCAGGATCCATATCTTCAATAACCCCAAGATAAAATGCATTTGGGAACACTCCAAATTTATCATCCGGGAATTTGATTGCTGCATACTGGTGTCCCGAAAGAATTTCCATATACCATACTTCATCTTGATCTGCCAAGACAATAATATTTCCTTCGCCCGAACCCTTTTCATCCACGACTTTCGCAATCATCTCAACACCTTCACGTGCAGTTTTGATACGCGGTAAAATTAAACTGGTAATCGCAGCTTCCGTAATACCATCTGCTACGTAAGGATCGACCGTTTTATATGCCGAATCATAGTTCGCTGAAACGGTAGCCGTCATGACAACCCCATTTTCATTAATTCCAGCGGCATCAAACATCCCTTCATCCGGTGTAACATCCGGAATCGCAGTGTATTTGTAATTGAATTCGCTTTGAGGGTATGTAAATCCATTGGATGGATCTACAAATGGAATGGTATTATCAATCATTCGATCCCCTATATTCTTAACAACAAATGTCTTATTATGGTTTAATTCAAGGTCCTCAGTACGACCGATAATCACTGAACCATCTTCAGTCAAATCTTTCCCTACAATAATTCCAGTACATGCAAAGGTACTCGTAATGGTTAAGCTTATACCAACAACAGTCATCAAACCTGTTAATGCCATTTTTTTAATTTTATTCATCAAATATTCCTCCATTCTGAAAAAATGTACACTAAATCGATTTCTAAACGTGCTCTAAGCCTCCTCCTTTATCTCTATAAAAATATTATCACAAAAGATCAGTTTAAAAAGGAACTCGCGAAAACTGGGCAATCATGTAACATATTTTATTCATTTTTAATTAATTAAAAAAAACGATATACCTTGAAGTATATCGTTTTTTCGATTAAGATTCTACAAAAATATTATCTTCTGATTGGACTTCTGGCGTAAGTGTATGGTACATTACTGTATCGAATTGATTCAGTTCATGCGCAACACATACAGCACTCACTCCATCATCAACAACATTTATTGCGGTGACCAGCATTTCTACGGGACGATTAATAGCAAGAATAAAGCTATAAGCTGCGAGCGCATACTGATTTGTGTAACCCATTCCCGTTAAGATTGTAAAGAGAAGAATCGCGCCAGATCCCGGTGCCGCCGGCGTACTAATGGAACCAATGATTGTGAGAAGAATAATTGAAACTAATTCAACGATGCCAACATGATACCCCGCTACGGAAGCGACAAAGAGTGTTGCGATAATTTGCATAACGGCGGTTCCCGTCATATTGATTGTAGATGCGAGGGGCACAATAAAGGACGCGACCCCTTCGTCCACGCCCAGTTCATTCATAACCGTTTCCTGCGTTAAGGGAAGTGTTGCAGCTGAAGATGAGGTTGAAAAGCCAAATACAGCAACTTTATACATCTTCTTAATAAACGGTAGCGGTGATAAACCTGTCTTGACAGTGATAAAAATGGGGAAGACCACAAACCCAAGAATCAATAAGGTGATCGAAGTCAAAACCATGTAAACTAATGCGGGTTGCAAATAATCTGTGCCATAGGAAGCCAACGTTCTTACTAGAAGACAGAAAATTGCGACCGGTCCAAACTTCATGATGACAACATCTAATAATTTCATTGACAGCAAATAGACTTCATCAATCAACTTGGGTAGAGCTTGAAGTTGCTGACCCAATTGCTGGGACATAACGCCTACAATCAGTGCAAGAACCACCACTGCGATGATATTTGAATTACTGCTTAATGTTCCGAGTGCATTATTATTAAAAGCATTTAAAATCATGGCCAGCGGATTAGTTTGATTAACAACGCCTTCCGTAATATCAATAGCACCTAAATTTGCAATTTGGAAGACACCCATTTTATAGGCCGTGAACCCCGCTACACTGGCTAATACTATCGCTAAACCCAATAACTGCATAAAACTCACAAAGCCTTTTCGAGCAAGTTTGTTCAAAACGCGTGTTTCCTGAATTTGTTGGATTGAGCGTACAATTGATGTAAAGATCAGTGGTACCAGTACAAGTTGCAACAAGCGCATAAAAATTTGCCCAATAATAAAGAAAATTCCAATAGCTGAACTGTTTGTCTCCTGCAAGATATCCGCAAACAGTAAATCATTTATCTGTTTCCACACCGTGGTATATCCATTCCCTACTAGCGTTTCTCTCAGAAAGATAAAACCAAGCCCAACGCTTAAACCTAAAATCAACGTCCAAATAATTCTCCGTGTGAAGTTATTCTTCTTCATATTTCCCTCCTATATTTGGTTCTATACGATAAGTTTTCGCAAAAAAAAACTTATTCTGAATCAAATAAGTCCGAAAAGAATATAAATATATACTAAAAAAATATATTTCTACTCCTTATAAACATCTCGTGCTTACTTAAAGGATTCGTATGTAGTTTATCAAAGATTATTCAAAAATTCAATCTCTATATTGTATAAGATTGTGTAATATAAGCGTTAACGCCCAATTTTATATGATTTTGTTTAAAAATCCAGACATATTATCAAGAAAGAAAATGTTCTACGTATCTACTTAATCAATTAATTTTACAAACTACCTCAAGCAATTTCTCCTTTGAAAAATACATTCCAAAAGGACTAGCAACCCATTTGTTCTCAACATCATTTTCAAGATGAATAACTGCGATGATTGTTGCTGTAAAAGGTTCTACTGGTTCAAAAACACCCAGAAGGTTTACATCTTATTCCATTCCATCTCCAGCGAAAACACCATCCGCATATCCATAATTTTACGAGTAAATGATGTCATTAAACTTTGGATGATGACTCACCTAAGGTCTATCAATACGTATTTCAACGGTCTTCTCAATTATATTCCCAAACACAAAGAATTATCTTTCTTCAAAATAAGAACGCGTACTCTCATTAATAATGGTTCATCAAAAATTCTTTTAGATGAGGATCGCGAACACATATAAAATAAGGTTTCATAAGCGTTTGTATACGACGTGCTTGTTTTGCCTCTAATTGACTTTCAGGATGGTATATTCTGAAACCCATTTTTCCGGGTTTTGACTCTGTTTTTAAAATTCCAAGTTGTTCGCACACACTTTGATTAAGCACAAAAAAACCTGGAGCTTTATCATGGGGCACGAAAATCAGGAGCCCATGTTCTAAATCGGTTGCACTGTAGGGTATGTTTACAGCCTCTGAACTATCTTTATGCCATAACGTCACAAAAAAGCCCTGTTTTTTAGGCGTGATTTTGGCTTGCCGATATGTTAGTTGTAATTGCTTATCCAACACAAGATCCATCCCAGAATATGCACGATTAAAACTATCGTTTTTGACAATTTGAACCGTACATCCTTGTGCTGTCAAATATTTGATTCCTTGTTCCATTATAAATCCCCTTCAAATCAAAAGAAGCCCGAAGACTTCTTAATTTTGCATTTCGTATTCAACAATATCTTTTGCGATATCAGTTTTAGTAACGGGCTCATCATTATTAATAATCATGATTTTTTTACCATTCAATGCTTCTTCGCCGTATTTATCTTTAAGATAATTCATTGCTTCGCGTTCTTTCACTTTATCTTGAATAACGTCTTTTTCGATAATTTTTTTAACAACTAAACCAACACCCATAACGGCTGCAGCTCCGACTGCTACTTTGAATAATTTTTTCATAATATAACCCTCCTTATTAATAACATTATAACATGCACCCACTTTAATAGCATTAATTATCATAATACTCTCACAAAGCTAGTCGAGTAAATGTTGAGCAATATATTCCGCTACTCCATTCTCATCATTTGTTAAAGTAATGACATCGGCAACAATTTTTAATGAATTTCGTGCATTTTCCATCGCAACTCCAATTCCGGCCGATTGAATCATAGTTAGATCATTATCACTGTCTCCAAAACATAGCACTTCACTCGGTGCAATACCACGTCGACTTGCATATTCCAAAATCGCTGCACCCTTATTAATCCGCTTCGGCATAATTTCAGCCCAACCCGGTGCAACCATCAGTAAATCATGATCGCCGTCCATTTCTTGTGCGATGCGTTCTTTAATCAACTCGGTGTAATCAGCATTTTGAATATAAACAATTTTAAGAATTGAATCATTTCGATCAAACCGATCGCAAATATCCGTCAAACGGTCAATTCGTGAAATCTTCGCCCCATCACTAAAGAAACGCAAACGATCCTCATCTTCTCCAAACACGAAATCTTTTTCTGATTTTTCATCCATTTGAAAATAAATTGTATCTTCATAACAGTAAAGAATCCCCATAAAGTATTTCATTCCTAGCTCTTCCATGCGTTCACAGGCTTCATAACTCATTGGTGCTTGCAGCGCATGATACTTCCGGCTCGGATGCTCTACACGCATTCCATTTAAGGATACGATTGGAATTGCCTGTGGATCTAAATGTAATTCTTCCGCAATTGCAACAGCACTCTCGTAATTTCTACCTGTTGCGAGCATAAATTCATATCCTTGTGCTCGAGCCTGATGAATTACTTCGCGTGTACGGTCGGAAATTACGTGTTCCGAATTCAGTAAGGTACCATCAATATCACTTGCAATTAATTTAATCATATGTTCTCCTTTATGTTTTTATTGTTCAAGTCTTTTCATAATATCTGCCAATATTGAAAACATGGGTTCATCAAAGGGACTGTGTCCACTTTCTTCAGCAATACAGAATTGAACATTCCCAAGATTTTCAGCCAATTCAAATGCAGCACTTGGTCGGCAATCAACATCATAACGACCATGCACAATTTGTGTAGGAATGTTTTGAATGCGTTCAATATGATTAAGAATATAATTATCATCTTCCCAAAACATATTATTCGCAAAAAAATGACACTCAAGCGTCGCAAGACTAATATCAAAATCCGTTACAAAAGCATCCTTAAGATGCTTATTCGGAATAATATGAACCAATGAACCTTCCCAATCTGCCCAAGCTTTAGCGGCTTCTCGTTTTAAACCTTCATCTGCTCCGGTGAATATTCGATAATAAGCTTTAACCAGATCATCTCTTTCTTCGTTGGGAATCACAGCCTTAAAAGACTCGTGCTCTTCGGGGTAAAAATAGGATGCTCCTTCTTGGTAGAGCCAATCAATATCGCATTGTCTTCCTAAGAAAATCCCTCGCAAAACCAATTGGGATACACGTTGTGGATGCTTGATCGCATAAAGCAATGCTAAGGTCGACCCATAGCTTCCGCCGAACACCGTCCATGTATCAATTTGATAATGCTTACGGATAAGTTCTATGTCTGAAACTCCATCAGCGGGGGTATTGTTTACAAGCGTTGCGAAGGGCTGTGACTGCCCACAGCCTCTTTGGTCAAATGCAATCACAAACCATTTTGATAAATCAAAAAACGCAAAAGATTTCTCAGAGATACAACCTCCTGGTCCTCCATGAAGAAAGATAACAGCAGGATTATTCGCATCACCACGTGTGTAAACTGCCAAAGACTGTCCGTCCTCGGTCATTAATCGATGTGTAATTTCCATTTCAAACCTCATTTTCTTTTTTACTATTATATCATGATTTTAGAATTGTCCATAAAACTTAATTCAAACGCATAAATCGCTATTATTAGTATGATATAAAATTGAAAAGGGGTCTACGTATGAATGAATTACAACGTGACGATTATAATATATTAGTTTGGGTTAAAGAATTTTGCGATCGAGAGAATATTAATTATTTTCTCTATGCCGGAACATTGCTCGGTGCAATTCGCCATCAAGGGTTTATTCCTTGGGATGATGATGTAGATATCGCTATGGAACGAGAAGCATTTGAGCGTTTTGATTCATTAATGGCTCAAGAATTAAAAGACCAAAAGCCTTACCGTTATCAAAGCCGGATTCTTGACAAATATTTAGCCTTCGAATTTTCAAAGGTTCGATCTAACGCTTTAAAGATAAAAGAAACTGTATCCAAAACTCAAAAAGGATACGAAGGATCATGGGTTGACATTTTTCCTCTAGACCGCGTTCCAAATGATGAAACATTACGACGTGCTCAGTTTGAAAAAGTAAATCGCTACACGCGCCTACTTCGAGTCTTTTTGCTTGTACAAGAGACCGATTCAGATAAAGGACTAAAACTCGTATTGAAAAAAAACAATGAAATTTCTTAATGAAAAGTTATACCGTATCAATATTTTTAACACATACTCTTTAAAAAACGTTATAAAGCAATGACACAATATAATCATACGGATACAAAGTTTATTGGTGATTTGTGTTACTTATATTTTGAAAATTATGATCAATTCAATACATCACTTGTTGAGCGAGACTTAATTCGAAATCCTATTGAAGCAAAGTTTCAAGACCATAGTTTTAAAATACCAACAGATTCTGATGCCGTTTTGACGCGTTCATTTGGAGATTATATGCAACTTCCAAGTGAAGAAGATCGTAAAAAACACCGCATTGAACACTGCGATTAATAAATTACACTAAAAAGAGTACCCATCATTTCAATCATTTGAAATTGAGGGTACTCTTTTTTCTATTTAATAATTAATCTGCAAAGTTATCGAAATACCCTTGAACAAATACAATCGGTGTTCCTTTATCGCCAGAACCACTTGTTAGATCACAGAGTGAACCAATGAGATCGACCAAGCGGCGTGGTGTAGTACCTTGCGCTGCCATATTACCAACAAGATTATCGTCCTTGTCTTTAATATGTGTTTCAATTGCTTTTTTCAGTGCTTCCCCTTGCAAATCTTTAAAGTCATTATCTGCAAGATATTTAAGTTTTAATTCATTGGGTGTACCAACAAGACCTTTAGTATAAGCGGGAGAAACTGTAGGATCCGCTAATTCCCAAATTTTACCAATGGGATCTTTAAACGCACCATCACCGTAGACCATCACTTCAACATGTTTTGATGTTGCTTCTAGAATTCGATTTTGAATATCTTCAACAAGATCAGTGCATTCACGTGGGAATAGTTTTACAGAATCTTCGGTCGATTTATTAGAACCAAGTAAACCATAACGCTCATTATAACCACTGCCATCCACACTTTCGGTTAGAATATCATCAAGACCACAAACAATGTTAGCACCACTTTCACGCAATATACGCTTTGTGCGAGGGTTGGTGTGAATATCACAAGCCAAAACCTTATCGGTATAATCTAAGATTGTGCGTGGATTGTTTGAGAACACAATTTCTACCTCTGCACCTGCTTCTTGGATAATACTTGCATAATAAGCGACATAATCGATTCCTGTAAATGGATGCTTATTTTCACCAAACAAACTGCGATATTGCTCAAGGTTTAGAACATCACTATACGGATTAATACCTGATGCATCGAGTTGATCCAAACTAACAAGTTCATTTCCCACCTCATCTGACGGGTAACTTAACATAAGGACAACCTTGTCAACACCTTTAGCGATACCACGTAAACAAATTGAAAAGCGGTTTCTTGACAGAATCGGGAAAATAACACCTACCGTTCCGCCACCCATTTTTTTATTCACATCTTTCGCAATAGCGTCCACGGAAACATAGTTTCCTTGTGCACGAGCTACAATAGACTCCGTTAGCGCAATAATATCACGATCTCGAATATCAAAATTTTCACTCTTTCCAGCTTCCAATATACTTTCTGTAACGATTTGAGCTAAATCATCACCTTCACGAATGATCGGACAACGAACACCTCTTGAAACAGTACCAATTTTTCTTTCCATATATAACATCCTTTTTTTTATAAAACACTGAAAGCCTCGTATAGAAGCAATCCATAAATGATTCTACCACATTTCATTGAAAATTTAAATAAAAAACTTAAAAAATGAGTATCCCTTTAACATCTGTTTATGCTATGATAACACTAAAACAATTTAAGAGGTGAAATGATGAAGTCGCTCCGCTATATACATTATCGAAAAAAAACACGACAGAAAAAATCCCGAAATGCAGGTGAACAATTCGAACTCAAAGTTTTTGAAAACTTATCTAAGCAAGCGAAATCTTATGTCTATCATAGTACCTATATACCGATTCACCGCAATAATGGTATTACGGAAATCGACATTATTGTCGTCAATCAGTACAGAATTCTATGTTTTGAGGTCAAATATTCAAAGGAACCCCTTATTGGTTTAGAACATGATAAACTGTGGTTCAAACAAGGTACACAGAAATCCATACGAAATCCGTTTATTCAAAATAGTCATCACGTTCGTGCCTTAAGTGATTATTTAAAAGTTTCGGATAAGCATATTATAAATTGTGTCGTTGTAAATAACACTCAACAGTCCTTACCTAATCTTTACACACTCGACACTGTATCTCTGGCTACATCGAACTCACGCACAAAAATATTTACACGTAAAGAACTCAGAAAAATTAACCGTGCCTTGCTTCGTTGTCACCGTTTTAAAATGATTAAAGCATATCGACACAAACGGTATCGTACTCAAATGAAAAAAAAGCATAAAGCTGTGTCTTAAGACACAGCTTTATGCTTTGAGTGAACCATCATGATTCAACTCATACCATGTATTATTTATCTTTTGCCATCCTGTTGCCATCACACCGTTAGATTTTAAATAATACCATTTATGATTGATAAATTTCCAACCGGTTACCATGGCTCCAGAGGATTCCATATAATACCATTTATTGTCAATCTTTTGCCATCCTACAACCATCGATCCCGATGATTTAAAATAGTACCATTGGTTCTTAATCTGCTTCCAACCCGTTGTCATCGCACCCGATGAGTCCAAATAATACCATTTAGCTTGATCTTTAAGCCACCCAGTCAACATCTTTCCGTCAGAATTATGGAAATACCATTTCCCTTTAACTTGATGCCATCCGGTCACCATTTCACAATTGTCGTTAAAGTAATACCATATGTTATTAATTTTTGACCATCGCCCTTGAATGGCACCTTCTTGTGTAAAATAGAACCACTTATTTTGATGTTTAAACCATCCTGTAATCATTCCTTTTGAACTATCAAAGTAATAAGTGCTTTGCCCAATTTTCGAGAGACCTCTTTGGGGTAATCCTTCCTCATTAAAGAATAAACGCTTTCCATCTAGTTGCACCCATTTATTCTTCATGAGTTGACCATCTCTACCGCGATACTGTGATTGCCCTTCTTGACCTTGCCAGCCTATACGGATCATTTCACGTTTTAATACAGGTTTCGCAGGATTCTTAATTTTCTTTTTGGTTTCCTTAATCTGCTCAGGTTTTTTCTCGTTTCGTGGCTGTTTTTGTCCTTCCATTTTTTTGAAATCATTCACAATACGAGTTATCATCAGTTCATTCCGATCTGCCATTGCATCAGTTAATGATTGAATAAACTGCACTTTGTCATTTTGGTGAATCCCTTTACTCTTTTGAATTTGTTCAATACTTGTTTGAAAGATTCTATTGAGCGACTCATTTCGTTGATTAAGTGCTATTGCTCTTTTTTTAATTTCATCAAGATCATTAAATGAAGCAATTTCACGTATCCTGTTTGCATACTCTTTTTTCTCTTGTTCATTTAAATGTTTGAGTGTTTCATTGATTTCATGAATTAGAACTTCTTGTTTTTGTCTAACCTTTATCGCATAATCTTCTGCTTCAATAGTATTCATAAGCATTTTAATCTGTTTTATTTTTGCTTCACCTTCTAGTGACTTGATTTGCTTTAAATAAGCATTCCGCTTACTTTTTGATAACGTTTCGATTCCATTTAAAAACACTTCAAATTGTTGATCTTGCTGTTGATCAGCTGAAACTTCTACAGGTTTCGATGGTTTTTCCTCAACCGCTGAATCAATTGGACTCTCTAAATTTTCTTGCCAGGGTTTTCCCCCTTTTTTTACCTGCTGCGCTTGAATTGTATTAAAATACGGTGTTACTTCTCCCGAAAGATCTTTTCCTTCAAGCCAGATTCGCATAAGTTCGTCTTCATAATACATTCTTGAGTCTCTATCAATGCGATCAAATGCTCGAATCGCATCAATATATGCGCTTACTTTTTCTGCATCTTGATACAGTTTGCGATCTAATTCGTCTGCTTCTTTTTTTATTTGATTCAAATCTTCATCATGTACTGTAATTCTGAATTCTTCAACGAAGCTTCTTTTTTGCTCTTCCGTCAACATATTTTTAGTATCAATAAACTCTTCAAAATCTTCTATTTTTCGTGCTCTTTTCTTTCGTGCAACACTTTCTTCTACAATCTTCTTAATCTGTTGAATCTTTGCTTTGCGTTGATGCTCAGGTGTGCGTTCAATTTGCTTGATATATTTTTCAACAGTTTTTAGATGTCGATGCATATCTACCCTTGGATCTTCGATATCTTCCAATGAAATCAAGTAAGCTTTCAATTGAATCAAAGTTCGATCTTTTAAGAGGTTTCCCTCCGCTTCATCAGCATAAATTGACCGAGATGAATTCCAAATACCAAGAAATAAAATTGTCGTAAAGACTAATATCTTTGCGAGTTTTGTATTCATGATAACTCTCCTTTTCACTAAATCGAACCTAGAATAATTCAGTTTCATTAAAATGTAAAGTAAATATCGTAAATACACCTAACAGTAGTTGGGTCTCTTCATTATGACTATTAAATAGAAGATTTAAAAACATTTTGTATGTTTTCTTAGTTTAAGAAGAGCGCTTACTGGGAGAGAAAATAAAAAGAATACGGTGGTATAAATCGAATTTTTTAATAAGAACAATCATCTTACATAATCAAAAAAAATCAAAATTGGAAAATCACCTTTTCTTATGTGCTATGGTTTCATAATTAACTGAAGTACATAATAAACACCGAGGTAAAGAGAGCATGATAGTTCATGTTTCATTCAACAAACCTTTGGTATAATGATTATAAAAGAAGGAGGGTCTTATGAAACTAAATATCGACTGTGTTCGCGATTTACTTTTAAATTTATCTCAAACTGAAACATCATCCACCTGCGAGGATTTACTGCTCGTAAGCGCAATTCAAAAATATCACAACTCTGAATGTCTGTATCATCTTCAAAAAATGCACCAAGCACATATCGTTACCTTGTCTCAGCCTTTTGATTCCAAAGCCGTAATTGCCTTAACCAATCAAGGTATTGCACTTGCAGAAGCTGTGCGAAATAGAGCACTCTTTGATGAATTTAAAAATGAAATTGAAAAAAAGTATCCCATTTATACTGTTGAAATTTTCGCATATGGCCTTTACGCTTATCGCTCAACACGATATGGATTTTAAAAAGACATGTATCAAATGATACATGTCTTTTTAATGATTTAGATAGGTATATATGTTGAGTAAGATCATTGTTAAAAGCGCTGGGAATACCCAGGCTAACCCCTGCGCATTCAACGGCAACACACTCAACAAGGATATTTTCGTCAAAACATACGTATCCAAAACTGTCAGCAAAGAAATAATAGCGGTAACCGCAATCGTAATTTGATATACATATCGTTTAAGATTGCAAAAAAGTTCTAAAAAACTTAAAACAATTAATACAATCGCGACGGGATAAATAGCTTCCAACAGCGGTACGGAGATTTGTAAAATTTTACTGAGACCGAGATTTGAAGTTACAAAACTCCATAATGATATCACTAAAACCCATGTTTTATATGAGTAAGAACCCTGCATAGCAAAATACTGACTACATGATGTAATCAAACCTACTGAGGTCGTCAAACATGCCAAGCTGAAAATCACCGCTAAAAGAATTAAACCCGTCGGACCAAAAATATGTGTGATAATTTTTGCTAACGTTTGCGCACCATTTTCTGAAACACCGTATAGATTACCACTTAAAGCACCGAGATAAGCAAGACAACCATACACGATCATCAATAGAATCCCGGCGATTAAACCCGTCCAAATCGTATTTTTAACAATCGCAGCATCCTCTTTTATGCCGAGTTCTTTAATAATTAATGAAATAACAAGTCCAAAGTTTAAAGCTGCAATGGTATCCATTGTAAGGTAACCATCGAGAAAACCTTGTGTTAATGGCATCGACTGATAAACATCGACTGCGTTACCAAAACCCTCAAAAGGCTTCAAAAAGCTTCCTACAAAAACAATGAAGATTAGAAGCAATAAGAGCGGTGTCAGTATTTTTCCCATTCGATCTACTAATTTGGTTGGGTTTTTTGAGAGCGTATAAGCTGCCAGAAAAAACAAACTCGTAAAGAGGAGCAAACCAATCTTATGATAAGCCTGAAATGACCTTAAGAAAGGTGCAACGGCCATTTCAAAGGGCAAACTCCCCGCCCTTGGTATTCCAAGTAATGGACCAATTGACAGATAGATTAAAAATGTAAAGATTAAAGCAAACTTGGGATGAGCTTTCGAAGCTAAGGGGTATAATCCCTTAGCTTGAGAAATGGAAATTACCGCAAGAATTGGAAAACAAACTGCCGTAATGTAAAAACCTAATAAGGAAGTTACAAAGCGAGTACCTGAAGCTTCACCTAAAAATGGTGGAAAAATTAAATTACCTGCTCCAAAAAAGAGCGAAAAAAGGGTCAATGAGACTAATAGTATGTGTTTTTTTGATAAATGATTCATTATTACCTCCTGTTAAATACTAATATCACCTTCAATATCTGATTCCATACTGCCTCCTTCACTTCGACAAAAAAACCTCATCCACAAGGGACGAGGTTATCGCGTTACCACCCAAAATTCCATACAATGTATGGCTCTCAAACGTACATTATAATACGTGTTTCTTTTAACGGTGAAAACCCGGTACCACTTACTTTATTCAGTGATACATCTAAGTGATGATTTTCAGCTACACTTTAACGATTGACTCTCAGCATATATATCAATTCTCTGTGCGTTAAATGATGTAACTTACTCGTTCACTATTGTCGATTTATTTTTACTATAATAATCAATCTGTCACTTAATGTCAATATAAACAGGATTCAAAATTTAATTATTACCTTTTTTTCGTGATTCAAACAGAAAGATTAGGCTTAAACCAATCATGACGGTAATAAACCCTCGTATTTCTTCTGCTCTACCGGTAGTTGGTAAAGTATCTGATGTTTCCGATAAAGGCTTGTTAGTACTCTGTTGCTCGTTTGACCCATCAGGCTTGGGTTTAACAGTTCCATGAGTGTTTTGATCCTCTGGTTTTTCTGTTGGTTTTTCTGTTGGCTTCTCTGTTGGTTTTTCCGTTGGTTTTTCCGTTGGTTTTTCGCCCGTTCCCTGTTGGTCAGGATTGGCAATTTTGAGGCTCTGAGTTTGTGATTGACCATCATGAGCTTGTACATCGAAGACTAACGTTTTTGAAGTCATTGCTAAGGTTTGACGCAATGAAGATTTCACATCTACATTCATCTCAATTGAATCGAGCGTTTGCGTTGGATCGCTGGCACTCACTTTCATAACGCCTGTTTTTTGATTATATTCTATAATATATGAACCGGGTTGGAAATCAATACCCTCAATAGGCATTGTTGGCAAGTTCATATCGAGTCGACCTTCTTTAAATACGTTGACGGCAACTACCGCTTGATCACGATCATAAGCCGCATGCATAGTTTCATCATTTTGTAATAGAGTAATGGGATTATCCTGACTCAATTTTTCGGTGTCTTTCTCATTATATTGAGGTAAAATCATCACAGCATAGGTTTCACCCATAACACTTGCACCATGATTTTGACGGATTGAAATATACTCATTTTCATAAGCAATATCATTTCCGAATAGTGTATTAATATCTTGATAAGTTCCATTTCTGTTTTCATACTCAAATGTAATTGGAGCATTCTCTAAAAATACATATCCAATGTTATCTTTATATTGTTTCGATTCATAATGAGCCCAATCATTCAAACTCATATCATTGTGTTCCATCTTTTCCGTCATGAGTCTGCCATTTATTTTGAATTGATCACCTTTACTTGAATCAATGATGCGATTTTCAAAAATTGTTTCGATTGAATCAGGTGAAGTTCCATTTATGTTGCTACCCATTAGTACAATTTTATCATTTAGAATCAAGTAAGATTTCTGAGCCGTTAAATCTTGTTGGTTAAAGTTTGATTTATCTAATTTCATAACCGCGGTACCGTTGGCACCTTGTTCCACACCACCCACAAAATTTTGTGGAGATAGTAAACGTTCACCACTGCTTAAAGCAAGTTCTCGCGTATCTAAAGTAACCCCTGGGAGTCGATACGGATTCACAGTTGGCCAATAACTTACACCAAACTGACGATCATCATGGGTGTACAAGTAATACATGCCATCCCCGGTATACCATCCTTTACCATTTTCACCACTAAAGGACTCAAAGTTTGCTATACGATTTGAATACATACTTAAACCCATCGTATAGTTTTCATGATGCACCGCAACGCGATCCATCGCGGAGAAAATGGAAACTTTTCGGTCAAGTTCAACGGGGTCTTTTTGTGCATCCAATGCACGAGTAATTTGTTCTATATGCTTCATATCACGAATATAGTCTAGTGGGTTTATGGCATTCTTTATTTGTGGATACCAAAGTGCAGTTACACTCTCAACTTTATCTTTAAACAATGAAGGAGCAACTTCACTTACAAACAATAGATTTCCAAGCATACTGAAGCCACCACCATAAGCACTGGACGTTTTCATTAGTTCTGGTGCTCGAGACATACCACGTCCTTGAACCATTGCCATTAATTGCCCTTCATGAAGCATACTGATAAAACCACGCTCTAGAACAGGAAATAAGGTTTCATAAGCAGAGGGATCCAATCGCCATGGGCTCGGTTGTAGAAGTGTTAAAAGACTTGAAACACCTTCAAGATAAACAGAACCATAACCACCGGTATAAGGGATTGTTTTATGCTGAACCATTGATCCATCCGCATAAATTCCATCTTCAGATGATGCAAGTTCAAATAGAGGCAACAAATCCACTTGTAAGCGTTCAAGCTTAGCAACGTCTTCACTTAATAGGGCTGTTCCCAACAAACTCATGGCTAAGTCTGTACGGTTAGCACCGGTCGCGATATCCCCTTTTTTACTCATTTGGTCGACTGCATTGGGAACATAATGTTCCACCACCGTCACAAATTCGAGAAGACGTTCATTCGGTAAAAAGTCCGCGAGTAAGATAAGACTATCCGTAATTGCTTTGGCACTCCCAATTTGATAATCCCACCAGTTCCCCTCGAATACCATTTGATCGCCATTGTAACTGAAAACCTTATAGAGTTGATCCATTCCATCAACGATTTCATCATATACATCTTTGCGTTGATATAGGGATGATTCAGGCATTTGATAAGCAAGAATCACGGCTTTAAGATTACGGAATTGCTTTGTCATATTTGAGGATTTCGTAGCACTGGTATTCTCCCAAAGTGCTTCACGATATTCGTTAGATTTTTTCATGTTTTGATATAAAGATTCTCCCTCACGAATGAGCTTAGCTTTATATTCATCTTTTAAAGGACTTGAAATAGCATCGTCCCCAAGATATCGCTTTTGCCATGCTTGAATCATCGCTTGCATATCCGCATTCTTTCGCGTTGCTTCAACATCAACACGCATGGTTTTGAGTGTCGTGTTTCCAAATAGGATTGTTATTGTCGCACTCCCCATGTTATGAGGTACAAGCAATCCTTCGTCATTGATTGTAAGTACGGTATCATCAGATGAAACAAATGTTAAATCTTTATAATTTGCATGACGTGGTGTCATTTCAAAATCGAGATATTGCATTTGATTTTCATCTAATTTCAGATGATCTGTCTTGGTAGTAATCGCTTGAATCGGTAATGACGTTTCAGGAATTACCGTAACGGTCATCTCATCGTAGATACTTGGATCAAACGCAGATGCAACGCGAATTTTTGCCAATCCCGGTTTTAATCCTACAATTGACCCTTGTTCCACCTGAACCACATCTTCATCACTCGATGACCAATCTAATGTTTTTGCATTAACACTCGTCGGTTCGGTAACCACTGGCAAGAGAATGCGTTGTTGATGGGCAAGGTCGATTGTAGATGTCTGTAGATGAATTGCCGTCGCACTGATTGGTTTTTCATAAATCATCACATCATCGAGGAAGTATGACCCTTTTGTATTTGTCATTCTCATGACGGGTAAGATTTGGGTTGTTTGATCATCAGTTGTGAATGTCGTTTTAAAACGAACCCACTCATCTGATGCTTCAAGCATGTCGGTATGGATGGCACGTGTGAATTTATTGGCAGTATATCCATCAATTTGCACATTAATCCGTGCGTTTTTTTGATTTAAAGTCTCAAGATTTTCTGACTTAAACCATCCCTCAAATACATAATCAGTGTTTGGTTTTACGTCATATCGTTTTTGGGGTTTAAAAAAACTTAACGCGCTTTGCGCATTGCTGGTTAGATTAATTTTTACTGCATAAGAGCCCTCTTTAACATCCGACTTTACCATCTCTGCACTGTAGTGTGAAGCTTCGACATTCGAATTTTTATACCGTTCAAAAACCCAAGCTTCAGGTTTTAAATCGGAATCCCAAAAACCGACATCCTGATGCCAATTTGCGGAATTCGTGTTGCCTTTATTCGGAGCTTTTACCAGTTTCTCAAAACTGCTATTTTCTAAAATGTTCTCTGCGAAAAGATTGGTATCTTTGGGTTTTTGAACATTTACATTCACATTTTTAGTCAATCCACTTTGGGGATCTTGAATCGTAATAATACTTTTTCCTTCTTGAAGTGCGATTACCTTTCCCATTTGATCTACTTTTGCAACGGCCTCATTTTCAGAGGACCATACGAGTCGATCAAGAGGATAATCCCATGGTTCAACAACAGGGTTGATAATCTGTTCATTTCCAGGAGCAAGAGTCATTTCATCTTGGACAACATCCAACTGCGTCAGTTGAAGATCGGCAGCAATAACTTTTTCTTTCAACGAAAGATTTTTAATTGCATACGATCCTTTTATGTATGAAAATTTAAATACTGGAAGTAATTCCGTCGCCGCATCCAATTGGAATTCATACTCGAAATCAGTCCAAGTCGCAGCTTCTTGTAATTCATACTCAATCGCAGGTTTAATTACCTTTCCTTGATCATATTGATCAAGACTTAAACTGATGGAAGCAGGCTTACCATTAGCCACAATCTTGAAATCTGTTTGATAAGTTCCTTTTAATACATACGTCGTCTTAGGTTTCACCTTAATCCGTGTCTCTGGTTTTAAAAACGACATTGGCGTCTTGTATTGACTGTCTGAAGATAACGTAACCGTACCTTGATTTAACACGGCATGATATTGATCACGAGGTAATTGGGATTTTTGGTAACGTTCAAAAATCCATCCTTTCGGTTTGATATCGTTTTCCCAAAATCCGATATCTTGGTGTGCATCAAGATTTGTAGCATCTAAAGGCACAACATTTTCTGTCGCCGTAAAATCAGCATTAACAAAGTACTCATCTGCTGCAGTAGTTTGCGCAGCATCTAAAGCTTCTATACGTTGTTGTGTGGGAAACAACGTAACGGTTAAAAGCAAAGTGAGTAAAAACATAACTAGTTTTCTCATACATGTAACCTCTTTCTTTTCCAACGTGATTATAAGGTAAACCGGTTTTGTTGTCAATTAATATTTAACAGAAACACACTAAAAAAGCAGATCATTTACGATCTGCTTGAACTTATTTTCAGAAATGTTCGAAAGCCACGCGCTGCATAGTAAGAATCTGCACCATTATGATAAATGAATACCGTTCCATATCGGTAATCACCAAACAGTGCACCCCCTTGATTCCGTATCGATAATGGGGTCTTCAGCCATGACGATGTTTTTTGGTCAACGGCATCGTTAGATTGTAAAATACGGTAAAGGTCTTCATCCAACAAAGCCACACCTGCTTCGTGCGCTGTTTTAACCGCGCTACCGCTCGGTTTGTTCTTCTTACGTTGTTCTAACGCTTCTTGGTCATAACACAGGCTGCGGCGTCCTGTAGGGCTTTCTGGAGCTGCATCCATAAACAGCCACGTCTTATCGTCAAGTGTAAATAAATCGGGTTCACCACCGGTTTCTTCCATCCATAACAATGAATCGTAGAAACTCTTATTTTGATCTAAGATATTCTGAACGGTGTTCCATGACACATTAGGGTGACGGTGTTCATTCATTTCAAAACGTTCTTGTAATTGTATAATTAATTCCTCATATTTCATGATTTCACATCCTTTTAAAACATCACTCGTTAAAACTTAACGGCGTGCATCTTGATAGTACATAAGTACTGACTTACGCGTAATAATTCCCATAAACTTATTACGATCATCAACTACGGGGACAAAGTTTTGATCTAAAATACGTTCTAACACATAATTTAAATCAACATCAATAGTAACTGGAGGATTCCATGAAAGACGCATGATGTCTTTGAGAAGTACATCTTCACCATCCTTCATATCTGTAATGTGTTCATCCAACAGATACCATAGAAAGTCACCTTCATTAATCGTGCCATAAAATTGACCATCTTCGGTAATTACCGGCATGGCGGTATAACCGTGAAAACGCATTTTTTCGAGTGCTTGACGCACTGTCGCGGTATTTGTTATATAACCAATCATCCCTTTTGGTTTTAATAAAAACGCAATACTTGTAAAAGGGGCTTCTTTTAAATTTTTTATATTATTTTGAGTTGTCATAGTCCCATCCTTTAACACCCCTATTTTACCATACCCCATTCAAACGCTCTTCAAATCACATAACATTACACATTCCGTTTTAAAACAGCATCCATCCAAAGTGGTGCATACGCCGATGTACACCCCTTCGCAACGGTCATCTCTTTGTATACACCATGCTTCGTGCCGATCGCATAAGCTTGTTTGGTAAAGACCTCATATCCAAATCCAATCTCACATAAAGCGCGATTCATCATCCATTGTGTTAAGGGTTGCGCACTTGATAAATTCGCATCGATAACCTCTAAGATTGCTTGAAGTTCATCATTTGTCCCTTGTTTATGTTTGATTTGGTCAACATAAAACGTCCAAAGTGCACGGCCAAAATGATCCTCTGGTTTTGAAGCTAAGCACTGCATCAATTTATCCTTTTCTGGCATTAAAACAAGACACTTGAAAATGAGGTCTTCTTGTAGTGTCATCACTACGATACCATCGAGCATACTCATGGTCATATTGACATCCATTTTTTGTGGATCAAAAAGCATTACCGCAAGCAATTGGTAATCGACGATCTGAGTTGCCCACAGTTCAAGTGCAAGAGCATGATTGCGCCCAATTTCACGCGCAAGTTTACGTAAAATTCCTAACGGTACTCCTACCGCATCAGAATCAGAACCTTGTTTCATCAGCGTTTTTCGCCGAGACGCATTATGATGCGCTGCTAGGTTTGTTACAACGTTATCACGAGTCCATTCCATCATCTATCACCCCAAACACCATTATAACGATTAACCTCTCAAAAATCGCGGATAACGACCCCATCATTAAGGCGTTCCCACGAACACACTTTACTAAAAAAATATATTTAATACCAAAAGAGGCTCTGTACATTAAATATTATAAAATCACGGGTATTAGAGATAAAAAAAAGAAAACCGTAAGCAAATCACAATATGTGATCCCTTACGGTTTTTCATCAATTATAAATAGCGTGATAGGATACGTTATCCAAAGAATGTGAGTAATAATCCTGCCGCAACAGCAGAACCAATCACACCGGCAACGTTTGGACCCATTGCATGCATTAGAAGGAAGTTTGAAGGATCCGCTTTTTGACCTTCAACTTGCACAACGCGTGCAGCCATTGGAACAGCAGATACACCTGCTGCACCAATCATTGGGTTAATTTTATTTTTAATAAAGAGATTCATGATCTTGGCAACAATAACTCCGGATGCTGTACCTACAGCAAACGCAACAAGTCCAAGTGCAATAATCCCTAAGGTTTGTGTATTAAGGAAGGTTTCAGCATTCGCTGTAGCACCAACGGTCATCCCTAAGAAAATCGTGATTGTATACATCAGAGGATTTTTCGCAGTTTCGACTAAGTTCGGTACTACACCGACTTCTTTGATTAAGTTTCCAAACATAAGCATCCCTACAAGTGGAGCAGCGCTTGGAACAATTAATGACACTAAAATTGTAACAACGATGGGGAAAAGAATTTTCTCTTTTTTAGAAACTTCTCGAAGTTGAACCATTTTAATTTCACGTTCTTCTTTCGTTGTTAACGCGCGGATAATTGGCGGTTGTATGACGGGTACAAGCGCCATGTAAGAATAAGCAGCAACAGCAATTGGACCTAATAAATGAGGAGCAAGTTGGCTCGTAAGGTAAAGTGCTGTTGGTCCATCAGCACCTCCAATAATCCCAATACTTGATGCTTCCATAACGTTAAATCCAAGTGCAATCGCACCCAAAAACGCAAAGAAGATACCAAATTGAGCCGCAGCTCCTAATATAAGACTTTTAGGATTTGAGAGCAAAGGACCGAAATCCGTTGCCGCACCAACCCCCATAAAAATAAGTGGTGGAAACAAACCAAGGTGAACCCCTTGATAAAGTAAATTTAAAACTCCACCTTCTTCCATTACACCCGATAATGGCAAGTTCGCAAGCAACATACCAAATGCAATTGGAATTAATAAATAAGGCTCATACCCTTTTTTTATTGCAAGATACAAAAGTGTACAAGCAATTAAAATCATAATGAATTGCCCCAAGGTCATGGCAGCAAATCCCGTTTGATTTAAGAAGTCAAATAATATGTTTAACATATCTTAACCTCGAAAGGTCAACAAGTCTTGACCATTATCAACTACTTGTTTTTCTGTAACAAGTACTTGATCAATCACACCATCTTGGTCTGCAACAATTTCATTTTCCAGTTTCATTGCTTCAATAACCATCACTGCTTGACCTTTTGAAACTGTCTGACCTGGTTTTACAAGAACACTTAATACGGATCCTTGAATCGGCGCTTTTAAAGCAGCACCAGAACCATTGTTTGATACGGGTTTTGCTTGTGATGGTGTGGGTTCAAAATCGCCTACTTTTTCAATTTCAACCTCATATACTTTACCATCCACAGATACTTTATATTTTTCCATTCATATCTCCCTTCTATCTAACTCTCTTAATTGATTTAATACGAATATTTTGACCTTCATTGCTTTGTGCTAAACAACTTACTACAAGTTTCGCTACCAGTCTTTCTTCTTCATCATTGTCAACGATGCTTTCTGACGGTTCAACACGTGCTTCAGGTGTTTCAAATTTATTTAATACTTTTGTAAAAATTTGAAGAACACATGCTAAGAGAAGCAGAATGACAAATACAACAAGCATTGAAAATAAACTAACGGTCAACCCATCAAAAAATGTAAATGTTGTGTTCATTATTGTACTCCTGCATCAAACATCTTGAATTCAATATATTCAGGACGTTCTGATTCTTTTTCTTCTTCTAAAATAGCGTGTTGTGGGAAGAGAATGTAAGACAACACCTCTTCTTCAAGTGCCTCACGACCTATTTTTTCTTCAAGTTCGCGTTTTTGATCTTCATAAACACTTGGCATTGCCTCTACAGGCTGTTTTTCAATACGTTTTTCATCTTTTAAGATTAAATCAATAACCTCTTGATTTACTGCTCCAGGGAAGGTGCCATAAAGACCCATTGCATAATCTTTAATTTCCTTTGGAACCATTTTATATCGTGACCCGGTTAAAACATTTAATACGGCCTGTGTGCCGACCATTTGTGATAGTGGTGTCACTAAAGGAGGATATCCTAAATCTTTTCGAACATTTGGAATTTCTCTTAGAACTTCTTCATAACGATCTGAAGCCCCTTGGTCCTTTAATTGACTCATTAAATTACTGAGCATACCACCCGGTACTTGATAGGTTAATATATTCGGGTTAATAATCAACGCTTTGGTTGGATACTGTCCACTTGCAATATATTTCGTAGCAAGTTGATTCGCTTCTTCGTATGCGCCTTGTAAGGCTTGATGTGTAATGGTTGTTTCGCGATCGCAAACATGTGCTGTTTCCAACAATGTTTCAAGCGCGATATGGGATGTTCCATTTGAAAATGGAGAAATACAGCCATCGACAATATCGACACCTGCACGCATTGCTTGTTCAAAGACAAGGTTTGAAAGACCTGTAGTCGCATGTGAATGAAGGTTAATAGGAACATCGAGTTCATCTTTTAGACGTTTTACGAGTTCATAAGCAACATCCGGTAATAAAATACCTGCCATGTCCTTAATGCAAATTGAATCCGCACCTGCATCAACAAGTTGTTTCGAGTACGTTACATAATAATCAATATTATGAACAGGACTAACAGTATACGAAATTGCCCCCTGGCAATGACCGCCATGTTTTTTAATAAAATGAATTGCATTTTTAACATTTTCGATATCGTTTAAGGCATCAAAAACACGAATAATATCGATACCATTTTCGATACTAAGACGAATAAAACGTTCTAACGTATCATTATCATAGTGACGATAGCCAACAATATTTTGACCTCTTAATAACATTGAAAATGGTGTGTTCGGTGCAACCTTCTTCATATCTCTTAAATTCTGCCATGGGCTTCGCTTAAAAAAACGTAGCGCTCCATCAAAGGTAGCACCGCCCCATACTTCAATCGCATTAAGACCAACTTGATCCATTTCAGCAAGAATTTTAAGAATATCTTCATGTTCCATTCGGGTTGCCAGTAACGACTGATTTCCATCACGCACCGTTACATCATTAATTTTAATTGTTTGCATAGATCTCCTTTCTGAACTATAGCATTACGGAATGAAAGAGAGACTTTGAAGCCTCTCTCATTCCTTCATACATTACATAAATATTGAGAATAATATGGATCCAATTATTAGAACAATTGCACCACCAAGTCGTGATGATAATTGCGCATAGGCCATAAGCCCCATACGGTCTCCAGCACCCAGCACTGCAAGGTCACCAGAACCACCACGGTTTGCCATACATAGTCCAGCTGTAATCGCTGCATCAATTGGGTAGAACCCTACAAACCAACCAACGATTGCGGAACCAAGTGTAGCTCCTACAACAATTGCAAGTGCAAGAATTACGTTGCTGAATGATAATGCAGCAGCAAGTTCACCAAGGTCTAAATCAACTCCAACTCCAACCATGATAATAAGAACAAGGTATTTAGAGAAGAATGTTTGTAATCGTTTCGCACCTTCACGAATATTTTTAGGTACAACACCTGTAGCAGCTAAGATAACTACAAAGATGATCATGTATGCAAGGTTATGAATTTTAACACCAAAGATACTTGGTAAGATTAATTTACTCATTAAGAATCCAAATCCAAAACATGCAAGTCCAAGAACAAGTCCAGCAGCAACATCTTGAAGTGTTGGATCATATTTTTCATCTTCTTTAACGAGTTCTTCAGATTCATTACGTAAGATTGTGCTCTTATTTCCAGTTAAGTTTGGACGTAATTCACCAAGACGGTCAAGTAATGATGCCATCATGATTGCAAAGATATTTGCAACTGTAAGAATGATGATTGCGAATTGGTAGTAGTTTTCACTAGGAAGACCTGTAACATCCGCATACATTTGTGATAGTGGAACCGCTCCACCACCATTACCGCCACCCATAACAGGTAGTACATAGTTTAAGATAATATCTTGAGGTGCTTTTCCGAAGAAGAGACCCACAAGTGAAGCAAGCAAGAATGCTCCTAATAATCCACCTAGAATTGCAGGAATGTATCCTACAAAACTTTTTAGTAGAACCTTACGATCAAGGGATAAAACACTCCCTGTAATCAATACAATAATAAAGAGATTAAGGAAGTTTACTTTTTCAGTAAAGTTTCCAATTGACTCAACATAAATTTCAGGAAGAATGTTGAAATATACAAGTGCTGATGTTCCTAAGAACGCAAGCACAATTCCTCCCCCAACATATTTATTCCAAATTGGAATACGATTTCCAATTTCATAAAGTGGAATACCGATTGTAAACATAATTAATAGTGTTGCAGGCATATCGGTTCCAAAGGTTTCTGTAAAGATTCCAAGTATTCCGACTGCAAGGATTGCTAGCATGATTGGCCATTGAATCCCGTAAAACTTAAGTTGTTTTTTCTCTGACATAATGTCCCCCTAGATATTTTTAACTTGACGTATCACGTCAATAAGTGTTCCATCACGATACTCAACAAGTGCTACGACCTTATCTTCAAACTGAATGTCAGCTGGTTCCCCTACAATGTCGTAAGCCATATCGCGTAATTCTTCAATCGTTACTAATGGTAAATCTGTCTTCTTCAATGCTTCAAGAATATCCGTACGTGCTGGGTTAACCGCAACACCATAATCTGTAACAAGAATATCAACACTTTCTCCAGGTGTTGTTACGGATGTAACTGAGGTTCTAACTGTTGCTAATCGACCACGTACTAGTGGTGAAACAATAATACAGCACTTAGCGCCTGCAGAAGTATCAACATGTCCACCAGGTGCACCTTGAATGGTTCCATCGGAACCAACTACAACGTTAACATTAAAATCAACGTCAATTTCGAGTGCTCCAAGGATTACATAGTCTAATTTATTTACATATGCCCCTTTATTTAATGGATTTGCATACTCGGAAGTTGATATTTCAAAATGATTTGGTGTTTCATGTACCGATTCAACACTTGCAAGATCAAAGTCTTGTGTATCTGCGATTGCATGAATGTAACCTTCTTTAAGCATATCAACCATCGGTTTAACAATACCACCTAAGGCAAAACTCATTTTGATGTCTTGATCGGCCATTGGTTTTTTCAAGAATTGTGTTACTGCTAAACTCGCACCACCAGCTCCAGTTTGGAAGGAGAAGCCATCTTTAAACCAAGGGGTATTCACAACACATTTTGCAGCATATTCCGCGATCATGAGTTCTCGTGGATCTTTGGTCATACGAACTGCATTTCCTGCAATTTTCGATGAATCTCCAACTTTATCTACTTCAACAACATAATCGACATCAATGCCCTTAATTGAATAAGGATTGTTTGGATAAGGTACAAGGGTATCTGTAATAACTACAACTTTATCTGCATAACGTGCATCAACATCTGAATAACTTAATACACCACAGTCAGCCTTACCACCTTTACCCGAGGCATTTCCATACACATCACTTGTTGGTGCACCAATAAAGGCAACATCAACTTTAACTTGTCCTGTTTCAATTGCACGAACACGTCCACCGTGTGAACGGATCATTGCAGGGTTTTTAAGTTTTCCATTTGAAATAGCATCACCAATTTCATCACGAACACCTGAAGATGAAATTGTTGTAATTGTACCATCTTCAATTAAAGGTACAATTGAAGCTTGTGCTTTACCTAATGATGAAGCACATAGGTATAAATCTTTGATACCCATTTCTTTAATAACTTCAAAAACCATTGAAGCAATGTAATCACCATTTCTAAAGTGGTGATGGAATGAAATACACATACCATCTTTAAGACCCACTTTTTCTACTGCTTCGCGAATCGAATTGAGTACTTTTGAATCGTGTGGGTTTACTTGAGCTTTAATTGTTGGTGCAGCCTTTGTATACTCATAATTATCACGATAGTATTGTCCTTGGAACGCTTCAACACCGTTTACAAGAAATTCATCAGGAATTATACGATTTACTTTGTTTTTCATACTAAATCCCCCTTATATACGCCTGCTGCTTGTGCGAGTTCAAGGGTGCGTTTAGCACCTTCAACATGGGCAACGTCAACCATTTGTCCATCAACAATAAGAACTCCAATACCTTTTGCAGCACTTTCCTTAACACCTTCAACAATATGTAAAGCGTGTTCGATTTCTTTTTGTGTTGGTGTAAAGACTTTATGAATTGTTTCAATTTGTCTTGGTGAGATAATTGACTTCCCATCAAATCCCATATCTTTAACCAATCGTGTTTCTTTTTCAAGACTTTCGAAATCATTAAGGTCCGTATGTACGGTATCAAATGCCATAATTCCTGCAGCACGTGCTGCAATCACAAGCATTGAACGAGCCATGAATAACTCTTCTCCCGTTTTTGTACGTGTTGCACGCATGGTTCGTGTAAAGTCTCCAGCACTTAAAGCAACACCCATCATACGTGGACTTGCCGTACAGATATCGTATGCATTGATTACGCCAAGTGGTGATTCAATGGCTGCCATTAACATTGTTGAGCCCACTTCACGACCAAATTCTTTTTCAGCTTCAGCCATAAGGCGTTCAACGTCATAAATTTCTTCTTTTGTTTCTGTCATCGGTAAACGAATACCTTCACATCCACCTGCAATTGCGGCGCGAATGTCTTCATGGTAGTACGTTGTCGTTGCCGGGTTAATTCTTACCCAACGCTCTACTCCATGATAATCTACGGATTTCAACGTGTGATACAGTTGAACTCGTGCTGAATCTTTTTCACTTTCCGAAACTGCATCTTCTAAGTCAAGGATGACACAGTCAGGCTTGTAAACATATACATCTTTCACAAGCGATGCACGTTGTGCATTCAGAAACATCATTGTACGTCTAATTCTGTTTTTCATAATTTAGACCCCCAAGGTAGGTTTGTTACTGTATCGCTTGCACGAAGAACAGCAGTTTGTACACGGGCTTTGATTGTACAATCTAATGCCCCTTGATCTTGAACAACGATTTTCGCATCTTTGACTTCCAATGTATCTAAGACTTCATGAACCGTTTCAAGAATTTGAGCGCCATATTGTTTTATGACACTACTGTTTAATTCTACAGAGACTCCATCTGTAGAAGGTTCCACCATAACCTGTACATCACTTGATTCTAATGTACCTGCTATTGCGCTGTGTTTGATTTCCATTTCTTCTCCTTCCCCCTATATCACAAACATCACATTCGTAATATAAGTTCCTGTACTTAATTAATACCATATGGCAAACGCTTACATCAAGGGTTGGGGTCCTTAAAGAACATCCAAAAAACACTTATGAAACAAATCTTTGGTATGCTATTATTGAAATAACAAGAAAAGGAGATCTTTATGATTAAAAAACTGTACATCAAATCAAACGCTTCCGTCAAAGAAAAATGGCTCAACTTACTCATGAAAGAAGGCATTCGTGAAGAAACAACACTTGACGAAACTTATGGTTACTATAATGAAGACGATGAACTGATTGCGACTGCATCACGATACCAAAATGTGATTAAATGTGTCGCCGTTGATTCAACGTACCAAGGGGGATCACTCTTCAATGAAATCATATCTCATGTGATGAACCAGAATGTCCAGTCTGGATTCTTCAAACACTATGTCTATACAAAGCCTGGATGTAAAAAAGGCTTTGAATACTTAGGCTTTCATGAAATTGAATCCGTCGACAACGCCCTTGTATTTATGGAAAAAGCGATTACCGGTTTTGATGCTTTCATTCAAAAATTGGCAGAATATAAACACGACGACAATAATATAGGTGCTATCGTAATGAACGCGAATCCGTTTACCCTCGGTCACCAATTTTTAGTTGAGAAAGCATCCAAAGAGAGCCAATACGTCTATGTGTTTGTTCTTAGCGAAGAAATGAGTGCTTTTAAAGCAGACCAACGCCTCAAACTTGTCCAACAAGGTACAGCACATTTAAACAATGTGATCGTCTTACCAACAGAAAATTATATGGTTTCTAATGCAACCTTCCCTTCTTACTTTTTAAAGGAAGATGATGATGTAACGCGAATCCAAGCCCGCCTGGATGCACGTGTCTTTGCAAACCACATAGCACCTGCTCTCGGTATTACAAAGCGCTACGTAGGCTCAGAACCCTTCTCCAATGCTACAAACATTTATAACGAATCCTTACTTGAAGAATTCAAGGGTAAACTAACACTAGAAATCGTAGATCGTATCGGTAATGAAGAAAGCATCATTTCCGCAACCAAAGTGCGCTCATTAATTTGCGATAATCAACTTGAAGCCGTTAAAGCATTCGTTCCTCAAACAACCTATGCATTTCTAGTCTCTGAAGAAGGCGCGCAAGTCATTGCAGCGCTGAAGGAAGCTTAATATGACAAATGAAGTAAGTTTGGAAGCCATGTTGAATGCTCGAGAACAGCGTGCATCCGTCATCAATCAACTCCAACAGGACTTCCCACACCAAACAATCATCAGTTTTAAATTAAATATTCCTGGTCCCATTAAAAACACACCGGATTATCAGTGGGCATTCCGGCAAGGAATGAATTGTCTCACCGGAATTGCTGAATGTTACCTCGAAGAAATAACAAACTTAACCGGACCAGAAGCCTATTTAATCTCAAACCAGGATGCTGAAACCGTAAAAAAACAGATGGTCCTCATCGAAGATGAGCATCCGCTTGGAAGGCTTTTTGATTTGGATGTCGTATCCGTAAACCGACAGGATTTAGGACTTTCGCCGCGAAAATGTTTACTTTGCGATCAAGATGCCCATGCTTGCAGTCGTAGTCGCAACCATACGCTTGAGACCGTTCTTGAAACCATTAATCAAATCATAACCGCAGCATATCAATCGGAATAAACATTAAAAGAACACCCTATTGTAAACTCTTTCTAAAATAAAGTTTACAATAGGGTGTTTTTATGATAATCTTCATTCGCAAAGGAGAATCCTATGAAAGACAATTCTGTTCTTGAATTATTAATTGAACACAGCGAAAGTTTTTTAAGCGGCGAAGTTATTGGTGCGTCCTTACATATGACACGTGCCAACGTCTGGAAAGAAGTTGATAAACTGAGAAAGCAAGGCTACCACATTGAATCAGTTCGTAATCGTGGCTATCGTTTAGTCAGTCTTCACAACAATCTTTCCGCTGCTGCCATTACGCAATATCTCAATCCAGACTTACTGCAATCTGTAACGGTTCTTGATGCAGTTAACTCCACCAACACTTATGCGAAAGAGGCCCTTGATGATTCATTTAACGATGCATTCCTTATCGTAAGTGACCACCAAACCCAAGGGCGTGGTCGGCGCGGTCGAACCTTTTATTCACCTGCCAGAAACGGAATCTACATGAGCCTTGCTTTTGTTCCAAATCTCTCCGTAGAAGATACACAAATGGTTACGATTATTGCTGCAATTGCCGTAAAAAGAGCACTATTCGATTTATATCATATCGATGTTGATATAAAGTGGCTTAATGACATTTATATCAATGGAAAAAAACTCGCTGGAATCTTGACTGAAGGCGAAATCATTCTTGAATCAAATTCATATCGCTATTTAATTTTAGGTATCGGCCTTAATGTCTACCAAGATTATAATCTTCCTGAGTCGCTTGCATCGATTTATACATCACTCGATCAACATCTCCAAACGGACATTGATCGCAATAAACTCGTTGCATACATTACCGAATCATTCTTCGACCTTTACCATCATTTTCCATCAAATCGCACGCAAATCATCAACGAATATCGTAAATCATGTTTTGTAATTCATCAATTTATTCATATAAATCAAGATTTCTCCAAACGTTATTATGTTACCGACATTGACGAACGCGGACAATTAATTGTAATCGACGATGAACAAAAACAACATACCCTTAACTCAGGAGAAATAAGTATTCAAGGAGCTCAAAAATAATGAACGTTAAAGATTTAGCCCTATCATCCATGTTTTCAGTTTTTATTATTATCGGTTCGATGATTAAAATTCCAATACCAATAGTACCATTCACCCTACAAGTTCTAGCCATTTGTTTAAGTGCACTTTTATTAACACGGAAACAAGCTGTCATGGCAGTGCTCATCTATATTCTAATGGGACTGATTGGTCTTCCCGTCTTTGCAGGCGGCATGTCCGGACCCCAAATTTTCATGTCACCTACATTTGGGTTTATTCTTGGTTTTATCCCTATGGTCTATATCATCAATACCTTATTTCATGTGTTACCATCGAATAAACGTTTCTTAGCATTTATTGCCGGAGAACTAATACTCTATACCTTTGCGTTACCCATTCTTTATTTTAATTTAAAAACCTATCACCAAATCACACTTCCCATTTCCAAACTCTTCATTTCTTATTGTTTTATGTTCGTCCCTACCGATGCGCTATCAATGTTTTTAAGCAATCTCATTGCATCGCGTATGCCGCAACAAAGATCATAGAAAAAGGATGCTTAATCAGCATCCTTTAAACATTCATCACGATACATTTTCATAAATAAACTCAATGCAAGCAAATCCGCAGAGCCTCCAGGACTTAGATTACGTTCTATAAATGCTTCATTCATGAGTTTAAGGTGATCATCCAAATTCTGAATCGGAGCCGATGCAAGTTTTTTTCCAAACGCCAGCCCCTCAATCCCACCACGTTTTACCATGTTGGTATCATTATTTGACTGAATTAATGCTAACAAAGCATGCTTACTCGCAAGATCTTGGTTATCATAAGCATCTAACACCGGTAATGAGACTTCAAATACATGGGGAATTCCTTGTTCAACTTCGCCACGAATACCTGTAAAACCATAATCACGGTACATACGTTCTCCATGGGTATGAAATGAAGTGAGAGATGTTAATTCACGGTCAACAAGACCTTTAGTCATTCTTTGAATTCCTTGACGTAAAGTGTCAAGATTTGGATATTCCATATACGCAATAGCTGCAATCACTACACCGTAGAGAAAATTCGCACCCTTGTGCGTATTCACATTCCCGGTTGCAGCAAACATTTTATGTTCATTTTCAACTCCGACTGATCGAATTACATCAAAGAGTTCCTCATAGGAACCGCAATGGTTTTTACCAGCTTCAAAGTAGGCATCAAACCCCGGCATCAGTGCAAAGCTACTGTCTATAAACATATTATAATTCATATCACGGTGGGAACCGGAATCAATCGGGTCAACCAATCCAGGCTTTGGGTAAAGACTCACTTCCAATATCAGTGATTTGAGGGCGAGCAAGAGGACATCATTTTTTCTCATATGCTAACTGACGATCCATTTCTAAGAGAATAAAATCTCTCGATTCTAATAGGTGTTCCGTGATTACCATCTGCACCTGCTCAACATCATTGTTTTTCAAACATCTAAAAATTAAACGGTGTTCGTGCAATGCTTTAGAGCGACGACTGTCTGCTTTTAAAGAAATATCTCGGAACCGAATAATATAATCGCGCAATCGATTTTGAATCGTTTCTAGGCGTGGCATTTCCGCAAAACGATAGATCATCGTATTGAATTCTTTCGACATTTCAATAACTTTCTCAACATCGCCAACTGCTTGAGCCGCTTCCGTTTCCGTTAAAAGTGCTTCCATCTTTGCTTCACGTTCCGGAGTCATAAGACGCATTGCATTGGTCGTTGCCAATATATCCAAGGCTGTGCGAATTTGGTAAATCTCGTAGACATCTTCGTGTGTAAATGTCGTCACAACAATACCGTAATTGGGTACATATTGGACAATTTCTTCATTTTGAATACGATGTAAAGCTTCTCGAATCGGCGTGCGACTGACATTAAGCGCTTGTGCATAATGTTTTTCATTAATGCGCTCCCCCATTGGAATTACACCATGGATAATCGCAGATCGTAACCCTTCGTAAATTATTTGGTTTAGGGGTAGATTTTGATTTAAATCAATCATACTAATTACATCATCCATATAATCTCTCATGTATTACCTCCTTATATTAATTAAGCCTATTTAAGTCCATTATATGAAGAAAGCATGCAAATGTATACATCCTAAACACTTAAAAAACACTATGATATTTTTGTGATATTTGTTGTGCTTATGACCCTAACTTCGCATCTGCTTTTATTATATCGTATTTTCGCTTCCAAGATGGGAAAATAAACACACACATCAATACTGGTCCCTGTCGAGTTGACAGTAAATAAAAAAATAGATTTATAATCATTAGAACTTAAGTATCCGAGATTTTTTTGAATACGTTCGGTGTTTTACTGCTGAACGTATTTTAAAATTTTCTTTATATGTACGTTGATTATCTTTAGACATAAAAAATACCTCCAAAGTTTTTGACTAAATTTTAACACGTAGGTGTTTTTTATTTAGTGTCAGCTTTAAAGGTACTCTAATCTCAGTGTGTTTTTTATTGAATACGCATTCTTTAAATCTTAAACCTTACGTTTAATGAATAATCCCGAGAATACTAACAGAGCACCGAGCATTGTTGAATAATTTCCAATTCCCGTTGCTGGCAGGATTGATGCATCGAATTCTAATTGTTCTGGTTCTTTGGCTTCCTTTTTAAGCAACTTTTCTTCATGATTCGGTGTATTAACATAATCTAAATTCACAATCATTCCTTCTGAAAGTGCTTTGTGTAAACTACCCTCACTCATAAATGAGTACGTTGCTGATTTACCCTCGTTATTTGCAATCGTTAGATCATAACTGAACATTTCATCTAATAGAGCACGATATTCCGGTGAGTCATAAGCATACTCCTTACTTTCATAGAATTTTACAAGAAACTCAGCTTGTTCATCGCTCATGTGTTTTAAATATTTTTCTTTAATTACAAATGACCCTTCGGCGTATTCTTTCTCTTCAAAAACCATAAACTCTAAATTAACATTCGTAGTTGGACGTCCCATATACGTTCTTTCATCGTTCACGAATTTAGTATCTTCAACTTCAATACCGTTAATATACGTTTTTAGTGATGTGATATATACATCTGTTGTAGTATAAAGATGAATCATTGATACATAGTTTTCGGATCCGATCCAGCCATATCCACCGATGCGTTTTAAAAAGTATTCACCTTCTTTTAAGACCAAATCAGGATAGGGATTTGAATCCATCATTTCTATTTGATGATCAGATTCTAGGAATTCTTTTGCAGTATCAACTTTTAAGTAACCGTAGAAAAACGCACTATCGTGAAAATAAAAATCGTACGAAACTTTACTCATCACAAATGCTTCAATCTTATCCGAAATTTTCTGGAGTTTTTGACGTTCTATACTACAAAGATCTGTATCCTCGACTGCCGGTTTATCAAAATCACAGGATTCATCAATGGCTTCGATTTCGGGTTCGAGTTCTAATATGAGTGCTTCAAACGCTTCTCGATCTTCATCTGTGAAATTTTCAAGTATATCCTTTTCACTTTCAATCTTAAATTGGTATGTCTTTGTTGATTCATCATAGGTTACAGGAACATCAACACCATGATCACCAACATATAATGTAAGAAAGACCTCCATTTCCGGATCTGATGGTTCTAGCGTAAAGTCGGCTTGCCATTCCCCTTCAATCTCGGACCCTTCCCCACTCGGTTTTAAAGTAAGAATATTTTCAGTTGCAGAGATACTTTGTACGGGTGCTAGACCGAGGAATAAAACAGATAATAAAAAAGCATATCTAACTTTTTTCATAGACGCCTCCTTGTATCTATACAAATAGCGTATCATTAAACTGTTTTCTTTCAATATAGTTCATCACTTCTTCATCATCGACTTTGCGCTATCATTAATTCAGTAATGAAAAAGGTTAAAAACACACAAATTGTACTTACAACTTTGTCGTCAAAAAAATAAAAAAGACCAATCCTATTTATGAAACAGCATAAATAGGATTGGTTTCAATTATATAATTCTATCTCCATCTTTAAAATTGCTTTCGTTTTAAAATAATTCCCGATAGGATTAAGAAAACTCCCTCCACAAATACAGAATTCGCATGCCCTGTTTTCGGCAGAATTGAAGCGTCATAATCAAGTTGTTCTGGTTCCTTAGGTACAAGTATTTTTTCATTATGTTTTGGATTATTTACATGATCAAAGTTAACAACAAGTCCTGCAGTCATCGCATCGGTAATTGCACTCGGATCCATAAAAGTATAGACTACTTTTTTACCTTCTTGATTTACAAGAGTCATATCAAAACTGAACATCGAATTTAAAATGCGTAATCGCTCATCAAAATCACGGACAGTATAGTTTGCACTGTTATAAGATTCAAGACCATTAATTTGTTCCTCACTCATTAATTTTCGGTATTGATCTTTAATGATATAGGTTTCTTCACTTAGTGATTCGGGAGTATATATAGAGAATGATGAATGTAATTCTGTTATCGGATGAGCATAGGAATATGATTCAACCTTCTCAAATTCTTGTGTTACTACAGGAATACCATTAAGGTATGTAACTAACGATTGGATGTAAACATCGTGTGTAGGATAAACCATAAGGCGCATTGCATAATTATCGGACCCGATGAGGTCATGGTAACCCACTGTATGAATTAGATACTCATCTTCTTTTAATTTGAAATTAGAGAACTGATTATCTTCAATAACCTCGAAAAAATGCTCTGATTGATTATAAAACTCTTGAGGATTACCAAAATCTAAGTAACCGTATTCAAAATCTGCATTTCGATACGTTAATGTATAACCTATATTTTCTCTAATATAGTTATTCTTAGCTTTTTTTTGAGTTTCAAAATCACTGCGCAATTTACGACAGGTCTCATTATCATTCTCTGAAGTCCCATTCACATCACAGGATGATTCGAAACGACTAAGAGCGAGCTCATAGGCTTTTTGAAGTTCATCATTTTCTTCTTTGAATTCTGGTCCAAATAAAGGAACAACATCCTTTTCTAAATCAATTTCAATAGTATGCGTGTGGTCTGACTCTGAATATGTACTTCCTACCTCTGTCGGAAGTAAGCCGTAATCAATACTAAATGTTAAAACTAGATCCGGATCATACGGTTCAATTTTAAAACGTGCTCTCCAAAAACCGTCGACCTCCGTACCGCTCCCATCTATAAGTACAACCTTCCGAGAATCTATAGCATTAATCCTTTGTACAGGAACACTGCTTAGAAATAGAACTGTCATCAAGAGGCTTGTCATTATTTTTTTCATGGTCTCTCTCCTTGTATATTGATATCATACCATATTACTCGGGCAAAACATGAACATTTCGAAATTTTTTGTAATCGTTTACATCGATTTGACCCTAAAACAAAAATGAATATTAATTTTCTTAGAATTTTGTCTCCCCTATACTTTTTAATGTCTCACATTACCTTATTTGTTTAATTCCTATTCTTCATATAAAATGAGTTAAACCCCAAAAAAGACACATGATCAGGATCATGTGTCTTTTTTTTAATAAATTCTATTATTTAAACTAATTAACTCGGTTTACAGAAGTACCAGTTTCAAGAATTTCTAAAACGGATGTAAGCGCAAATTCCATAATATTACGCACCGATACATTGGTATAATGAGCAATATGAGGCGTAAATAAAATCTTGTCATGATTTACCACTTCCACAAAGAGTGCGTCATCAATTTCTTGCCCTGTAAAGTCTTTAGGGATAAATAAACTTTCGTTTTCATAAGTATCCAAGGCAGCTCCAGCAAGTTGTCCTTTATCGAGTGCTTCAATAAGTGCTCTCGTATCCACTATGGAACCACGGGCCGCATTAATGAGATAAGCAGTTGATTTAAATTTACGGAACATTTCCGCATCAAATTGATGGTAATTATCTTTGGTTGCTGGTACATGAAGACTCACAACATCAGACATCGAAACAAGTTCCTCTATAGAATCAACATAGGTTACATACTGTTTCGCTTCATCATTTTGGAAAACATCAAATGCAACCACATTTGCACCAAATGCATGGAATAAAGCTGCCGATTTACGACCGATATGACCCGTTCCGACAATACCTACGGTCATTTCTTTTAGAAGACCGGCACGAATTTGGGGTTGCCAACGAAAGTCCTGTTGTCGTGTTTTTTCTTCAATAACCCGGAACTTACGAATCATACTTAATGCTGCGGTAACAGCATACTCAGCAATTGATTCAGGTGAGTAACTGGGTACATTGGTCACGATGAGATCATTTTCGGTAGCAAGTTCCAAATCATAATAATCAAAGCCAGCACTACGCTGTGCAATTTGTTTGATGCCATAACCTTTAAGAATTGAATACATTTCCGGTTCAAGTTTTGTATTTTGACTTGTAGATAAGCCATCAAATCCTTCAACCTTATGGATATTATCCATAGTAATTTGACCTTCAGCTATAGTAATTTCAACATTATGGCGTTTTGCCCAATCAAATGTTAGTTCGCGTTCTTCTTCACGCACGTTAAAGACGATAAATTTATACATAGACATGCTCCTTTTCGATTTAAACGCTATTTTTCCGAATTAAACGATTTGTAGATCCCAAATGGAACTATTACGTATTGTACCACTAAAATCACGATGCACACAATTGATGTTGTTGTTATAGAATGATAAACATTCATCAGTGCTTTACGCCACTTCGGTCACAATCGTAATCAGTGAGAATGCAAGTGGTCTTATAAAGGCGTTTGGTCTCAACATTTTCAAGTACTCAAAGACCCAAGCGGATGTTGTCTCTTTATTATCAACTATTTGTAATCGTAAAGATTAAAAAAGACCCCTAATAAGGGTCTTTAAATGAATTCATTGATAATTGAGAGGAAAATATCACCATAGAGTTCCAGTTTCTTATTTCCTACGCCTTTAACATCGAGAAATTGGGTTGGATTTCGCGGCATTAAACTACACATATCGATAAGCGTAACATCCGAAAAAATAACGAAAGGTGGTACCCCTCGTTTATCCGCCAAGTCCTTCCGAACTTTCTTCAAGGCTAATAATAACTCAGAGTCAACATTATGAACTTTTTGATGTTTTTTGATGTTTGAATCTTCTTCGGGTAATTTAACACTGATTTTACTGCGGTTGATTAAAAAAGCTTTCCCCTTTTGTGTAATTCTAAGTATATTGTATGCGTCAACCACGCGTTCCACATACTCGATCTCAATCAATGCTTGAATCAACATCTCAATATTCGCTTTGGAATGATCTTTCATAATACCATAGGTACTCAGGTTATCCAGACCAAGTTCTAGAACACGTTTATTTTGTGCGCCACGAAGCACATCGGTCACCAAACCAGAACCATAACGTTCATGCATTCTTAAGATACATGACATTATTTTTTGGGCCTCCACGGTAATATCAACGGTTTTATAATGATGCTGGCAATTATAACATTGAGTACATTGAACCGAGGTCGTTTCACCAAAATACTTCATCAGCGTGTAGCGAAGGCACTGTGTAGTCTTACAATACGAAACCATATGCGACAAGCGATAATGAGCTTGCTTCTTAATCAAAGCATATCGCTCGGGATCTTCAACTTGTTGTTCATCCATCTGTTCGATAAAGAATTGATTAGTTCGAATATCTTTACCATTGTACAGTAAAATACATTCTGCCAAACTCCCATCACGTCCTGCACGCCCCGCTTCTTGGTAATATGCTTCCAGTTCTTTGGGCATATTATGATGAATAACAAACCTTACATTTGATTTATCAATACCCATTCCGAAAGCATTCGTTGCCACCATAACTTGAATGTCTTCTTGAATAAATGCATCCTGATTTTGAATTCGTTCAGCGGTGTTCATGCCACCGTGGTATGCTGCTGCTTTAATTCCTTGATCCATTAGTAGACGTGTAACCTGTTCTACTTCATTACGCGTTTGACAATAAATAATACCCGAAGCATCTGTTTTACGGCAATAGTCTAAAATAAAAGACTTCTTTTCACTGTCTTTCGCATCAAGGGTTTGGAAAAAAAGATTGGGTCGATCAAAAGATTTAATCGATACTTCTGGATCTTTTAATTCGAGATTTTTAATGATTGCTTCACGTACACGACCCGTAGCTGTCGCCGTGAACGCCGTCACAACAGGACGCGGATTTAGGGTACGGATAAATTTGGGTATATCCAAATATTGGGGTCTGAAATCATTCCCCCATTGCGATACACAATGGGCTTCATCTACAGATACTTGCGCAATGCTTACATTTTGAGTGAGTTGTAGAAATCGTTGTGTTAATAATTGCTCGGGAGCAACATAAATCAATTTATAGGTTTCATTCAAAGCGCGATCATAAACTTTGCTTTTCTGTCCATCATTTAAAGAACTGTTAATATATGCCGCCGGGATGCCCATCATATTAAGGGAATTCACTTGGTCTTTCATCAGCGAAATCAAAGGCGACACCACAATTGTAATACCTTCCATAATCACAGCGGGAACCTGATAACAAAGCGACTTGCCACCACCAGTTGGCATTAAAGCCATAACATCTTTTTGGGCAAGGATTGCATCAACAACTGCTTCTTGGCCATCACGAAAAACATCAAAGCCAAAATATTCTCGAAGTACTTGATATTTATCCATGCAATCCTCCTCTTTATGTCAATCTATTGACGGATCAAACTAAAACATCACCATGGACTGCTTCAAATGCATCCAGTACACTACGCGCATCATCCGTGCTCTTTGTTTCCATCAATGCTGCCCGTAAATCATTTGCCCCTTTAAACTCGCGAATATAAATTTTAAAGAAACGATGCAGTGGCTTTGATAATCCAGGCTCTTGAGCAGAATATAGATCGTATTGATCTAAATGATAGCGAAATAAATCTAACAATGCTTTCGGTGTATGCTCCTGTGGTTCTTTTTCAAACGCAAAGGGATTATGAAAAATACCACGTCCAATCATTACGCCGTCCACACCGTAGGTATCCGCAAGGTGTTTCCCCATCTGATAATCCATAATGTCACCATTAATCGTAATTAGAGTTTCTGGTGCAATTTCATCACGCATTTTCATTATTTCTGGAATCAATTCCCAGTGCGCATCCACTTTACTCATTTCTGTTTTTGTTCGTAAGTGAATGGATAAATTGGCGATATCTTGGCGTAAAACATGTGCCAACCAGGTTTTATATTCTTGCACATCACGATGTCCAAGACGCGTCTTTACACTCACTGGAAGCCCCCCAGCTTTGGCGGATTGGATGATTTCGGCGGCCACATCGGGACGTAAAATCAAGCCTGATCCTCTACCATGCTTAAATACATTGGGAGCCGGACATCCCATATTAATGTCAATACCACTAAATCCCATCTCCGCTAAGCCAATACTCATGTCACGGAAGTAGTCAGGGTTATCACCCCAAATATGGGCAACCACGGGTTGTTCATCTTCGGTAAAAAGAAGACGACCACGTAGACTCTCACGTCCTTGTGCATGGAAGTAGCTTTCACTATTTGTAAATTCCGTAAAATATACATCAGGACGTGCCGCTTTCGCGACAACATGACGGAATACGACATCCGTCACATCTTCCATTGGTGCTAAAACAAAAAAGGGTTTGGGTAATTGTTGCCAGAAATTTTCACTCATAAAACATCCTCACTTTAAGATTTTTTCAGGTCTTGTTGGAGACCTTAACCGAGAGATATTGTCCCATTATTTCATCTTTTTTTCAACCTTAATCATCCAGTTCATGATGAACTAAAAAAAGAGGCAGGTATCTGCCTCAAATCATCGTATTACAGATCACGATACGTGATACAGTCAATATTTGGGTTTTGTTTCAATTCTTGTGTAAAATTGCTATGAATCATAAAAAATGCAAGATGAGCCCGATTCTCTGTTAATTTCGAACCTGAATACACTTCATGATCCAGATAACCCGGATGACACATCACTTCAACCGTTTCCCAAGCTTGAATATCATCTAACAGATTATTGAGATAAACCTCAAGATGTTCTTCGCTATCGATACCGACACTGTCAAAGAAGGGTTCAAAACGTTTAACTCCGCTAACATCTTCCGGTAATTTAAAATTATTGCGTACAGGTAGGTGATACTCCCGCGCAAGTTTGACGATAATCGCTTGTAGCGGCTCCAGTGTATGCACATGATGATGTGAATCCAAATGAGTTGGCTTAATGCCTGCACGCATAACCTTTTCTATTTGTGCCTTCCACTCACGATAGATTTCATTTGTATCATAAGGTTTTTCCTTTTCAAAATAACAAAGTGGTTTGAAGTAGCCCTGTTCATCTACAAGGGTTTGGTGTCCTTTGAGAAGTGCTGGACCGCACGTAAGTGTTAAATGCACCCCAATTCCAAGTCTGGGTAACACTTTTGCTAATGAGACGGCATGGTCAAATCCAGGCATATTCGCCATGATGGTTGTAGAGGTTAAGATCCCTAATTCATGGCAATCCGCAATTGCGTAATTGATACCACGGCTATAACCAAAATCATCGGCATTAAAAATAACTTTTCCCATTTTATTGTTCTCCTTTTTGATAATGTTTTCGTACAAATGGATAATAAAGCATCACCACAACCATATAGATCGTAATCTCCCAAAAGACACTCATAAAATCGCCTCCGGTTGCGAGATAGCTCTTTAATCCGGGCGGTACAAACCAAGGTACAGCGAGTAAAAAAGGTTTGATGTATCCGGCTTTTGTCAAGAAGAAAGCAAGTGTAGATGCTACCAGGGGTGCAAAAAGAAAAGGTATTTTCAATTCCGAATTTGAAACGATTGGTATACCAAACATCAAAGGTTCGTTGATGTTAAAGATTGCAGGTACAACTGCTGATTTTAAAACATCATCTTCTTTAATGCGACCCATAGCCCATGCATTGAGTATGATTGCTCCTGTTAAACCGGACCCACTTGCGCCCATAAATGTCGTGTAAAAAGATGTATTAATAATGCTTTCAAATGAAATCATATTTAAACTCTGTCCAATATTAAATGATGTCAGAATTATAAGGATTGGTTCAAAAAACGGTGCAAGCATAGCATCACCATGCAAGCCTTCATACCAAATTCGTTGCATGAGTAACATGATAACAAGGTAAAGCCAAATCGAATGTGAAAACACCTTCATACTCGCAAGAAATCCATTTGACACGGTTATAGTGAATGATCTCATATAGGGTTGTAGCAATGTGACTAAAGCAAATGTCACCACAAGACTGAATAAAGATAAAAGTAATTTCCCATATGCTACGGTGATTGCTTTAGGTATCTTTTTAACGATACCCAACTTGCCTTTATTCAATAAAACAGAACACCCCTTAATAATCACAAGACTTAACAACGGAATACCTAAAGCAATAACAAAAAAATTTATTTCGAAGATGTTTTGGAGGCTATCTGCAAAAACGCCTCCAAATAACACCAGCGAAACACCACACATCGCTTCAACCGCAATTTCATATTGTCGTGACAATTCATAAGATAACAACAATACAATTGCGCAGTTAGCCAGACGATAGATTCCCACAAGCATTCGCATTAATAAAATTGAAGCATTCCCATTAGGTAAGATGCTACTCATCAAGATTGCAAAACTGATGAGTATGAGACCCATCAAGAATTTACTTAAACTTTGATGGATACTCTTAATGATTTTATGTTCATGAATCCTACTTAGGGCTTCCAAAGGCATCACTTCAGTTCAGGCCAATATTCTTTATTGGCTTCTATCAGTGCATCAAGCACTTCTTTAGCCACTAGCATCGACGGAACTGTTTGATTAAGTGTGAATGCTTGTAATGCTTTGAGATAAGACTTTTCAAAAAACGCATCAACCCATAATTTTTCGGATGCGACTTGCGCTTCCATTAATCCTTTATGAAAATCAGAAATTGGTTCTCGCAATGCAATTGGTTCTACACCTCGTGCACTCACATAAGCCGGCACTTCCACAACAGCATCTTCACGTAAATTTGAAATCGCACCGCGGTTGGGAACGATAAGATTAAAACGTTTATTTAAATCCTGATGTAAAGAAATCGCAATGTCGATAATATATTGTCCATGAATTTCATTTTCCATTGTATAAGTCTTCAAGTCTTCTTGGGCATTAGAAACAATCGCTTCATAAAATTGTTGCATATATTGATCCCGATGGTCCATGACATGATTGGCACGTGTATAGTTTTTATTTGCCTTTGCAACTTTTTCATCCCCCATTAAGTAGTACTCTAAATAATTATTGGGAATGCTATCAGGGAAATATTGAATCATGCGACCTAAATTAACATATGTTTCTTTCCAACTATCATCCCCTTCATTGAGCCAAACACCTTCTTGTTGGGCACGTTCAATGATTTCAGGCAGAACATCACGATCTAAGTTTTTATCGTAAATTTTTGTAAACCAGCCAAAATGATTCAAACCGTAGTAATCCGGAATCCATCCATCATGATCATATTCATAAATATCTGCAAGCGTCTTACTGATGCTGATGGCCATATCACAAGCATTAATAATCTTAGCTTGCGGAAATTGGCGTCGTACAGCTTCTGAAATAATTGTTTCGGGGTTTGTATAGTTTAAAATCCAAGCATTGGGTGCATATTTTACGCATAATGATACAAGTTCAAGAAACTGGCTCATGGAGCGCATGCCATAGGCAAAGCCACCTACCCCACACGTTTCTTGTCCCACAAGATTAAACTCAAGCGGTATTTTTTCATCCAACTCACGCATTTTTAGTCCACCAGCACGAATTTGAGCAAAGATATAGTCGACTCCCGTAAATGCAATAGCAGGATCGACCGTTTCTATAATTTTGATTGGACGTTTTAAATTACGAAGTAAATACTCTACAATCACGAAGGTCCGATGATTCTTTTCTTCTGATATATCATAAAGGCGTATTTCTTCAACTGGGAACATTTCATACTGAGCTAGCAAACTTTGAATGATTCCAGGCGTGTAGGTGCTTCCAGCACCTGCAATACAAATTTTAATGGGTTCTGTTTTCATATTAACCTCTTTCTATATGTAAGCGTTTCCTTGACCTTTTTCAGCTTCCTAATTATACTTAGAGAAGACAAAGGTTCTAAGGGGGATTTTATGAAACAATTGCATTATGAGCTACACTATTTTGATAACCCAAATTATCCGATAATATTTCATTTTAACTCATTGATTCGTAACGAATCGGAAATATTACCCCATTGGCATGCGAATATTGAACTCCTCTACATTGTTTCAGGAAAAGCAATTGTTTATATCGACGATCAAACCATCATTGCGAAACGTGGTGAGATTGTCATTATTAATTCAAATTCAATTCATAGCATCGAAAGTCAGACGGATGAAGTGATTTATTTTTGTTTAATTATGGATTCTAATTTTTGTCGAAGTTTAAATTTTGATACAATTAATTGTCGTTTTCATAACTTGACCAGTGATCCAGAGATGCGAAATATTTTTCAAATTATCGCTAATGAATGTGACCAAGCAAAACCTTATTACCAAAAAGCCGTTCGTGCCTTATGCAACACAATGCTTATACTTCTTTACCGAAATCAATTGATTGAAGCAACTCCAGGAGCTTCATTAAAAACAGAACGTATGGCAATTATTAAACAGTCAATTGAGTACATCCACCATCATTTCAATCGTGATTTAAGCCTTGATGAAATCAGTCAGGAAGTCGGAATCAGTAAATATTATTTTTGTCGAATCTTTAAGGACATTACCGGCATTACAGTTAATAATTATATTTTCCAAGTGCGCTGTAATCATGCCCATCAATTGTTGTCCGAAAGTGACCTAAGTATCGCAGAATGCAGCGAGGTATGTGGTTTTAACTCAACGGCATACTTCACGAAATGTTTTAAGTCTGTTTTTGGCTTTCCGCCATCTCAGATTCGAAAAAAACATCAAGATACCGAGAAAAAATCACGCGCTAGTGAGAGCAACCAACGTAGTGTCTTTATTGCTACAAACGGTCAGAAAGAGCCAACTGCGCTTTAAATTCTGACTGAACAGCTGCCATTTCATCTGGATTAAGGAGCGTACGAAGCCCGGCGAGTGCTAACACACTTCCAGCTTTGACGATGCCTTGATGTGCATATGATGACCGGCCTTGATCATGCCATTCTCGTGCATGCATTGGAAATCCGATTGGTTCACATGCAATAAAAATTTGGGCTGTTGGAACCGTCCAACTTACATCACCCACATCTGTTGAGACAAACCCTGTTTGATTGAAAACTGGGTTTTTTATAGTTTGGTCATAATGCTTATTTGTAGATAAAATTGGGCCCAAATCCAATATTGCCTGATGAAGTTGTTTCGATAAAATATGGTTTGCATTATACGATTTGCATCGACCATCGGATTTTATCAAAACATTTGTTTCCGTCATTTGTGCTGCTCCATAAGCAATTTTTTTTACACGTTCAACCACGGCATCAACATCATGCAACGATTTCGCTCGAATAAAATAATATAGGGATGCCTTATCTGGAACTACATTCGCAGAGGGTCCACCTGCATTTAAATACGCATAATGAATGCGCACATCATCTGAAACATGTTCGCGCAAGTAGTTCACACCAATATTCATAAGTTCTGCTGCATCCAATGCCGATCGCCCTTGCTCTGGTGCGCCAGCTGCATGGCTGGCAATCCCTTGAAAATCAAATTGCACTTGTTGTACCGCAAGGGTTTTATCAGCCCAGACTTGGGTGAATGTATTGGGATGCCAGGTTAAGCAAATTGCAAGGTCATCAAACACACCTTGTTCATTCATAATTCCCTTACCATATCCACTCTCCTCGGCAGGACAACCGTAAACGCGCACTTGATACTTTAATTCAAGCTCTTCCATCATTGCCTTACAAATTAAAGCTGCCAAACATGAACCACTTCCAAGAAGGTTATGACCACATCCATGATTTGCTTCACCTAATGCATCATACTCTGCAAGAAAACCGATAATAGGGCCTTCACTGCCAAAATGAGCCATAAACGCATGGTCCAACGTTGCTAGCGGGCGCGTAATGTTAAATCCTTCATCGTTAAGCAATGCTGTCATTGCATCAGCAGAATGTGGTGTTTCAAAACGCACTTCTGAAAACTGCCATATGGCATCACTCAAAGCTAAAATGCTTTTTGAATAATGGGCGGCTAAAGATTCAATACGTTTCTCCATTATAACGGTTCCTCCTTAAAAATTTGTTTCAGTATGGATTGGGTTTTGATGCGTTGGATATTTTGATTTTTAATATCATACGTTCCCGTATATAACGCATCCATCATATTTTGATAAGCTCCTTGCTTGGGGTCAATGTCGATGGACTCAAGCAACATACTCTTAGCAAAATTTTGTCGAAAAATCATATTATCATGACGTTTTATTTCGAACTCAGATCCCATTATATTCACTGTACCTAAATCAAACTCAATCCAAATTTCAATTGGCATTTGACGATAGCAGTATACTGAACCATACATACTTATTTGAATACGATTTTTGTATTCAAACCAACACTCCACCATGTCCACTTCCGATGCTCGTCGCTGTTTAAATGTTCCATCATATTTGGTGATCTCATCCTCTACAAGAGATAGCAGCAGATCTAAAACCTGACTGCCTTCTCTATATAATTGTTCAGTTGTTTCCGATCCGACCACCACTCGAATATGCTTTACGCTCCCCAGTGTTTTTTCACAAACCAATTGATACATCTTTTGATACGTGTTTCGGTAAAAATCCGGATTTACAAATGCAATAGGATTATTGTATTTCTGACTTAATTTGAGTGCTTCTTCATAAAGATAGGATTGGTTGTAGGTTGGTGCTTCAATTACGATATGTATACCAAATGAACTAAAGTACTCAATCATTACAAATTGTTCTTGTTCTGGAACACAGAGATGAATGCAGTCGATGCGCTGTTTAGCAATCATCGCTTGATAATTTGTATAGGTTTTGCCACCATAGAGTGTTTGAGCCCGTAATAACCGCTTAGGATTGTGGTCACATAAAGCAACAATATCGACATGATCAATTCGTTCCAAGGCTTGAATGTGGTGCAAAAACTGACGACCACATCCAACAATACCAACCTTATAACGTTTCATCCTTTACTCCTACGATTGCGGTTGATTACATCAAGGTTTCTAAGGGTTTGTTCCATATCATCCCAGCTAAGTGGAGCTTTACCAGTGCTGATAAACGCTGTAACAGCTTCAAGTAAACCCTCATAAAGAGATTGATCTAAAACACAGTCATTAATTTTAAACGGCGGATTCCCTACCTTAATCCCTTCCAACAAAACTTTATGATTCCCCACAGAACCCTGTATCGTTTCTTTAGTTTCACTATCGAGCATCGTATCGATCATTAAGTCCCCTGTAAAAAGCGATCCTAATATCTCAACAAGGTGAATGCCATACCAGTGATAATCCGGGATTCCGCTTTGAAATGTTAAGGGTCCTGAAATAATAAGTTGTTGCGCTTTCGGTAGGTCATGCTTTTTGATGTCATGAATATACCGTAATGCTGATGCCGAAAAAACGGGAACATTGTGAGCTTGAGCACATTTTTTTAGGGCAATAAAATCATCGAAGGAATAAGTAATGGGTTTATCGATAAATACCGGTATACCCAAGCAACAGTGATTTTCAAAAAGCGTACGGTGCGTCGCAGCATCTCCAGTTAGAAGTAAAATTGCATCCACCGCTTCTAAAAAAGCAGGATTCGTGTAAATAGGAATACCAAGTTTGTGAATCGCATCCAAAGTCCCGTCGCGTCTGTTATTGAAAAAATCGAGCTGACCTAGTTGATCGTCATATACACCTACGACCTCAAAATCACGATTTTTTTGAAAACTTGAAGCAAAGGCCGATACGTGTGTCGTATCGGCACCGATGATACCTATCTTAATCATTTTTTGCATCATGACGCCATTGAGCCAAATGCTCTTGAACAAATGCATCATCATTTAACTCTGGATATCTACGATATACTGTATCAATATATGCACCTTGATCTGCGCTCATACATTCATGATCCATCAAACACCAATTCCCTTTCATGAGACCTTGTCGTGTTAAGACCTCGTTTATCCCTGCAATACATCCCTTAAAATTATTGCGGACATCAAAGAAAGCACCATTTGTATCTGTTATATGGGTTCCACGCTCTAATAATTCTTGAGCACTTCCTTCCCCACGACGGTATCGACAAATATCTTCGAATAGCAGGACTGCTTTGTGGGTCCAAACAGACCAATGACCCAGTAAGCCTCCCACAATCGCTTTTTGACGGTTCTCGCCATTAACATTCATTGAAAACGTGGTAAGTAAATCTGCCACAATGTTATCATCATTCCCTGTGTAAATTGCGATATCCTGCCAGCGTGATGACATCATTACCGCTTGTGCCACATCCAAGCTCTGGTAACGATTGAAAGGTGCGATTTTAACCGCAACGACATTTTCGATTTCCATAAATGCCTTCCAAAATTCAAACGAAAGAATGCGACCACCGGCTGATGGTTGGAGATAAAATCCAAACACCGGCATTATTTCCGCAACTTCACGCGTGCGCTCAAGCAGTTCAGCTTCGCTGTATTCTGGGAGATGCCCCATACTGAGTAATGCCAGATCATATCCATATTGTTTCGCTAAGCGTGCTTCCGAACATGCTTGTTTTGTTGGTCCCGCTAATCCTGCTATTTTTAGGAAAGGACGACTTAACTGAGCGCGCGCTACTTCTTCTGCTGCCATTTTTAAAACCGTCTCATAAAGATTAAACTGAGGTTCTCGAATTTCAAATTGAGTCGTATGAACCCCTACCGCAATGCCACCCACACCTGCTTCTAAATAATAGCGCGTTAAAGCGCGTTGACTGACCTCGTCCAATGATTTATCTTCATTAAGAGCGAGCGGATGCGCAGGGATTACCGTCCCTTGATTTAACAGTTTGCGTTGTTCTGCATTCATCAGTATTTACCTTCTCTTTCTTGGAAATGGGTTGGTTTATCAATTAGTGTTCCGTCTTCCATAACCCACGTTGCCACGATATCAATCATTTCACGTGCAGTTGTATTTGGATAACCAAAAAGTTCGTGAGATTTTGAAGCATTATTTAACAGGGCTGTTGGTGCCTCTTCACCGATAAATTCAACCTCTTTTTTCATAATAGAGGCGAAACGCTCTGCAATCCAACGAATCGATAGCGTTTCTGGACCTGTAATATTTAAAATATTGGCAGGTACCGTTGTATGAAGTAATGAACGAATGGCCATTTCACTGGCATCAGGTTGCCAAATAACATTTACAGAACCCATCGTGACATCAATAGGCCGCTCTTCATAAACCGCTTTGGCAAGTTCTACAAGTACTCCGTAACGAACATCAATCGCATAGTTTAGACGATAAATGACTGTAGGGGTCTTATGTGTTTCTGCAAAATATTCAAAGATACGTTCTCGGCCTAAACATGACTGTGCATATTCCCCTACTGCATCAGGCGCCATTTCTTCTGATGGTGCAGCATGACGTACATCCACTAAGGGATATACACATCCGGTTGAGAATGCTACGATTTTTGAATTTTTATAAATTTCTGCAATACGGCCGGGTAGATAACTGTTGAGTGCCCAAGTATACGCTTCATTCCCTGTGCTACCAAACTTATAGCCAACCATATAAATGACATTTTCCACTTGGGGTAAATTCTTAAGTGCTGCTTCATCCATAAAGTCGGCAACCAAAGTTGTGATTCCCAGATCTTCAAGTGCTTGACGTGACTTTTGACCTCCAGAGAACCGTGCAACACCATACACTCGCTTCTTAATCCCTGCTTTCGTGAGTGCATCCATAAGCAAAGCGGACAAGTTGTATCCGATTTTACCGCTGACACCTAAAATGATAATATCTCCTTCAATGCGTTTAACATCTTGGATTAAGGCATCCGATGCGGTATTCATTTTCTTTTCAATTTTCTGTAATGTTTTATTCATATAATCCCCCTCATAATGCTTTGGGTGCGTAAGTAAAGCAATGTGTTAAATACTTCGCACCGCGCTTTGATAATGTTTCATATACTTTTGGAAACATCTGAATATCCGTTGGTTCATCATAATATTGATTCACAACAATGCGCTTATTTTCCAATAAACGAATAAACTCTGCTACGTTTCTGCCTTCAGTCCATCGTACAAAACCATACGGATAATCAACAGCATCCCGTTCATAAGATGTTTGGTATCGTCCAGGTCCGCCTGCTCGAGAGATGCGCACATCAATTTCTTTAATAAACATCTTTTCTCGTGAATAATTCGGTTGAATATCGCCTACAATAACGGACTTGCCCTTATCTTTTAACCAATCAAGACTTTTGTCGGTAAGATAACTTGCTCCTGAACCGGCACACAAGAACACGGCATCAGCGCCTTTTCCACCACTTAAAAGATCCAAGTCTTTTTCCAATTCCGTCTCATCGGAATACGTCTTAAGTCCCGAAACGCTTGCAAGTAAGTCTGCGCGCGCTGACGAACGGTTTAAGGCAAGTACAACCATTCCTGCTTGATGCGCAATTTGCGCAATTAATTGGCCGTAAATCCCCAGTCCAACTACAATACAAATTTCTCCAAACTGCAGTTCTCCTTGACGTAACCCATGGATGGCAATCGCGCCCAATCCGGCTAATGAAGCATCCGTCATCTCTACAGAATCCGGCACTTTTGAAACTAATGTTTTCGGGACACTTAAGTAACTGCGATGCCCTACATAAGGGGCACCGTAAACAGCAACACGATCCCCAATACTGAAAGATTCAACTCCAGCCCCCACTGCCTCAACCACACCGGAAGCAGAGTAGCCCAAACGAACCACATCTGCTTGAGATGATGCACTCATCGACATTTCAGTTCCTGGACTCACCGCTGAATAACTTACTTTAATTAACACATCATGATCTGATACTTCAGGTATTGCAGCTTCATAAATATCTACAATCCCGTGTTTTGCTCCTAAAAATTTCATTTTCATCATTTGATACCTGTAAAGGCAATTCCTTTCGTAAAGTATTTTTGGAAGAACAAGAATATAATAAATGTTGGAATAAAGGACAAGAACGCACCTGCCATCTCAATTCCAAAATGACCTTCTTTTGTAAGCAAGGATGCCAGTCCAACTGTAATTGGATACATGTCACTGCTTGTGGTAAAGATTAGCGGTGTAAGAAAATCATTCCAAGATGAGATAAATGCGAACGTTCCCACCGTTGCAATGACGGGTTTAGAAAGAGGCAACATAATCGTGAAGAAGATTTTTAAATCACTTGCTCCATCAATTTGTGCGGATTCTTCTAAAGATTTTGGAACTTGTGCCATAAATTGTTTAACTAAGAACACACCCATAATCGACCAAATTGCCGGTACAATCAGAGCTGTTCGCTTATTTACCCAACCAAAATTACTAAACATAATATAACGCGGGATAATTAAGACTTGTGTCGGTACCATCACAACTGCCATCATTGCCCAAAATAGTATATCTTTACCAAAGAAATCTTTACGGGCGAAGATATAACCGAGAATAGCTGCGAAAAACATTTGCAGTACGGTAGGAATTACCGAAACAATAATGGAATTCAGCATCCATCTTAAAATTGGTGAATATTTAAAAATATGTTGGAAATTCTTAAGCGTCAAGTCATGTGTTTTGAGCCAAGTAAAAGGATTTCCTACAGGTATTTTTGCATCTATAAACGCACCCGTCATCATAATTAGGAATGGAATGATGAACGCCAAACCAAATAATGCGAGGATAACGTTACGAATTATTTTTATTTTACGATCTTTCATAAGTGCCTCCTAATTATAATCAACTTGTTTACCAAGATAACGTTTTTGAATCATTGATACCACAAAGATAAAGAAGAATAAGACGTATGCAAGTACACTTGCATAACCGAAGTCATATGCCGTAAATCCTTGTTGGTACATATAGTATACGATTGTGTTTGTAGCATAGTTTGGTCCACCCTTGGTCAACAAGAATGCTGAGTCAAAGATTTGAAAAGAGCCAATTGTTGTGGTAATAGCGACATACAAATGAATCGGTAATAAAAGCGGTATCGTAATTTTAAAGAAGGTTCTAAAACGACCGGAACCATCAATTTTCGCTGCTTCATAGACATCATCTGGAATCCCTTGTAACCCTGCATAATAATAAATCATCGTATTTCCAACTACTTTAAAAACTGATAACCCTGCTAATACGATAAGTGCTTGTTTTGAACTTGATAGAAACAATTGTTCTTTAATACCAAAAAGTGCTAGGAACTGGTTGATAAAACCTTCACTGTTCCCTCTGAACATCCATGCCCAAATTCCGGAGATAACCACAAACGAGGTAACAACAGGAAGAAAGAAAACCCCCTTAAAAAATGTTGCCCAGCGACGTTTTAACGAATGGATTAAAACGGCAAAGAAGAGGCCTAATGCCATGGTGGGTAAAATATAGTACAACGAGAATTTTAAAGTATTCCAAATAGACTTCCATGCATTTGGATCTTTAAAAAATCGTTTCCAATTTGCGAGTGCGATAAACTCTGGTTTTCCAATAATTGGATAATCCATAAATGTAATTGCAAAACTAAAAAGTATTGGCCACACGTAGAACACCGTAAAGTGTAATAAAACCGGTACGAGAAATAGATAAACGAGCGAGTGCTTCTTAAAATGATGAAGCACTCGTTCCGTTCGTGTCGGTTTGTGTGGTTTAACTTGGGATGGTTGGTGTTTTTCTTCCATCTTAAACCCTCACATTCTAAATTATTTTAAGTATGTTTGAATAACATCTGCTGCCTCTTGTGCAGCTTCTTCAGGCGTTAATGAACCTTCAAGCATCGCTTGTACTTTTGCTTGAACATCTGGCATGAAGACACGTGCTTGAGCGTTAATGACGCCAGGACGCGCAATCTTCGTAAATTCAGCCATTTTTTTCATTGCTTCATTGTCATCAAAGATTCCCAACGCAGATTCACGTGGAGGAATAAATCCTGTAACTTCATTGAAAGGCTTCATATTGTCTACATTTGTCATTACTTGTAAGAATTCAACCGCTTTTTCTTTATTTTTTGAACCTGATGAGACTATAAACGCCCCCGTAGTTCCAAAAGTTGTCTCAACTTCTTCTTTAAGTGGTGATCCAATGACGAAATCAAGTTTGTTCTCTTCAGCAGCACCAATCATATTATTAGCAGCCCATGCAGCCATCACTTTGCCTTCTAGGAAGAGACCCGCAGAGTCTTCAATGGTAACCGAGTCTTTTGAAATAAACCCATTTTGATACCATTCATTAATTTGAGTAAATGCTTTAATAGATTTTTCATTATTGATGAAGATTTCATTTTGATCATTAACAATATCCCCACCCGCTTGCCAAATTAAAGGATAAAGCGATGAATTAAGCGTATTTCCACCATCATAAGTTCGTGCATAGTAACCTTTATCTACAGCCTTTTGTCCGAGTTCATTAAATTCTTCCCATGTTTTCGGTAGATTATTGATGTCGCCACCAATCTCTTCTAAAATTGCTTTGTTATAGAAAAGTGATTGCGATTCGCGAAGAATTGGTAATCCAAAGAGTTTCTCCTTATAGGTTACTGCATCAATTGATGTTTCACTGAAATCTTTCAGTTCTTCTGTTTTTACAAAATCGTTTATATCAGCAATTAAACCCTTATCTGCAAATTGTGTTAATTGATCCGGAATGAGATAAAAAATATCAGGACCTTCATTTGCTGCGAGAGTCGTCGTCAGTTTTTGTTCGCGGTTCGCCCATGGAATCTCTTCAAATATGATTTCAGCTTCTGGATTTGTTTTTTTGAATTCTTCCGTCATTCCAGCATAAACTGCTTCAATCTCATCTTTTTTCTCAGGACCTACAAAAGGGTGTACCCAAACCGTAATTTTTGCAGCTTCAGCAGGTGTTTCTTTTTTACTACCACATCCCGCTAATACCAATAATGACATTAATACCACTATCGAACGTTTTACATTCTTATTCATCGTTTTTCCTCCTACGATATTTTTTGTGATTTTAAAACATCAACATTTTAAGTTGCCCGTAACAATGTCACCTCCCCATAGACTCATCAATACAGAGCATCTTCCAAGACAATGATCTTGCATTATCCATTTTTCTTTCAAGACCTGCTTTCATCAATATCTTGCGCAATAAAACATAATTTCAGTTTAAACGCTCATAACGTGATTAACTTTCATCATAATTTATATGGTATCTTCTGTATTTTTAATAGGTTTTTAAATAATATACAGAGAACTTGGCATTATATTGTGATTTCCATCTTGAATACGCTTTCATTATAGCCTTGTTTCCTTCTTTACAAAATTACCGAACTTGCCAATAATCATAAAAATATTGCGATAACTCATTAAACTCATCTAAAAAAGGAGGTTTCCCTCCTAGAATTAATCTCTTTTTTTGAATAATATGGATCCTGCAAACAAGAGCATTACGCTTAAAGGAACCACAGAGTATTTTTGAACCCCTGTTGATGGAAGATTTTGATTCAATACTTTGTGCTTATCAAATACAGTTTCCTCACTTTCCATTGGTTTCTGAACACCACCTTGGACGGGTACTTCCTGACTTGGTTCAGTAACTGGTGGTTTTGTTGGGCTTTCAGTTGGATACTCTATAGGTTTTTCAGTTGGTTGTTCCGTCGGATTATCAACCGGAGTTTCAATTGGTTTTTCACCCTCATCGGGTTCAACAGGCTTTAATGTATCCACTGCCATTTTTATAGAAGCTACGGCTGCATCCACATCTTCTTGTGAAATTCGTTCCTGAAACGCTTCTTGTGAAATTCCAATTTTCATAGCATCCTGCTCGCTTTGGATTTGTTCGATCATGAGTTTTACGCTCTCGATTTCATCAACTAAAGCCTTGAGGTCAAGATTTGTCCGTGTTTTACTTTGATTTGCTACAAATCTTTCCGCTTTATCAAGATAGTGCATTAATGCTTTGGTTTTCAAGATAACCACTTCCTGCTCTTCAAAACCTTCAATTGCATCATAGAAGGCACCCTCTGTTTGAAAATAATTCGATGAACCAAAATGCAGTTGTGCATAAGCTGCTTCCTTTGGTGCTCGATAACCGACACTTACTTCTTGCCACAAACCATATCCATTGCGAATATGCTTTAAACTTACTCCCTCTACATCATTCATAACACTGTTTCCATCTTGATCAAAGAAACGAATGAAAACTGTATTTTGACCATCCAGTAAAAATAATTGCGTATTAAAACGATAGTTAAGATCTGGTTGAACGGGTATAGGATTTGATTTAACAAATACCGTTTCTTTATCGCTTCGATCAAATAATTTTAAGCTCTTATTGCCTTCAAATGCTTTTTCATCCGTAATCTCAAAACCAACATTCTCGGTAATTGCATCGAACAAAGATGACCAGCCCGAAATGCTTTTTAAATCAACTTCTTTATCTGTCAGCCCTTCCACAGCTTTCTGTTTCACAGCTTCTTCCTCAAAATTATGATTTTCTATTGGAAGTATCACTTGTGCCACCATCGTTTCATCAACCACATCAAACGGGTCCACATCAATAATTTTTACAGTTTCAATCGCGGTTGGGCTATTTTGGAGAAAATAGATGGCTTCATTCCCGTCTCCATCATGACTTAGTGTCATAAAATCAACTTCTTTCGGTGTTAGGATCCGCGTGTGTTCCCATGTGCTAGGATCAACTACCGTAAGACGACCACCAAGGTCGGTATACACAAACCCATCTTCACCAAACTCAATGTGCACAGGACGCCACATGCCGCGATTACTGATATCAGGATAAATATTTAGATATTTTGTAAACATCAGTGTTTCCGGGTCCATAGTAAACAGAATCCCATCTACAGCCCCCCATAGTTGTCCATCTTGATCAAAGGTCAAACCACTAATCATCGGAGTTTTTGAAATCTCACTAAAAGGTAGTGTTATTTCTTGAATCTTTTCTTGTTTTTCGATATCCCATACAAAAATAACAGGTTTTTCAGCTTGTTGAGTTGGATCTGCATCCAGCCCACCCTTTGTCGTGGTTGACCCAAAAATAAGATTCCCATACTTAGCGAGGCCGACGATACTTTGATTGTTCACCACATTTGGATAAACATTTTTCTCTTGTGTTTTTTGGTTGTAAAGAGCCAAGACACCACCTAAAACTTTGTAATCTGGAATCGTTCCAATCATTAGTAAATCATACTCGTACTTCATGATATAAGGCCGGTCTTGTTGATATTCATCTTTTAAATTAAACAATGTTTCCTGTTTCAAAGACTGAGTATCCATTGCTTGAATGACTGCGCCACCATACAGACCAAAATACATCGTGTGTTCCTCACCAGCAGCCATGCCTTCTGCTTGCATTTGGCGGTACTCACGTTTGGTTCCCTCTTTTAAGTTTACTTGTAATCCTTTAGGTCCACCTGGGTATGATGATACATAAAGATTTCCTTCCGAATCTTTGCCAAGATTATGCAATAAAAGTGGTGTTCCTTTTAAAACATTTTCAGTACGATGTGAGTTTCCTGTTTCAAGATTAAAATGAGCCATGGTACCAATACGTTCTAAGGATACAAACTCATTGCCCTTACCAAAATCCCAAACCGCACCACCACGATGACCTAAAAATGAATTACCAACTTGGCGATGTTCCAAGGTTTCAATATCAATCTCATGTAATTTACGCTCATAGGTAATGTACGTTTTTGTACCGTTAAAAGCTAATTGGTCCCAACTAAATACCCCATAATCATCCGAACCACCGTCATGGTTTTTCGCTAATTTTTTATCTGACCATTTTTGCTCCTTAAGATTATAAAATAATAAAGCATTTTCACCATCATTATCAAAACGTGCAAACAGATAGTCACCCGCAACATCTAAATTATATATATGCTTAATGTCATTTTTATCGCTTTTTTTATCAATAATATCATATGCATTAGCAGTGATATCTATAGTATCACCTGTATCTGGATCCATTTTAATGAGTCGTGCATCAATTCCTGTCCCTAGATACAAACTTCCATCATGGTATGCAATTGAACGCACATATCCCATATTTTTACCCGGTGCAGCTAAGCCTAAGTGAATGAATTCTTCTTTAGACACATCATATTTAACAACAGCCGCTTCATGTTCTTTATGGGTCCCAATATAAACATTACCGTGTTCATCTGTAGTAATAGACCAAAATTGATGACCTGGTAAAGGTGTTCCTAAATATTCTAAATTTTCTGATTCTGGAACATAACGGTAAAGTTGACCATCATTTTTAGGTCCTAAAGCCCCTAAATAGATAATTCCATTCGAATCAACTGTGTGAGCCCAAACTTGACTCACCCCTTCTACGTGTTTACTGAATATGACTTCATCCTGCTCAACATCTAAGGCATTAAAATAGCCACCATTCGTCATAGTATACGCCATTAAACGTCCCTTGTGCTCCGAAAATACCGCACTAATAACTACGGCTGTTGTGTCGATTTGTGAATCAACACTGGTTGGTTCAAGATAACCACGACCATTTAAAACAGCTTGTGGTTTTTCCTCTGCTTGAATTGAACGCACACCCAGTGCTGACGATCCAAGAACCAATGTTAAGATTACCAATAATGTTCTATTTATTTTTTGTTTCATATTAGCTCCTTTTTGCTTCCTTCCCGATATCGTTATTAAATTTTATTGCCTTCTCCTTTCTTTCATATTATCCAAAGTATATGTTGTAAGCACTTACAATAAAAGACATAATCTTGTAACTTAATATAATTTTATTGCGATTATGATAATATTTTTCACATAAAACGATATATAATGTCGAGTTTCAAGAATACCTCTCATCAGTTAGGCTTGTCCCATTTACGAACACAACCCACACAAAAAATCATTCAATCACGCAAGAAGGATTTTGATTATTCATTCATTCTTAAGTTTTAAATACAAAAAAACACTTCATATTGAAGTGTTAAATATTATTTAAAGCATCGCGCCACTTTGATCAAATTGATACCATATCCCCTTAATTTTCCGCCACCCGCGAATCATCATACCTGAGTCATCCATATAGTACCATTTCTGATTGTGCTTCTTCCATCCCGTAATCATTGTGCCCGAACCATCGAGATAGTACCATTTTTGTTGGATATTTTTCCAACCTGTGGCCATCACTCCGGATTTATCGAGGTAATACCATTTATTACTAATTTTCTTCCACCCGGTAGCCATCGCTCCCGAACCATCAAGATAATACCATTTATGATTTATTTTTTTCCAACCTGTGGCCATAACGCCTGTTTCTTCAAGGTAATACCACTTGGTGTTGACTCGCTTCCAACCTGTTACCATTGCACCTGAACCGTCAAGATAATACCATTTATGGTTTATTTTCTTCCATCCGGTTGCCATCGCACCGGATTCATCGAGATAATACCATTTTCCGGATATTTTTTTCCAACCTGTAACAAGGCGGCCAGCCTGGTCCGTATAGTACCACGTCTTTCCATACCGATGCCATTGTTGAGAGACACCTTTTTCAGTACTGTAATACTTTTGATTACCGACTGTAAACAAACCCACATTTGGAATCCCGCTTTGATTAAAATAATACGTATTGCCTTGTACTTGTTTCCACTGACTACGAACAAAGTTTCCTGTCTCATCAACATATTTAGATTTTCCTACAGCACCAAGCCAAGCATTCCGTTTAGTACTTTTTTCCGGACTTTGAACATTCGGTTGCTTAGGTTTTATTTTTACTGATGCAACCGCATTTTCAATCCGATTCAAACGATTCATCGCTACAAAAGATAACCCACTTACATCCCCTTGCGGCCATGTTTTAAAAATATCTTCCGCTAGGTATCTTTGAATTTCTTTATGATCCGGATATTGTTTGCCTATTTTCAAGGCAACACGTGCGGAGTATTCTAAAACTATAAAATCATGAGCAGGAATCAGGTACCGTTTCGTATAGTCATTAACCGCTTCAAGTGATTTTAATGCTTTTATTTCTTCTACCACAGCTGCTTTCGATTTCCGTATTTTACCAAATTCTGACCAATATATACTATATTTATTATAGAAAGCTGTTTTTGGTAAAGGTTCTAATGTGTGGTCGATGCTATCGAGCATTTCATACAACTTATCTACCTTAGTCATTGCAACACCTTTTGCACTTTCTAAAAGTGTACTCGGTGCTTTCAGTCGTGCAGCTTCGTTTGCTTTTACAGCATCGTTGAATGCCTGCCTTAACATTAATTCGTTTTTTTCGTAAAATGCATTTTCCATTCGATCATCATAATAATTTTTATCTGAAATCGTTAAAAATTCAAAGGCAAACAATTGATCATGAAAATCTCGATAAATATCCACCATTTTCGCATTCTCTTGATCCAGAGCTATCAATTCTTCCCGGATCAAGGGAAGTTCATCAAGACTTGCCGACTTAATGCGTTCTGCATAGCTTGCCTTCACGTCTGTAGGCACATGGAAAAATTTTAAATCTACTTCCTCTAATAATATCTCGACGGCTTGATCCCGCTTTTCTTTTTGTCTACGAGCCTCAAAATGCTTTTTATACTCAGTAATTTTTGCTGCTTGTTCTTCAACAGGTAACCGTTTAATAAGTTCGATATATCTATTGGCACGTTCATCTGTCATATTATCAAAACTGAATAAATATGCCTTAAACAATATTAATGCACGCTCTGCATCATATCCCAATGTATTATCATGATTAGATACCTCTACATTATCGGCTTCCGCAGCAATTTGCATCGGTTTTGTCATCACCACTCCAAATCCGATGCACAATGTGAGCACCCATTTCAATCGTTTTACTGATCTTGATCTGTTTATTTCCATCAAATCCATCCCCTTCGACTTTCGTCTATTTATGATACAAAATGAACTCTAATGATAGATTCATGTTGCTTAATTAAAATAAAAGATTTTGATAAAATTGTAAAGATTTTTTTTCTTATCGTCGCCGCAATTAAGAAACCTTAAGATTTAAAGACTCTAAATGAATTAATTACCAGACATTTTACCACCACTCAACGATTTCAACCTTTATCATAAAGTTTTTAATGTAAACGTTATCAATATTGTCAGTATTCGCTTGACAGAAGAACTATTCTATTGTATTTTTGTAATGTAAATGAATGTTCACATGTTACTATTCAATTAGGCAGGGTGATTACAAAAAGACTCTTTTTGTGATTATCCTGTTTTTTTGTAAGACGATTGCGCTAACATCGGAACATACACATTAAGGAGGAAATAATGAAACACTTAAAGACATTCTGTTTAATCTTAGTTTTGAGTTTTGGTTTACTCTTATCATGTGGTCGAAATATGGTCTATGCTGACGAGGCAGCATCAACACCACTGAGCATCGTTTCCATTGATGCAGGTCGAAAATATTTCTCAGAAACACAACTCATTGAAATCATTGAGCGCGCATACCAAAATGGATATACTGGTGTTCAAGTGCTCTTAGGTAATGACGGTCTACGCTTTGTTCTTGATGATATGACGATGACCGTCGAGGGTACACGCTATGAAAGTGATGATGTAAAAAATGCAATTACAGAAGGTAATAAACATTATTATGATGATCCAAACGGTAATGTTTTAACCGAAAGTGCTATGAACCGTATTCTTACTTACGCACAAAAACGTAATATTGATATCATTCCAGTCATCAATAGTCCCGGTCATATGGATGCGATTCTCGTTGCGATGGAACATCTTGGTCTGTCAGATGTACGCTATCAAAACAATGGCAAAATTTCAGAACGAACGGTTAACATCGAAAATAAACAGGCAATTGCCTTTGTCCAAGAGCTAACCAAGAAGTATGCGCAATACTTTGGTAATTATGGGGCTTCTTCAATGTTTAACTTTGGTGCTGATGAGTATGCAAACGATGTATTCACAACACCTGGTTGGGGTGAATTACAAAACAAGGGTCTCTATGGAGACTTCATCAATTATACAAATACGCTTGCACAAATCATTAAAGATGCAGGTATGAAACCCATGAGCTTTAATGATGGAATTTATTATAATCATAAGGATGCTTTTGGTACCTTTGATAAAGACATCGTTATTTCCTATTGGACATCAGGCTGGTGGGGTTTCAATGTCGCTAAGCCTGATTATTTCGCTAATAAAGGACATGATTTACTTAACACAAATGACGCATGGTATTGGGTTTTAGGTCATATCGATAAAGATGCTTATAACTACCACAATGCATTGAAGAATATCAAAAATAATCCATTTGATCAACTTGCTGGTGGAAGCTTCATTCCCTCAATCGGTAGCATGCAAGCTATTTGGGCTGATGATCCCCAACAAGACCATGGTATGGATAAAATCTTAAACCTTATGGATACATTCTCCAAGACACATCCCAATATCCTCATCAAACCGGCTAATTATGAAGCCTTAGAGCAAACATTACAAGCAATTCCATCTGACCTTGGCATCTATAATGATGAATCAGTGAAGCGTTTAGAAAAAGCAAAATCAAACATCCAAAGGGGTCTTCGTATCGTTGATCAAGACCAAGTCGATACGATGACGCAAGAGCTTCAAACTTCGATCAAATTGCTTACATATAAAAAAGCAGACTATTCAAAATTGAATAGTTTAAAAGCAAAGATCAAGCTTTTAGATTCAAATGCTTACCAGAATTTTGATGACATTGAAAAAATATTGGGTCTTATCCATGAAGATTTAAACATCACACAACAAGCAGAACTTGATCACAGTGTAAATGAACTCGAGAAAGCGATTGAAGCACTTCTTCTTAAAGACATTGCGCCATCACCACGTATTCTCTCGCCTTTAAAACCGACCGCTAAATCTGAATCATCAACCCTACCTAACACTAAAACGGTTGATCGTACTTCACCAACTTTAGTGCAATCTCCATCAACTCCGGCGTTAGGACAGGAAGTCAACAAAGAATTCAAGGCAGAGGTATTACCTCAAACAGGCGTTGCGCATTCGTGGTCTACTCTATCAATAAGTTGTCTTTTGACTTTTGGTGGAATGCTCCTATTAAAAAAAGTAAAATAAACAAAGAATCCAAAAAAAAAACACTGATGAGCACATCAGTGTTTTTTTTTACTTCTTTGTCAATAAAGACATCGAATATTGCTTCTTATTTATTTTTATAAACCATTTTAAAATAGAACAATCCATCACATCAATTCCGATTGATGTATATGTATGTTAATTATAAACGCGAAATTATAGCTTTTCGCCATTTGAAGCAACAACGTTTTTATACCACGCGTAGCTATCTTTAAGCGAACGTTTTCCAGTTCCTTTACCATAATTGTCTAAATCAACATGAATGAATCCGTAACGTTTACTCATCTCTGAAGACGAGCAGCTAACAATATCAATTGGACCCCATGGATAATAACCACGAACATCTACACCATCTTTAAGTGCTTCTTTAATGGCATTGACATGTTCACGTAAATAGTCGATACGATAATCATCATGAATTGAACCATCCGCTTCAACGGTATCAAAAGCTCCAAATCCGTTTTCTGTAATATAGATTGGTTTTTGATAACGATCCCAGTATTGATTTAAAGCAGTGCGTAATCCAAGAGGATCAATTGCCCATCCCCAATCACTGGCTTTTAAATTTGGATTAGGCATGGTTCCTTTACCACTCACCCATCCTTCTGAATCGATAATTTGAGTATAGTAATAGGAGAATGACATAAAGTCAGAAGTGTGTTTTAAATCTTCAATATCACTTTCAGGAATATCAATATTGAGTCCATTATCGGCATAGAATCGATACACATATCCAGGAATTTTCCCACGTAAGAGAACATCAGAGTAATAATATTCCATTTGATTGTGTTTCATCGCTGCAAACACGTCTTCAGGTTTGCAAGATGCTGGTGCAGCAATCCAATCACAAAGCATCATACCAATTTGGAAATCAGGATTAATATCATGACCTACCTTAGTAGCACGAGCACTCGCAACAAGTTCGTTATGTACACCTTGATACTTAGCTTCCAGTAAATTTTCTACTTTATCTTCAGCAATTCCTAAGTGATTAAACGATTCGTGACCGATCAAGTTAATTTGATTTACAACAATCCAGTATTTAACTTTACCGTTAAAGCGTTTAAAACAGGTTTCGCAATACTTAACGAAGAAATCAATCACTTCTCGATCGTACCACCCTTTATAATTTAGGGTTAAATTAATCGGCATTTCATAATGAGATAAGGTAACCATTGGCTCCATCCCATGACGCAACATTTCATCAAATAGATCATCATAGAATTGGAGACCTTCTTCATTTGGTTCTGCATCATCTCCGTTTGGGAAAATACGGGACCAGTTAATAGAAGTACGGAATGTGTTAATACCAAGTCCGGCAAGAAGCTCGAGGTCTTCTTTGTATGTATGATAGAAATTAATGGCATTACGTTTTGGATAAATACCTACTTCATCAACCATGGCCTGTTTGACATAATCCGTAGTGACCTCTTTATTACTCTTTTTTGCAAGCGCTACATCATCACGGAATTCATTAATATCTGCGATGCACCAGCCTTTTCCGCCTTCATTCCATGCACCTTCAGCTTGGTTGGCAGCAATGGCGCCGCCCCACATAAAGTCTTTTGGAAATCCTTGTTGATTCATCTTATCGTTCCTCCAATTTTGAGATACGTCCATCCATGGCACGCATAATTGCAATCAAACGCTTCGTAATATTTAATTCGCTGTATATGGTCATTAAAGTATCTTGAGCGTGTGTAAACAACAGCGAATGCTCTTGTTTAATGCCTCGGGTTTCATCTTGAATGGCATTTGTTTGTGCTGTATGAGCAATCCTGATCTTATCAAATGCTTCTTTCATTTTTGCATCCGCATCATCAAAGTCAAAATGTTCAAGTGCTTTTAATGCTTCTGTGGATTTCATACGAGCATCACCCGCATTGAGAATGATTTCCATCGAAACAGCAACTAATTTATCGTCTTCCATCATAACCTCCTCTTAAGCTTCTTCAGCTTCAATTGCTACTTGTTGTTTTTCATATACTTTAAAGAATGGTAACCAGATTAATGTTGCGACAACTACGACACCAACAAGTAGAATTAGTGCAGGAATTGATCGTGTAATTAACCAAGTTGAAATTGGGAATGGGCAGTACCACATTTCAAACATAACATTAGGAATTGGTGCGAATGGAATTACTTTTGTGAAAATCCATACAATAATTGGTAAAATAATTCCTTGTAACCACATTGGAATCATTAAGATTGGGTTCCATGCAATCGCTCCAAACACAATCGGTTCATTGATGTTGAAGATGGCAGGTGCCATACATGCTTTTCCAAGTGCACTTAATTTTTTCGATTTTGAACGCATACACATAATTACAAGTGGTAAGGTACATCCAATACCCCCTACCCATAGGTATGTTGAGTAAACTGTAGAATTTGTTACAAGATTTGTTGCAGTTCCAGCAATATTAGCGTTGATTGCATCTAAGAATACTGGTGTTAATACTGGGGTAAGTACCCAAGATGAGATACCCAATGAGTATAAGAAACAGAAGATAAACATTGTTAATGGGAATCCAATTGGTGATTCTACAAGTCCAGCAAGTGGTTTAAAGATTGCAAGAACCAAGTTATAGAGATCAAAACCAATGATATCTACGAGAACCCAACCCAAGACAACAATAATCGCGATTGGTAACATTGAATCAAACCAAGAACGTACAAAGTCTGGAATTACAGAATCTTCTTTAAAGAATGAGAATTTTCCAAAGAGTGAAAAGACAAATGCTGAGAACATTCCTGCGACAATCGCAATAAACATTCCACCTGCACCCAATGACTCATGACCGAATCCTGGTGCACCAGCTTCAACAACTTGTGGTGTAATAATAATTAAGAAGAGTACTAATCCAGCAAGTCCCGCATTAATACGGTGCTTACGAAGACGTTTCTTTTCCATGATGTTAAAAGGAACCAAGAATGCTACAAATAAGGAGACCATCCCCATTGTCCATCCAAAAGGAACCCAGAAGTTAGGCCAATTCGGTACAACATCGCCTAAAATTGTAAGCATACAGAATACAGATCCTAAGAAAATAAATGGTAATGTTTGCATAATTCCGTCTTTAATTCCAACTATCCAAACATTGTGATTAATTTTATTCATCTTAGGGGCAAAAGATTCTTCTAACCATTTAATTAATTTTTCCATAACCTTCTCCTTTTTTGATAATTATTTATTAAGTTCTTCCATGAGGTGATCAATTGCTTTACCACCATCTAAGGTCGAGTAGTAATCTGGTTTCATTAAGATTACCTTTACGGGTGCATCACCAATATAGTCATCTACTTCATCCAGAATATATGCAAGATGGGGACCGACCATCAGCACATCGATCTCATCAATATAATTCTCAATTTCTGACTCGCTACGAGCGGTAACACTTGCATTAAGTCCTTTACTATCTGCAGCTTTACGAATGTTTGCTGCCATAAATCCACTGCTTGCGCCTGATCCGCAAACAAGTAATATTCTAAGTTTGTCCATATCCAAACTCCTTTCCTGTGACTCTATTATCTCGTTTTTTTGTATCATCATCGTTATGTTTTAGCACAAGGGCGGTGCAATTCATTAAATAGGCGGTATATTCTAGTTGGTATAATTAATATAGAAAAGAGGCGATTGTATGCTTGATTCAAAACATCTTGAACTTTTAAGTTTTATGAGTAATCATCTTACCCCCTTGACATCCAAACAACTTTCAAATCAACTTAACAAATCCGTTCGAACCATAAAAAGTTATGTAAAAGTGATTAATGATGCTTATCCACATTTAATTACAGCATCAACTGAGGGCTATTTACTCGACCGTACCTGTTATACCGAGATGTTGAAGGAAATGGATGATTTTTTGCCTACAACACCGGAAGAACGTATCGTTTATATGATTCAACTTCTTGTTAAAGAAGATCGTGGATTAAACATTTTAGATATTGCCTACGACCTTCATGTCAGCGAGTCTACCATTCGGGCTGACCTCGTACAGTTAAAGAAACGTTTAGGAAAATTCGACCTCGAAATGCAGATTGAAAATCAAAGAGTGTTTATTCATGGTCTTGAAAAGAATAAACGCCGTTTGTTAACCTCAATTTTGTATCATGAATCCAATCGAAATTTCTTAAATATTGAATCGATGCAACATAGTTTTAAGGACTATGATTTGATAAAAATTAAAGAAATCGTGGAAGAAACCTTAAATCAAAATCATTATTTCATAAATGATTATGCCTTGATGAATTTAATTCTACATATTGTAGTGTCCATTAATCGAATCCAACACAATAATATTTATGCTCATGACACTGACAATTATCCTGAAATTAATGCAACAGAACTTACCATCGCTACCGCGATAGCATCACGAATTAATAAACTTTATCAGATTCATTACAGTGACAGTGAAATTTACGAACTTGCCTTACTTATCCTTAGTTCCGGCACGAATATCAATTATGATACCGTCAACGAGCTCAATATTTCAAATTATATTACAACAGAAGTCTTAAGCTTGGTCGATGATTTAATCCGCAGTATTAATCGTTATTACTACGTAGATATCAGCGAAAATCAGTTTTTTGTTCGCTTTGCATTACACATCAATAACCTCTTAAAACGACTTGCAGTTGGGCGTGCGAATAAAAACCCCGTTACAATTAATATCAAACATAATTGTCCCTTGATTTATGACTGTGCAGTAAGCGTTTCTCATGAAATCAGTCGTCGTTACGGTGTCGCAATCAATGATGATGAAATTGCCTATATCGCCTTTCACATTGGGGGCGCATTGGAGACCCAAAAAAGTCTAGGTAATAAGATAAATTGTGTTTTGGTTCTACCACAGTATTACGATATGGATCAAAATCTTTACAATCACATCATTACCACGTTTAATGATTCTTTAATTGTGAAAAACGTCGTTACAGATGAAGCTCGCATCGATGTAAGTGATATTGATTTAATTATTTCAACACAAAACATACATAAACAGATGCCAATCCCTGTGCTTGTCATCAGCCCTTTCAAAAATGAGCGGGATACAAATCGAATTTACGATACCATTCATGATCTTAAAGATTCTAAAAACAAAAATAAATTTAGAGAAACCATTCAAACAATGCTCAGTCCGGAACTATTCTTAGTTGAAGATCGAAATATGACTCAAATTGAAGCTTTGGATCAACTCATCCAAACCGGTGTTGATCACAACTGTTTTAAACCATCATTCAAAGACGAAATTCTTGCACGTGAACACATGTCTTCGACGGGTTATGGTCGTATAGCCATTCCGCATTCAATGCAAATGAATGCCGACAAGACCGCAATGACTGTGTTAATAAACAAGAAACCAATTTCTTGGGTTAATACAGATGTTGACCTTGTTATTATGCTTTCGATTGCTAAAGATGATCGAAAAATCTTTGCAGATATTTTTGACCCGTTGTCCATGATGCTTACAGAAAACGCAGTCATCGACCAGCTTGTTCAAGCGAATGATGTCGAAACATTTATCAATATCCTTACCGCAAATTTTTTATAACAAATATGAATTCATCGCGCATGTCTTATAGCTTAAGCTTATTACTTCAAGCACGATTACGCTTTTGATTGTGATATATAAAAAAAGAAGTCTGTAAAATACAAACTTCTTTTTCATTTAGGTAAATCTTTTCGTATTAATGAGTCATCATAATGATGTATGTTTTTTACGAATTTGAGTAATCATTCTTAGAACAACACCCATGATTATGAGTGGAATGCCGACTCGAACTACTGGCGTATCAAATATTCCGGTATTCGGTAATTGTGTTTCTTTTACCTTCGACGTAGACCCTTTCGTTTTGGTATCATCACCTTTAGAATCTGATTGTTTAGGGGTATCGCTCTTAGGTTCATCCGGTTTCGGTTCTCCCGGTTTCGGTTCTCCTGGTTTTGGTTCTCCCGGTTTCGGTTCAATATTCTTTGTTGAATAAACAATATTTATGTCATGATTTTTTAAAACGATTAATTCCTCTGCCTTTTGATATGGGCCGTCAATAATATAATTTATCGCAGGCTCATTTAACATTTCATCAGTCAAATATTTCTCGGGATCGATCACAAGCTTTGTTCCAGCTTTTTGATTAAATACATCCGTCTTTAATAATTTCTCCCCTTCAAAGTAGGAAATTTTTGTTTCATACGAATTCAACCGATAAAAAACATTGAAGATCATCTCATCATCACTGACAATAAAGGGTTCGTGCTTTACGGTTTGAAAATGATTGAATAATGTACCGAAGTATTGGTGATTTAAGTACATTGATTCCTTCGCATCGATGAGCGCATTGTGATATGCAATACCTTCGTTTGAGACCAATGACTCATTTGTTTCTTCATTGATATAATAGATATGATATTTAAGTAAATCTTTTGTATAAACTACTACTATTTTTTGATTATCTTCTGTAATTTTAATAATATCCGAATCCGAATCATTAATGTGAGCATCGTATTGAAGTGCTTTATTATCAAAACGTGCATCATCTTTAAATGCTGTCTGATCCACTTTCAAATCTGAATTCATGAGCGCAACTTCATTTAAAGTACCGAGGTAATTTTTGTCTGATAAAGAATCGATATAGTAATCAATCGAAATATCACTCGTTTTATCAGTAAATAATACAGTTATAAGTGTTTCTGGCTTTTCAAGTAAAACCGTATTTTCAACGGTTTCAATATTATCAATGTATACGATATATAGACAATCATTTTCGCACTCTTGTTGAATAATATTTTGATGTGATTCAATAGAATCTTTTATATTGTAAGTATCACCATAAACAAATGCATTTTTTTCATTATAGAATGTATCGTCATTGAGACTGTCTTTAACCATTCTGAGTGAAACTGAAGCGGTATTAGGTATAAATACAACTTGAATCGTATGATTGTTTTTAACAAGTTGAATATTTGTGACATCATCAACTTCAATGCCATCACAATATACCTTCATATGATGCCATGTTCTATAATTTGTGATGGTGCTTTCAATCATATCTCCTGTGCTGGAAATAATATCATCAATATTGATTGTATCGCCTTGGCTGGCACCAAATGCTCCCTCTGAATAAAATGATGGTTCATTAATGTCATTTTGATGATATGACACACTGTATTGGATGGATCTTTTTTTATAAATGACATCAACGTGGCTTTGATTTTCTTTTAAATCGAAACGAACATCTTCTTCAAAAGCAATTCCGTCAATGGTTGCATAGTAGAAATTTGCATCATCATTTAAATCGTGATCCGTTTTTAAGAGGTTTGGTTCGAGCGCTAATTGATTATCAGTCACCTCATACATTTTACTACCAATTAAATCATTTAAATCGTCTTTAAAGTAACGCACTTCAACCTTACGTGACAAGGGTGGTACCGTTTCATAGAATAGTTTTACAACATTCGCATGCGGATTTGCATCCAGTTTTAAAATTGTATTATCCCGATTTAAATCACCACCGTAGTCCACACCTGTTAGTACGTAATCACGATCTTGTTCAGTAATGGTTTCCAAATGTGGAATGGTTATTTCATTTTCTCCATCGATTTCAAATCCAACGACCCCCACTTCGGAATCAGAAGTTTTTACACCATCGAAATAGAGCTCTACTTGATATGAAACAACACTAATTGATGGTTGTTTAAAAGCAATCGTAGCTTTATGATCATCTGAATTTGTATAGTTCATCGTTGTACTTTGAGCATGAGAACTTGTTTCAAAAATAAAGTCTAACTCATCTATCAGAGAGTTCAAATCAACATTTGTTTGATACACAAGTTTATATTCAATTTCTGGTTTGAGGTTTCCTTTGATACTCCAATGTACTGTTTTCGTTATCTCATCATAGTGAGCATCAATTATATCGTCTTTGGTAATTTCTTCACCATCAATATATTTTTTAATTGATTCCGGTTTGACTTCCAGAGCATTATCCTTACCACCTAAAATATTTCGATGCATTACATCTTCAACCTTTGCATCTACAACACGCGCTTTATCTACGATAGCACCGGCGATATCATTAAATATTTCATTTAAGTTATCTACAGCACTATGATAACTATTGGGTTCGTTTGAAGCGATAGCTTTCAATATTTCTTGACCATCACTACTTGAGGCCAAATCATACGCTATTGAAAAGATATGAATGTTCTCATCTTTTTTGGCAGTATAAGCTGCAGAAATCGCAGGTCGAGCATTATCGATTATTTTTTTAAAAGAATTAGAGACAAGTACATTATAACGTGCAAAAATTTTCAACATTACATCGGAACCACTACCAACAACCTTAGTTGATTTACTTGTTAAGAAGTAATTTTGTTCAAACTTTGTTGGTTTATCATAAGAGTAATCATAGAAATCGGTAACGATTTTTCCGCCGTCAACTTGATTGTGATAAGTTGGTAAGCCATCAGACAAAACAACCATATATTTATCATCAGCTGTAGACTGTGATAACATATCGGTCGCAGATAAGATTCCCGCATGTATATTGGTTCCTCCACTTGCTTTCATTTTATCGATTCCATTTTTAAGTTTAGTCTCATTATTAGTGAGAGGAACATATCCCCCCAAAGCATCTTTGTCATAACGATCAAAAGGAATAATTCCCACATTAACTGTTAAATTATTATCAAAACCATTTTGGCTTAATAATGAATCAACGAGTTCTTTCGAACCCTCTTTCATCATATCAATTTTACTTTGACCATTATGTAGTTTTTCTTTCATACTGTTTGATACATCCAAAACTAATACAACATCTACGGATTTAGGTGTTGGCAACATAATATTCTTGGGTGACTTGATTAATAGTGTTACTTCAAGCTCTCCTGTGTTCTTATTGAGCCACTTTGTGGACTTTTTAACCGTTATATCTTGATCTGATATTTGGTGTTCTTCACCTTGATCAGCACTTAGATTTATAGGAACTAAAAATAATCCACATGCTATAATTAAAAATATCTTAAAAAGTTTTTTTTTCATATATGGTCTCCTTTTATACCGCTCTAGATGTATTATACAAGTGGCTTAGAAGGCTATATTTAACTTCGTAAGAACTGGTTTAATTAATGTAATAATATGCAAATCTATTTATACTATCATCATTTATAATTAACATAGATGCATCAAAGGAGGCTTTTATGAATCGAATCGCAATCTNTGATGATGAAATACACTTTGCATCATCATTAAAACTCATGATTTTGAACTATTGTACCGAAAATTATATTGATACTGTCATTGATACATTTGAAAACCCTCAAGATTTAATCAACTTAATTTCAAAAGATCCAAACATGTATACACTCATATTTATGGATATTTTAATGGATCCCGTTGATGGCCTTGAGGCAACACGTCAGTTAAGAAATTTTAATTGCAATACTGACTTAGTTTTTATCACCGCATCGCCGGACTTTGCGATTGATGGTTACAGTGTTAATGCTTGTGCCTATATTTTAAAACCACTCGTTAATAAACAAGTGGTTCAAATTCTCAAGAAACATTTTCTTACAAATGAACATTTTCTTGTGATGGGATCAAGTCATAAATCATTTTATCGAATCGATATCAACACTATTGAATATGTAGAGAGTGCATTGCGCATCGTGCATATTCACTGCGATCATAATTTAGTTAAATCTTTTTACAGTAAATTATCAGGACTCCATTCCAAATTACCTCAAGATATTTTTGTACATTGCCATAAAAGTTTCCTCGTAAATCTTAATAAAATTATGAGTATCGAAGAAACAACGATTATCTTAAAAAGTGGTGCGCAAATTCCTTGTAGCAGACGCAATAAAAAAGAAGTGATACGACGATTTTTGGATATTAATGCGTAGCGTGTTTTAAAGCAATACGAACTCTAAACTCTGTGTCAGTATGCTCAACCAACATGAGACCATCATAGTGCTCTACAATTTCTTTGACTACCTTCAATCCATGACCGTGGGCTTTAAGGTCTTCTTTAGTTGTATGATATTTTTGATTCAAATACACAATCGGTTGTTGGTAATTATTTTTAAAATTGATATACAAGTAGGTTAAATCCGAATGAATGTGTAGCGTTATCAGACGATTATCAATACATGAGATGCTCGCTTCAAGTGCATTATTAAGTAAGTTTAAAAATAAGATGCCAATATCATGATCACGAATATTAAAATACATAATTGGACCAATATCTAAGTCAAGTTCGGTGTTTTGTTTCATACATGCTTCTTTCGAAAATTGAATCAAAGAATTCAGCAGTGGAACATCACAATAACGTTCCTTACTTATTGTAGATTCGATGTGTATTGTATCTTGGATCGTTGTTTTAATAGTTTCGTACTCACCTGCATCCGCAAGGTGCTTTAAATCATTTATAAATGAAAGATAAGATGACTGTGTATCTGTACAATCCTTAAATTGATTCCGAGAAGTTGAATAGATTTCGCTTAGATATTGGTTTTGAATTTTATCAATTTGTCGTTCCAAATCCGGTTGATGTATGCTTCGTTCGACGCCTTTTTTAGAAACCGAACTAAAGTAAATACAAAGCACAGTATGAAGCAAAATATCAATACGAAAATGTTTGGCCGGACTCATCCAACCTACCATTGCAAATCCAGCCGCAATGCCAAGTAATATATATACGCCGGTAAAAAGATAACGAGGCAATACGGATTTATGGATCGGTTTTTTTATACTAACAAGCACAACGAGGAATAATAAGAGCAGTGTGAGGATATTTTCATAAACTAATAGAAATCTACTCTTAGTAAATGTTTTTAATCCAAACAAAATTAACCCTATAAGTAAAATCTGCTTTTGATTCGAAAGTTTTTTCGATCCAAGTTGGATCATAATTATAAACGAAAACAAAGGAAGCATTGAAAAAGATAAGTCATTCACCGTAGACATTTGATTAGGTGTCATTACAAATTCGAAAAACGGCTTTGACGATAACAACGCAATGCTGATTAAAAGCCGGTAAATACCTACAATCAAGATTTTTGGATAAATACGATCTTGGCCAAAATGAATCATGTCATAGATTAGTACCAAGATACTAAAAACAAAGAAAAATAATGCAGGTAGTATCTGAATAAAAGCCTGCGATACAGCTTCCTTCAATGGACTAATCCCTATTGATGGTATCTCATCTACATTTAATTGTGTACTTGAGTGAATCGTAATAACTTCATTTTGATTAACAGTTCCACCAATAAAAACATGATCAGTCAGATGATTAAAGCGGTGATTAATCGTGTATGAACGATCTCCGATTTCGATTATGTAATCTGCCTGAGTATTTTTAATCTTTAGATTTAAAACTGAGTTTTCAAAATTTTTATTGATATAGGTCGTTGTCGTGTAAGGGTCGTGTGTTACCGACGCTACGTTTGAAAGTTCTAATGCATAAGGGTTGGAAATATTTCCAACCAAATAGAGGATAAAAACAAGAATAGTAAGCAGTTTTTCGATTTTAAATGTAGAATGCTTCATGTTTTTTCTCCTTAAACAATAATTATGTTTATTTTATAGATAATCCGGGGGTGGTTAAAATTAAAAGCGGTAAAAAAACAGCTCTATTTGGTTTGTTTCTAATTATAAATATCTTTTGTGTTGGAAGTTTCCTTTTAAGCGCGTCGTTAATTTCAAAGATTCCTTCAGGTACTTATACTTCGTTGAATGTTACCCCTATTGAGAACTCAAATTTTATCACTACGCTTCCACAATCTAAGCGTATTTCATATCTATCCCTTTTGTCAAGAAACCAAACATTAAAAATCTATCTCGATGATGCGTTAATTTTTACAAATGAAAATACAGATGATCCAAATGGAATTGCTCTTTATACAATAAAAGTTCCGAATCATGATGATGGGGCCCGTTTAACGCTCAATATTGATTCATCCGATCCTCATTTTAAAAATCGTATCGAACCCCTCTATTATGGTGAGAGTGCATCACTTGCCGCACTTCGTATCATTCAATCCATTCCCGATATTATGCTTACACTTTTCGTTTTGACGCTTGGATTAAGCATGTTCTATCATTCCACAAAAGAAGATTTGGAATTAAATGAAAGGAATTCACTTCAGTTTGCCAGTCTTTACGGGTTATCGTGGTCTATTTATTTTCTAAGTGCAACCCCAATTATTGTGGGCTTTTTTGCACCAAAAATACTCTCCTTTATGAATTATGGTTTGTATATTTTTCTCACTTATCCCTTGCTTCAGGTACTTAAAAATCAGTTATCCCATCTACAAAGGTATGCGTGTCTACTAATAAAAATGTACATACCTTTCATGTTAATTGCCTTTGGATTCATTATATTTATTCCGAAATCACTTTATGTATTTTATTACATTGCCTTATGTTATCAATACATATCCTTGATTATCGCGGTCATACTATTTTTGATTGAAAGTATCCAGGGGGTCCGAAAATCAAGAACTTGGCTTATGGTTTCATTAACACTCACCCTTGCAATTTTTATCAGCGATGCACTATTCATTTCAAATGACCTTACTACAAATTATTTTATTATCAGTTTTGTCATCGCATATCTGATTGCGATATATTTCATCCACACAGTTTATACGTCTAAACAGATTTCACTGGCATATTCCGAAATTAAAACACTGCAATCATTTAATATTAGTTTTACCAACGATATCTACCAGTACTTAAACGAACACATGCATACACTCTACAAATCAAATCACGAAATTAAAAATCATCTGATTACTATGAATCTTCTGTTAGAGAATAACGATACGAACGGTTTTATTCATTACCTTCAAACTTTTTCGATTCCTGAAGTCGAGTTAGGCACTCAATACACAAACATACTTACCGATATTATTTATAATCTTCTCGAACAACATAAAATGCACATTGATTTAACCTACAATCTTACAACAAATCAGACCTACGATTTTAGTATCTTACAAATCGTCCACTTTTATTTAAGTTTTTTTAGAGATATCCATAAATCTTACAAACGATCATCCTTCCACTACCATTTTTTAATCACTAGCAACACAGTAACCATTTTGATAACGTACACAAAACGCGGTGAGGTTAAAAAAATCAATAGCGGAATTGAACATATGCGTTTTAAATTTAATAAAATTTTCTCAAATACTTTTGCACTCAACATTCAAACAGAACCTTACCAAATATCATTTAAGGTTCACCGTTTAAACACTCTTAAATGAGAGCAGCGAATTACATTAACTTCGTTTTAATCTTTCTCCATCAATCATCTGCGTTTACCTGACTTTTTCTTTTTAGAAATAGTTAAAGCAATAATACTCATAAGGATTGCAATCATTAGAAAAATATAAAAAAAGCCAACGAGATAAAACGGTTCTTGTAAGAATCCTTCCGCATCTACATAGGATCCTATTTTCTGATATGCATAGAGGGATGTGAGCGATGCGATAAATGCTACGATTGCTGCACCACGTAACATTGAAACAATTCGTTCTTGTTTCCATCGGCGTCCGATTTTTTCAATTCGATCGATATCCTCGTGTTCTTTCTGCTTAGTTTCTGCTTCAAATTTTTCTAAACTCATCGAAATTTGATGACATGTTTCACACGTCATCATATGTTCCTCGACATACTTGCGACTCGCACTACTACACTGTTTCGTTGCATAGAGGGGGAGCAAGTCTTTAACAATTTCGCACTCTTTTTTCATTCTAAATCCTCCTTTACTTTTTTCTTTCCGCGATGATATGTTACACGAACCCAACCTTCGCTACGTTGGAAGTGAGCTGCAATTTCTTTAAACGTACGCTCATTAAGTATCCTCAGGGTTAAAACGGTACGATAAGGCTCGCGTAAATTTAAAATTGCTGTTTTCACTTGGTCGACTTCTTCATTTCGATTTACGGTTTCGGGAATATTATCCGAAGCGGGAACTAAATTAAAATCAATGGAATCAACCTTATGCTTACCTGCACGAATTGTATTGTAATACGTATTTTTTGCGATCTGGCACATCCATGTATAGAGTGAAGAACGTCCATCAAACGTGTTTATCTTCTGAATCACCTTGAAAAACGTCTCCTGTGTAAGTTCTTCGGCAAGGTCCCAATTACCGTGGGTCAAAACAAGAAGATAACGCAAGATATCATTAAAATATTCTCGATAAATGCTTTCAATATCGTGTTGCATCGCGAAATCCCTACTTCCTATCAGTTTCCTTTAATTCGATTATCCCTTCACCTATTAGACACCCCAATCGCGGTTTTGTTACATTTATTATACCTTATTTCAAAAATATGCATTTTGTCTATGTCTAAACAAAAAGTCAGCATTAAACATCATGCTGACTTTTGCCAATAATAACACTTTTTTTAATAAATACCTTTAATAGGAGGCATTGCTGCTCCTTTACGATATACAATGCGCAACATACGAGGAATATTGAGTTGTTCAATCCGTCCTAGTACGTTCATGTTAATTGTATTTTCTTGACCGGCTTTAATTTTATTTGCAAATTGTGGGTCGGCTATTGCGGCAACACCCATACTGAGCAAGTCACCGTAGTTGGAAGCATCTAACGCAGCTTCTGCACTGTTAATGTTTCCTGATACCATGAAAGCCGTACGCTTACGAATCACTTCATAGATTAGTTGGTTAATCGGTTTTGTTTGATTTCCTGCACGTGCTTTTAACTTGTATGCTCCATCAACAAAGTCTGCACCGCCAAATGTGGATGTATGAAGATAATCTAGATTCATATCTGCAAGAACATCAACTAGTTTTAGTGTGTCGTCAATGGTGTATCCAATGTTATCACCGTGAACTTCTTCAGGTGATAAACGATAACCTATAATAAAATCGGGACGATTTGAAGCTGCACGTACACGTTGCACTTCTTTAACAACTTCGATAGCAAAATTCATTCGTTTTTCCAAACTTCCACCCCAATAATCGGTGCGAACATTGGAGTAAGCAGAAAAGAATTGTTGAATGAGATAATGGTTAGCGCCATGAATTTCGACACCATCAAAGCCGGCGTCAATGAGACGTTCTGTTGCGTGTCCAAAATCTTTAACTACTTCCCATACTTCTGCTTCAGTTAATTCTGTAACCGGGTAAGCAAGAAATGGAAAATCGATTTTGCTTGGTGCATAAGCTTTACCTGTTGCAGCAAATCCAACACTACCTTCACGACCTGGATGTTGAATTTGAACAATCGCTTTATTTCCATTTGATTTCATCACCTTAGCAAGTGCTTTAAAATCTTCGATTTGTGCATCCGATTCAATCGACATTTGACCCGGACCACATTTAATATTTGGTGAAATTGTGGCTGCACCAGTAATAAGCAAACTACCGACTTCACTTCGTGTTTGCCAGTAACGCAACTCTTCTGCGGAAGGTGTACCATCTTTATAAGATGCAAACACCAACATCGGTGCCATTGCAAATCGATTATTAACTACAACACCATTATTTAAGGTTAGTGGTGTAAATAAATTACGGTATTTTTCGTTCATCATATTCTCCTTACTCTGTAAAGTAGTCGCCTGAAGCGCGAATTGTCATATCAGAAATTGAAATTCCCCATGGTTGATTAATCACATAGACAATATTGTCAGCGATGTAGGATGGGTCTAAGAGGTTGTATAAAATATTATCTGGATCAGCATAGCGTGGATCCGTTTCTTTTAATTTTCCTACTTCAGAATTCGCATCAAATTTATTGGCGAGAAGACCTTGTGTAGCAGTAAAATTAACAACAGAATTCATGAGGGCTGTTTGACAGAATGTCGGACGAATTGTGGTCATCTTAATTTTACCTTTAGTTTCATTACGTAACGCATCCGTCATAAAACCAACAGCATTCTTAGTCATACCATAAGGTGTGCCCCCTTCGACTGGAGCATTTCCGTAGATTGATGATAAATTAATGATTTGACCACGACCTTGGGCAATCATTTGATCATATACTGCCGTAATTCCGTATAGGATTCCTTTAATGTTTAAGTCAATACACTTTTCCCAATCTGGCATCGCTTTTTTATGATCTTCAAGCCAAGCTAGTGGCATAATCCCCGCATTGTTTACAAGGACATCAATACTACCAAACGTTTCAACGGCATAGGCAACCATTGCTTTCATAGCATCGTTGCTTGATGCATCCACAACCATCGTTTTTAAATTATCCGATTGGATGTTTTCTGCCATGTCGTTTAATCCTTTTTCATTAATATCGGTTGCAAGTACACGACCACCGAGTTCAATCAATTTTTCAACTGTTAATCGACCAAATCCACCAGCAGCACCCGTAATTACAACTACTTTATTATCGACATAATTTGTCATATTTATCCTCCAATTATATCTTATTCGTATCAGAAACATTGAGCAAATTAACAAAACCGAACTAGTTCTGTTTTTATCTTAACACACGCACTTTGTGAATACAATAGCAAAGTTTGAGTTTTTTTAAGATAGAAAAAACACTGACTTTGCGCTATAATATAGAAAATGGAAGAGGTATTTATGGATAAATTCAGTCAAAAATCTCGGCTCGCAAAAGCAACAATTCGTCATGAAGCATTAAAATTATTTAAAGCAAAGGGATACAATGCGACGACAATTAAAGATATCTGTAAAGCTTCCGGTTATTCTGTCGGAGCTTTTTATCATCATTATGAATCCAAAGCCAGTATCATTGACTCTACATATCGAGATTTTGATGCCCGGCTTGAAGAAGCTTTTGATGATTTCGCCTTCGAATCGATGCGTGATGGCATTAATGCTTTGATGGAACATCAAACTCAAGCCATCTTAGAAGCGGGACTTGAAATAACCTCCATTCAATTTCGAGAACAAGTATCACATGGTGAAAAATTCATTGTTGATGAACAACGTTATCAAATTCAAAAGTTAAAACGTTTTATCGAGGCTGGCATGGAATCAAAGGAATTCCGAAGTGATCTCGATCCTTTAGCATATGCATATACCTTGATGCGTATCTCAATTGGTGATGTTTATGTATGGTGTTTATCCAATGGAAGCTTTGATTTACTTAAAACTGTGGAAATGGATATTAAACATATTATTGATGACATGACCTATTAAAAAACGTCTTATCAAGTCAATATGACTTTCAGAAGACGTTTTTTTTATCGTTATTTATACCAAACAGGTGGTGAATCAAAAAATAAAATCAAACTTTTATAAAGGAACTCACTTTAGTACATCCCTGCTCTAATACGTTGCTGATATTTTCGTTGAAATTGCTCAAAAACATCATAACGTTCCGTAACAAGGATGATGTCATTACCATACTGAATATTTTCTGCATAACACATTTGATGATCAAAAATAAGAGCATCACGATCAATCGCATCATATTGGCGATGCTCAATACAGTTTTCGTATTTTAAAACGGTCTCAAAATGATTGACAATATATCCTTCACTTAAAACAATGCTCGTATAAACAATCGATTCTAACGCACTGGGTGAAAAAGATAAGTTCCAATCAGACGGGATATAACACCCTTCCACGATAAGGTTTTGCTTGTTTTCAAGTGCTGTCATTATTATAGAGCGAACTATCGGCCATAAATAGGCAGTCAAGGCTGCATCATCTTCCGGCGTTAAGTCCGTATTCCCACTTCTAATCAATCCCATCTTAAGATGATCAATCGACAGGTATGGAATATGATAAATTTCTAAAAGCTTTTGCGCTAAGCGTGTTTTCCCCGAATGAGTCGAACCTCCTATAAGAATAATCATCGTACTGGCTCGATTCTTGTAATTGTTTTAATCATAATCAAACATGGATTGGCTTTATCCCAAAGTTCAGGAAAGACTTCCATTTTTTGAAATCCAATTCGTTTGTAAAAGGCGATTGTTTGATCATACTCACTATAATGACCTTCATCTACGGTCTTTACTTGCATAAAATCATAATAATTTTGTGCATATTTTTCAAACTCTTTAAACAATTTCAAACCAACCCCCTTGCGATGCCATGCCTTTTTTACGCCCATACAGTGTATTTCACAGACGTGCTCACCAGTTTGTTGTAAAGTTATGAACCCGATAGGTGATCGCCCTAACTCTGCTACAAAAAGCACCTGATTACGTGCAGCATCAATATAGTTTTTTGTGCTTTCAGGAAGTCCAAACCATTCCGGTAAATCCAAAAGAACTTCTGCAGCAATTTCCGAGCGCTCATCCGCATTATCAACTCTACGGATCAAGATTGAATCCATTCGCGTACCCATCCTCTCTTCTAAAAAATTAACAGTGAAAGTAACAGTGCTAAAAAAATGAGAAAATTCAAAGCCATTATAGCTAATGGCAATTTGTAATGGTGAATATCAACTTTGTTTTGAGTAACTTGAGTATAGAAATTCATACTCCACGTTATCGTTGAGATAATACCGGGTAAGACAAAGAACCCCCCGATTACCGCAATTGCCGTCACATTTTCATTTTTTGATGATGTCATGATAAATAAAATAAGTGCATAGATGGGGATGATGAGTCCCGCTAACACACCCGTCCAATATCGTGATGTTTTTTTCATTCGTTCAACTCCTTCATGGTCTTTAAATCTTCTCATTCATGCTTTTAAATTCAAAGTGAATACCGCTTTGATACATACCACACTGTGTATCTTTACAACACTGCATCACGATGCGTTCAAGTTATTTACATACTAAGAATATTTTTACTATAACATAATGCGATGACCGGGTGCGTGATAAACGTGTATAAATTTTGCCAGTGTTTTTGCCTCTTGCACTAAGTCCCCTTAAATCCTAATCTAAAATTGCGATGTGTCTGATAACATCCCAAGCTATAGCCGTATGATTAATATAGAGATATTGGTCATCCGCATAGCCTTCAAACTTTCCGACCACTGGATCCATAAGGTTCTGATTTTCATCACGAAGATTGACTTGAACCAGGATGGAGCGTGACTTAACAAAAGCCAATTGAAGCACATCGTCCATCGCTTCACGTGTCATGAGAGGTAATTCAATATTTTCTTTGGTCGCATTTAAATGACCTTCCGTAATCGTTTTCGTGAGCTCAGATAAAGCAAAAGCAGTACCCCACTTTAATCCAAAAGGTCGGTCATAATAGTCATTGTAGTTTTCGAATGTTTTCTTTGTTCTTTTTCGTGTCATCTTCGACTCCTTCATTACCAATGCCTTCCATTCCTCCGGCATGGCCTCCTACTAATTCACTTCGGGCAATAGCTCGTCCACCTTCTGTTAAACTGCTTGCATATACAAGTTTCGTAAATCCGTATTTGCTTCGCACAACATCAACAGCTTCATCCAATTTACGTTCTTTATCTTTAACCTGGATAGGTTCAAAAAGGTTTAATTGGTCTTGGATGGGATACTCCAACTTTGTGCAATTAACCCCAATATTACGTACACTCTGAGATTTATAATGCGTTTCAAAAATAGACAACAGAACTTCCGCAATTCGCGAGCTGTTGTTTGTCGCTTCTATTTTTATGTATTGGCTAAATCCAGTCTTTCCATTCTCATCAACATAACTGAGTGAGTACCCGACCCACAATCCAATACACTTCGTAAACTTGTTTTCTTTTCTTAAACGTGTGGCAACTTGGTCCGCCATTTCTCGAATAACAACCTTTATTTCCTGTTTATTGGTATAGTCACGATTTAAGACTTGAGAATTACCCAACGACTTTGATTTCGGGGTATATGCTTCCCCTAAAAAGGTCCGATCAATCCCCCATGCGTGGGCATAAAGTTGTGTACCGATAACACCTAATTCTTTTTTTAACTTGTCATAGTCTGCATGAGCCAAATCCCGAATGGTTGTGATTTTTAACCGTTGAAGACGCAGCGCAGTTCGTTGACCAATTCCCCAAAAATCGGTGATTTCGGGAATTGCCCATAATTTGGTCGTAACATCTTCATAGCGCCATTCCGCTTTCATATCACGGGTGTGTTTCGCCTCATTATCAAGAGCTAATTTCGCAAGTAAGGGATTATCGCCAATACCTACGGTTGTATAAATACCCGTTTCTTGATAAACATGGATTTGAATCTTTTTCGCGAGTTCATAAGGCGTGTCACATTGGAAGTATGATAAAGAATCTGTGACATCTAAAAAAGTTTCATCAACGGAATAGGTCGCCACATTTTTATCATCAACATAGCAACGGAAAATATCATTAATTTGTCGATGCACCTGCATATATAAATGCATTCGCGGTGGTGCTATGACCAAATCAGACGGATATGGAAACGGCAGGTCCCGAGCGCGACTGACGTTGCTGATGCCAAATGCTTTTTTAGCCGCGGGACTGGATGCAAGAATCAGACCACTCCCACGTTCACGCACACTGTCACTGGGATAACTCATCACGACAAGTTTTGTTTTTAGGGGGTTTAATCCGCGAGAAACAGCTTCACAAGATGCATAGAAACTTTTACAGTCGATGCACAAAATATCCCGAGAAGGTTCTTTATCGTAGTCGAAAATTACATTTGTTGGCATATCATCACCTCTTAAAGAGATTATATCGTAAATAGACGACACTTTACGTCCACTACTTTATTTAATGTCCTCTCGCTAGTGTTCCTTTCTATAATCAAACTCCAATTAAAACTGCGTACAAAAAAAACCACGATACATTCATCGTGGTTTTCTACAACAATCTGTTTCTATTCTGAAACAAAATCTTCACGTGCAGGATTAAAGAAATCAATCAACAACCCTTCTTCAAGACATACGCAACCATGAATGATGCCATCTTCCTTTAAAAGCGTATCACCAGGATGAACAATACGTGTCTCTTCACCAATCGTAAATTCAAATTTACCAGAAGCAATATAAGTTATTTGTGTATGAGGGTGTGAATGAAGGGCTCCTACTGCACCTTTTTCAAAATAATTTTCGACACACATGAGATCATCCGAATATGCAAGAACTTTACGTTCAACCCTTGCTGATGCTTTTGTTTTTTCAATTTCTTGATTGATTACCCACTTTTGATGACGTTTACTTTGACTCATCTTTTGCTCCTTTATGTAGCACTTTTCACTACTTCTACTATCTTTAATGCTAACAAGACGACTCCATTATGTCAACAATACTTTACTTATAACATCATCAAATCTGATTGGAAAATGGTTTGATGATGTTAAATTATCACAGACTTTGATGAAAGACATTACATGATGACAATGGAACCTTTACAAACAAATACAAAATCTAAGGATAGCCAACTTATTGACACTAAAGTTCACTGAAAGTAAGAAAGCCCTTCACTAATAAGTTGGATATTTTGATACTTCCATCATAAAACAAAAAGCATGAAAATCACACTCTGATTTTCATGCTCGGATTTGTTCCCTTTCGAGACAATTACATTTCCAATAACGACTTTCTCAAACAAAGTTGGATGAAGTCGCTATCATCAAACAATCGTTATATACCCTTTGACATCCGTTCGATTTATGGTTTCTGAATCACCATTAAATAGCGATGTTCATTAGATAATACATACCCCTTAACATCCAATTCCTTTTGTAATTCAAGCAAACCCTCAAACGATCTTTCAACATTGAAATTTTCAAACTCCCACTCAATAATATGAGCATAATAAGCAACCGCACCAACGTCATAAAATTTAATCCATGCATCTTTCTCATCGGCTTCAAGAACATTAAAGCCCAACGATTGTGCCATCTCACATTGGTACGCTAAGGCATAGGTCAGGTTCACCGATTCATATGCACAGCCTAGACGTTTGGCTAATACACGACTGTTACGGTATCCTACTTGTTGAGTAATAAATATACCTCCAGATTTGAGAACCCGCTTCACTTCGTCCAAGCGAAAACTTTCTTGACGGTTGATAATAATATCAAAACTTTCATCATCAAATGGCAAAACATCATCCGCCGCCACAAATTCAACGCGGATTCCGAGCGGTTTAAGTTTTCGTTTACACAATTCATAATTAACAGGGTAGCCTTCCGTAACAGCCGTAAGCTTTGGTGCATGCATAAACTGTAAGAGCACATTGCCATCACCTGTCCCCATATCAAGTAATCGATCAGTTTGCTTTAAATGTGCGTTAACAATTGCCTCATAATTCCATGGTAAGGGTTCCATTTCCCAACGACCGTCAAGATAAGAAAAATCCCATCCCTCAATCGTCTTTGACGCTTCTTGTTTCCAAATATGTTTTAATGTTTCTTCTTTCATATGCTTATCCTTTCGTAATATTATCTTTGTTACGATACGATACATACGACCTTTTCTCGATACGTTGTCGCGCTTTATCGTATCGAGTTTTTAATTCGTTTCACAGGATATCCTCCATTACATTAAATTATATCACACCTTGTTAGAAATCTAATAAACGTTTAATGTACTCCGGATCTTCCATAATACGTCGATACAGTTGGATAAATGGGACATCCTCGTATTCAACAAGGGATGCTGTGTTTTCCGTTAACTGTACAATTTGTGCATCTGGGAATGCCAGCAAAATAGGACTGTGTGTCGCGATAATGAATTGTGAATTATGGCATTTAACTAATTCATTTATTTTAACCATTAGTGACATTTGTGATTCAGGACTCAACCCCGATTCGGGTTCATCAAGAATATAAAAACCGTTATCATTAATCCGTTCCATAAAAATAGTGAGAAACGATTCTCCATGGGAATACTCATTTAAAGATACTCCTCCGTAATTGGCCAAGGTTTCTTTTCCCATCTCTGATAATTTCGACGTTAAATTATACATACTTTCTGAACGTAAAAAATATCCATCTTTTGGTTTGGAAACTCCATTTCTTACCAATGTAATGTATTCATACAACTGTGAATGTGTGGATGTCGTTTCAAAACGTACGTGAAGGGAACCTCCTTCCGGATTGAACCCATATGCCACAGCAAGCGCTTCAATCAGTGTTGATTTGCCCACACCATTTCCACCGACAATAAACGTAATCGGAGCTGTCAGTTCAATATTTTGAAAATCCAGAACGCCCTTGAGATTGAACGGATACTCATGATGGGGCATATCATTAAAACGAATTCTGCGCAAATAGTTCATCTTAAACACCTCTTTGCGTTAATTATAACAAAATCATGAAAGATAATAAATCGTTACTCACGTTATGTCCCCTCACACCACCCTACGTATTGTTTGAGATACAACTTGTCATACCCATTGCATAAAAAAAGGATTTCTTTGCGAAATCCTTTCAGTCCTCAATAATTTCTTGCACACGCCCCACTTGCCCATCAACAAGCATTACTTTAATACCATGGGGATGATTCTGAGAGTTGGTGAGAATCCGATCCACATAGCCTTCTGTTAGTGTTCCTGTTCGTTGGTCTTTTTTCAAAACAACGTTAACATGGGCACCAATTGTTATATCTTTACGATTTTTTCCGTTCATTTGTATCTCGCTTTCAATAATGTTATCGTAATTATAACACATAGCTTATACGTAAAGAAAAAAGATCATTCACTTTGTTTATTCCACTCATGTTTTTAAGGACTCAGTAATTACAGTGAATGAAATTATTAAGATCGTTTCACTAATACTTGGTACACGGAAGGTTGGGAGCAGAATTACTTGAAAATGCTTAAACCTTTAACGGCTTTTAAGGTCACACACACGTCTTCATCTGTTTTTCATCTCTTAACGATGTATATAACCGCTATGCAAGACTTAAAACTGATATACTTTATTTACGGAGGAACCTATGAAAAAAACATATACTTTGAATAATGATTTAGAAATTCCTGTTATTGGTTTTGGCACATGGCAAACACCCGATGGTGATATTGCTGAACAATCCGTGCTCGATGCACTCGAAGCTGGATACCGCCATATTGACACCGCTGCCATATATGGTAACGAAGAAAGCGTTGGTCGTGCAATTATTAAAAGTGGCATTCCACGTGAAGAGCTCTTTATCACCACAAAACTTTGGAATGACGCTCACTCTTATGAGGGAGCTCTAGAAGCTTTGGATACGTCCTTGAAAAAACTTCAATTAGATTATGTTGATCTATACCTTATTCACTGGCCAAATCCACTGCCTCTACGTGACAAATGGGAACAAGCAAATGCGGCTGCGTGGTCCGCAATGGAAGAGGCCTATCGTGCTGGTAAAGTAAAAAGTATTGGTGTATCCAATTTCCACCCACATCACCTTGACGCGCTTTTAAAAACCGCTGTGATTAAGCCAAGTGTGAATCAAATTTACTTAAGCCCAAGCGACATGCAGGAAGAGCTTGTGGCATATAACAAACAACACGGTATTTTAACTGAGGCATACAGCCCGCTTGGTACTGGTAGTATCTTTGAAGTTAAAGAACTGCAAGAAATCGCTCAAAAATACAACCGTACTGTTGCGCAGGTAGTTCTACGCTGGTCGATTCAACACGGCTTCTTACCGCTTCCAAAATCAGTAACTACAAGCAGAATTATTGAAAACCTTCAAGTATTTGATTTTGAGTTGGATCAAGAAACAATGACTTTTATCGATTCGTTGAAAGGAACGGCGAAAGTTGCACTGGATCCGGATACAATTGATTTCTAAAGAAAAAAACTGAGTCTAAAAACTCAGTTTTTCTATGGTTTACTCACTTATAGATTTAACAACAATGTGTAAAAAATCTTTTACTATTGAAGTGCCACACCGGGCTTAGTGCCTACTCCAACCAATGAATATGCCTTTATTATCTTTGATTATGTTTATATTGAACTTCATGTTTCAATCAAATCAACAGATATTTATAATTGGGTGGGTTGCAAATTTTTGAGTCAGAATCATTTTGCCTTAACATTGTACTTTAATAATCAAATTCTTGGCTTCAATTAATTCCATAAGTGTTACTGAACACGAGTGAGCACATTTAAATCGACAACATGGTCAGCAAGCGCAATCAAATCGGGATCATGAGTGACTACAACTAATGTTTTTCCTAATGTTTGGAGCTCTTTGAGGAGTGAAAAAATTATATGTTTATTATAGTCGTCTAAACTTCCGGTGGGTTCATCGGCTAATATGATTTCACACGGTTTAAGTAAGAGCCGTGCGATGGCGATACGCTGTTGTTCACCACCAGAACATTGATAAACCATTTTATTTTCAAAACCTTCAAGACCTACTTTTTGTAGAGCATCACGTACCCTTTCCTTTTTGTTTTTTACCTTAACAGAATCTAAGGCAATATTAAGATTATACAAAACTGATTTTTCTGGAACCAGTGCAAAATTTTGAAATAGGTACCCAATATGGTTACGCAATATTTGAGTCGCCTGTAAGGAAAATGGCTTTACGTTTTGATAATCTAAAATCTTTATATTGCCACAATCTGGAATATCCAAGAGCCCTATCATATTCAATAATGTACTTTTCCCTGATCCCGAAGCGCCTGAAATAACCGTAAAACTATTTTGAGGAATAACAAGTGAATAATCTTTAAAAATGACACGGTCTCCAAATGATTTGGTGATGTTATTGAGTTGTATCATCATTACGAATCTCCTTTCAGCATGGCTAACATGCGATTTCGTTCAAAGCGCTTTAGATAGTATAAAGTATAAAGGCATTCCGCAATAAGCAGCACACTAAAGCATAACGCTAACAAAGACACATTGATCATCGGAATAAACTCAGTGACCGCTTGGGCACGCTTAATGACAATCAAACTAAACGGGAGCAGTAACGTTAATAGGTTTATTGCTATAATGAGTCCATAACGTTTAAACCACCGTGTACCGTGGATATATGTGATTGCAAGCCACGATCCCTTGTGACTGATAAACACTTCCAAAAGCAATGTCATAAAAATAGTTGAGAGTAAAAGCGTTGCAGCAAGTATTGCGACAAAACGATTACGATACTGCTTTAAAAATACTGTATCAGTTTCAAAAACATCTTCAAGATTAACTGTTTCAGGCTTAATCATATTCTCCGCAATGGCATCAACAAACCCATCAAATTGAGTTTTTTCATCCTTAGATGCGAAGATTGAACCGGTTGTAATAGACTCAATGTCCATTGTATCCGGCTTAACGATTACGAGAATTGGTTCGTTAATGCGAACATTCTTACTGGTACCATTAAAAGATGGAAGAACAATCGTGGGGGTTTGTTTGACGCTGATTATTTCTGCATCAACCATCGGAACATCATGGCGTGATTCCGGTACGAGGAGTGTATTTTCCTTCAAGTTGGCAATATCAAGAACATGTTCATCTACAACAACTGTTTCATGTTTAAGTGCATGTCGATTGGTAACAATATAATCATAACTGTCATGTCGATTCATGATATGATCACTGCTTATATAACTGAGCCCGTATTTTTCAACTAATTCAAATACCGCTGCATCATTTTTAGTTCGTTCGACTGAACTTGTGTTATATCCATAGTTAATTGAACTTACCATGCTGCCGGTTTTTAAGATTTCATTCTGTACGAGCGCATGATGATAGTTGCTAATATTTTTATAATCCACAAAAGCATCCATTAAAGGAACCATAAGGACCATTATTGCAATTACTTTAAAACATGGAACGAGAATTCCAATAAAAATGTTTTTTGTGTTTTTTTTCAATCTTGTCACATTAAGTGTTTGCATCTGAAAAATAAAAATTATTACAGATAATAACATCATCAAGCCTAAAAAACATCCGGAAATCTTGGTAAGATTACCTAAAAAGCGAAGTGTCACCTTATTATAAAAGCCAATTGAAATGACGCATAGAATCACAAATACCCCAACAAAGAGTGCTGCGTTGATAAAAATGGTTTTGAGATAGAGACGCTTAAATATTATAAATGGGTTGTTGCCATGAAGGCTTCGAATCAAAACTTCCCGTTCTCGAGCAACATTGATTCCCAATAAGATGGTAAACAAGGAAAAAAAAGAAATGATTAATAAGGGGTTTGGAAACTCCAAGGGATTTGTAAACAACGTCAAATTCATATATTGATCCAGCACACTTGTCGAACCATCTTCACCGATTATCATGCCACAGAAATACTGTGGTTCGGCTACATCACAACTGTAATGTTCCTTTAAATAATCGTTTACTAACGTCTCTTTAAAAGACTCAACCCTTTCGGGTGGAATAAAGAAAATGAGTCCCACAATTTGATCTGATGGGAATGATTCTCCCTTTAACAACGCGATTGGATAATAATTCACTTCTGAATTGAAAGAATCACTTTTCGGAATACCTTCATGCCGGTCAAACTGTACCACATAAGCGTATGCGTCTTTATTTTTAATACTATTGGAAATATAACGTACTTCATTTTCCGCTTTAAAATTTAGATCACTAAGATCTCGTGTTATAGCCAGGTGTGCAAGTGCTTCTGGTTTTTCGGTCGATACGTAATAGTTTACGGATTGATTTGAATCGGTTACTGCAACACCATCATACGGAATGCCTTGGAATAAAGAAAATATAAAGTCTACAAATTCAGCTTGAGTTCCATTAAACGATTCCGAACTCAGACTCATTTTCACCACATGCATCGTATTTTCTAGTTGTTCCTGCTTAAACAAGGTCCATTGACTACTTTTGTATCCCTGATTAAATTGTGTAAAAGATATTGTAAAGAATAGAAATGCTGTAATTACAGTGAAAACAGCCCCCATTTTTTTCATTCAAATCCCCCCTTTTAAGCTTTGATAAACTTTATTATACTGATGATACTATTTGATAAATCATACGCGATTACACCTATTGAAACAATTGTAATTTCGCAATGTGACAATATAGTACTACTTTTTAATCTTTCAAAGAAACTGAACGCGATTAAAGCAAGATTTTGAAACTCTTATGTGTTCAATCTTTGAGTATATAAAAAGACACGCTGATGCGACTGATATTAGTTCAGTTCCATAAGTGTGTCTTTTTATGGTTGCTTTGAGTTCTTTCTTTTCTTTTATGCAATATCCATGATTACATTTTTTTCATATATTGTTAAGATTGTATCTGTGATACTTTCGATGTGATGATATTCATGACTCGTAAAAATAATATTTCGATGTTCATTAATATACATGTTTATTAAATTTATTAGAACCTTTGTTGATTCTTTATCGAGCGCATTAAAAGGCTCATCTAATATTATCAAGTCTGGTTGTTCCATAAACGCCTGAATGATGCGTAACTTTTGTTTCATCCCTAACGAATATGTTCTATATAACTTATGAATATTGCTATCCATCTCAAAGGCGTGGATTAATTCATTGAGATAATTTTTATCAGTAATTTTACGAATATTCATCAAGTACTCAAGATTCTCCATACCTGTGTAATTCTTGATGAAATGTGAATCATTGATTAAAACTCCAACACTACTTGGGAAATCACGATGAACACCTAAGGTTTCACCGTACACTTCAATTGTTCCTGAGTTAGGTTTCGTATAGCCACAAATCATCTTCATGAGAACACTTTTCCCTGATCCATTCTCGCCGACCAAACCAACTTTTTTTCCGGTTGGTATTTCCAATGATATATTTTCAAAGACTTGTACGTTCTTAAATCGTTTCGATACATTTGTTATCTTAATCATAATACTCTCCAATCTTTTTCGAATAACTCCAGTATAAAATTAGGGTCATAACAATTAAACATACATAGATTGAGATATACCGTAAATTTATGTCATATGTGTCAGGCATCACAATCCAATGATACCTGCCGATGAATATATCCGTTATTAACAAAATAAATAAAGTAAATAATTTATAAATGGATTTGGATCCATTTTTTGTCGTTATGTTTATAAAATTATAGAACAGTTTTAATAATACCATCAATAGCGATATCTTAATGCCCTGTAACAAAAGCTCAAATAGAACATTAGGGGACAAATTGAAACGAACTTGTTGAGTATTTGAAATAATTACTAAAATTGCTCCGTAACCCATACTAATGATGAGGGAGTTTTTTAAATATTTCGAAAACAGATAGAGCCAATAATGGCTCACATTTTTAAAACGAGACATCATGAACATATGAATTGAGGTATCCTGTTCACTGGTGATATCCGTATATAGAAACACGTAATATACAATCAAGTAAAATAATCCAATGATCATTAAATCTTTAAAGTAAATTTCCATCTTACTAAAAGCGGCTGAGTTCATAAGGTAAACCTTATACTCATAATATATTTGTGTTTCCAAGGTTTTAACAATCTGCTGGTTAATCAATTGTATAAAAGCAAAGATCAGTAATGGGGGGAACACAATGCTTGGTAAAATTTGTTTTAGTTTACTAAACTTCATAATGACGACAACTTACACAATATAGTACTACCGATATGATAATCGGAACAAGCAGTGCAGATAAGTACATAATTGTATTCGGAAAACTATATGCTCCCGAGACAATCAATGCCGATGGATCTAACAAATATCTGAAAACAGAATCATAAGGAACAAATAATGCGCTTGAAATTGAAAATGCGATAAAATAAATCGTAAATGACATTGAAACCATTGGCAAATTGCGGAGATAAGGTGTTATAAATCCATATGCAACGCCGTAGATAAATGGGACGATAAAGAATACAAAGATTCCCCATAATAGGTGATATAACCTACAGTGATTTAAAAAGAAATCTTTCGGAAGCCACTCAATAAATAGTTTAACTGGAACCCCAAATTGTATGTCATCTGCAGTCACTTTGCTACCCACGAGTGAGGCAAATATATAGAAGATTAAATATCCCGCAAAAATTGATATTGATACTTTAACTGATTCTTCAAAAATTTTTCGACGCATGAACTTAGAATATCGGTCAAATCGATAACACTCAAAAGAGAACTCATTATTTTTCTTTAAATAAATGTTAATCCCAACGACACTGATAAAAAGCGGAAGCAATATTTGAAATAAATTCGTGCCCCAAATCATCATACCTATGTAGGACCCTACACTATTATGGAAAAATCGCCACCAATTATTCTCACCTCCAAAGTCCACCGCATCATTCCCTGTAAACTTAAAGCCGTTTTGGTACCCTTCCCAAAGTGTTGAAAAAGTGCCATATTCGCTTTCAAGTGAGATAAAAAATACAGATGAAGAGATCAACGCGATAAGAAAGTAATCACTATTTTTTCTTAAGAATTTCGGTAACATTATTTTCATTCTATCTAAAAACACCACTTCTAAGGTCTCCAGGAACCTGATACACGAGTTGCTTTAAAATCCCAAATATGTTGGCGTCGTGCACGCAAATCGTATTGAACCCCTTTAAGAGTATCTGTTCCTGTGATAGTAAAACATCCATAATCAGAATTCGCAAAAAACACCTCTCTTTTAAGAGCATCCGTTTTCGCTTCATGTATTGAGAAGTACATGTTAATTCCTTTAATAGAAGAAGCATCCCATTCAATACCACTTTGGCTATTTGTTTCTTTATCAACGACACTAGATACTTTCGCTCTATTTTTGTTCACTTTCCCATTAAAACCATAATAATAACAATTATAGTCTGTTGGTTCAGCGGGTTCATTTGCCTGAACCGATAAATCTACAATGTTTCCTAACAACATCGTAAAAATCAAAAAAACCGATACACAAAATGTTTTTCTCATAATCACCCTCCATTCTTTTGTGTACACAAAAAATATATCACAAAATAATCTAATTTTTTACTCCGCTATTTCGTATCAACTACACGTTTTTTTTTAGGAAATAATAGATTTATTGCATAATTTGAATTCGGATAGCAGTATCTTATGATAGGAATGGAAATAAAATATTAATATGATTAAAGCTTGATAATCCTTAGATTATATAAATCATCCCCTGACATTTTAGAAAACTGACATAAAAAAAGTGTGAAAACATCACACTAAGTATACGTTATACATTACTTATCATTTATTTTGCTGAAGATGATTTGGGAAAATCCATATTTGAATCCAGCACCTGATGCGACATTGATGGACTGCATATGCGTGAACTGCGTTCCATATGTAATCATAAAATTGGGAAACCGATTCATCGCTTCCGTTGTAATCGCTTTGACCAACCGTTGAGCATAACCTTGATGTTGGTACTCCGGTAAAATGTTGATGCCGATTTCTAATGCATTCTGACCATTGTGATTGATTCCTGCCATCCCTGCGATAATACCGTCAATCTTAAGAGCTGCGCCCAGAATATCAGGATCTTGTTCTTCAAAACAGAAACATTCAGAAAATGATGGATTGTCCTTGAATTGAAGTATTTCATCGCGATCATAAAACTGAATGGCATCATCGTAATAGGACATAAAAGGATCAATTGGAACATAAAAAGGAGCATAATTTGTAATCGTATAACCAAATTGGTGAAGTAACTGTTCGAGGGCTTTCATATTACTCACTTCACCAAACCACTGAGCATTACATCCGTGGTATTTAGTTTCAAGCATTTTTGTAAGTTCTGGATTTTCAGTACGACATAGCAGATAACCATCTTTCACAATAATGGTGCCATTACCTCTTGACCAATACCGCATAGCATCTGTGGAATCAGAAGTCACAAAATAGTGTTTATTCAAAGATTCTAATCTCTGATTCATGTCGATTTCTAACTGTTTAATTAATAGACTTTTTCGCATAGAAACTTCTCCTTTTTAGGCTATAGAGACTTGTAATATTTCTTAAATTTTTGAAATAGGAAATACAAGTATTAAGATAACATGATTATATCACAGCCATTTAAATTCACAAAAAAGGCCTAAATAAACTTTAATTTTTTGAATTACTACAGTGTTTTTGAATATAAAAACACTACGTTTTTGAATATAAAAACACTACGCAGAATAATAGAATCACTTTCAGCCATATCTTAATTACGCAACCCTTCCAACTTCTATATATAAAAACATCCCTTATAAAGCTAAATAACAGTCACTAGGTATAACTCACGATTCCTTTTTTCAATCTTGCCCTCACAAATTAATGCATTAATTGCCCTACTCATGGTTTCAGGTGTGATTCCTAACGAACTTGCGAGATCTTTCTTAGATAGCGGAAGTCTAATGCTTCCTTCTTGATTTGCATAGTGTTGAAGCGCTTTTAAAACACGATCTTTTGCTGGCACTAAGCTCTCAGCAATCACAAGATCATCTCGGCTAGCAATACGCTGTATCAAAGAGTCCATCATGGACAACATCATCGTTTCATCACGTGTCATAAGTACTCGAAATGCATCCAAATCAATTGTGCAAATCGCACTTTCTTCTAATGCAACGATATCATACTGACTTTCCTTGGATCGTAATAACGATGCTTCCCCAAAATAATCACCGGGATAAAGGATACTCAAGATGCGCTCTTTGCCATCTTCATTGAGCTTACGCAGCTTTATCGAACCACGGTGAATAACACCCAATGTTTTGATGACATCACCTTCAAGATAAATTGCTTCATCCACGTGATAATGTTTGGGTTCAATGAGATCGGATATCGCCTTTAAACGCGATTCACTGAGATCTTTGAATACTTGTACTTTTAATAAACAACGGTTGTATGAATCCATTTTATCCTCGCAATCTCATTGCATTCGCAATGACAACTAAAACCGATAATTCATGAATCATCATGCCAAGCGACATGGTGACATGTGCAGAGAGTACACCTGAAAATAAGAAAGCAACAGTTAAAAGGGCAACTAAAATATTTTGATACATAATCTGTCGAACTTTCCGCGCCAAACGAAACATCTTAGGGAGTTGATTTAAATCACGTTGTGCTAAGATCATATCAGCACATTCCATAGCGACACGATTTTCAGATCCGCCCATTGATACGCCTAAATCGGCTGCAATTAAAGAGGGCGAATCGTTCATTCCGTCCCCCACCATCATAATATTTGGGTGCTCCTTAATGATTGCGAGTTTTTCTTTCGGTAACAATCGGCTATGTACGTGTTCAATATGTACCTTCTCTGCAATACGCTGAGCACTTTGAGCATGATCGCCCGTTAACATCATAATTTTATAGTCGTTTAATTGACTGAGGGCTTCAGGGGCTTCAGGTCGCAGTGTATCTTCTAAAACAACAATACCATAGAGTTCCTTTTCTGTCCCAACATATACTGCACTTGATGGAACAGAAGGAACCGAATAAGGAAATAAACGCTCTTGACCAACTAAATAATGGACTCCCTCGATATTGCCTGTAACACCCATTCCATCAATGACTTTAAAGCAAGATACATCTTTTATAGGTTGCGTGTTCACATCTAAAATAGCTGCAGCCATAACATGTTCCGAATAATACTCTAAGGAAGCCGCAATCTGTAAAACGGTTTGCGGCGAGCGCGTAACCGATTCAACGTGAACAACCGTTAATGCATTCAATGTCAACGTTCCAGTCTTATCGAATGCAATGGTATCAATACGATTAAGCTTATCAAAGACATCGATACCCTTGATAAGTACATGATTTTTTAATGCATTACTTAAAGCGACCGATGATGCAATAGGAATTGCAATCACCAATGCACCTGGACATGAAACAACTAACAGCGAGAGTGCCATGCGCATATTATGCGTTAGGACATAAGTAACACATGCGATCCCAATGACCATGGGGGTATAGTATTGGGAAAAACGATCAATAAAATTCTGTACCGCTGATTTTTGATTTTGAGCATTCTCAACTAAGTCAAGAATTTGCCCATAAACCGTATCTTCACTGACACGCTCGACTATTATCAGTAAATACCCTTCTTTGAGTATTGAGCCCATATATACCTGGCTGTCAATCATTTTTTGTTGCGGAATCGATTCACCCGTAATGGAAGCCTCATCAACACTCGCAATACCTTCATAAACACGACCGTCGACTGGAATTACATTCCCAGCAACAACTTTGATGCGCATGCCTTGAGTGACATCACCCATTTCATATGCATAACCATCTGCACCGATAACCGTAGTCGGCATCGAATCAATAAGTGTATTCACTTGTAATTGTGTTTTATAGAGTGCGCGCGATTCAAGGTGCTTTCCAAAAACATATAAAAATGTGACCGATGCGGCTTCCCACGGTTCTCCAATCAACAACGACCCGAACGCTGCAAGAGTAACCAGTAAATCAATGCCAACAATACGGTAACGCAAATTTAAAATACTTTGAAGCGAAAAGTAGGAAGCATAAAAGATTCCTACTAAACCAAAAATAATTTGTGATACGACAGTGTCTTGATTTATAATCCGTAATACAAGTGCAAGACCAAATGGGATCCACTTTTTATCGAAGCGCAAACCCTAACTCCTCTATACGCTTTTTAATACTATTTGCATCTACTTTCGCTTCGTCATATGAAACACGCACTGTCGATGTGTTAAACCCAACATCAACTCGATTAACACCCTTCAACTGACTAACACCCTTCTCAATTTTTGTGACACATGACGGACACGTGAGTGTCTCTAGTCGTATTTTCTTTTCCATAGTCTTTCAACCTCCATAATGAAAGTATAACGGTTTGAAAAAGTGCATTCCTTGACCTAGATCAAGTGTGAAGATAATGGAGTTTATTTGAAACAAATTATTGTTTCGAAAAATAATATAGAGCGTTTCTTAATGTATTCCATTCTTCATTACTTCCCAAAACGTTTATGGTATAATTGTTTTAAAGAACAAGCCTACTTTTTCTTAAAAATCTGACTCAATATAATAATTCAAGTCCTTCATATAAAGGCTTTCTTACGGGTTACGTAAAAAGTATCGCAAACACTGTTAACTAGCGAATGAATGAAACATGAATAGACACGTCAAAGCACGTTTCAGTAATATCAACGTTCTAAGTCGATTTAATTGTGCTTAGAATCTGATATTCATACTATCCAAGAGCCTTGTAAACGCCTCATAATGCAATATTAACTTTTCCTTAAAAATCAAGTTTTTATAATAAATCGTAATGACCGCATAGGATTTCGTTTTTAGTAATTTTCTTATGAATGAAGCTGCATCGCATCTTCATTTTGTATTTGTTCCAGTCATTTATATAATTGCGAAACTTGTTAATCATTAAAAGTTCGAGTTGTGCTATGTGTGTTTAATATAATAGGTGAAAAACTTAAATAAGTGATCAAAAGCAATTTATAAGAGTGTACTATTTCTATTAAAAGGAGGACAGTATGAAAATAATAAATAAAATATTAGTACTATTTCTTTGTCTTTTTGTTACAAGTACTCCAATCTTCGCAGAAAGTTTAAAAGAAACAATTCCAGATGACGTATCAATGACTGAAGATGACATACAAAAAGCAGAAGAAGGTATTGATAGTTTCTCATCATTCTTTTTGAAAGATAATCCATCTGATCAAACTAACAGCGGTGCAATGCAGGTAAAACAATTATCTGGAGAAATTATTAAACTTCATCATACAAAAACTGATGTGATTTATGACCTAGTTATGGGTGAAAATTTGTATGAAAACATTGTCTCTGAATACTACGAGGCATTAACTGAAAGCAATCAACTCGTCATACTTGAAATGATTGAAGGTGAAATGCAAGTCGGTTCTATTTCGGAGTTATCAAACTCTGAGAGGGGTTTTATTTTGTCAGTTGATGTTGAATCCGTTAAAACTTATGCTGAAACGAAAAATATTGATTTTTCTAATATAACATACTATAAATCAGGCCTATTCCAAATTTCTATTGTTGAATTTATGGGAAGAGATGAATATATGGTTTTCTACGATGAAGAAATTATTGGTGAGATCCCTGTTAATGTGGGTGTTATTTATTCGAAAGAAACATTGCAGGAAATTTTTAAACCTTTGATTGAAGAAAATATTAGTTATTTTACAGAAGCTCCAGAAAATGCTGAAATCGAATATGGAGGCATTAGTTATTTCAAGGGAAGTAGTAATAATCAAATAGAGAATTCCAATGCAAGAAAGCTCTCTACTTTTACAATTATTTTAATTTCTTTTGCTGCTACATCAATGATATATGGTATTTATTTAAGTTTTAAAAAACACTATAGAAAATAAAAATATTGTAAGACACATACCAATGATCAGAGTAAGCTGTAACGTGTTATTTCAACTATTTTCTAATTGCCACCTTTGGTGGCTTTTTTATAGTAGTATTCTTCTAAAACATCTGTTAACTTATGAATGATGCAAAACAAAGCATTAGAAACCAACCGGAAGAACAATTAGCGGACAAGTCATCTATTTAATCACCACGACCAAACGAAATCACCTGAATAAGTAATAAAGTGGTTTATTAAGTACAACGCATAATTCTATACGTTGGTTGCGAGATAGTAAAATTAGGTAGCATAGAGCCCACCTAGCTTCATATTGTAAATTCCCAATTTTAAAATCCATCGGCAGTAATATGTTTATCCGTTCATTGCTTTTATTTATTGATAAATTCAACACATTGATTAAGTTCATTATCTTCCTTGTGAACAACGCAGTGTTCTTGAAAACACAAATGGTATTCTTTGATGTAAATCACTATGTCTAAATCGTGTATTTCAATCATTTTGGTATTATTTTTTTTCCTTAGGTTCACTCGAATTTAGTACAATTTTTTCTTGATGTCAGGAACTAAATCAATATTCGTAGGAATAAAAAAATCAAAAAAGAGACTCATATAAATGAGTCTCTTTAAATATCACTGTGTATTAAACCTTTTCCCTTTTTTGTCTTATAATGATCATAGCATAGACCAATATCGCAAAAACAATAATATATAGAGATTTTTCTAAACATATTGCAACGATTTCTTTTAATGTATATTGCATAATTCTATCATCAACCGTGAAGTAGTAATCATTAAGTTGAAGATAGCTAGCAACACAAGTTATTACTATCGTTGTTAAAACACCTCCAAAAAAACCAAGTGTCCACTTTCTGTTATTTTTTATTGTTTTCAAATCCGACACCTCCATAAAAATAATAGTCCTTGTTATAACTGCTTAACAACTTACCTCTTAGGTATCCAGTATACTGGTGATTCATCTAAAATTTTTGTGACACAATAATGATTTTAAAAATGCTTGATTAATACTTTCTTTTGTAATGGAACCAAAACTTCTGAACCTTTATCAATTACTACGTAAATTTCATCATCTTATTCTATATTAATTTTTCTATGACTTTTTATGTACTATTTTTTCCATCACTATAACAATCATCCAGAGCCTAAAATCTCTAACTTATGAGATCCTCTTTACTCATCTTCTCTTAATCAAATTATAATCTAAATCAATATATTTGTAACCCCTTACTCATCGATAGAGTGTTCTAACATAAACGATATTCAAAAAAACACGCCTCAATTAAGACAGCGGTAATTTTTTGTGTATTTCTTTATTGCTAATATACTAATTTCTACAGGAAAAGAACTCCCGGTTCAGATAGAATGAAGGATCTCAATTTATGCATATTGGTGGATAATCCATCCCACACAACCATCAGAATTGATTATTCTACTAAAATAGACCTCAAATTGATTCATAATAATATGTTTTCAATCGTTTTATCTTTATTGATTCTGCGGTTCTAAACGCACTACATGATCTGCTATATCAATTAAATCCGGATCGTGCGTAACAACGACAACCGTCTTACCCAAATCTTGAAGTTTCTTTAAAAGATAAAAAATAATATGTTTATTCTCTTCATCAAGACTCCCTGTTGGCTCATCAGCAAGAATAATATCGCAAGGTTTTAGTAAAAGTCTTGCAACCGCAATCCGTTGCTGTTCACCTCCAGAACATTGATAAACTTTTTGTTTTCGTATTTCAGACAAACCAACCATTTTCAAAGCATCGGTAATCGCTGTATCCTTATTTTTGCTTCGAACTGAATCCAATGCGATATTTAGATTATATTCTACGGACTTTTCGGGGATAAGGGCAAAGTTTTGAAAGAGATAGCCGATATTATTGCGCAGAAGTTTTGTTGCTTTCGAAGAAAATGGTTTTATATTTTTGTGGCCTAAGATCGTAACCTCACCATAATCAGGTGTATCCAATAATCCGATGATATTTAAGAGTGTACTCTTACCCGATCCTGACGTTCCTGCAATCACAGTGAAACTGTTTTTCGGTATTATTAATGAATAGTTATTAAGTATTATCCGGTCGCCATACTTTTTTGTAATGTTATTTATTTGAATAGCCATTATATGTCCCCCTTTAATGTTGCTAACAAATGCTTTTGTTCAAATCTTCGTATTGAGAAATAGGTGATGATTATATCTACCACAAGCAGTATTGCGAAGAATCCTGTTAGAAGACCTATATTAATCATGGGTACAAATTCCGTAACTTTGCTTGCACTGCTTAGAAGGATAAAAACAAAAGGAATAAAGAGCGCAATTATTAATGTACCAATTATTTCTTTATATCGACTAAACCAAGATTGTCCGTGGATATATCGTATTGCGAGCAGACTCCCTTTTCTACTAAATGCTGATTCTAATACCAATGTTGTAAAACTAATCGATAATAAGAGAATATTTCCAAATAAGGCAATAAATCCGTTACGGTACCCATCCAAGTCATTCTCGATTTGGGAAAGTAAATCTGCCCGTAATATGGTGATCGGTTCAATAATTTCTTGAGCGACATCTGCAGAGAACTGCTCTAAGTTAAGATTTGTAGCTTCCGTAGAAATGATCGACATATAATTAATCGATGATAAAACTTGTTCTGAAGGATCTACGACTACATAAATAGGTGCATTTATTATTACATTTTGTTGATTCTCCATATTGTAAGGAGCAAAAATTGTTGGTGTGGATACTACATGGATAATATTAACATCATCATCAAAATCGGGTATAAAACTTGAGGATTCCGGTATTAAAATGCTGTTTACAGATATGTTTTTAACATTGAGTTTTTCACCATTAGTCGTATATATTGGCTCTCGACTCAGTGCATTACGATTTGTAATTAAATAAGAATACGTTTCCCCATACGCCATAATATGTTCTGAGCTTATGAAGTCTAAATCATACTCCTCTACTTTTTTAAACAGGAAATCATTATTCGCATCTTGTTGTTCAATTGAAGCCTGAAAACCATAATGGATATTATTCACGACAGTACCTTTAACCAGATCATCTTGTTGGTTTAATTCTTTTACATAGTCCTTAGTATTACTGTATGAGTAGTAAGTGGACACCAATGGCACGAGGACAATAATTATCGAGGTTATTTTGAAAATGGGAATAAGAACATCAATAAAACGATTTTCTGATACACTTTTTAACTTATGAACACTCATATTCAACTTTTGAAAAATATAGAATAAAAATGTCGTTAAAGAAATAATTGCGATGAAATATAGCAGCATTTTAAATAGATTATATAAATATTGATATGATATCCGATTGAAAAAACCAATCCTGAATACACTTAATATTGCAAGGGTTAGTGCAAAGACACCAATCATCGATAAGACCATATTTAAAAATATCCGTTTGAAAATAATATAATTATAATTCCCATGCATTTGCCGAATGTTTATCTCACGTTCACGAGCAACACTGATACTAATGAGTACTGTAAATAGTGAGAAGAAAGTTAAGATAAGAATTGAATTAGGATATTCAAAAGGATTTTGATTGATCGGGTAACGCATCATCCCATCAATCTTGAATGTCGTTTTACTATCTAATTGCAACAACGCGCCACAGATTCTCTGAGTTTCTTTAGAATACGGTGGACACGAAAATTCCGCTCCGAAATAATCATTCAAGAGTGAGTCTTTAAAATGATCCACCTCATTTACAGGAACAAAAAAAGATAAAATTAAAATTTTATTCGCTTGGTTCTTTGAATGATTTGAATCTGATAACTGTGCGATGGGATAATAATTGACTTGCATATTAAAATCATTACTATTGGGAATGCTTTCTGTTCGGTCAAATTGAAGCACATAAGCAGAAGCATCCGCTTGGTTGATGCTATTCGAAATAAAACGAGATTCTGTTGGTGCTCTAAAATCAAAATTTGTTACATCCTTGGAAAGGGCTAGATGTTTCAAAGCATCTGGATTTGATGTTGATAAATACATATTATATGATTTATTGCTATCATTTCTAACATAGCCGTCATAAGGTGTATTTTGAAATAGTTCGACAACTGACTTTTCAAATCCCTCGATACTTCCATTAAAGGATTCTGCGCTTAAGTTAAAGGTTATAACCTGTAGGTCACCATCGAGTACTGCTTCTTTAAACAATGTTGATTGACTTACTTTATAGCCAAGATTAAATTGCTCAAAGGACACTACAAAAAGAAGAAATGCGGTCAAAGCGGTAAAAACAAGCGCCATTTTTTTCATGGACTTCCCCCATAAGATATATGTGAATAAGAAACACACTGTCTGTTTATCTATATAATATCGTGTAATGATATGTTTTTCAATTATGCATTCATATTGAGTTACTATAAATTGTTATTTGATAGATAGGTTGTATATTTTTTTAAAATTTTAGATTGCGATTTTTCATCTTAAATCATATATCCCCGTTAAAAATTCTCAATTGGATTACATACTCTAATTCGTTTTTTTTCGAATTAATCGAAATAATTCTAGATTAGAAAGATAATTACACAATTATCCTAAGTTAAAGGACGTTTATCTATATTGTTTAAATTATCAGTATTTCCATAAAATCGCGCATTTTTAACTATTAGGATTTTTTTACTTGAAACCTAAATATATCTGTGATAGGATATGTCCACATAAAAGACTGCCGGGTCTAAATCTATTCTCGCATGCAAGGCCAAAGTAAATGCTTACTTTGGCCTTTTTTTGTCTTTTTAAGGAGGTTTTATGGAATATTTAGAGTTATCAAACAAAAAGATTATTACGCGATATGCAATACCTCAGATGATAGGATTAATATTTAATTCTATATATTTTATAATCGATGGGATTTTTATTGGAAAAAAATTAGGACCAGATTCACTAGCTGCAGCTGGTATTGCGATACCCGTCGTTGAAATTATGATTGCGTTAGCAATGATGATTTCAGTTGGAGCGGGAGTGATGGTCTCAGCTGCTATCGGTTACAAAGATTATAAAAAAGCAAATACATTATTTAACCAAGCCAATTTAATCACCGCTATCTTATCAATTGCGATTGTTATTCTTGGAAATATATTCATAAATCAACTGGCACAAATATTAGGTGCGACAAACTTAATTTTTGAAGATACAAAATTATACTTGAGATATTTCATAACCGCATCCCCTTTTCTTTTGTTTAGTTTTACGTTGAGCACATTTGCAAGAAATGATAATGCTCCTAAATTAGCAATGTGGGCTTTGATTATTGGATCAATTTCCAATATCATTTTAGATTGGTTTTTTATGTATCCTTTAAATATGGGATTATCTGGAGCGGCGCTGGCTACTGCTCTAGGTCCTATCTTTAGTGTTTTAATTTTACTGCCGCATTTCATTTTTAAAAAAGGATTACTAAGTTTCAAATTAACTAAGGTTTACTTCAAGGATATGTTTGCTATTTTTTCAAAAGGGTTATCTGCTTTTATTACAAATTTTTCAATTGGTTTCGTTACCCTACTATACAATATGACAATTAATCACCACCATTTAGGTGAAATAACTTTATCTTCATATGTCATTATTGGTTATATTTCCCTGATTGCGCTCACATCTTTTCTAGGAATATCCCAGGGAATTCAACCAGCTATTAGCTTCTATTCAGGATGCAATGAACACAATCGCCTAAAATCTTTGAGTAGATCAGGAATTATATTTAACCTAACTTTAGGCTTTATTTACACTGTATTTATATTTTTATTTGCACCATTTATCATAAACATATTCACCAACGAAAGTAGTTTAGTCTTTTTAACATCTAGTCTATCAACGAAATATTTTTTAAACCTTCCATTTGCTGCGGTGAATATCGCTATTACCACACTGCTTCAAGCATTGGACTACCAAAAAGAATCTACAATTATTTCGCTAATGCGTTCTACCTTACCTTTAATTCTTTTTTAAATTATACTGCCCAATATATTCGGTACAGATGCCATCTGGTTTGCACTTACTTGTGCAGAAATAATTACCACACTCTATGGATTCTATAAGTGGAAATCAATTGAATTATATTCATAAATTATATTCAGACAAGAAAGGAACTTAATATGAAAAAAAACATAAAAAAAATATTTTCAGTATCTACACTAATTATTGTTATGATTGGAACCAGTAATATCGTATTTGCTGATGAAATTATACATACTTCTCTTAACTCAGAGGATATAATTGAGCCTGTAATTGATATTAGTACTTCTAAAATTAAGGAACAAGATTCAATCCCTTTTCCCAATGCGACGATTACTGCATCAAAGAATAGTCTTAAAAGTAATGACACAGTCGAATATTCGTTAAAAAATTTCGAAATTAATTCCAATACTTATGGAGAGAATGTAAGTATCGAAGTTTTGACTGAAAGATACGATTCGTCAACAGAAATACAAAGTCTCCAGATTCCGAAAATAGTATTTACAATTGATGGAAAAAAATTTGGAGCTCATTATCAAATTTGGTCAAAATATGGACGTTATCAAGACATTGAGGAACAGATTCCATTAGATAGCGAATTTGATTCGTTTACTGTGTCTAGAAAAGATTTATTAATGATGTTAAACGGTGATTGTAATTTAAACCAATGGCCTTGGACCTATAATATTCTTGTGCGGCCAGTTGATGAAAATGGTAATATTTTATATTCTGAAAATTTTGATATGGTCGAGTCATTCGGAGACTTTAGATTTAATTACAAAACTAATGTTATTGGAAAAAATTTTAATGATCGTGGTTATCCTTTATTTCAACTTCAACTTCTTGCAACTAAAATGGAAGGACAAACTCCTATTTTTCCATCAATATCAACATCTTTAGTTCCTAACTACACACCTAGGTTCATGTCTTCCAAACTAGAAGTTTCTTCATCTACCATGGCCGAACTTACAGATGGGGACTTAGTTGATCTTAGTTTTTCAGTACACAACAATGGCCCTTTTTCTAATACCTCAATGATTGTTTTTTATGATAACGATAATTTTGAACCCTTAGAATCAGATTGGATTAAAAAAAATGATGGTTACTATTTATCACTTACTGAAATTGATAATCCTAAAAAATATAAGATATTAACAAGCGATGAAACACTTACTTTTACAAAATCTTTCAGATTTCACAATAACAATGATTCAAATTTCTTGCAATTTAGTATCTTTACAAAGAATGGATTAGAAAATTTAGAATTATCAAATCCAGTTCAATTTAGTATTAAGAAAAAAACAAAAAAACTTAATTTACATTCGAACCTAGAAGATATTGAAAATATTAGTTTGGATATTGAAGAAAACACTATTTATACTCTGCCAATTTTAAAACACAAAAATTATTATTTCGAAGGTTGGTATAGTGATGAACAACTAAAAAATAAAGTCAGTCTCGACTTATTAATCGATAAGGATATAAATTTATACGCTCGTTGGTCAATTATAGAAGATTCCATAGACGATACTGGAACTATTATCAATCCTAATAGTCCACAAAATGAACAATCAAATAAGCCAACTGAGCCAGAATACACAGGTGACTCAGTAAACCTTGGCAACTCTACCAACCTTCTAGACGCAGAAAAGGACAAAAAAGAAGCAAGTGTACTATCATTAACCACCAAAAATAATAAAAGTAGAGAAATACTACCTAAAACAGGAATAGGGAAAAAAAATATGAAATTCTATCTTTTGTTTATATTCTATGGGCACTTGGCACTATATTAATTTTAATTGCAAACAAAAAAATTAAATGCCTACTAACTAGATTTAGAGAAGAGAATATAAACGAGTAAATAAGTTGTTAATAGTCCAAAAAAACACATACTATATTGGAGTAGTAAAATAAAAGTAGAAAAGTCTTTTTCCTAAATTCAAATCTCAACCGCACCACCCAAGGGGCGGTTGTTTTTTTATAATAAAAGGAGCCCTCCCGACTATGAACCGCACCCCGAATCTTGGAGAAAGATGAGGAGGAGCGGTTTTTTTTATGGCTAAGCTAACATGAAAACAAAAAATTGAAATATATGAAAAACGAAAGTTAGGACAACCAGTATGTTCATGAGTAAATGAGTATGGTATTAATAAATCGAGTATTAAATATTTGGTAAGACTTATTGATCAACATGGACTCAATGTTCTAAGACGAAACAAAAGTCGCGTTTATTCTCATGAGTTTAAGTTAGAAGTAATAAATCGCATTTTAATGGATAGAGAAAGTACCATAGCTGTCGCCATCGAACTTGGATTAAGTTCTGATGGAATGATTTACAATTGGATTAAAAATTATAAAGAAAACGGATATAATGTCATAGAACGGAAACAAGGGAAACCATCTATGACAAAACCAAATAAACCATTAACAGTTGATGATGAACTAAAAGCATTGAAGAAAAAAAACAAGTATTTGGAAGCAGAGAATGAATATTTAAAAAAATTGAATGCCGTAGTGAAACAAAGGGTGGAGCGCGAAAAGAAGAAAAAACCAGAGTAGTCTCCTTACTACGACAAAAATATCCCTTAGAGATCCTTTAAAAAATATCTGGACTCGCTCGATCAACTTAGTACTTCTACGTTTCAAAAATTGATTTTGATACTAAAAACGACGAACTTATGCGAGAGATTATAGAAATCTATTATGATCACAAAGGTCGATATGGTTATCGTAGAATTACTTTAGAACTAAATAATCGAGGAATTCGTGTAAATCATAAGAAAGTCTTGAGACTTATGAATAAAATGGGATTACATTCAATCATACGGAAGAAACGTAAGTACTCTTCATATAAAGGGACAGTGGGAACCATTATTGAGAATCGAGTTCAAAGGAACTTTGAAGCCGATAAACCCAATCAAAAATGGTTTACGGATATCACTGAGTTTAATGTGCAAGGGAAGAAAATCTATCTTTCACCAATACTTGATGCATATGGTAGATACATTGTATCTTACAACATATCTACAAGTCCTAATTTGGATCAAACTAGAGACATGCTTCACAAACCATTTTCTTATAACGATACGTAAGGAACAATTATTCATTCAGATAGGGGCTGGCAATACCAGCATCAATTTTATGTGAAAGAATTAGAAGCACATTCGATGATTAGAAGTATGTCACGCAAGGGAAATAGTATTGATAACGGACTCATGGAGGGCTTTTTTGGGCTACTAAAATCATAAATGTATTATGACCAAGAACATAAGTATAAAAAGCTAGAAGAATTAATTGATGCAATTTATGAATATATTGACTATTATAATAATAAGAGAATTAAGACCAAACTAAAAGGACTAACTCCTGTTCAATACAGGAATCAATCCTTAAATTTATAAGATAATTAGATTATCCAAGATTTGGGGTTCAGTTCATTTATTTGGAGCTTTTTTTTACATTTCCAGATGTATCATAATAATATGCACTGACAATTGTTGCTGTCGCAATATTTGAATTCTTACCTGTTATAGAACCAGTAAATAATGAGTCACCATTTACTTCGTAACCATAACCACTTGCTGATGCACTATCAGCTGCATGAACCGTACTTGTGCCATAAAGCAAAAATTGATAAAAGTAATGCAAAACACGTGATTTTCTTAGCATATATCCCCCCTATTATGCTGTCTATTGTAGCACTATCTTCTGAATCATATCATACACAAAATACGTTGCAAACGCTTTCTTTAGGCGTCCTTAATCACAACAAAAATGTGGTATTTCTTCAACAAAATAATCGAACCGTCTTTGAAAAATAATGTAAAAATTCACGTTGTTAATCATAGATTATAAAGAACGACTATTTTAAAAACGGTATTTACCTTAAGCATAAGAAAAAAATGAAATTGTTGCATGGATTAGCAATAAATGTTTAATTATTTTCAATAGCTAACCGGGGGACGAGATTATTCGGAATAATGAGATGTTCCCTCGATTTCGGACTAATTGTGACGCACTCAAAGTCTATAGATAACTTATTAACTCCTTGTTTAAAGCAGCACTTATATCGAAAAAAAATCTGAAACAATTAAACCTATCGTGGATCGATGTTCAAGAATGATCAGGATTATTAAGGGGAATACCGATATGATATTACACATCAATTTTAATTCGAAAATTTATAGAAGAAAATAAAATCATCATGAAATCAAAAGCAGTCGAGACCAGATTAAAATTTAAAACCTTAAAAATTATTGCAAAGCGATTGGGGTAAGCTCTATAATTGTGACCCCGACTGTTCTTTTTAACGTGGAACCAATGAACGCGCGAATGCAATCGTGCGAAGGTTTATACCGATAGAAAATCGATCTATGATATAGCGAAACAATATCTTGATGATATTTGTTTCATAATTAAGTCAATGCCACGAAAAATATTTGACTTCAAAACGGCGTATGAGATAGACTTTAATAAAAGTAAAAGTGGTGCAGTTGAGATTTGACAAAAGAGAAATTTGCATTTCAATGTAAATTTCATAACGCTCCAATAAACTATGGTACCGTCAAAGAAATAATTTACGGACTAAAATTTTTCGACTCACACGTTGGCATAATTGTAACAAACAATAGTTTTAGAAGACCTGCAAGAGAACTTGCAGATTCAAATAACATTGTACTTTGGAACGCCGATGATTTAGTAAGACTAATTAACTCTATAAATTACTAATAGTTATCGCTAACAAAAAGATAATTAAACAAACTACCTTTTAACGATCTCATGAATAGTGAAAGGATGATTTTAGTATGCCTGTTTATAAAGATCAAACATGAAATACCTGGTATTTTGATATCAGCTACCGAGACCATCTGGCAAAAGTAAAAAGCATATAACGACCCAGATTTGACAGTAAACAAAAAGCAATAAATGCAGAACGAAATTTCTTAAAAGAAATGAAAAAAGACGATTTACCGAAATCGAGAATCTCTCCTAAAGAAATAGTAATAGAAATGATTGAATTATCAAAATACGATGTTAAAGAACAAACATATAAAGCAAATCTTTACAGAGCAAACCAATTTATCCCTGATACTGCTATTACATCCATTACACTAAGAAAAGCATTAGCTTGGAGAAATTCATTGGCAGAGATTAAAACGCCTATTCGCCATAAAAAAGACGGTTCAGCCATAGGTGGTAAACCGTATTCAGTTAAATATAAAAAAATGAAATAATTGCATTTTGTACAGATGCTCGACGAGGTCAGTTAAAAGAACTTACTTCAAAGGATTATGATGCTAAAGGAATTTCAATTATTAAATCTGTCACAGAAAAAATCTGATCATACTAAAATCGAAAAAAACTAAAACTGCAACTTCAGTCCGATATGTTGAATGGGATATCTTTACTGTCACACAAATAAATAATTGCATGTATATTGTTTGTAAACAGTTGTCACAAAGTTACTACAAAAGAACAAATGGCCTAGATTACATTGAGAATTTTGATAATGCTTAAAGGCATTATCAAAAAAAATATGCTCCATATGATTTGGAGTAAAAATGAAATCCATATGTAACTCAAAATACAGCGATCACTACCAAAATTATTAAAGCTCGCAACGATATAATTCGCCCTTGACTCTATATAGATAAGGCTAAAAACATATAAAATGCTTAGTCCCAGATACATATATATAATTGGCTCAGATTTAATTGTCAGCATGATCCTTGAGAGAAGTAATATTGCAATCATAAGCCATCTTGCAATCCTGATGTGAGGCATTATCACAAAAATTGCGCTCGTTATCTTTGTGGATGCATCAATTCCGTGTGCTATCTCGTGTATTCCCTTAATCAAATTGTGTCCAATAAGTTTTCGGTTATTAATACATATCTTGTTTTTAGCAAATGTGTATGAAAATGTTTTACTATTCGTTTTTATAATATAATTTGGAAGAAGATACCTATCATCTAAAATACTAATGATTCTATCAATATCATCCTCTAAATTATTTTTTAAGTCTATTTTTTTTTGAAATAATTTAGAAACTATTTCTAGTATGATTATCATGGTGATAAGCACTATCATCATTCTATACATGGTCATATTAGCCATCCTCTGAAATAAACACTGAAAAGTAGAAAAAAATAATTAATGAGGGTAACGTAATTATAGAGTCAGCATCTATAATACTCCCAATTTTTATGTAATAGTATATTAAAAACATTGCACATGCAAATAATTCAAGTAAATTTTGAAATGAATACTCCATCTCAAACATTTTCAAATACCTCAATGGTTTAAACTTATATCCATACAGGCCTTTTGCAACAACAATTATTGAAATTCCTAAAAATATATAGTATTTCATATCAACCTCACTAAATTGATACAAATAAATATATAAGGTTGTATAAAACACAGTTATCATGTTATAACAACTTAACTGAAAAAAAACTATAGATAATTGCAACAGTGAGAATAAATAAGATCAGTTTTTTCATTTTAAACTTGCTTCCTTTCTATGTTATTAGTTATTACCCGAGATCATACTCTCCCATTGCCCAAACTTTTGCAGTACCTGCTGATAATCCAGCTACTTTCGCCCACAATGGCAATGTCCAAAATGCTTTTCCTGCTGTTACCGAAACTTTTCCAGTTAATCCCCAAAATCCTAATCCTGGGTTTGCTTTAGCTACCGCTAAACCTGCTAATGCTGCAAGTCCAACGCAGTTTTTTACTACTTGATTAATACTCCAACAACCATCTAAATACATCATTTCTTCTTGTTCGAGTTCGATAAAAATAATTCCATATTGTTATCTCCTTTTTTTATGTTGTACTTTTGTGTGTTGCTATTTTTAAAAATTCAATATCTCCAGAATCCACATTAAATATGTTTCTTCTTCGTATACAATCTGTGCCTGAATAGGCATAGATTGTATACCTCTATGGTCTTATCACCATAACCCTCTTTAAGAATGTATGAATCCACAAAAATTTTAATGCGATAGTATGTTTGATTTCCGTGATTAGTTTCTTGTAAAATTGTCCCATTTTCAATTTTCGCAATCTCGCCCTTTAGCATCCCAAACTGCATATTATTGACACCATATCTACACCTAGATTCAAAATTATTTAGATAAACCCTTTCAATATGAGGAATACTTACATGGGAACAACACGTATAAATCCTTCCAATTTTCTTTGCAATTTTAGAATTTTTTTTCTATCTGGTTTCCCTTCAGTTCAAACTATGTTCCTAAATTTCATTTCATCATTTGAACTAAAAAAATCATTTTTAATGTTTAAACAAAGTCTACTTGCCTTATCTTTTTCTTTCAGTCTATAAAACATACACATCCATAAATAAAAATTGTATTATTATCAATTTTCCCAGAATCATCAATGAATATGTATATATCTTCATTCATTGTAGCCCTTTCCTTTTTTCTATCCAACTAATGATAAATTAATAATACATGATTGCACAAAAAAAGACCACCTTCAACTAAGAAATGAACTAATCTAGTTTAGTGGTACTTAATAAAAAAAGAATACTTCTATCAATTCATTGTAAAATAGAAAGATGGAGGTATTTTTTATATGAAAAATAATTTTTATACAAGAGAAGTTAAATTAAAGGCAGTCGAAATGGGGCCGCTGGAGTTCCTGTACAGGAAATTATGAGTGAGTTAAATATCAAGAGTGAATCGCAAGTCTATACTTAGTATTACTGGCATCGAGACGGAGAATTTCATCGTTTTGATCAACCAATAGGAAAGCAATACAGTTATGGACATAGTTCGGATACAATTCAGAATACGAGTGATAAAGAAAGAATAAAGCAGTTGGAAATGCAGAACGATATCTTAAAAAAGTATCCGGAGTTGGAAAGGAAGTGGAACCGGAAGTAATCATTCAGTTAGTAGACTTTTATAGAGGCAAAATAACTCAAAAGAAAGTCTTGGAAACCTTAAACATCTCAAGAACTACTTACAACAGATGGAAAAAAGAGATTTCAATCGATAAAGAAGACTCAAAGCTTGTCAAACTAGTGAAGACTCTTTGTGCAGAAAATAAGTATAGATATGGATATCGTAAAATTACATATCTTGTGAATAAAGAAATGAGAGCAAATAAGTATACCGTTCAAAGGATAATACAAAAGAATAACTTGAACTGTAAAGTAAGGCCAAAACGCAGAAAATCAACTGGACAACCATTTAAGATAGTAGAAAATATCATCAATGTAGATTTTAACGCAGATCGTCCCTTTGAGAAGTTATCGACAGACATAACTTATTTGCCTTTTGGAAAGTCAATGCTTTATTTATCGAGTATTATGGACTTATATAATCGAGAAATTATTGCATATACGATTAGTGATAAGCAGGATCTAGAGTGTGTGCTAGATACCTTAAACCACCTTCCAAATTTAAATGAATCTTGTATCCTTCACAGTGACCAAGGATCAGTATATACAGCACACTCATATCAAATTAAGGTAAAAGAAAAAGGCATTACGATGAGTATGTCCCGACCAGGAAAACCATCTGATAATGCCCCAATAGAAACATTTCATGGATACTTGAAACATGAAACATTCCATTTAGAACCTCAACTAAAGAGTTCTAATGAAATTGTATCACAAACAGTGATACAATATATAAAATATTACAATGAATATAGAATACAAGAAAGGCTGGGGTATAAATCTCCGATCGAATATCGAAAATCACACTCCAGCTCTTAACTTTTTTGGGGGGATACCAAAACTATAGGTCAGTACCGGGCACACTAATTTTTTATTGAGGTTTTAACCTCTTTACAATTGTCAGCATTCGGATCTTCCCCTTGGTCGCTGATAACCTTTAATTAATAATAGCAGATTTAGTGACAATTTTACATTCTATTACATTATCAAATAAGGAAATCTAAAATTAAAACGTTAAATTAAATACTGAATCTACCCAAGTACTGTAAGTATCATAACTATCATTTTTGATAATATAATTCTTATCATTAACAATCAAATAAGTATTACCTATCTCAGTAATCTCATAGTTTGATCCGTTTTTGAGTTTTAATTTTAGTTCAGTCACACTGCCGTAGAGGAGCTCCATTTTATGTTTAGGAATTTTTTCAACTTCAAATTCACTCATTGCTTCTTGGAGTGTTTGTATATCTTCCTCCATGACATTACGTTCCGTGATTGTTCCTCCAATTCTTAGTTGTACGTGTGCACTCTCAATGCCATTATTTTGTATGTCTTCCTGCATTACCTTCATTGCATCTTGTTTGCTGCAACCAGTGATAAACACTAATATTAGTGTTAACATAATCATTATTTTCTTCAAGTGAACCCCTCCTTTATTTATATTATACATGTTTTAATCCGCTTCTATCATTTTTAATAAATCAATTATGTACATATATCATTATCTATCATCTGCATACCAAATATTTATTATAATTCATTTTATAAGAAAAAATAGAACTTTAGTAACTCTAGAGTCTATCTAAAGATGACAACGTAAATTGTATAAAAAGACAAGTATAATTCTTAATCTACACTTCATAAGGTAAGTCATATTTATGCCTAAAACATTATTTAAATTTTTCAATAGTCCCAAGATATTACTGATATGTTGAACCATAACATTCATAGTCAAACAGGAGTTGCGATCCTCAATACTCTTAGAGAAAAGAAAAAATTTCTCATAAATTAAAAAGTTTCTTTATTTTGGTAACTTTAAAAATTCAAACACGAAAAAACCCACTTAATAGTGGGTTTAAATTTTAAATGGTGGGATAAGCCATCCTGCACAAACTGCAGAAGTGTTTTTCCTTCTAAGATATAACTTAAGTCGATTTACTATAATTATTATATCATGTATGAGTTTGTATACAAGTTTTTTTCTCTAAAATTTCTAAATAATAAATTTTAGTGTTTTAGTTTACTAAGTTCACATTAAATACCACTAATAAATATTTGGAGCAATTTAGTCGAACAAAAGACTCATTCATTGAATTGAATGAGTCTTTTATCTTGCCAAAATTATTAACTCAATTCCGCATCAATTTCAAGTATTTGATGATTTAGAAGATCTGACCATGCCTCTTTAATTTTCGTATGATAAATAAAAGGTATTACTTTATCAATACTATGTCTCTTACCATAGTCGGAAGAGTTCATTGAACTCGTTATTCTTCCTATATTAGGAATCTTTTCCATACCAATGCGATATTGAACCGCTGAAATCATCAGTTCATCTTCAGAGACACACCATTCCTGTGCAAACAAGCTGATCGTTGAATCTCTCGCTTCACTGAAATAATATCGCTTAACCGCATGTGTATCATCGTCAGGCTTAATTATTCCTGAGTCAATATCATTTAATATAGCTCTATAGATATTTTTTATGAATTCAGATTTGTTTAGTTTGTCCATTGCTTTTTCAATATCTTCACGCACTGATGAATTATAAGGTGCGTACAAGCCCAGTAATTTCGTAATATAAGCTGAATCAACATCATATATCGTTGATGCAATATCACTATAAAATTCCACATCCCCTAAATCCATAGGTTCTTTTTTCTCAGTTTCTTCGAGCATCAATGAAGCTTTGATAGTATGATAAAGTCCTTCATTATCATGTAATAACGCTACTTTTTCTTGTAATGTCTTTGACGTCGCAATCACTTCATTAAAATCGTCATAAGTGACTAAGGCCTCGTAAGATCGTGTTAGTTCTTGATAGGCTTTCACAAATTCGATGTTGTTCTCAATGGGTGCGTCCTCACTGAACGTTATCGGCCCTTTGACTAGCTTATTGAATTTTAATGATGCTTTATTAAACTTACGTTTTGATTCCTCGTACGACGGATAAATTAGCCCGCTATCATTCGTATTATCATTTGAATAAAGTAAAGTCGCCTCTTCTACATTCTTCGCCATTGTTTCAGGTTTTCTAAATGTTACAATGAGACCTTTTTCTTTGCCAGGATAAGTACGATTGGTTCGAGAAAATGCTTGAATAAGATTTGCATACATCAAATTTCGATCAACGAACAGTGTTTGAATTGTCGGTGCATCAAAACCAGTAAGCAAGCGATCAACCACAATCACGAGATCAACTTGATTCCCCGGAATTTTATACTCCCCTTTTTTTCGTGCGAGGCGATTATTAATATCGCCATTATAACGATCGATGTCTTCAACACGCCATGATGTACCGTAAGCTCGGTTATAATCATTAATAATTTCATTCATTTCATTTTGAATCTCGTAAGCTTGATCATCATTTTCTTGTAACGAGTACGTAATCGCAACACGTGGAAAGTCCGGATCATCAATTGCATACCCTTCACGCAGTTTTGCATCCGCATAGTTTATTTTATGCCACTTTTCTTTTTCAGTAAATGCTTTAATTGACTTATAGTATCGCTTTGCCATATCAATCGAGGACGTTGTTAAGATTGCAGACATAGTCGGTTTACCATTTTTGAACTTAAACTTAATGGATGCACTATCAGGTTTTAATATTTTATAAATAACTGTGTCGATATGCTTTTGATTATCATAATGACTATTTGATAAATATTTCTCTTTATCAATTGGTTCCATTTTATTAATTACTTCATTCAGTTCGTTATCGGAAAGATCATTATTTGCATCTGAATGTCGCATGAATCTAAAAATCGCATTATCAAGTTCCAGAGACCCAACGGTATCTTCATGCTCCACCTGAAATCCTAAAACAGAGTGATCATCAAGAGCATTCTTAATTGTATACGTATGTAAGCAAGGCCCATACTGATCTTCGGTAGTTCGAGCAAGTCGTCCTTGCGCTTGTTTTTTATTCACTTCAAAAATTGGGGTACCGGTAAAACCAAACCAAGTCGAGTTAGGGAATAATTTCTTAATCTCTTCCATCCCTTCTGAACTCACTGCACGATGACACTCATCGACAACAAATACGATATGAGACCCGACTAATTTTTTAAACCGTTGGGTGCCACGTTCTTGTTCAAGTTTTTCTGCATATCGCATCGCTGCGTCAAGCTTTTGTCGCGTTGTTACAATAATGGTATTCGTATTAGATTCTGAAAGCAGTGCTTCACTGAGTTCTCGTGAACTTCCCGTTCCAACAATCAAGCTATTTGATGATGCTGTCCCGGTTGATATCCCAGTGTTAAATTCAGATGCAAACTTGGTAAACTCGCCCGTTGTTTGATTATCCAAATCTTTGCGATCCACAAGCATGATTGTACGATCGACACCTGTTTTTCGGGCTAATAATTTTGTCGATACAAAACTTGTTAATGTTTTCCCCGACCCTGTAGCATGCCAAATATATCCGGATTGATGTTGCATTGCTGCACGATATAATGATTCAATTGCATGAATTTGATAGGGATGCAAGACCATCAGTGTTTTGTTATCTTGATCTTCACTCACAATAGTATAATCCGCAATAAGTCGATGCGCATCCGGTATATTTAGAACTTGTTTTGAGAATTCATAAATATCCTCAATGCGCTCATTATCTTTTGTACGCCAGCTAAATAAAAACTTTTCATTCATCTGCTCGGGCATTGCATTTGCAAAATATCGCGTTGTCTGTTCATTTGAAATGACAAATAATTGCAATGTAGAAAAAATATTATTTCTAAACAATCCTTCCTCTGCGTATTTTTTTATTTGTCTGAAAGCTTGGTAAAACCCGTCTTTGGCGCGTACCTGCTTTAATTCAATTTGAACAATAGGTAAACCGTTAATCAATAATGTGATATCAAAACGACGATCTCTTCCATCCGCATTCGATGGTTTTGTCGCAATTTGATTTACCACTTCATAGGATGATATCCCTCCACCAATATCTCGGTTCGAATACAGCACTAGCGACAACGACCCAAGTGACACATCCTCACGATCAATCGTGATGCGAGCAATGCCATTTTCACCTTTTAACCACTTGGCAGCATTAAAAGGCGTTGTTGTTTTACTTAACAACTCCGTCTTAATCAGCTCAAATTCATAATCCGTAAGCATCACATCATTTAATGCATCCAAATTATTTCGTGTTATTTTTTCTCTTAAATTGCTCCATAAATCCGCTTCGCTTTTTAAGTCAGAACGGTAAGTCCATTGATTATGACCCTCTCCAAGACTCTCAATTAATTTACGCTCTAACTCTAACTCATTATCATATTTTCTAATCATAGTAGCCCCCTATTATTCAAACTAAACGAACATCTTTTGTAGGAATCCTTTTTTCAATTCTTTATAATTATCTAACTCACGCTGATGAAGGGTGATGAGGTGGTCTAGTGATTGGAAGAATGACCCGATTTGAGTTTGTTCGTGCAAACTTGGAATCGGAAACGAAATTTTCATCATAACGTCTGCATTAAGTTTGGATCTACCTCCACCTACTAAAAAGGGTTCAATATTGATGTTTTTAAATGAATTCATAAGAAATAAGTTGTCTGAAGTTCCAATCTTTGACTGTAGAACATGTGCATGATTATTAACCCAAACCTTGCCATTTACATATTGTACAGGGTAATTTTTCAAATCATTAGCTCCGTCCTCTGCAACTAAAACAAACTCTCCATCATGCGTAAACCCTTCAACATAATCTTGAATTCCATTTGCTCCATAATAAGGTGTATTTCCTTTTATTCTCTCTGAAGCTGAAACTGGTATTCGCAAATTATCAAATCTATTTGATATTTCATCGACGCTTCTCAGTTCCCAAGCACCAGTAAATCCATCAAATCTAATTGAAGGATTTATATCACTATTTGAAGGAAAGAGTTTTTGCAAAAAGCCTTTTTTAAATAGTTTATAGTTTTCTAACTCACGCTGATGAAGGATGATGAGGTTGTCTAATCTAGAAAAGAACGAGCCTATTACTTTTTGTTCTTCAATTTTCGGAATAAAAATCGGCATTTTGGCCATCTGTTTTCCAGAAACTTCTACAAAGGTGGATCCTGCTCCAGTCATTTCACCATAGCGTTTCAATTCATTCGTTCTGGAATAGATAAAGTAACTGTCTAATTCATCTTTGTATGGGATGATTGACTGAAAACCTTGATTGGTACAACCTTCTTTTGCCAATATTGCTGTGTTTCCGATACCTGCACGAGAAGTGAAAAGCACAGTGCCAACAGGTAATATTTTCGTTGAACTCTTTTCTATTCCCAATTTTGTTATTTTCTTTTGACTACCAGAAACATAAATTCGCTCGTCAATCTCAACTGGAGAATACCAATCAATATCACCGTTCCAATATTTAGAATTATTTGTACTCGGTGTTCCACCACCAATAATATCTGATACATTCCCCAGTTCACGTTGTTCCCAATCCTCATTAAATCCATCGAATCTAATATCAGGTTTATTCTTCATCGTCTATTACCTCAAATGCTCCACGCATCCAAGCCGCGTCTTCTTCGGAGTATTTCAATTGCTGCATCATTTTAAGCAATTCTTGTTTCAATTCTTGCTTCTCTTTTTTGAGATTTTTCATCTCCTCGCCAACCTTAAAGAGATCTACAGGTTCTTCTTCTTCAAAGGTATCGACGTATCTTGGAATATTAAGGTTAAAGTCATTTTCTTCAATCTCAGTAAACGACGCAACATATGAATACTTGTCAAAAGTCTTGCGTTTTTTATATGTTTCCACAATCTTATCGATATGCTCATCTTCAAGCTTATTTTGATTTTTATTTTTCGCAAATTCTTTACTTGCATCAATGAACAGCACATCACGATTCATTCTGTTTTTCTTTAGGATAATGACAGTTGTTGGAATGGAGGTTCCAAAGAATAGATTTGCTGGCATTCCGATAATTGCATCAATACTACCATCACGCAATAATTTTTCGCGAATAACCCCTTCTGCACCACCTCTAAAGAGAACACCATGAGGCAATACAATCGCCATAGTTCCTGAGTCTTTTAAATGGTAGAATCCATGAAGTAAAAATGCAAAATCCGCTTTAGATTTTGGAGCTAGTTTTCCGTATCGATTAAAACGTGGCTCATCCAGAAATTTATCATCAGCTGACCATTTTGCGGAATACGGAGGATTCATGAGAACTGAGTCGAAAAGATATGGCTCTTCGGTTGGCCAATCTTTATTCAGCGTATCTGCATTGCGAATGTTCATGTCCTCATTTTCAACACCGTGAAGGATTAGATTCATCTTTGCCAGGTTATAAGTTGTTGTATTAAGTTCTTGTCCGTGATACTTAACAGTATCAGGATGGTTTAAATATTTACGAACATTAAGCATTAGAGAGCCTGAACCCATGGTTGGGTCATAGACACTAAAGAGTCTTTTATCTTCTTGGCCTAAAGCGACAATACGGGCCATCATGACCGATACTTCATGTGGAGTATAGAATTCTCCCGCTTTTTTCCCAGCATCCGATGCAAATTGTGAAATCAAGTATTCGTAAGCATCACCGATCACATCACCATTATGTTCTAAGACATCAATATCATTAAGTTGTTTCATAACTTCAGTAATTGTAATATTACGTTGTTGATCGTCAGAACCGAGCTTTCTCGAACTTAGATCTACGTCATCAAACAGCCCATTAAACTGGTCAAAAGAAGATGATAAATTTTGAAATGCTTGCTTTAAGTCATTTAATTGAAATATATTTTGTTTTGCCTTGTCAGCAAGTTCCGAGAACAAGAATTCTTCCTTAATGGTGTATCCTAATTTGTCGATCATCGCATCTTCCAATGCTTCCTTAGCATCTGAATCCGCTGTTAATTCATGATAAAGCGTTACTTGCAGTTCCTTCGTAGGATAGTCTTGGATTTCTGCACCCGAAAGTTCTACAACTTCAACCAGCAACTTATCCGAAAGGTATTTGTAGAAAATTAAACCTAATAAATAATTCTTATACTCTGAAGCATCCATTTTACTTCGTAAATGATCTGCCGCACCAAATAATTTTGTATGTAAGTTCGTTGTCATAGTTACCCCTTTATTTCTTCTATATGTTCTATCATATCACATTATTCATCTTGTTTTAATGATGAATACTAACTTGCGAGTATATAAAAAAACCGCTTTATAGCGGCTGTTTTCTAAAATTTTGGTGCCCGAGGACGGTTTTAATTAAAGAAATCATACATAGAAATTAATTATACATAAATTAATAATAATCCACTTAATAGAGTATATTTTTTCGAATCTTGTCATTTATGAACAAGTTAGTATCACTCTAATTCATTTTTTTGTAGATTTTTGCTAACCTTTTAATCTGTTTGTATGAAGCATATCATTAATACTCCAAATATGATCTAGTAATCATTCTTGCACTTCCATAAATTTTTCTAAGTGTATTAATACGTTCAATTTCTTCTTGCAATTCTTTGTTATGAGAGTAAACAATTACTTCGCGAATATCACACAATTCATCAATACCTTCAAAAAAATCCTTATCAGCCTTAATGCTATGACCTAAGACAATTAAAGTATCAACACTTTTTAGTTTATCTTTTGGGATTCCAAATTTAAAAGGAATAGATTTATAATTATTACTTAAATCTTCAATAAAAGCTTTGATACCATACTCCAATAATTTCGAATTGTTTTTCACAATCAGACCAGCACCGTGGCCATCAACACCTCTATTAATCGATATCTCCTGAACATAGTAATTATGTGCTTCTTCGGTTTGATTACTCGAATAATTATTATATTTAAGCCCTCTTATAAATCTTAGCTCATCTCTTAGATAGTCTTTATTATATCTGTCATAGTGACCACCTACAAAGTTATGAGGAATCGATTCTAGACCATGCCCCAAGATAATAAAATTTTCTTCGAGACTACCGTGAGGATGAATACATTCTATACCATATACATCTTGAACTGTATTAGTATAGTTGAAATTAACAACTAAATTATCGGGTTTGAAAATTTCTTGTAAACAAAGATTCATTTCAATATTTTCAGGTTTATAAATTTCTAACAGATAGTTCCTAAATTGTATTTTAAGATCTTCTATAACTTTTGAAAATTCTAGATAATACCCTGTAAACTCAGTATTGTTACGAATTATTTGGTCGGTTTCCTCAAGAGCACTCTCTTTTCGTGCTATAGCAATAAGTTCTTCTATGTCTAGCCAATTATTCGTCAAATCTAGATCAACATTTTCTGCTAAAATCCTCTGGAATTCAGCAACACTTTGTTTTTCGTAATAACTTCTAAAAAAATCACTGTATTGAGTTTTTAATCCATGATGTAAATCAAAACCATTACCAATAATAATTAGTGTATTATTATGCATATAATTATCTTCTTTCTACAATATTAAAAATCTAATTTCATAAAAATTTGCTAATTAGTTATGGAAATAATTTTTTCAAGAACAACTTCCTTGTATTTCTGATTACCATAGGGAAAGTCTAGTACATCTCCATAAACTAGGTACTGCCCAATCTTTGAGTCAGTTTCTGGTCTAATTCCAAAAGCATCCCAAAGTGCCAAGTATTCACTATTTTTTAGCTTTTCAATTAACTCTTTATTTTCTTCGAACTCGGAAATACTATCTCTATTTAATTGTGTATTCATTAAAACTAGCAATGCCTCCGCATCATAATCTTTTTTTCCGAAATCTTGTGATTCTATTCTTTCATAAGCATTTTTAGAATAGGTAGTTTTTATCAAATCACGATTTATGTGAGGAATACTCCTGAATCGTGTATCAGAATCGTAATAGATTTCGCCATCTAAATTAAAATTGACCCGATAATAATAAATTCTCTCAAAAACAGAAATGATCTCTTCATCGTTGTATCGATCAAACCATTCATCAAATAAACAAAATAATTTTTCAGTCTTTATACTTTGATACTGACCATTGTTAAAGAAAAATTTATCAATTTCTTCTAATTTTTTTCCAAATATTAGCCTGATTAGCTCATTCGGAGAATGGCGCACTTCTGATTTCATAGTAATAATTGAATTTTCTTCTAATATTTTTTTCACAGAATTATATTCCTCTATACTCATTCGATTTATATAATTCAAAAACTCGGAGTATAGTAATGAGTTTTTAGAATCCATAAAAATATTTTTCAACTCTAAGTCATCATTATTCAAAATATCCCTTAGTTCGAAGATAGAATGAATATTCGTAATTTCATTAATGTAGTAGGCATTTCTATTTGATATATAATCAGTAGGGTTATTGCCATTCGGTTGCAACAAATAATTTGTATAGAATTCTGCATCCCATTTTATATCATCATTCATTTCAGAATCACTAGAATATTCTTCCAATCCCCTAAAAAAATATGCATTCAAATATATTTCATTTTCATCCGGCAATAGTTTTTCTAGAAGCCTTTGATAAAGTTCACCATGGAATAAATAGAGATATATTATTAAAATTTGCTGAGAAATTTGAACTTTCCCTAATTTCCCATTACTGATTAATTCCTGTTGAATGTAAGCGAGGAGATGATTTGCATCTCTTGCAGTCCTCATCTCCTTCTCAAACAGTTCACGAATAACATCGAATTGAAAATTATCATTATCAATAATTTTCTTTATTCTTTTTCCTAATTCAACTGCTATATTTGAAGAATGCATCTGATAAGGAAGACTAATTTTTTGATCGATTATTTTGGACATATAATCTAATTTAAAGTTATTAAGATTCTGTAAATCGCCAACAAAAACGACTCTCGTTATTCCGTGGATTGAATTAAAAAGCAAAAACAATTCATTACGAACACTTTCTTCTAATCTATCAAAATCATCAATAATTAAAAGTTTAGGCCTTTTAATATCAACAAGCGATTGTATTGATTTACCCATGTAGTAACGATCCAAATCAACCCATTTTGCACCAATAAACGTATATAACGTTGTTATGATTGTTGAAATTGACAAGATTACCCCAAATAACATTGATTCAGTTTCTGATACTGAAAATTCTTTCGAGGATAAACCTTTAAATGCGATAAACATACTCCCCATAACAGAAAAGAATATAAATAACTTAATAATTCTTTTTATTAATTTGAATTTAAACGGATAAATGCTTTCAAACATCAATTGAGATAAGGTACTTTTATCTTTTGGTTTCCACAACTCCACATTTATAACACGGATATCCTTTCGTAGATATTTCTCAAGCTCTTTTATATATTCAGTTTTTCCACTACCCCATTTTCCATCTAAAAAATATGTTTTAGGTGAATCATTAATCATATTTGCAAATATTTTAGCATTTTCTGAGGTGTCAATCTTATCAATTTTAATCATCTAGTTACAACACTCGCTTTCTTATTAATCTATTTATAATACAAATATAAATACTAAATCATATCTTACTTATGGATCATAAGTACCTTATGTTACCTACTACCAAAAATAAATTATATCAATCCAAAGTGGATGGTACTAAGTCAAGAAAACGGACAACTTAAACTTAGAGTCTGATATGTTGCTGTAGTTCATACTGTCTTGGTTACATATAATTACACGAACCATGAATTCTAGTTGTGTTGTAAAATGACTCTATATACTCAAATACTATTTGCTTTGCTTCTTGTATATCCCTTATTTGATATCTTGTTAATCCACTCACGTTTAATCAGTGAGTGGAAGGACTCTATACAAGCGTTATCCCACGAATTGCCTTTGTGGCTGTAACTAAGTCGTATTTCTTTTAATTCCTCTGTATATTCCGTAGAAGTGTATTGTACCCTTCGATCACTATGTATTATCAGAGCTTTGTCATGTGGTCTTCTTGATTTAGCGATTCGTACACATTTCATCACTGACCAATGTTTAATGAATCGCTGATATCCCAAACTATAATTCTTCTAGAGTATAAATCCATAATACTTGTTAAGTAAACAAATACTTGTTCCGTCCAAATGTATGTAATATCTGTACACCAAGCTTGATTCGGTTGACTAGGAATAAAGTCTCGGTTCAGTACATTCTTTAACTTTGTATGAAAGCCTTTGGAAATTGTCGTAATTGTATATTTCTTTCGATAATGTGCACGAATATCAAGTTGTTTCATATAGTTAGATATTATTTTTTGCGATACATAAATTCCTTTATTCTTCAAAACGTTGGAGATTATCGGAGCTCCATAAATCTGATATGACTCTTTATGAATCTCTTCTATTTTAGTACAGACAAATTCTTTTCTCTTACTTTGATTCGATGGCTTTCGTTGTAACCAGTCATAATATCCCGACTTTGATACATTTAATTCAGATAGCACTCACGAAACCGACAATGAGTTCCTTTCTTCATAAACACATTGATAGATTACTTCGGTTCTTCTTCTCCCAGAATGCCGATCGCCTTTTTTAATATCTTAAGTGCATCGTCTTTCGCTTTTAACTCACGCCTTAAGCGAGCGATTTCCTTTTCTTCATCACTTGCGTAATTACCAGAGCCACGATGGTTGACTACACCACCATTGGTTTTGGCTTCTTGTTGCCATTTGTAAAATGTTGGTTGACTTATCCTAGGTTATCACAAACAGCTCTAACGCTGAGATTCGGGTTATCCTTCTTATACTGCAATGCCTGTTCTTTAAATTCTTTATCATATTGTTTTCGCATAGAGTTTTCCTTCTGTTACTCCTATTTTAACTGATTTTTCTATGTTTAGACTATCCGTTATTTATACTAGCATCATATTACACATTCTACTCTACATATATATAGAGAGAGAGTAGGGTTACTTTTAAAATTAGTATATTAAGTGTTGAACTGAATATCCCATTGTTTCTTCCATTGTACTAGATTATATACACGTGTTACAAATTAACTATAGCATTACAAGACTAACCCTAGTAATTTTTCAAGTTATAAAACGGTGAAATATTAATAAATAATTGATTATAATAATGTATGTGAGGTTGAAAATTATCTATGGACCAGTTATTTGATAGACTTAAATATAATACTGATTACTTTTTTTTCACTTAGATCAATTTCTATTTTGGATACATTCATTATCAAAAACTTACGTTGTTGATTTACATTCATCGAACTCCAATACTCTGTATCATGTGCGATTATATCCAACGAATTTTCTTTAAATTTAATATTTGACAATAATTTGCTTTTTTCTTCCATATAATATTGTTCATTAATAAATCCAATATCAAAATATCTATCTAACTCAGCCAGAGCATAATCTTTTTTTTCAAAGTGTTAATTTTGACTGAAAATGATTTTTTAATTGTATTGTTAATATACTTATTAATATCTGTTCTAATTTGTTTTTCAATATCGTTCTCATTAATGCGTTGTTGTTTTTCGTTTTCATAGTACAAATATATCTTCAAAGGTTTAACAACACTTCTGTGATTTAATATTCTTTTGGTTCCACTATCGAAACACAATGATTTAAACAGGTAAAGATGATTATCTTTTTTATTCTTACTTTGCATCATTTCCTGTACCATATCGAATTGTTCTCGTTCAATTATTTGAGGTGAATGATTATCGATGACGATTCGCTTATTTCTATATGTTCCTGTGTAAATTTCGTTTGTTAATATATTTCTAATTCTATCATAAGTCCAAATAAAACCTAAGTCCCGATGATTGGAACCGTGATAATGCAGAATCTTATTAACATTGTCTTCATTAAATAGATACATATGAAAAATTTGTTTAACAATAGGAGCTTCCAATTCGTTGATTACCAATTTTTTATTGACGGTATTATAACCAAATGGTGTTCTTCCATGAACGTAATTCCCTTCATATGCTGATTGATCTAAGGCCCTGATAGTCCTTTCCGAAATTGCTTCTCGTTCCCATTGTGCAATTAGAATTATCATTGATACAAAGAAGCGCCCAATGGCCGTCTTTGTATCAATTTTTTCTTTTAAACTGAATAATTGGACGTCGTATTCTTCAAACAACTCTATTAAATAAATTAAATCTTTCATACTCCTCGTCAGTCGATCCAAGTTATGAATTACAATTTTTGATATTAGGCCGTCTTTAATATCATCTAGTAATAATATCATTTCCCTTCTCTTTAAGTCTTTTGCTGAATATCCGTCATCAATGTATTTTATAACTTCTTCAGTAAACTCATTATCGTATGCTTTAATGTATTGTTCAATTCGCTTCTCTTGTTCCCGTAGATTGTAGCCGTTTTCTGCTTGATCATCTGTAGAGACTCTACAATAAATAGCAATTTTTCTTTCCATACAGTTCTCCTCTAGTAGTTATTATAACAATTCACATTACTCATTAAAAATTTAATCTATAAAAAATGATACCTCAGGATAGTTAGTAATAATATAATATTATTAAAGTATGGGGATCAATGAAGAAAGAACGAATATTTTTTTTGATATATATATATATATATATATATATATATATATTTAAATCATTGCTTTTCTAATCTGTTTATCACCTTAACAGAATCTTTTTATTGTATAATAAATTTTATTTAAAAGGAGTAGTATTATGAACAATTATATTTTCGAATCAAAAAGACTAGGCTTTAGAGATCTTGTAAAGGATGATATCAAGGATATCTATGAGATGAACAGGGATCCGGATGTTATGAAGTACTTTCCTGCACCTTTGACCGAAGCTGAATCTAAAGAATATGCCTTAAACGCAATAAAACACAGACAAGAATTCGATTATTCTAAATATATCGTAGAATTAAAAGATTCGGGTGAATTTATCGGAATCATTGGTTTAGTAAAAATCAATTTTGGAACTAAATTATTAGGAGAGGTTGAAATTGGGTGGCGAATGTTAAAGAAATACTGGCACAATGGATATGCAGTTGAAGGAGCGGAAGCAACTCTTAAATATGGCCATAAAACACTAAATATACCGGTTATTTATAGTTTCACCGCGGCAATCAATACCCCCTCAGAAAATGTCATGAAAAGAATAGGTATGAATTATATTGGTGTTTTTGATCATCCTAAAGTTGCTGATGATTCCAAATTGAAAAGTCATGTTTTATATAAAAGTGTTAAGACACGAAAATAACAGTTGAATAAATTGCTCCATGAATATAACAAAAAAAACCTAGATTATTTGAATCAGAAAGAGGATTCTTAAGTATGACTTATAATCCTCTTTTTGTATGCTCTCCACACTTATATCGAGCGTCCAAAGTATAGGATTAAAATTAGCGGATATTTTATATTAGTGAGTCGTGCACAACGTGCCGACGAAAGCGTAGCGATCTGATATTAAATATCCTGCGTTAAAATTTTAATCCTATGCTTTGGGTGCGAGCCGGCAAAACTAGGTGGCATAGTAGCCACCTTAATTTATATCGAAAATGGCCATTCTTTAAACCCACCGACTGAAATATATTCATCAGTTCCTTCGATATATTCAGTGGAAAATTCTACACATTCATCAAGTTCAATTTCCCCCTTGCGAACGATATAGTGTTCTTGAAAACACATTCCGTATTCTTTGCTGTAAATTTCAAAGTCTAAATCATACATTTCACACATTATCGGAATTGTGGTTACCCTTGAATTTGAACGGTCTTTTAAATCCTTATAGTAACCTTGTTCAAACATACACGTTGATACACTCCAAGCACAATCCCCATATATTTTGATACTTCCACTTTCAAAATCTAATTCATTTTCAAGGTCAGTACATGGCCACGTTCTACAAACATGAAAATCTGCATTACAACTTTTTAAACCATTTTCATCATATTCATAGTCTGCATTGATAATTTCATTCGCTTTCTTTAAATTATCTGCAGACCCTTTAATTAGCATCTCAAATTCACATATATTAGGCATATTATCTCCTTTTAAAAATGAAGTAGTGCGTGGTTCACACGCACTTACTTCTAGTAATCAGTATTATCATTAATCGGTTCGGTTGTTTCTTTTTTAAACTCATTTAAGAACTCTGCCATTTCAGTATCTCTTGAAGCATATTTTTCAAGTTGTTCCAAGAGTTTAATTTGACTAATTTTACCTTGCATTTTTTCAAGTAAAATCACATTATCAAGTTCTTTTTCTCTACGAAGTTGCCACCCTTTAACATCAATCGTATCAATAATTGCTTGTGGTGTTTCATTAGATGTCAATGCATTATAACGACTAACTGTTTTAACTACAATTGCAGTAACCGGTTCATCACTACAATTAGGAATAACAACATAATCTTTCTTGTTGATTTTTCCACTGTATTCATAAAGTCCTTCATATCCTGTTTCAATTTCTTTTGCAATAAAATAGTTCATATTAGTTTACCTTTTCCTTTTCTCCGCATATCGCGATTTCAGTTACTTTTACTTCTACATTACCATTCACAAGTGCTAGAAATAAACCAAGTGGTATTTCAATCATTGGTTCACTTACTTCATCATTATTCATACAATTAGCGTTGCTCATGATACATACTCCTTTCTACCAAGTTTTTATCTTTGCCCTTGGTGACTAAATGAAAACAGACGTGGAAAGAAAATCAAAACAATGCAAGCGGAAAAGGAAGATTATTTTTAAGGACGGAATTCGCACGAGTGCGGGTGGAGTATGAACGCAGTGAATGAACCTTAAAAATAATCTGACGCGCGCAGCATTGCTCGAGAGTAAAATTTTTATGAGCGCATTACTCATAAAAAATTTGCGAATTTTGATTTTCTTGGAACGTATGTTAGAGTACGGGAACCAAGGGCTCGAGTCATCTTTTACAAAATAAAAAAAGTAAACCAGCCAATCGGCTAGTCCACTTTCTTCGTTCTTTTATATCGCTTGTTGTCACCAATCTCAAACATGCTATCTTTAATCACCTTCATACTTTTTCTAAATTCTTTATCACTGTGGTCTTTAGAACATAGTCGGAATATGAGTTCCTCCAGGTACATTACATAATTTCCAATAAATGCAATTTCTTTATCTTGTTGTCTAATAAAAGGAATCATCGTTTTACTCATTGTCGTTTTTAAAGCTCGTTCAGTAATATTTAAATGTTCATCAAATGATTTCCATAAATAGTCATTCTCGACAACATTTTCTACTACTCTTCTTAACACCTCGATCACAGAGACTCCATCTTCTTCAGCATGACGTTTTAGATATTCATAATGTGCTTTTGGAATCCTAACTTGACCTACATTAATCATTTCCTCAACCTCTTTATATTTACCTGGATAATCAACAAATCCAGAGAGTGTAGCTGAAGTTGATTTAGAAATGTTTGTACTTGTGTATAAAAATCGTTGTAGTGTTTTTCTATTTAATCCAGTAATATTAGATACTTCAGAAACGTTCAATTTTTCTTTTTCCATTCTATTTATTAATTTTTCTCTTAATTCGTTCATATTTCCTCCTGTCGCAAAGTCGCGATTATAATTACAAAATACTGCGACAATAACATATAAAAAGTCGCAAAAGTCCATATGTCGCACTTTTTATTATTGTTTTATGTCAAAATGTCGCACAATGTTACCAAAACTGCCCCTCGAAATCGCCACTGGCGATTTGCTACAAGTAACTTATGGGACACCATAAGTTACGCCCCTTATCCTGCTAATACTAAATTGGACACCCTAAAGGGTGTAAAACTCCAATTTGGTATTTTTCGCTTGCGTTAGCAAGCGCGATTTTAAGAAAGGCTCTACTGCCTTACAACAAATAGATATTTGCCTTAATTGCAGAAGAGTCTTTCCCAAAGAATGCACGCACCCCGCGTGCAAAAAACTAGGTCGCTTTGCGACTTCAAACAAACAATTACAACTCTATATCTAAATCGGGCGCTTTGCCTAACGATACATATTCATACAACTTCTCTACATCCTTAATTTCGTTATAGGTTACTTTAAATACATTGTTTTTATGATTTATCAGAAAGTCATTTCCTTCTCGTTCAACCTCAATTTTTTCAGATTGTAATAGCTCGTTTTTGATGTATTTATTAATTTGATACTCAACGAGTTTTGCCTCTAAATTTAAAAACGGCAAGGTTCGTCTTGACGTGTATGGATCTAATTTTTTATTTTTTATTTCGTAAATTGTCATAGCGGATAAGGCGATGTCTTTTTCTTTTACCCGTTTTTCATATTGTTGAAATCTTGGAAGATGCCTCTTAAAATCAAAACTAGATCCCCAGGACATTTTCTCCTCAATCATCTTATAATCATATTTTTTAATTTGATCTTTAGGTACCGGAAACATCATGTTTAAATGAACAACACCGATATAGTTATTATGACTTCCTGGTATCTTCTTAAAATCTATCGTGTCTTCCATCATCCTTTCTGTTGCTTTATAATGCCCAACGTTTGCTACATAAACAATTCCTGTATTTTTTAATTCAAATACAGGAAAAAAGGGTTTGAATTTATGCTCGCCATAGTCTTGATTCGGAACTCGTGTATCCCCATATTCTCTTAAGTAATTTAAATACTCCTCATTTATTTGTACCCACATTACGGCTCCTTTCCACATGGCAATCATTGCCATGTAATAAAAAAGACACGATTTACGTGTCTAATAAAATAAAAACCCCTCACAGATTAATGAGGGGCACTCTAATTTTTTATTGAGGTTTCAACCTCTTTACAATTGTCAGCATTTGGAACTTCCCCTTGGTCGCTGATAACCATTACTATTATATCATATTAAAAATTAAAAATATCATATTTAGTCTCGAATTCCCAGTTATCTAAAAATTCAAGTAATTTATTTGACACGGTTTTTTCCATATTTTTTTTAACTAATTCTTTCTCTAAACACCCTTCAAATCCGTAGCACTTACAGCCTAATCTATCTTTAAAATAGTCATTGAGTAAGTCATGTCCCTGCATATAAAATTTGCTCTCTAATTTTTCTTTATCATTTTTTATAAGATTTGTATCATCATCATAGAACAGATAGGTATTTATCTCCAATGCAAGGAATATCTCTACAAATATAGGCATATTGAACTTGCCATTTGTCATAAAGATATGATAATCTTCAAACAATTTGTCTGCTTTAGAAAGAACTTTATTAATAAAAACTTTATCTGAATTACCTTCACATAGTATTACATTTTTTGTAAAGAGTGCTTCTAAAAAATCCTTATAGTAGTATTCTTTAATATATTTTCTCAAATGTATTTCTTCATAATAATTTCTATGAACTTCTGGCCAACTTCCTTTAACTTTTTCAAACGTTTTATCTAGTTTCTCAATATTATTAGAAATACTAATTGTTTTAGCTTTATGTGTATGATCATTGATAATCTTAATATCAGAAATTTCTAAGTTTAACATCGACAACAATCTTGGTGAATGACTCGCTATATATACACTTTTACCAGATTCTACTAATGAGTTAATAACTTTCGCAATTTTGTTTAAAAGTGTTGGGTGCGAATATTGTTCTGGTTCATCAATAAATATGTACTTCTTATTACTCTCTTTTAAAAGTTGTAGAAAGAAATAGTATTTTTGACCCGAACCGATTTTTGCTTTAAACTCTTTAGAATTAATTTGGATAGGCTTAGTTACTGATATTTTTTTATTTATCTCAATAATATCACTGGTTATCTCATTACCATTAAGTTTTGCAACTTCGTCAAAAGCTCCATTTACCCGATTACTATTCTTTTCAATTTCTTGTTCATACATTTTTTTTGTTTTCTCAAATTCTGCGTTAATCTTATCAGTATCTAAAATATCAGTTAGTAGAAACTCCATTGTCTTAGACCGTGTAGTGCTGGTATCTGTTTCTTTAATTTCATCATCTAAGTAAATCTCAGCAGGCATATAAAAAATTTCGCGTTCCGATATCCCGTTATTTATTAAATCATCAATCAGTGTATTGAGTTTAGTTGTTTTCCCGAATCCATTTGGACCGATATAGACTTCTATTTTCCCCACTACATTACCTCCCCATGGTTATACCCTTATTATACTTAAACGCATTTTAATATCAACTATACAATATTAAGATAAAAATAATCAAAAACCAAAAACCAATTCTGGATTAAATCTCTTTCCATTTTCTATAAACTCCACATGAACATGTGCTCCAGCACTGTCTCCGGTATTACCCAGTAAACCAATACTTTGTTTGATTTTAACTGATTCTCCAATAACTAGTGAACTTGGTTTTTGCATATGTGCAAATCGAATGCTAAATTCTGGATACTTTTTACTTTGTACTACGATGTAATTTCCCCACCCATTCGCATCATATCCTTTTCCAGATATTGTTCCTTCAATCATACTATATAAAGGATGACCTTCTTGTCCATCATTGGGTGCTAAATCAATTGCGTTGTGCATATGCCAATCTCCAGTTCCCCAAGGATCATACATTCCAAAACGTGCAGTGATTTGGTATGAATTACTGGGCAAAGGTAATGCCATTTCGAGCCCTTTGTAATCACTCATTTTAGATGGAATATCACCAAAGTATATTTGGTCAGAATCTTCAAACAATTGGATGTTTTTCTTCAATTCATCTATAGTGACTTCTTTATCCGACAAATGTGGTTTAACGGCCGTTACAAATTCATCAAGGGAAACAAGTTTACATTCCTTATCACATACATAAGCATATTTAATCATCTCATTTACTTTTCCTTGAGATATTTCGTTAGGGTTGTTATACCACATTGCGCCATAAAGCCATCCAAACGGCACCAGCACATTTTTTTCTTTCTGAGTGTTCATAATGGGTTCTCGGTAATATAAATCGAAGAATGACTGTCTATCGCCTTGTGAATCGGCCATGATTCCAGTTGTTGTTTGAGATAGTGCTGAAGACATCATCATTAAAAATAATACAGGAATGGCCAATGAGAGAATGACTGCACTTAAACTGACTCCAAGTGACTTTTTCATTCGAAGTCACTCTCATTCTTTTTGGCTTTCCATTTACTAATTAATCCTTGTTTTGTTGGGATTTCTGTCATTGTACGTAACGCGTAAAATTTTTCCTGGTTCTTTTTAGCCAGTTTCCGTTTCTTTATGATCCGCCACTTGGGGATTATCGTTGGTTGATAATCTTCAACATACTCATTATTGATTGTAATAACATCAATATCTTTTTTAGTAAGTAACGTCATTAATTTATCGCGGTGTTCAAAATCACTAATCATAACAGCAACTTCCACTTCCGGATTTACTGCAGTAATTAAATCAACGTAGTACCAGGTGTGAGCATCACTCAATGTTGCATCATTATCAAGAATAATAAAATCTACGAATGATGGTGCGTGAATGAGATCGCTAACATGACTAGCTATAAGTCCCATTTGATATCTATCACTGTCATTTAAAAAATTTAATATTTCCATAATTACTCCTTTCGATATTAATTCAAGATACATGGCAATGATTGCCATGTTAATAGTTTTCGTTATCTGGTAGGTCTACATTATTTTCAGACTCGTTATCGTAAAAATCAATAGGCTCAAGGTCGATGTCTGGTTGAGGTTTATATAAATTAGCCATTGGATCAGGTAATAACTTCCAATACTCAGTTATGTCATCCTCAATACGTGGATAGATTTCGTTATTGTTTGTCTTCTCAAAAACATTCACAAGTCCCGTATCCATCCACACGGGTAAAATTGTTTTAAATGCATACATACTTCTTCGTTTAGCGACTGCATCGGGAATCCCTAATGTCGTCAAGTATTCATTTTTAAAAATTGGGACTCTTGAGGAATTATATTGATAGCTATTTTTATTTAAAGAAATATCAAATAAGCCTCTCGAGTTTTCTGTTTGAGTTGAAGATACTACGGCTAAGTGTCCTGTCTTTTCTTGGAAATCTTTAATTTCTGTTTGGTCTGCAAATTCCGTCCAAATACGGATCCCTAAGTTATCAAGAATTGATTGAGTATCTTTTTCGCCATACAAAGACTGAATTTGAGGTGTTCCTTGGTAACCTAGATGATAAAAAATATTACGTCCACGTGACAAGGTTAGACGTTGCACGAAATTCTTGAACTTACCATTATTCGTAAATTCATCCAATAAGAAATGCCATCGCGTTGGAAGTTTACTTTTATCACATCGATTGGATTCATCAACCAATACACGATAACAATATTCAACAAGACCTGGTGCCATACGATTCATACTGTCTTTTTCATCGGGGGAAACAATGAATAAAGCAAAAGGCTTACTGTCGGTTTTGGTGTAATCTCTCAGATTAAAATCACTATATGACGTTTGTTTTTTAACTTTTTCATAACTATATTCTCGAATGGATGACGTTGCCATTGTATTGAATGACATCCGTACTTTTGACGATGACATGCCATAGTTCCCAAAGGCAATCTTTTCAATTTGTGTTCGCTTTGGTGAATTGAAGTAACGATCAAGTATTGACCCGTCTTGTTCAGATTTTCCTAGCTGAATAATGTTATTAAAAACATTGCTTATCGATTTCGTTGTGATTGGAAAATCTTTTCTTAAACAAATTGCTAGAATGACTGAAGCAATTGCACTTTCGGAACCGTCACCCCACATCGGTGTTTCGTTTTCTGAACGTGGGATTAAGGATGCAGCTAAATCGATTGCCTCCATTTGCGCTGAATCCAAATCACCTTCATCAACATGATTAATGACTTCTTGAAGTAAATTGACACGATCACCGTATTCTGGATTACGATAATCTACAATACGCACATCATAGCCTTGCTTTTCAAGATACTTCTTGGTTGTTGAATAGATTTCACGTTTATTATCCGAAATAATCATGTTCTCTTTATGTTGCCCCATTATGTAAACTGCAGGAATAAAGATACGCGTTGTCTTACCAATCCCTGTTGCTCCATCAACACCAGAATGATAATCAAGTCGTTCATATAAGTATTCATCTTTCTTTTCGTTATACCCTACAGGGATCCCTCCTCCATACTCTGGTATAAAATTCTTTTTTCTTTTCATAAACCCTCCTTTTTCCCTTTGCATTTAATACTATTTTATTTTCATTCTTCCAAACGCTTCATCAATTTCTTCATCCGTGGCCATACGTGCAACATCTTCATGTTCTGTAATAAAATCTTTTGAATTATTCCACGACAATAAGAATATGACGGCTATCGCGAGTGCCAAAAGAAGTAAAATTTGTGGTTTATCTTGGTAAAAGGATAACCATGCTATAGGGTTTAAATAATGAATAATTCTTAAAGGAATTTTGTTTATTAAATCCGATATGTATAGAACCAAAAAATTAATTGATATAAACGCAACCACGATCATGACAATCAATTCTTTAGTAGTCGATTTCTTCTTCATATTCGCGCTCTCTTTCTTTCTCTTTCTCTTTACGTGGTTTCATAGCAAATAAGAAGCCTTGTATTCCAAGCATGAATTGTTTGTTGACACTTGACTGAAGTTTATTGAATGAACCCGCAAAGTTAAGGGGAACATCATTAAAATCAAAATCCGGATGCAATAGTTCATTACGATGTTCGGTCACAAATTTAACAATCTCATTATCAAGTCTTCGATTAATTTTATCCATCTGGTTGTTGTAGTATTCTTTGCCTTTTGACTCACTACCATAAACACTCACAAATGCTTCAGTTATTTCATTTAAACTATTTTTATAAATAGACATTGATTTCAACTCTTCAACCATCATTTCTCGTGTGCCTTCTAATTGTTTATATACATCTGGATGCCATTTTTCTAAAGATAGAGCGCTTTTTCTTCCGTCAAGGGGAATTGATAAGGATAAATCCTTAAACGCTCTCAGTAGGGCTTTATCTCCGTCACTTAAGGATATTAACTTATGGTGACCAAGAACTGTTCTACTACCGATTAAATCATCAATTTTCTTATCTGAAAACATCATTTTTGCCTCTTCAATTACGCGTTTATAGTTTTGATCCTTTTCTTTATAAGAATCAACTTGATTAATAATTGTATTCGCTAAGGAACTTCTGACTTTTAAAATTTCGCGTTTCTTAAATAAGGGCTGTTCAATACGTGACTTATCAAAGAAATAAATATGCATGTGTGGATTTTCCGTATTGGAATGAACGTATCCACTCCATACAAGATTTTCACGCTTTATGTCTAACTGTTTCGCGCAACTTAAAATATAACTATTTGCCAAGATCATGAAGTCTTGCTTTGTTACAAGTCCTAATTTTGTGGCATCCTCAGACTTAAATGAAATAACGGATTGATAGATTTCTTTGGGTTGCAACGTCTCAAGTTCATAGAGTGCTTGTTCATTTGTTTTACCACCTTGAAAATCAAACCCAGGGTATCCATCATCCTCCTCAAATCGACCATAGTAATTTATAATCGCTTCTGGGTTCTCCAGGACATCATCAATCGCTATAGCATCTTCTTCTTTAACTTCGACCGCTTCATCACGGCCATAATAATTTACGATGTTTGCATAGTTTTTACTTCCTACATCAACTCTTCGTATATTTAAAAACATCATTCCCATGTCAACACCTCTTTTCTAAATAAAACAACATGGCAATCATTGCCATGTTGTATCAACGTAAATTCTCAAAGTAAATAAATCGTGGATCATCTTGTTCCATTTTCCCATCTACTTTCATAATTGCTTTTCCATATTCCATTAAAAACTCACCCTGTTTAACTTCAAATTCAAGCCAATCCAAGTTCGCTGAATCTAACATATTTTCTTTAGCTAAAATATTTCGAGTTGTATTATCAGCCATAAAGAAGAATTTATATGCGCTGTTAGCAACAAGCGAAATCCCTTCATCACTTGAGTCACCACGTGATACATCCGCGTATTCTTGGGACGCTGCAGTTAAACCACAATCAAATTTACGATTTTCCTTGGATAGTTTTCGCATCCATTGCGATATATAGGGTGTATCTCGATTTAATAATGCATGCACTTCATCCGCATAGATTCGTTTAAAATTAGGATACTTGTGAGTCATAACATATCCCCACGTGAAACTAATAATATTATAGTATTGTGCAGATAGGATGTTACTGTCTTTTCCTTGTAAGCGTGAAATATCAAAATTCATGAGTAAGGAATCATCGAGATCGATGTTTGTTGTTCCCGAGAAGATTGTACTTTCTGCACCACGTCCAAGACTATGAATAAAGACAAGTGTCTTCGCAAGCATCTCTGCAGGAATTAATCCATCAACCGTAAGCGATTTTTTCTTCATGATTTCAACATAGGTATAAAATTCCGAAAAGGTTGGGAAGTCTTCATTTTTCATGGCCAAGATATCACGTGCTGTAGAGTGAATTGTGATCCCTCTTGTTTCATAAAACTCAAGTAGCAAAGTATCAATGACACGTATATATAAACTCTTATCATCCATTTCTTGACCGAGCTGTAGATTAAAGAATGTTCTCAAGAAAAGAAGATGTAATCCTAGTGGATAGATATTATCTAAATCGATATCGTTCTCTTCGTGTTCTTCGCTTTTGATTTCATAATCAATACGTACTTGAAGTGGGTTAATCATACCACTTGTATTACTCGACATATCCAGGACTTCTCCACCAAGATCTTTCGTAAGATTTACAAGTTCTTTTCCTACGACATCGATGATGAATTGTCTTTCGTGTCTTCCAAATCGTGACTTGATTAAGTTCATAATTAAGGTTGTTTTACCCGATCCGGATACCCCCGTTATAAACTCGTTTGAGTTTACACGTGAGACTGTTTTAAGCCGTGTATCTAAAAGAATGGCTTCACCCGAAAAACTCTTACCAATTTCAATCGGCATGTTTTGGTCTACCAGTGTTTCATTAATGAATGGAAAACCCCATCCTAATTCATCGGAACTAATTATTTTTGAATAAGCAGTCTTATTGAAATGATTAACACCAATAGGTGCACACGTTTCAAACAGAACGTTTTGTTCTCCAAATCCTTGTTTGACCATGAAACTGGCTTTACCCACAGTCTTAATAAGTCGTGATTCTTGTTCCTTAAGTAATTCGAGTGAATTTGCTTTAATTCTAAAGGTAATGACAACTGAATACATTTGAAGTCCATACAATAATTGATCTTGTTGATTATCAACAGCACGGTATTGTTGTTCTAGTTTTTTCTTATCATCATCCTTTAATCGTGAATTATCCATATCTTGATTTAAGGCAGATTTTGTTTTGTTAAACATCTTGCGAGACACATCATAATCCACTTTATTTAAATGAATTGAGTAGTCAAGTTCCGTTATCCCCATGAATGTTGCAAGCCATCCTACAGGTGGTTCTTCAGGTGTTGCATGGATGTAAAACATTTTTTGAAACAATCCATCCGAAACGATATATTGATTTAAGATACCATCATCAGCAAGACTAAACGAACCCATATCCAGGTAATTCGTAATTGTATGGTCTTGGTTGATATCTAGTTTTGGTAATGATGTGAATTGTGATGTCATTGGATTTAAGTAGTTGAATAGAACAATGAGTGTCTCAAATTTCCCTACTAAATCGAAATCCATTTTTTCATCCACAAACAAGCGTTTGAGGCTCGCATGAGTAGCCTCAAATTCTTCTTCGTTTTTGGCCGTCACAATGATATAAAAGTGACGTTCTTTAATCTCGCCATTGATGATGCGTTGTTGAAGTAATAATCGTTCCTCCTCCAAGATTTTAAATCGTACAAACTGTTTAGGATCCTTGATATCCAATCGACTTAACTCAATTTCAAACTGTTCCATATAGTCTGCTAAATTTGATTTTTTATCTTCTTTAAATATTTGAAGATCATCAATTGGATACTGTTGCAAAATGTACGAAAATGAATCGACATATTTTTGTTGGTCGTTATCCCGCAAATTATCAAAATTTACGGAATGGACACGAAGTAACTTAACAAGTCTTTTTTGACTATTTATCAAATTAAGATTGTCATCAACTTTAAAATTCATAACTTTATTCGTTGGTTTAAACTTTTTTAACATTCCTATTCCTTTCTACATGGCAATGATTGCCATGTTACTCTTTCGGTTTATTATTGCTTGCTTTAAGGCGGTGATTCGCGCTTGTTTTTTGGCGCTCACTTTCAACGGTCTTTCGCACACCCTGGTCTCGATAACCTTGCCATCCTGTTGATTGTGTTTTATTACTTCCTGTAGCACGTAAAGTTGTCGAACTGCTACCAGGAGATTTTGTTGATTTATTATCGTTTGAAGTTGGTTTTGTGTATTGGTTACTTAATCGTGAACTGTTTCGTTGTGTTCTTTCGTCACGTGTTCCTGTCGAACTCCCTTTAGTAGATTCTTGACCCGAATAATGTTCACGAGGTTTTGGATTCTCTGTATGAGTTGGATTCATATCTTTTGATGTCATACGTTGTACATCAGGGTTTGAACTATCTCTTTTATCCGGATTTAAGTCTTGAGATGTCATACGTTGCGCTTCTTGTTTATCATATGGTGCAGAAGAGTTATTAGTATTTGAAGTATCATTGTTTTTATTATTTCCATCATCACCTACCTCTTCTTTATTACTTGAAGATTTTAGTCCACCATACTGCATTAAATTGGATGCTTGACTTCTCGTCTTAGCGCCCATTTTGTTTGCTTTCGTTCCTTCATTTCCTAGAATTGTTTTCCCTTCACCTTTTATGGCACCTGAAGCAAATCTCAAGGGTGCACTGGCTACATTACCAACATTACCCAAAGTTCCTTTCCCTCTACCGGTAAAAGCACCTTTAAACATATTGCCTAGTCCCGAAGCAGTTGCCATAGCACTACCTACAACACCCGCCATAAGAGCACGTCCCGCATTAGCACCCATTAAAGCACTTTGTGCAGATTGTAAAAGTGAGCCTTGTGACCCTCCGGTTATACCGGATACAATTGTTGGGAATTGAATTACAAATAAGAATCCTACAATCAATACGAGTAATTGTAAAAAGAAGTTTGAACTCTTCATTTCTGCTATAAATACCATCGAGAAAATAAGGATCCACATTTGCATGGCAGTCATAAACAATCCGTTTGCAAATTGCCCTACGACAAATCGCCACCCTTGGTTATTATCAGTAACCAGGGTAATGGTAGCAAACGGTGAAATTGTTAATAAACCACCGATGGATAAACCACGGAATAATATTTGTAATGCAATATAGATTAATAAAAATAAAACGATGAAGCTGATGATCATCGTTGGAAATGGATTTAGTGTAAATTTATAGTCTTTCCCTTCTTTTTGGTTGTAATCAAAATCAGGTTGGTTAAATTCTGAAACAAAAGCCTTTGTTTTCTCTTCACTCATTTTAGGGTTCGCTGCAGCGATTGTAATTCGTACAACTTCATCATCTAACGATGAAATTTGTTCATTAGATGTTACATGAATCGATGCCTCACTCACACCTTCAAAAGCCCAAAGAATAAAGGGCTTTGTTCCCCCAATAAGTAAGACACTACACAAGGCTCCAATAATGATATGTTTGACTTTCTTTTCAAGTTCTCCTTTGATTGTGGCCATGACTAATAAAAATAAAACGACAACAACTAGCAAGTTTACGGCAACAAGTGAGAACATATCATAACCGGATGAAACAATATCGGATTTTAAGAATGTTAATTTTGATGCAGGAATAATAACATCTTTGACAAATGAACTTTGTAGTCCGAGAGAAAATTCCATGATGCCCCACATAATGGTGCGCCACAGTTCGTCCATTGCTTGTCCTACCCAATCAAGCATAATAATGTACCTCCTTTCTTAACTTGATTGTGTTCTATGCAAAGAATGAGTATAACCAAGGAATAATATATCCGATCGCTGCAGATATAATAACAATGACTAATAAGAAAATAAGTGCTCCCTTCCATTTCCCTTTGTTTTGGTCACTCGCGACTCCAAACATCAATGAGAAAAAGAGACCACATACGATAAATACGGGTACAAGTATTGATACAACCCATCCTCGGGATGCTTCAACAAGTGATAATAGTTTTGACATAAATTCTGGCATTTTAATGCTCCTCCTGTGTTAATTTTTGTATTGTTGTAATAAATTCTAAATACGTTGAAATTGCGAGATCAAGTTCACGTGTAACATAGAGTGTTACAAAGTCATTGACGACTGCATAGAGTGTTGTTTCTTTGTCTTTAAACTCAACAATTTCATAGGTGATTTCATCACCTTCTAATTCAAATTTTTCAAATTTGATTGTGCGGGAAAAACATTTAAAATCACTGAAGACATCACGTTTTCCCATGCACCAAAACATATAGTTTTTGATTAACTCATCATTCGACATATCGTTCCTTTCTAGGTCTATATAGATAGTGACGTGTACCAAAATAATATTTAGCAAGTTTTTTTAGGACAGTAAAAGGACTGCCTCCTAACTCGTCCACTTGTGCAAATAGAGCAAAAATAATTGTGACCGCTGTAGATGCAGTTGAAAACTTTACTGAGACTGGGAATGGACATGAAAATATAAGTACAACGAGCAGGATACACCCTACTACAAGTAATATAAATTCATACCAAATCCATGCAAATATCGGTGTTTTTTTAATTCGCGCTTGCGAGATTACGTATCGACGATTATTTTGTAACATCAACGCTCCTTTCTACATGGCAATGATTGCCATGTTAACTTATTTCAAGTTCCGGTTCTTTTTCATTACTTAGGTTTAACGCTTTGTTGTTCATTTCCAGTCCGTTTTTCCGTTCTAGCATTTGGTCTTCAATATTCTTAATAGCATTTTCAATACCATCATTATTTAAGTCCATTGCTTGTTTCTGCAAATCGACGATTAATGACCGGTCAACAAGATAGTGACCTTCGCCATTTAATAGCATGTCAGTGTCTTTAATTATCTGAGTCCGCATAATTTCCTTGTTTTTTTCTATTGCCTCTCTAAACGCTTTTATGTCGTTCTTAGAAAGCCTTACATGCTGTTTTGACTCAGGCTCATAGTCAAGTTGTCGATAAGCACTGAGTAATTCATGTGCATTGATATATTGTTCGTCCAGGACTTTGTACACACCCTCCATTCGTTTTCCTTTAGTAACAGCAATTGGTTCATTTTCATTAAATTGAAGTGTCACTGTATTTCGATTAACATCCATGTTCATAATTTGTTCTGCATTTACAGTAAAGATATATTTGTTATACTGACTCCCTTTTGGGAATGTATATATTTTTTTTGTTTGGTTATCTTCAATAAATGTTTTTAAACAATGTGCATTGTTGATTGTTAACGACATATATTTTGGATTAGGTTCTTGAGGTTCTCTTAATGCAAAGGACTCAAGTGTTGGTTCAAGTGTTTCTATGCGTTTATCATCCATGAGATCTTTATTAAAATCTTTTAATTCAGATGTTAAAACCTCTACCTTGTACAATGGATAACGTACTTCCAGATAATCAGTCATTTGTTCGGTCGCAATTTGTCCTGCTTCATCATTATCAAATGCGATAATAAAGGTATCGATATCTTTCTGTGACTTCGATAACGTTTCAATATAGTGTGTGAACACATCGTGCCATTTACCAACACCATTCACACTAACGTAGTTATAGGTATCCGGATCCTCTAGCATTTCCATCAAACTAAGAGCATCAATGATTCCTTCTGTAAAGATTGTTTGTGTTGCATCATTATCTAAAATAAATCCATTAGAGGCTACACTTCCTTTAACATCCCCTTTAAAGTCTCCATACGTTCCACGTTTCATACCATAAGTAGCCAATCCATTTTCATAACTAACAAATACACAATTAGCTTTTTTATCCTGGTATAAATTTTTGGAATCAATAAGACTCTCAACAAGTGCAAGGCTCAGTCCACGTTCCTCCGTAAGATACTTAATAATTTTGTCATTGTTGTCTGAAGGTTCTGGAAGTTCGAGCTGTGCTTTTTTACGAACTTGTTGTTTACCCTCACCCTGGATAGTTCCATCTTGTAATTCCAGCTTATTATCAAGACAATACTTTTTAACTCGATCGATAGCCGTCTTTAAATCGACTTCTTCAAAATGCATCACAAAATCTAAAATACTTCCACCAACATTGCGTGAGAAACGATAGAACGAATTATCTGGATAAACAATACAACTATCATGTTCTTTAAAAGACTTATGATTCCCTTCTTGAACCAGTGTAAGACCTAAAACATCCACTGCATAATCTTCAATTTGTACGGTGGCCTTTAGCGTATCCGTATTAAGTTCAAGTTTTGGTTTTGGTTGTATTAATTCAATACCGCCTTGTTCAATGATGTAACTTTGTGCCTTTGCAGAATGCGCAAGAGCAGTGATCAATAAATCGGGATTGTCCTTAATCCGTTGATACCAACTCTGGCAATATGCTTTATGGTTTTCATACTGACTGAGTTCTTTTTCAATACCGATGTATGCCGATAAATAGGTAGCTGATAGTTCAGCTACTAATTCTTCAGTTGCATATTCTTTACTCTCCATGTTTCCAACCATGGTACGGTTAAGCCGTTTCTCGTGTCCTGTGGCATGAACAAACTCATGAAGCAATGTTGATGCATATTTTTCATACGATGAATAGTGATCCATTGGTGGCGTTGTGATATCATCTGCCACTAAGTTGTAATATGCATTCGGTACATTCTGATAATTAATGTTCACATCTAAATTTTTTGATAAGTCTTTCAATATTTTTTCGATTGTTTCTTGTTTATAGATGGGTTGTATCTTTTGATGTGCTTCAAGTTTTGGGATCCCCGAAACTTGTTCAGCATTAAAAACATGATACATTCTTGATTTAATATACGTATTCGCTTTAAGTTCTGTAAGTTCTTCTTGAGTCATTTTTTCCGTCATTTCTTTCGTAACAGGTTTTTGAGTGCGTCTGTCAACAATACTTGAAAAAATGATTGGTACTGATTTAGCACCTTTTTTTATATACCAATTTTGTTCTTTTGCTTGTTTAAAGGTAATCCATCTTGGATCGTTATATCCGTTCAAGGTTGCATTCATTGTTAAGAACATTTCATTAACATTGTGGTATTGCTTATTGGTAATAGCATTAATGGGAACCATAAAGTTTTTAGTAACCGGTGATTCCCAAGGGATACGTTCTTCTTCAAGTGCATCAAGGATAGATTGTTGAACACGTTTTGCAAACTCTTGACGGGCATTATATGTCGTCTTATTCTTCTCAGTCATCAGTATCTAACTCTCCTTCCAGGATCCCTAAGCTTTCTAGTAATTCAGTAAAATTCGATTTATTTGTTTGACTCATTTTATCAACTCCTTTTACATGGCAATGATTGCCATGTTCCTTTTTACGAGGTTATTTTAATCAAAGATATTGAGTTCCATTCCAATGGGATCCGCAAATTCATGGTTGTCACCATAGTAAGGCAGACACGAACCACCCCATCCATTACTGTAAGCAGCACTTAAATCACTGGTACAAGCACTGGGTGCAGTTTGAACATTGTAACCATCACTAAATAAATATAAGCGTCTTTCTGATTTTGGAATGGCTTGAGGTCTTTCTTCAGGTTTGGCTTGAGGTGTCTCTTGAACTATGACAGGTTTCTCAGTTGTACTCCCCGCTCCCGATTGATTCCCTTCGTTTTTATCTGCAGGTTCTTCTACTGGTTTAGGTGTCACATTGGCAACGATTTTTTCATATTCTTCTTTACTCTTCACAGCTAAGGTGAAATTAGTACCAATTTTATTTCCGTTTTTCGTTTCGGCTTCTGCAGTCATGACATAAACACCAGGTTTATATTTATCTGCCTTTTCCTTAAGTGTTATTTCTAGTTTCCCATCCACGTCGTGAATTGCTTCAAAATAGTTTTTAATATCAAATGTGCTCCCTTCCATGATTAGTATTTCATCCGTGGTTTTTGTAAAATGTGGTTGATGTGTATCAACGTTATTAATGACTAATGTAAACTCTTTTTCTTTACCATTTCTAATAAGTTTATAGACAATGGATTGTTCCCCTAATTTTAATGGATCATATTCACTTACAAATATTTCATCATACTTAGAACTTTTGATTAAATCTGTAAGAACCAATTCTTTTCCGTATTCTGCAGATACTGGATTGTCTTTGAATTCTAGTTTTGGCTCTTGTTCAAATGGATTCCAACTACATCCGGTAAGGAATAATAATGAAATCGCAATTATGATAATTTTCTTTTTAATATGGGCACCTCTTTTCTAAATAAAACAACATGGCAATGATTGCCATGTTGTCCTACATTTTTAATACTTCCAACAAATAATGAATAAGTTCCTTGTTTGCACACACTAATTTAATGGCACGTCCATAATAATCAAATGCTACAGAATAATCATCTGCAGTTATGTGTTCAATACCTTCTTTAAAATAGCAAACTTCTTGTGTATCAACAATGGTGATAACATCACCCTTTCGCTTAATTGAACTTACTGTCTCGATTAAATGTTCTTCTGTTTCTTTCTTCTTTTTCAATTTTGAGATTAAGAGTGAAATTGCACCCAAGAGTGCACTGACTCCACCAAAGGAAAGTGATCCGCTCATTCCTACTCCGGCTTTAGGTAAAACGACAACTGGTAACATATCGTTGAAGTACTCAACTGAGTAGAGATTGCCGTTAATGTCTTTGGATGCATCAATTTCAATTACTTCATCACTTAAGATATAACCTTCAGGTGCGTTCGTTTCTTTAATTCGAACAACTTCTCCCGCAAAGATTGTAAATTCTGCAATACCGCTATCATCACTTACTTGAACATCGATAACCATATCTTCAGTATCGTACATTGTAAACTCTGCGCCTTTTAATGATTTCTTGGAAACAGAATCTAGTTTTGTAATTCTTACTGTTATTAAGTCAACTGTTTGATCAATATCATTAATGTCATTATGAACTGCAATGAGTTGACCCTCTTCATACATATCTTCAAAGACAACAATTGATTTTGTCGATAGTTTATTTTGGTCGAATGTAAAGAGAACATCAATAGTACCGTCATGTTTTTCTGCAGTAAAGGTTGTAGATCCCTCGATACGTTGGCCATCAATTAAGATTGGTTGATTTGTTTCTTTATCCATGAGATATCCATCTACGCGATATTCTTTACCGATAATCAAGTTTTCATAAGCTACTTTATCTGTAATTGTTATGATATTTGGTTCATCCTTTTCACGTTCCGTGAATGATGCACTTGTTTTTAATTCAACTTCTCTCATTTCAACCACGTTTTGTTTTACATAAATAACGGGTGTTTTTTCATTAACATATTGAATACTTACTGGGTATTCAGTTTCATCGATGAGGTAACCTTTAGGTGAGACCGTTTCTTTGAGAACATAGTCACCTAGTGCAATATCGCTAAATTTAGCAATACCTTTTTCGTTTGTTTTAACTTCTGTGACAACATCTCCGTTTAAATCAAATAATCCATATGTTGCATCCGCTACAGGACTACCGTCTTTGTAATCTACCTTGATGACTTCAATATCACCTGTTGGCTTGTAATTTTCAAAAGTTAATTCATAAACAATACCATCTTCAATAATATCTAAGAACTGTGGTGTTTGGTCAATCAAATATTCACCATCAACTTTAAATTCTGTAAACATATAGCGTCCATATTTAAGTTGAGTAAAGTATGCAATACCATCTACATCAGTAATACCACTGAACTCTTCTTTTGTTGTCATATTAATAGCCTTAAATTCAAAGTTTGGTAAGTATTCTTTTGATACTGCATCAACTTTGGCCACTGCAACATCAGAGCGAATTGGTCGGTTAGCAACATCTTTTTCAAGGACTTTACCAATGATCTCAATCGTTTGATATGTTTGGTTCTCGTCAATTTCAAAATCAATAGGGTCAACTAAGTTATATCCTTCAGGTGCTTTAGTTTCAATTAAACTGTAACGTCCGTAGGATAAATATGCCTCAATTAAGAATTGACCATCTTCATCTGTAATCCAAGTATCTTTTTCAACAACATTTTTACCATCTTGGTATTTAACAGTTACAATCTCATTTTTATCGTAACTGAAGATTTGGAACTCAGCTCCTGCAAGTGGTAATAATGTTTCGCTATCATATTTGTTAACGAGTAGTTTTGCTTGAATTGGTTCGTTTGGTGCTGTGATATATTGCATTGATTGATGTTCCGATACTGTAAATGGAATTTCTGTCTCATCTAAGATATATCCAATAGGTGCTTGGAGTTCTTTAAAGTAGTAATCACCATAACGTAAGTCCGGTGTTACAATCATTCCATTCTTATCTGTTGTTAGTTCAGCAAGTTTTTGGCCATCTTTTGTAAACAATCCAAAAACTGCTCCTTCAAGCAATTTACGGTCTGTATCTTGTTTAATCAAAGTTGCCTTACCATAAATAACTTGGTTATCTACAGTTTTACCGTTTTTAATGATTTCAACACTTGGGTTTGATCCATCATATTTAACTAAAATATCCCACTGACCATTAAATAGTACATAACCATTAGGCGCTGCTTTTTCTTTAGCATAATAGTCACCAAGTGGTAAATTATGGAATGTTACTTGACCATTCGCATTTGTAGTTTCAGTTCCGATTAATGTATCTGCAAGATAAATTAATTTACTGCCTTCATAAATATTAGTTTTAGCATAAAGTTCGATTACTGCATCACTTAATACGATGCCGTTGTTTTGTGGGAATGTTGTATCCCAATTGTTTTCAACTTTCGTTAATGTAATATCAGTACGTTGATATTTATTTTGAATGTTCTTTGTAACAATAACTACAGGGGTTACTTGATCCTTATACTTAATTGAAACATTATAAACCGTTTTATCTAATACGATTCCGCTTGGTACTGATTTTTCTACAATTGTATAGTCGCCTAAAGGTAATTGTTTTAAACTAGCTTTACCATTGGAATCTGTCGTAACAGTACCGACAACACTATTACTTGCATTCTTAATATCAAATACCACATTTACAAGTGCATTCCCGTGATTGTCTTTTTTATGAATAACAATCTCTCCTAAAGGTTTTTTGTCCTGAATCGTAAATGTACTTGTAATACCACCTTGAGCAGTAAATGAACGGATCGTTTTGTCTACTAAATAGCCGTTTGGTGCCTTCACTTCTTGATAGTAGTAAGTCTTGCCAATATCACCAAATTTATCTGCAGTTGTTAATCCATTACTTCCAGTAGAGTAATCCCAATGAATTGGTGCATTCATAAAACCGTTTGCATCTACTGAATTACTACGTGAAACACGAATTGTTGCTCCATTCAATTTAATTGAATTATTAACCGCATCAACTTTTTCAAACACTACAGTATGTTTATTAGCCTTAAGAGTAATATCTGCATAGATAGGGTCTTTTACTCGGGCAACTAATAAATCCTGAGAATTGGGAGATTTGTAGATAATTGGTGTTCCATCTTTAAGATTAGATTTTTTCTTTAAATTAATTCCTCCACTCGTTCCACTTTTTAGTTTAACCTTGAGAGTTGAACCACTGTTTTGAACAATTTCAATATTGCTATCAGCTATAACAGTAAATCCTTTCAGATTAGCATCTGATAAGTCTATTACATCACCGACATTCACATTTTTAGTTGTACCATTCCATGATGGTCGGTCATAGTGGTGAGAAATAGCATTTTCAATATCTGCAATCTCTTGGCTTATATCAATTACGTTTCCACTCATATCTTTCCAAGATTTAGTAGACCATCCTTTTTCTTTCCATACAAGAGTTGTTTCTGCAAGAATATGTTTTTGTGTTCCAAAATACTTGTAACCATAATTTCCAATTAAGATAAGTCGTTTTTGTAATGACTTACTTAGGCTGTCAAAATCAGCAGTTGGGTCATATTTTGATGACGTAACCATAGTGGATGGGTCAAGACAAATAGCATGTTCGCCATCTACAGATAAATTAGCATATTGATAATCATAATATTCATAACTAGGGTCACTGATTTTTACTACATGGTACTTATAAGGAATGTCTGATTTACTAATATTTCCTGCTCGCATCATTCCATTAACTTGGAAAATCGAACGACCTTTTCCATCGAATTCTGTATTAATATTCTTATTCTCTTCAATATCAATTTGTTCTGTTTTCTTTTCAACTTCTGTTGGTTCTACTCTTTGCTCTTCTTTAGGCAGGTGTTGATCTTGTTTAGGTTCAACTGGAGTAGGTTCACTTACTTCGACTACTTCTTTTTGTTCTTCGATATCAATAAGTGGTGGTTCAACAATTACATTGAAATCAAATTTATCTTTACGTTCGATTGTCTTTTGACTATCGTCCGTCTCGATTAATAAAGTCTTTGAATAATTAACTGTAAATTTGAAATTACCGTCAATACCAACGACTGATTTGTATTTGTAAGTGTTAGGTAAATCGCCATCAACTTTTTCGACTTCAAGATCACCTAATTTGATATCTTCAATTTGTACGTTTTCGTCATGCTTCACACTGAATAGTAATTCAGTTTCAGTATTATCGCTTATTTGTTTTCGTTCAACATTAATCATTACGTCTTCATTACGATAGACTTCTTCATTTGCACTAATATCTACTGTGAATGACGTGACACTAACAAGAATGGTTAGTGCAGAGATTAGAATTTTGTTCATTAATTCTGTAATTTTTTTTCTGTTTGTTTTCATATTGTCCTCCTTACAAACATTTTTAATGCATAAAAAAAGACAGCCTCTGCTGTCTTATCTTTAAGGTGGTCTTTCTCGATATTGTTTCATTAGTTTTTCCTCTCTACATGGCAATGATTGCCATGTAATAAAAAAAGAGAGTTTAACCTCTCTTTATGATTTTATAAAATTACATTTCCATTATAGTCATTAAAGTAAACTACATATCCGTAAGAACTGTGGTCGTTTTTCTTAACTTCATAAATTTCGTAACTTCCTATTTTAACTCCATTCCAGATTCGAGCATCAGCAATATCTTCTGCCCAAGAGTCAGCTTCAGCAAAACTGTACCCAACTAACATTTTAGAATATGCAGTATGTTGGTGAATCGGTGCATCGCAAGGCAACTCAGGATTTGAACCATTAGGGCACAGTGCAGTAGATCCGCCCCCATTGTTTGCTGGTGGGGTCTCATTATTACTATTTGATGAACCCCCGGTGTTGGATGGTGAGTCATTACCCGTATTTACAGGTGGCGTTTCGTTACCTGAATTTGTTGTATTACCGTTGTTGTTTGCAGATTCGTCATTACCTGTTTTTGGAAGTTCTTCTTTGACTTGAACGGTATCAACATTAACAACACCTAGTGATTTAATTTCTTTTACTTCCGCTTCGGATAGATTTGCTAAATCTTTAGTATAAAAATAAACACTTGGTTTGGTTAGTTCTAAACCATCTGTTGTCTGGAATTCAAAATTAACTTCAGTATATTCATCTTTTTCATTTAAACTCGCCATGGACTTCATCTGTATTTCTTTTCCAAACCGTATATCTGTTGCTGATAAGTTTAATAAGTTCATGATGTCTTCGTTTATATCTATTACAATTTTATCTCCATCTTTAATTTCAATATCGTTATAAACAATTTTTACAACTAATGGAACAGTATCCGTTGGCTTTATTGTGTAATCAACCATTGATTGTTTTCCACTATCTAACGTTACGGTTAATCTTATATCGACATCTTGAACAAGTGGCATTTTATCTTTTGCCTCAAGTAGTGCCATTATCTCTGTATTGTCTTTCTCAGATGGTTGAGGTTTTTCAAGTTCATTCTTTTCAACATAAGTTGAAATTTGTTCTTTTTTAATTTCATCAAATGATACAATCTCTCCATCTTTAATAAATTCATACTCAAATGATGTGTAATTACTATTATCTTTATCTATTTGGGATTCAATCATCTCTTGATCCAAATAAGTATATTTTTCAAACACAGCATCGTCTTTGAATTTAATCGTTGGTGTTGGTTTTTGTAGAAGTACAACAGCAACTACTATTATCGCAACTACTAGAACTGATACCGTCCCTGCGATCACTTTATTTTTTGTTGGTTCCAACCATTTCTTCAATTTTTCCATTCTATCCTCCTACATGGCAATCATTGCCATGTTGTATTTTTTTTTAATTCAGTCATCATCAATTTCGTCTTTTTAACTCCAAAGTAAATATATGCAATAAGCATTCCTACAATAATAATACATAATACAATCAAGTATATAAAGTAAGATTGTAAACTTTTCAATACATTTGATAGAAATGCACAGATCATTAGATACACGATAAATAGCACAAGCTCATGGAACTTTAACTTAAATGGTGTCATAAAGTTTGTTTTACTTATATATGTTTTGTTTTGATAGAGCGCAAATACTGCAATTAACATACATCCAATTATTAGCATACTACCGATCACGATGATTTCTGTTGAATCCATAATTTCTCCTTTTTTTGCATAAATAAAAGGCGCATAACTTATATGTTATACGCCTTAATTTTTGGCTTTTGGTACAACCACCTACGGTTGGTAGCTAAATTATAACATATTTATTGGGCAGTTATTTTAAGTTTTGGCTATTGTAAGCGATTACATTTAAAATCATTATGTGAAAATGTGTGTTTAAGGCAATTTGCCCGATATTCAATGTATTTCAACGCACTGCCGTATGACAAACACCAGATGTATGAAACGGCTTCATTAATTTCGTCAAGAATTTTATAGTACTTTACAGTATGTAATTCAAAGAAACTGATAATCTTAGTGGTTTTGTTTTTAAGAATATATCTCATCCAAAATATTTCTCGTTGTTCAGGTAATAAGATTCCTTCATTAAATTCTTTAATGAGAATCTGAAGCATTTTATCGTCCTCTTCAATAAGATCCTGGATGTAAGATATTCTTGTTTCTTCTGAATAATTACTACCTTCCGGCATTGAGATAAACCATTTACTGTTTGAGTTCATATAGTCTTCGACACGTTTGCCATGTCTGAATACTATATATTTTTCTTCATCCAGGTATAGTTGTCCTTTAAACTTTGCTTCATACAGATAATTCGCAAATATTGAAAAGCCTTGTTCTGTTGTCATAGATCCATCTTCAACGTTATTGATGATATCCGTTACCTTTCTTTCACTAATTAAATCCATGTACCCTCCCTACATGGCAATGATTGCCATGTTACTTTTATCAGTCATAGTGCAATAGCAGAACCCACCATTCTTTTCATTGTTGTTTGAAGGAGTATGATATGAAGATGGATTGATGGGCTCTATTATTGCACTATATTTTAGCCAGTTATGTAATGTGCAAATTTAGATGTTTAATCATTGTGTGCAGTTCATGTGTAGAAAAATCAAAATCTTTAAGTTTACGATTATATACAACTATTGGTAAATTAAGTAATCCAGCAAGTTCAGCATTGTTATGTTGTAAGAGTGCCCTCAACGCCTTATCAGTCTTGTATTCGGACATATGGACATAGGTATCAACTTCTCTCATAAGTAAACGTAAACTCATATTATGATCTTGTTCGGAAATGATTTTATGGAACTCTCTTTCTATTTTTTGTTTCATAAATAATTCCCCCTACTTTTTTTTCTTTCCTGTTTTCTTTACGAGTTGATTTACCAGGAAAAACAATCCAAACCACACGAAGTACGCGATTACTAATATCCAAAATCCCTTACTAGCTAATACAACACCTACAAACGATAAAATTGCATCAATGATATTCTTAGCAAAAAGAATATTTTTGTAGTACAAGAACCAGATAAGTAATAGAGCAGGAAGTATAGCTAGGATGAAAAGTAGTATTTTAAGTAAAACATGTAGTATTCTTCGTGTATTGTTTTTCATGTTAAATTCCTCCGTTTTTTATTAAATGGCAATGATTGCCATGTTCAAAGATTGTTGCGTTCCTGTTTCAGCAACGCTACGATTTGTAAATCAGTATAGGTCTCAAGTGATTGTGTATTATTATCAAGTATTCTCCTGGTACTATCTTTAACCCAACGTTGTCCACCTTTTTGATACCAACTTGGCTGATCCGCCAAAACTTCATAGCGAATGAATTTAAAACTCTTAATTGTAAGAATTGAGATTCTACAATTGAATTTTGAATTTGCATATATTTTCTTCCAATTGCTTTTGTCTTCTACAAATGAGAGACGTTCATCATCATTTTTAAATTGATACATTTTATCCGATTCTTTAACAAGCGTTAGTTGTTCTTCTTTTGCCATTAATTCTTCAACATTAATCTTACTGCTCATTAGTATTCTCCTAGATCATTCAAATCTTTAAATCGACTTCTCAACTTTGCATTTGTTTCATCTTGAAGTAACTCTCTATTTTCAAAGTACCAATCGTAAATTTTAATAAGTTGTTTGATTTTTTTATTTGCTTCAGCCTCAATATCAAAGTCTTTTTCCTCTTTGATTGTTGTTGGTTCTTCTTGCAATGCTTTTACGTTTCCTGATAGATAGTTTTGTATTTGTCGGGGTGAAAGTTTATCGTGCATTCTTAGAGAAATCCAATCACGTTTTAATGTGCCTGTAGGAATATTTCCATTCTCTTTTTCAAGATCGTATGCTTTGGCCAACAACTGAATCCGAGAGTTTAAAAATTCTTCGGTCTGTGCCCGCGTTTCGTTCGATGCATCAATTTCGATAAGTTCCTGACCCTCCGATTCTGGCTGAGGTACTACAATTACTTCAACTGTTTTAATTCCAATTGACTGACACGCTCTATATCTCCGTTCTCCGGATAATAAGCGATATTTATTATTTGAAATTTGATAGACTCTTAATTTCTCTTTTAATCCATCCTGTTTAATATATTCCGCAAGTTCTTCAATTCCCTCAATGGGTGCATTATTCAATGGATTAGTTTCTATTTGGTTTAACTGCAGTTTCATGGTTTCGGACGCTGCATAAGATTTAGTTTCTTCATTAAGCATATTGTCAAAGATACTCATTATTTTTCACTCCATTCTTTATCTAAGTAATCCACTACTTCCTGGTAATCTCCGCCTACTTTGAATTTCGGATTATTAATAACAACTTTATTATCATATCCGGACTGTGTAATTGCCTTTGCTTGTGTTCGTATTACTGCAGGTATGGGTTTAATTACACTATTATCTAAAGTAGAAATCGCTTTAAGTCGATCTCGGTCTGTGTTGTTTCTATTTACCATTGTGAATAGTGGCCGTACTGGGATTTGTAAACGATAGCTGTTAGCAATGGCCAATAATTCTCTAATCGTCATTAACAAGCCTTTCTCGGCTCCCTTATCGATTTTAATTGGTGCAATGATTTCATCTACGACGTTTATCACATTAATGGTTAAAACGTTGATGATTGGTGGACAATCAATGAAAATGTAATCATATTCTTCTTTAAGTTTTTCGATAATATTAAAGAGTCGTAAGTGCATCGCTTCATTACCGTTACGAATTGATTTTTCCACGTTAGCTAATTCAAGTCGTGATGGAATCACATGTAGATTCTCAAATTTTGTTTGATAAGTAGATGTTAGACTATCATCCATTAGCATCTGATCGATGAATATTTCTTTGTGTTGATATGAAACGATTTGTTCAAGCAATACATCAAGTGTCTTGGTATCTCGATTTTCGATGGCCGTGATAATGTCATTATTTAGAAATGCTTCTTCCTGGGTTATATCTAATAAAATATCAGTCGAGTTTGCTTGTGGATCTAAGTCGATTAATAAGACCTTGTTTCCTTTGTTCGCGAATCCTGTTGCAATGTTGATACTGGATGTTGTTTTACCAACACCGCCTTTCATATTTAGTAACGCAATAACTTTAGTCATTAGTTCTCCTCTTTTCTACTGTTAAATTCAAATTGTTTTTTTAGCGATTTCATCCGCTCTGTGACTAATATTTTAAATCTCGATAACTTATTCCATTCAATGAGTTCTTCTTCTGTACTGGCTCTAAAACAGCCGTCTATCCATGTATATTCCCATAGAACTTCAAGTCTATCATCGATTAAATCCAGGACTTTATGTAAGTCAATATAAGCGAAATTTTCAATAGCCTCATATCGCTTAAAATCAAATGGTGAAAAACACTCAGTGTTTTCTTTTTCTTTCATTTAATAGTCTCTTTTCTAACTGTAAGGATAGTTTATGCAGTACTTTAACTCTTATTCCAAATAACCATCTAATGTCTTCTTCTGAAGAATAGATTCCGTATTTTTCATACGAATCAAACCAATCAAGTTCAAACAGTTCAATCGAACGTGCGAATGCTTTACATTTTAAAGACTTCAAGTGTTCTATATCCATAGCCCCCACCCGCGTCCTTTACATCATTGGCCAATCGTACTGTAATTTAAGTAACGTTGGCTTATCTTTTTTATGCTTTACCACGATTTGATTTACTTGTTTTTTAAACATTGTTCTTAAGTAAGTGAGATGATGCATGACTGAATGATAGTTCTCAAACATGATATTTCGCGTTTGATTCCATTCGTCTTCAAACATCCAGGACTTAAAGATTTTGTCATACTGCAGGAAGAGATTTCTCAATTCAATACTGTAGGGCGTTGGTGGATCCATAAAATCAATAGTGTCTTCACCATAATAGTGATAGTTATCAATATCATTGGTCATGAGTTCATGAATAACGTACTTAACAAAGTACTGTAGTGATGCAATTTCTCGGTACTTAATATTCTTCCAATCCGGTGCAGCGCGACTTACAGTTACAAACTCTTTTCGCTTGTTTGAATATTCGTCACGAACTTTGAACTTCAACATTGGGTTTATTTTTTTAAACACACAATAGAACACGGCCAACATTGCATCCTTAAGTCTTGGAACAAGTGTCTTATACGATTCCGCAAAAATTCGCGTCTTCTTCTGTCTCCATCCTGAAGTCGTTTTTACATTCCCTTCAGCATCCTTCTGGATATCACCTTTTTCATATAAAACTATCGCTCCTGGATAATCTTTTCCACATAACTGGCCATTAGGCTTTTTATATTGAGTTTTCGTATATACTTTCGGTTCGTCTTTAAGATATTCACGATCACCAATCCATAAATGAATCCATACCTCGCCATTAGCTTTAGAAGTTGTAGCATAAAAAGGTAGTCCACGTTCTCCATAACGTACCTGGTCAATAAATTCGTGTAATATTTTTATCTGTGAAGACATGCTGATATTTTTTCCAAGATAAATAATGAAGTATTCTCCATGTCGACGCTTATGCTTTCGTTTATCTTCAGATACTTTTTTATAGTTCTTATATTCTTTGTTATTAGAAAGTATGTAAGCATCGACTAATTCATCAACACTCATACCGTCATGGTTGCTTTTTGTTAAATATGTTTTGTTTGATGCGTTCATTGAACGAATCAATTGTTTTAAATTTCTTACAGGTTGTGGCTTAAACCAGATATCAAAGCCTAATTGATACCAGGATCCTGCATCTTTCTTGTTTGTGCTTTTCATATTAAGTCCTTTCAATAATGATTACCTTTTAATCATTCAAAAATAGAGCCTTATGTCTTTAAATAAGATTTATTGATTACCTTAGAATCATTTAATTATAAGAACCTTATTAGTATTAAGTATTGACTTAAGTAAGGCTTCCTTATAATAACCACAAGTACGTACACCGAACTTGTTTTTTTTGTTGAATTCATAAGTTTTTAAGTTTGATATTTACGTAATTATGTAATATAATGTACGTAAAGCGGTAGTGTAAAACACGCACGCTTAAAACTCGCGTATGGCTAAGATTATTTATTTAATTTTTCATTATTTATTTAATTTTGGTTTGCATCTTACTTCAGGACGGCCATCCTTTTGTAAGAAAGAGATTATATATCGTAGAGCCTCGATTGGCTCTTTTTTTATGTCTCATACTCGCCATACTCTTCTAATAACAAGATCAAGGATTTATCAAAACCAGTTAGTATCTTATCTACAGTGTTCACATTAAACCCTTTTACATCTGTATCCAGGAGTTTCTGTAAAACACCTAATGAAATTCCATGTTTTTTCGCAAACTCCCTCATAGATAATCCTGATTTATTAAATTCATCTGTAACGTATTGAGAAAGTACACTTCTTAGTGGCTTTCTTATCACTGTATCACCTCCTGTAGAATACAAAAAAACTTTGGATTTAGTAAATCCAAAGTTATAATTTGTCTTATGGTGCCCGAGGACGGACTCGAACCGTCATGAGTTTTACCTCGCTGGATTTTGAGTCCAGTGCGTCTACCGATTTCACCACTCGGGCATGTTGTTTGCTTAATAATAATATCTTAAAAGGGGCTTAAATGCAACCTTAAAATTGAAGTATTTCACATAAATCATGATTTTCTCTCATTCAAACCAAAATAAAAGCCCTCACGCTTGTGAGGACCCTTATTTCTTTTCGATTTGGTCTTTAAGAACTTGATATTGTTCTTTGTTTATCGCTAAGGTTTCATGACGCATGGCACGTTCTATTTCCGTTAAAGCGCGTTGATCATGACCATTTTCTTCAAGTATCATCGCTTTTCGGAAATACCATACCCCTTTAAGTTCTTCAGGAGATTGCTCAATCAAGGTATCAATCGCATCAAGTGAATCCATATCATGATTAATAAAAATCGATTCATCCAAGTCTAATTTTTCAAGCAATTGTTGGCGGTTATCCATATCGGATTCACTGATAAATGTACGAAGTGCTTCTAATGCATTTTTTGTAGTGGGTATATCATCACGCATCAAAGCATATTCATAAAGTTTCATGAGGTACTCAAGTTTTTGTTTGCGATTCATATTAAAATCTTGCATACTCTCAGCAATTACTTTCACTTGATCGGCATCGTTGATGCTCATAAAATAATTAAGTTTAAAGAAGTAGCGATTAAACGGTGGAATGGTTAACTTTGCAAGCCATCCATCCATAATTTTAGTGAATGTTGGGGTATCACTTTCCATAAATGCCTTCATAGCTTTATCACTCGCTCTTTTGCCCATAAAACGGATTAAGAGTTGAATGAGGATGAATGCAACAATAAAAATAATAAACAGTTTTAAAAAATCCATGTTTTCCTCCTATTTGGAATATCTTAGTACTATAATAGACTATTTCACTTGATAATGAAATCCCTATCAAACTTATTGCATGGATTCAAATGGGATAATTCCACAAGCAACGCCGAGGAGTTCAGGATGTTTGTAGGCATCTTTTTCAAGACGACTGGATTTTGTCATACGACTGATTTCATACATATCGGTCGTCCCATAGATGCGTTCAAGTGCTTGATATCGATTATGGGATGATGCAATGATTTCAAATCGATTCCCAAATTGCACAATATTGCTGGATGCATCCATCATCGCCATAATACCACGATGAATCAACCATGTTCGTGTAACGAACACTTTGAAATCATGTTCGGGAAAGGTTGTTTCAAAAAAACTGTGGGCCTGTTTTAGTGAGGTTTCGACAGCCTGTGGCGAAAGATCAGCATCTTTCTTGATATGAATGTTTAACATCATCGTCCCTTCCGGAAACCGTTCCTTTTGAACTTGTGGTAAGTGCATGGTGTCATGGCCGCTACGTTCAATTTCTGCGTATGAGAAGGGAAAAATCTGATAACGTAAACTTCCTATCTCAAACATTTCAAATCGGAACATAAAGCGAAGCCAAATGACATCACTGTCGCTTAGACCATAGTGGTCATTAGAATGATGGTATCGTTCGATGCGATAATTTAAATCTTGAATGCTTGCATAAAACACAGACGGATCAATATTCCGTTTCTGATAACGTTGTTTAAGCTCTGGAAGCATATAAAGCGTCCTCATCAGTCGTTCTTGTGGATTAAGCTTCAATATTGGGAGATGGTGTTTATCCCCCTTATATGGCTCTGGAATCTCTCTACGAGATAACGGTAGTTATCCACCTGGGATGTACATACCAAAACGGCATCCTCATTAAACTGAGCTTGTTCTAATATATCTTTAATCATAACGCCACCTCTTTCATTTTGGAAAAAAAAGACATCATAACGATGTCTTTACTTATTGATTGAGAAAATTTCTTCAGACTCAGGTGTAACCTGTTCCCCTTCTTTAAGAAGCGTAATGGATTGACCTGATGTAAGAATAAATGGACTTACCACCGATTTGCCTTGTTCTTTAATATAATCAAGATCAATCGTTGTTAATAAATCACCTTGTGACACTTTATCACCTTGCTTAACAACACTCTTAAAACCCTTGCCATTAAGTTCAACCGTATCAATTCCAAGGTGAATCAACATTTCCACGCCATTCGCATCCGTGATACCGAAGGCATGTCCTGTAGGGAAGACCAAAGTGACATCCCCACTAACGGGTGCATACACATTTCCATCTGTAAGCTCAATGGCAAAGCCATCACCCATCATCTTTGTCGAGAACACTTGATCTGGAACGTCCGTAAGTGATAAAACTTTTCCAGTTCCAAAAGAGCGGTATGATTCTTTATTTTTTTTAAATAAGCCAAACATAATTTCATCCTCCAATAGGTTATTGCTACCTTAATCTTATCATAATTTTATGTCAGCACGTTACTTAATAATCAACAAATTACGCATTATTTTCGTAAATGTTAATCAAATTAGACCATTATAAGATCAATGCGTGATAAATCAGTTGAAATCTTTGAGTGACTCTAACAAGGCCACTAAAAACTCATAGGTACGGTCAAAGGACGCAAGGTCAAGGCGTTCGTCCGGTGTATGAATATCAAACATAATTGGACCAAAACTAACAATATCAATATGAGGCATTTTACCCTTCCAGATACCCAGTTCCATTCCACCGTGTGTTGCTTCTGTTTCCATGTCTTGACCACGGAGTTCTTTATAAACGCTCATGGTACGTTCACGTAATTTGGATTTCGCATCATAATTCCAGCCCGGATAACGGGATGAGAACTCAATCTCAAGATCGTTCATGCTAGCAATCCATTCTACTTGACGCATTACCGTATCAAGAACAAAGGCTTGTGTCGCACGAATCGACATTGTAATTTCTAATTCTTCTTCATTCAAACGCACTGTACCAATATTTGAAGAAGTAATAACCAACCCTTCGATTGCTTTACTCATTTGGATGACTCCATAAGGAAGCATGAAGAGTGCATCCACAACACGACGCGTATCCGCTTCACAAAGTGCACGCGTTGTATGACCTTCAGTAAGCGTGAAATTCAGGCCATTATCACTGAATTCATATTGCTCAATAAAACCTGCTTCAATTTCTTTAAACCATGTTTTAAATCCTGCAACATCCGTCATTGCTAATGTGAAATCATGCTCACGCGTGATCGCATTCATTTTAAGACCACCTTCAGCTGCCACAACACGGAAATCAAATTGATCTAAAGCACGACGCATAATAATACCGGCAATCTTTGAGGCATTACCACGCTCTTGATCAATTTCACCACCTGAGTGTCCACCGAGTAAGCCACGAATTGAAACCGTAACTGTATCCATATCGACATCTTCAAACGTTACAGACTTCGCAAGGCGGGCACGAACACCTCCACATGACGAAACATATGTTTCAACTTCACCTGAGCCATCCAAGCCAATACATAATTCGGATTTAAGCATTGAAGCATCAAGCTCCGTAGCCCCTGTAAGTCCAGTTTCTTCTTGAACGGTAAAAACACATTCTAAAGCAGGATGACCCATTTCTTGATCAGCAAGAACCGCCATCATATAGGCAACCCCGGCACCATCATCAGCACCAAGTGTTGTGTTATTGGCATAAAGCATGCCATCTTTAATGACTAATTCGATCGGATCCACATCAAAATCATGATCACTGTCTTTGTTTTTTTCCGCAACCATATCGGTATGCGATTGTAACATCACTGTGGGTGCTTCTTCATAACCTTCTGTTGCCGGTTTAAAAATAATCACATTCCATAATTCATCTTGAATGTATTTTAAACCTAACCCTTTCGCAAAATCGACTAAGTGATTGCTGATTGCTTCTTCATTAAATGAAGCACGAGGAATCGCACTGATTTCTCTAAAATATTTCATTACAACTGATTCACTCATAAGAGACCTTCTTTCTTTATCATTTATCGTATAAATCATATCACATTCCTTTGAAATATCACATAAATCAATTATATTATTAATAAGGAGGAATTGTATGAAAAAATTTGTTAAGGAATTTAAAGAGTTCGCAATGCAAGGGAACGTAATTGACATGGCAGTTGGGGTTGTTATTGGGGGTGCATTTGGTAAAATCGTTGCATCGCTTGTAGCAGATATTTTTACACCGCTCATTAGTCTACTTACCGGTTCTGCAAACTTTGTTGATCTAAAATGGGTGATTAAACCTGCAGTTGGTGAAACACCTGCTGTTGTCATGAGTTATGGTAACTTCTTACAAGCTACCATCGACTTCATCGTTATTGCGCTTTGCATCTTCATGGTTATCCGCGCTATGAATAAATTCAAAAAAGCACCTGAAGTTGTTGAAGAAGCACCTGCACCAAAATCTGATGAAGTGGTCTTACTTGAAAACATCTTAGAAGAACTAAAAAAAAATAAATAATTGCGAAAAAGCATAAAAAAAAATAACACCTATTATAAGCGGTGTTATTTTTCTTATAGTAGTATATTATCTACCATAATAGATTTTGTCTCCCAAACCAAATCCACCATGTCTAAGATTCATCACGTCTCAGACAAGACTATTATATCAAATTAATTTTACTTTTCAAATGCTTCTTTTAAGCGTTCCACTAAATACGTATTGCGTTTGGCTTCATGATGATTCTTCACAGCCGTTTCAAATGCTTCAAGTTCCCCTACTAAAACTAATGACTTGGATGAACGAGTCGCACCGGTGTAATAAAGACGTCGTGAGAGCATCCGGTAAAAATCGCGAACAGCTACAAGAATGACAATCGGGTATTCCGATCCCTGCGCCTTATGAACACTCATTGCATACGCATGGGTAATATTGATGTAAGATGCAGGTTCATACTCGACATAGTTTCCATCAAAATCAACGACCATACGTTTTGGTTCAACTTCAACCAAGATACCGATATCACCATTAAAGACAAAATCATCCGGTTGGTTTTTAAGTTGTAATATTTTGTCCCCTTCTCGAAAGATCCGTGTTCCGTACATCACTTGCGCTTTTTGGGAACTCTCGGGATTACACATTTTTTGTAAAAAGTGATTTAAATTATCGATACCAGCGGGTCCAGAATACATCGGAGCCAGAACTTGAATTTCACTCAAGTCATAACCCTTACTCATCGCTTCATCCACAACTTTAAGCACGATATCTTTAACACTACCATAACGGCTATCGAAGAAACGGACATCACGATGGTACTCGGAAACATCCAATTTACCGTGATTCATATTAACCGCTAAATCTATAACCTCTGATCCAGCTTCTTGTCGATAGTTGCGTTCCAGCGAAATGGTCTTGAAAACTTTTGATTCAATAAGATCACCCAATACAAATCCACTGCTTACTGAGGGAAGTTGGTCTTTATCACCCACAAAAAGCAGTTTTTTTACGTTCGTTGATGCTTTTAAGATATTAGCGAGAAGCCATGTGTCCACCATTGAAAACTCGTCAATGATTAAAATATCGGTTTCAAGTGGGTTTTCTTCATGCATTCCAAATTTATTCGATTCTAAATCCCATTTTAAAACTGAGTGAATCGTTGCCGCCTGAACATTTGTAAGTTCCTCAAGTCGTTTTGCCGCACGTCCTGTTGGGGCACAAAGCGTGATATGCAACCAAGGACAATTGGCTTGTAAGAGCGATACCACACCGGACAAGAGTGTACTCTTACCGGTACCGGGTCCTCCAGTCAAAATCATCACATCTTCTTTTAGAAATGATTCGATTGCTTCGCGTTGGGTATCATCAAACTCAATACGTAGATTAGATTCAATTGCTGCGATCTTCGCTTCAAGATCGTCTAAATCAAAGTCATAACCTGTATACTCAAAATCACTCAGAGTCTGGGTTACATAAACTTCACTATCGTATTGCGAATGATGGTATAAACGCGATTCATCTTCAACCAGTTCACCACTTCGAATCAAGGCTTGATAGGCTGCTTCGACGCGTTCCGCATCTCCCATACGCACACCATCAAAGAGTTTTTCTTTCGTAATAAAACTATCTCCTGCACCAAAACAAATTGTTTTGAAACGATCAAGAACGAGTGCCTCAACGCGACAGGGATCATCCAATTCATACCCTAGCGACATCGCTACTTTATCTGCGGTTTTAAAGCCAATGCCATCAACGTCGTAAACAAGACGATAAGGGTTTTCGCGTATAACCGCAATCGCATTCTCACCGTATTCTTTGGTAATCTTGATAATTTGTTTATTACCGAGACCATGGGCTAACAAAAATGAAACCGTATCTTCTTGAGCATCTTGTTTACGAATAACCGATAAAATCATCTCCGCTTTGGCGGCTGTGATACCTTTAATATTAAGTTGAAAATCTTCATGATCACGAATTTGGTCGAGTACATCTTCACCGTAAGTATCAACGATGGATGTTGCTGTTTTGTTTCCCACGCCAGGGAAATTGGGACCACTTAAAAAACGAATGATAAAATCACGATGTTGTGGCAGCATTTGCTTAAAGCCAATAACATCGAATTGCATCCCATAGCGTGGATCTTCAACATAATCACCGGTAAACTCATAAAACGAATCCACTTCAAGTGTCGCAAGAGGTCCTTTAATGGTCATCGGTTTTTGATTGCTATTGAAAAGAACAATCCGGAAAATACCATATCCAGATTGCTCATTTTTAAATATACATGTTTCTACAGATCCTTTAATCGTTTGTTCCATATTGACCTCAAATCTAACCTAAAAACATTGGTAATATTACTGTTAATGTCGCAAATGCATTATTCAACATGTGTACAAAGATTGCACCCCATATTGATCCTGTCACTTCAAACGCCAAAATCATAAAAATCGCCATCCCCGAATAGGGAATTAAATAAACGAGTTGTGTTAAATCTCCCGTTGCTGCCATACTTGGTACAATATGAATAAGACCAAATAATAAACACGAAATAAAAACACTTGATTTATATGCTTTTTCTGAACGTAAAGCTTGGTAGAAAGCACCGCGGAAAACAATTTCTTCTACAATGGGTGCAAAAATAATGGTCGCAAACATATTTAAAAACGGAAAATTTCGCAATCCATCATTGACAGCTGCTTGGTTTGCACTCACCGTGCCATCACCCATAATTAATTGGACGATTAAACCAATCGCAATATTAAATAAGAGCAATGCTCCTGCAATCCTAAAAACCGGACCAATATTTGTACGAATGGAGCGTTTAAAATATCGAAAACTCGCCCATAATTCTTTACGAACAATGAACACAGTTGTTAGTAGGGTAAAGAGATAAATAAACATTGCAACACGCGGTGTTACAACCCCCTTTGATCCACTAATCCAAACCCCTATTTTAGGATAAAGGTATTGGTAACCACAAAAATAATTTACAACAACACCTAAAACCTGTAAGGGACTAAATTCAAAACGTCCCTGGTCAATATCATAGTTTCGAATCATACTTCACTTCGTTTCCATCCGTATCAAATACACGATCAATACGACCACCACCAAGGCATTCTTCACCAAGATAGAAAACCGCTTCTTGCCCTAACGTTACAGACTTAACATCATCAATCATTTCAACACGTAAGCGTGAATCATCAATCCATGCAATGCGTACCTTAACATCCTTTTGGCGATATCTAAATTTTGCAGTACATTCGATTGCTTCTTTTTCATCAGCAAACCAATTCATCTCGGCAATCTCTGCAGCACCTGCAAACAACATCGGATGGTCAGCACCCTTGCCTACATAGATTCGATTCTTTGAAAGATCTTTTCCAACAACAAACCAAGGCCCTACAGCTGTACTGATATCCAAGCCATGTCGTTGGCCAATTGTATAAAACATAACCCCTTGATGTTTCCCCAATACCTTATGGGTATCAACATCAATAATATCCCCTTCAACATCTTTTAAATAATTTTTAAGGAAATCTCGATACTGGCGTTCACCGATAAAGCAAATACCTGTTGAATCTTTTTTGGTTGCTACAGGCAAATCCAAATCCATCGCTATACGACGCACTTCCTCTTTTTTTAGAGAACCTAAAGGAAATAGCACACGAGGCAATACTTCCGGACGAACGCGACTTAAAAAGTACGTTTGATCTTTATTTTGATCCACAGCACGATACATCTTACCCTCACGTGTGATGGCATAGTGTCCCGTCGCAAGTGCTTCAAAACCATTCTCATCCATAAAATCGTAGAATGCATCAAACTTCACATAACGATTGCAAAGAATATCAGGATTAGGTGTATTTCCGCGTTCAGTTTCCGCAAGGAAAAATGAAAATACATTATCCCAATACTCCTTTACATAGTCAACGCGAAGCAGTTCCAAACCAAGATGGTCCGCAACGCGTTTCGCATCATCATAGTCCACTTCTTGTGAACACATATCATCTTTAATTGTTGGATTCCCAAGAATATCATTATTCGCAAAAGAATCCCAGTTACGCATAAAAGCGCAAGTAACATCATGTCCTTGCGATTTTAATATATGAGCCGCGACTGCGCTATCGACGCCTCCAGATAAACCTACTAATACTTTCATTTTTCATCATCTTTCATTGCCATACTGCATGAGCCATACTTTGGACAGGTTGGATCACACGAATGTCGATTTGCCGAACGTAATTCCGGCGGTAGAAATGCATCGATTTCTTCTTCATCATAACCTACTAGGAATGATTTATCATTCATAATGATTGGACGTTTCAGAACGGAAGGATGGCGTTGAATAAATGTGATCAACTCACTCATGGATAATTCATCAAGGTCAAGCTGTGATTCTTGCATCACCTTTGACCGCTTCGAGATAATATCCTCAGTACCATTTTCACTTCTCATTAGTAAATGTTTTATTTCTTTTTCACTAAGAACCGATGTAAATATATTTTTTTCAATAAATTTTAAATTCCGATCTTTAAGCCATTGTCGAACTTTACGACATGACGCACAACCAGGAGATGAATAAAGAACTATCATGTGCAAACCTCCCTTTTAATCAATTATACATTTTATATGTTTATTTTGAAAGACCTAGAAAAAATTTCTAGGTCATAATTCATGAATTTATTTGTTATTTGTGATAAGTATGCTAGTCACGTTTCCAATCCAGGCCGAACTTTGCCTGAACATCATGAAGGGTCTGTTGCGCTTGAGGACGCACGCGAGCTGCTCCTTCAGCGAGCACTTGATTCATTTCATTAGAATCAATATAAGCATGATAACGCACTTGAATCTGATCTAATTCCTCGCAAACAACGTCTGCGACAGCCTTTTTAAAGCTTCCATACTGCTGACCTTCAAAAACTTGTACCGCCTCATCAACGCTTATTCCTTTTAATGAAGCATAAATTGTAAGCAAGTTGGCAACACCCGGTTGGTGTTCAGGGTCATACTGAACTACCCCGATACTATCCGTTACGGCCGACATAATTTTCTTACGTGCTTTTTTAGTGTCTTCTTTTAAATAGATGACCCCTTTATCGCCTTCACGGTCTGATTTACTCATTTTTTTACTTGGATCTTGTAACGACATAATCCGTTTTCCAACCTTCGCAATGACCGGTTCTGGAATTTTAAATGTTTCACCAAAACGATTGTTAAAACGTTCTGCTGTATCACGCGCTAACTCAACATGTTGTTTTTGATCTTCTCCAACAGGTACGAGTTCTGCTTTATGAATCAAAATATCAGATGCCATTAATGTTGGATAAGTGTAAAAACCAGCACTTAAAGACATACCACTGTCTTTTTTATCTTTGAACTGTGTTTGACGGTTTAATTCCCCCATCGGTGTAACACAAGAGAGCAAGAAACCAAGTTGCGCGATTTCAGGAACATCACTTTGTAGAAAGATATCTGTTTTTTGAGGATCCAAACCACATGCAAGATAAAAGGCAAGCGCATCACGTAAGTTCGTTTCAAGTTCTTCTGGATCAATCGGCATCGTAACACAGTGTAAATTCGCAATAAATACACTGAGGTCATATTCATCTTGGGACTCAACAAATGGCTTCAATGCACCAATATAGTTTCCTAAGGTTAGTTGTCCAGTTGGCTTAATGCCACTAATCATTCTTTTTTTCATTTCATTGTCCTCCATAAACATCGATTAAATAAATCTCATCTGCGCGCCCTTCACTGATCTCGCCGATATCGACTAAACGGTTGAGTACATGGCGTTGACGTGCTTTGGCAGCTTCAAAATTGCTGCTTAGTGCATAATAAGACGGTGATTGTGGCAATCCCATTAAAAGTGTCGCTTGCCCATCGTTAAGTTCGCTGGGTAATACATCAAAATAGCCAACGCTTGCATGATAAATGCCGTAATTCCCATCGCCGTAATAAATCATATTGAGATACATCTCAAGGATTTCTTCTTTAGTATAGTTTAGCAATAAGTCGCGTGTCACAAAATATTCCGATACCTTTCGGACAAAGGATGCCGAGTGATCGAAATAAAGATTTTTTGAAACTTGCTGGGGAATGGTGGATCCACCTTCTACCAGTTTGCGTTGTTTCAAATTATGGACGATTGCACGCAGAATTGCCCGCGGATCCATAACGGATTTGCGCGTAAATAAACGTGTGTCCTCTGTCGCCACCATTGCTTTAATTGCAATATTGGGTATTTCGTCAATTTTTGTATATGCTTCGTCTTGTTGTAAAACCATTAACACCTCATCCACCGGTTTTTTCGCAATAACCGATTGATACTCTTGATAACCAAAAAAGATAATCACTCCGGATATTACCAAAGCAACCGTCAAGATCATCAAAATGAGTTTGCGGATGAGTTTTTTCATTGATAACACATATTAATAAAAAACACAGTCGCCTGTGTTTTTATTGTCCCATCGACTTCATGATTTGACGAATTTGTGCCTCAGACGGTTTACGTCCCATTTGCATATACATCGCACGAATCATTTTTTCGTTGATTGGTGGATTTTCTTTTAATTGTTTTTCAAACATTTTCTTTGTTACAAAGAAAGAAATCAAGGCACCCACAGCGGCTCCAAAAATAAAGTAACCAATGGATACGCCTGTAATACTTAGTGTTAGCATACTCTCACCATCCTATATCTTCTGTCTATATATATTTTATAACGTTTCCTTGATAAACACAAGGACCGATTAAATACTTCAAAATAAAAACCCAAAGGGTTGATATTATTCCCTGTGTTAACAGGTGGGTATCCTGTCATGTGCTTAGGATTCTAATAAATTAGCTTTCACACCACGCATAAACATCCGGATTCCCTTATATCAAAGTGTCGGAAATATATTTCCCTTTGGGCACCACTATTATAACACACAATTCATGGTTTCGTGATATACTATATGAGAAAATTACGAGGTGAATGTATGAAATTAAGTAAAAGTTTCTTTTATACCATTAGGGAAGATGTTCGTGACGAAGATTCAACCAGTGGTAACCTACTCGTTCGAGCTGGGTACATTAAAAAGAGTTCTTCCGGGGTATATATGTATATGCCACTCGGTTTAAAAGTAAAGAACAAAATTGAAAATATCATCCGCGAAGAGATGAATGCAATTGATGCACAAGAAATGACGATGCCAACATTGATTCCGGAAGATGTGTATATCGCTTCTGGTCGTCGTGATATTATCGGAACAAGTATGTTCCAACTTAAAGATCGTTTCCAAAAACCATTTGTTCTTGGTCCGACGCACGAAGAACTTTTTGCGCAAGCCGCACAAATGAAGATTCGTTCGTATAAAGATATGCCCTTTAGCCTTTATCAATTTCAAACTAAATTTAGAGATGAAGCACGTCCTCGTTTTGGTCTAATTCGTGTTCGCGAGTTTGTGATGAAGGATTCCTATACATTTGACGCTGATCTTGAATCCGCTGATAAGTCCTACAATGCTATGTTTGAAGCTTACAAACGAATCTTTGACCGCGTTGGTCTTGATTACCGTATTGTTCGAGCTGATACTGGAATCATGGGTGGACTTCTCTCAGAGGAATTCCAAGCTGTTACAGACATTGGTGAAGACATCCTCGTTCTTGGCGAAGATACTGGTTATTCAAGTAACCTTGAAGTCGCTGAAAACGTATCTCGTATCGTTTCTGACGAACCTTGCCTCAGTCTTGAAAAAGTCTATACACCCAATGCCCGCACGATAGAAGAAGTAGCAACCTATTTAGATCAACCCGTTCAAAAATTTGTTAAGACACTTATTTATCGACTTGATGATCAATATGTTGCAGTCTGTGTTCTAGGCGATCGTGATGTAAACGAAACAAAACTCGCTAAACTCTATAAAGCAACTGAAGTTGAACTTGCTGACTTTGAACATGTTCAAGAACACACAGGTGCCTCTGTTGGGTTTGCAGGACCTGTTGGTCTTAAAATCGATGTTGTAGTTGATAAGATGATTGAAGGCCTACGTAACTTTACAGTCGGTGCTAATGAAAATGACCATCACTTGATCAATGTAAATCATTCTGATTTTAAAGCAACACACATTGTAGATGTTTCAAACGTTAAAGAAGGTGACCCTAACCCTGATGGGAAAGGTGTTCTAACGTTCTCAAAAGGGATTGAAGTTGGAAACACCTTCAAACTCGGTACGAAATATTCAAAAGCTATGGGTCTTGAATATCTTGACCAAAATAACAAGCTGCAAGATGTTTACATGGGCTCATATGGAATAGGTTTAGGACGTACCTTAGCCGCTGTCGTTGAACAAAATAACGATGAAAATGGAATTGTATGGCCAATGAACCTTGCACCATTCCAAGTAGGTATTGTTGTGATTAATAATAAGAATGAAGAACACATGGCATTCGCCGATGATCTATACCGTGAGCTAACCCAAGCTGGTATCGAAGTCATTCTTGACGATCGTAAACAACGCCCTGGTATTAAGTTCAATGATATGGACCTTATTGGGGTACCCTTACGAATTACAGTTGGTCGTGATGTTGAACAAGGTGAAGTCGAACTCAAAGAACGCAAAACCGGAACAGAACAAAAACTTAAACGTGAAGACATTCTTAATGTCATCAAATCTTATATGTAAATGAAAAATCTGGATTAATCCAGATTTTTTTATTTTCAAGCTGATACTAATCGGGTTTACAGGATTTATTCAAAAATCAATTACTTGCGTTCCCACGCATATATTGACTTCTTTGGATAATTATCGACCCATAATCTCATTTAAAGTACAATTTACAGTTTAGATGACACTAGCCCATCCAATAGAAAATGTAATTATCTAACTGTAAAAAAATGCAGAGAACGAGATCAATGATTCAAAAAACGAAAGCACATTAAATAAAACATAAACGATTTAACGGCTTCAGGTGGTTAGTATTATATGCATTTCTAGATAAGTGTATTACACCATAATAAAATACCTCCAAAGTATTTCCTGAATCATCATGACACTACGATGATTTAAGATTAACTTTAGAGGTACTCTTTTATTCTTTTTCTTCACGATGATGTTTGTAAACAAACATACTAATCCCTGAAATAATCAGCAAACTACCATATAATAAGACATTATTAGCACTCACTCCTGTTTGTGGTAATTTTTCCTTACGCACACCCAATATCTCGGGTTTTTCGTTTTTTTGAGGTTCGACTGGCTTTGTTGGTTCAATTGGCTTTGTCGGTTCAACGGGCTTAACCGGGTCTTTGGGATCATGGGGTTTGACAATCACCGGTTCATCGAAGTAGTTTGTAACGGTTAAACCATCTTCACTGTAAACGGCAACATAGCCATGCGGTACCTTTGTTTCAACAACGGTATAAATATAGTCCTTACCATTTGGATCTGTTTTAGGTAAGTCTTCAAACACTGCGGTTTTCTCACCCTTAACTAAATCAACTGTAATTCCCATTTCAATGCCGTCGCGTACTAAACCAAATGTAATCGTCGGTTTATCCGCTGGACCACCATCCCAAATTTTATGAGCGACAACATCAATCTTTTCAACCGTAAAACGATTCGTGATCGTCAAGGCATCCGTTTGTTCCATTTCATAGCCTTGCGGAATATTAATTTCTTTGGCTGAATAGACAATCGCATTCCCTTGTGTGTCATAAATGGGTAAATTTTTAAAGGTCGCTACTTCCGCTCCCGATGCTAAAGTAATCACTTCATTTTCAAGTGCTACATCATTTGCATAGAGTTGAATTTGAATGGTTGGGTGAACCGTAGGTCCACCAACCCATACTTTGGTTACAGCTACATCACGTAGGTTATAGGTATTGGTTACTTCAAGTCCCTCTTCGTGTTTTAGATATCCATCTAAATTTGTGATTTCTTTTACTGAATACTGATATTCATTACCTTCTTTGTCGTATTTTAATTGTTTTCCAAAATCAACAGTTGTTTGACCATCAACCAATACTTGTGATGGGATAGAAACACGTTCTGTAATACCTTTCGCCGTACGATACAGCTCAAATTCTACGTTAGGACGAGGTGTTGGTCCGCCTATCCATTTTTTAGTCGCTTTAACATCAATCCGTTGGTAGTCGTTATAGATTGTTTTTGATTGAGACGTTTCAGTCATTTCAAAAGGATATTCACGGGTATCTAATTCAAAGCCATCCACCGTCTTAATTTCTTTTAACGTATAGTTTCCAGGAACGAGATTAAAATCGATGATGCCATCTTCATTGGTCGTACCTTCAACCTTTTTACCATTTTGATCTGTAATTTCGAACGTAACACCTTCAAGCACTTCGTCCGTATCTTTAATAAATTTTTGCACGCGGAACACACCCTTATCTTTTAGTTCCCCTCCAATTGTTGCATCATCAAACATATTCACAACAGCGGAGTCTGTGTAATGTTTCGGCGTATCATTTATGAATTTACCATCTTTGTCAGTGTATTCAATGGTAGAGGTGTTAGTGTAATTTTCCATTTTTTTATCAAAAACACGCGTATCATAGATTACTGTGAAATTTGTATTACTTGCTTTCTCCTTAGAAATGGAAACAGTTAGAACTTGACCTGCAATTGTAATTGTTCCATATTCTTTGTTAAATTGATCCTGATCAATACGCTTTGTTTCTCCATTTGCTTCAACGTCGATCCAAAGTGTTCCATCAACCAACTTATGACCTGCACCAATTGTGTCTACTAATTTAACGTCCGAATTCACAACCTCCTTACCACTGTTAACATTCAACCACCAGTGCATATCGCCATGCACTTCTTGTGAGAATGTACCGGTTTTCCAGTAGAAGATAGGATTCGTTTCAACACCAACTGGAGTTCCTGGTTGGGAAATGGTAATCATTTGTTTATCCAATGCCCCTAAACCAAGATTGGTGGGCAACTCTGCAATTTTATCTTCTTCACCTCGATAAGCATTTTCATAAATTGATTTAAGGTTAATCGTTCCGGAAACATTGTCTAATTGGAGTACATCATCCATAAATTCAAAATGAATGCGATCCCCATTAAAGGTTAGTTTTCCAAGTGTGATTTGGTTTCCTTGTTTATCAAGTGCATGAACGGGTAACGTTTCACCCATTGCCCGAAGGGAACGAAGTTTAATTTCATCGTTGCTTGGTAAAGTTAGATTAAAAAAATCGCCAGGCTTAAATTTTACTTTTTGGCCTTGATTCATATCATGGAAAGCAAGGCTAAACTCAATTGGCTTGCTTGGATCACTAATCGTTCCTGTAGGATTAATCTCAAATTTTGTGAAAATCGCTTCGTTTGTATAATCCGTAGGATTGGATGCAGCATTTACTTTTGTAGTAATACCAGAAACGATTAATACTAAGGCAATCAATGACATTAGAATTGTTTTTTGTTTCGTATTTTTCATAGTTACTCCTTCACTTGTGAACATTTGAGTATCACTCACAATTTGTTTGTATAAGTAGTATATGTGATTTGTCACAAAACTTACACATTCTTGCACAATTTATACACAAAGTTTTAACCACCACTTACAAAATGTACGAAATGAACAAACTTTACGCTTTGTTCACTTAAAACTTGACGCTTTTATGCACAAAAAAACCTACACACTCAATATCGTGTGTAGGTATATATATCTTTTATTTTCGTTTCTTACGTCTTAAAACAGTACCGAGAGCAATTAAGCCCAGAGCCAAGATTGATTGGGTATAATTTGCACTCATTCCCGTATTGGGTAATGCAGCCAAACGATCTTTACTCATACCAAGTACGTTTATACCATGCATTGGTGGTGTATTGGGTTTCGTTGGTCGATTGTTTACCGAGCCGACTCCATCATCAATTTTGGTATAGGTGTTAATAGCGGTAAGGCCATCTGCACTATAGGTAATCTTATAATCAGGAACCTCATGCTCAACAATATGATATTTAATCCGTTTACCAAAATCATCAAACACAGGTTGCCCTTTAAAGCTCACAGACTTCACGCCAGACTTCAAGATTTTTTTAATCCCTGCTGGTTGATTGTTGGCATAAAGTTCAAATACAACATCCGGTTTATCGGTTGGTCCACCCACCCAAATTTTATGAGCAGTTATGGTTTGCGTGCCGGGATTAAAGGTGTTGGTCACCGTAAGTCCATCTTCACTGTAGCTGACGTCATAGGCTTCATGTTGGGTTCGCTCTTGAACGGTATACTTAATCACCGAACCATCTTGATTGCGAACCGGCAATTGATTAAAGCGCGCCGTAGTGGTTCCGTCTTTGAGTTCGACTGCATGACTGGTTTTGATGCCATCTGCATAAAGGTCAAATACCACAGTTGGACGCTGTGTTGCGGCTCCACCGACCCAAACTTTATGGGCAATGACATCACGAACACCAACATCATAGGTATTGGTTACAGTTAGGCCATCATCACTGTATGTGGCTTGGTAGTGTTTAGGAAGTGATACTTCTTCTACCCGATACGTAATGACCTCACCGGTTTGAGTATAGATTGGCATATTTTCAAATGTAGTCGTTTTTTCACCTGAAGTTAGAACCTTAGTTATTCCGGTTGGTTGATCATCCGCATAGAGTTCAAATGTAATATCCGGACGATCTGCAGGTCCACCTTGCCACACTTTCGTGGCCGTTATGGTTTGGACACCAGGATCAAATGTATTGGTAATGGTTAATCCATTATTGGAAGCTCGATAATGTTGTGGTACATCACGTTCTTGTGCTGTATAAAGAATGGGTTGTCCTGCGTCATCACGTTCAGGAAGATTTTTGAACGTTGCAGTCGTGTTACCGTTTTGTAAAGTCACAGAATGGTCTGTTTTGACACCATTTGCGTAAAGATCAATCACAATCGTAGGATGTGTTTCAGGTCCATCAACCCAAATCTTCTCAACATCTACATCGATGTTTCCATAATCATACGTATTGGTTACCGTCAAGCCATCATCACTGTACGAGGCAGTGAAGTGATCAGGTCCACTAATTTCTTTTACACGGTAATCATAAACACGACCTTTTGAATCGTAAACCGGCTGCTGCGGAAATTGCACCGAATGCATTGTTGGGGTTAATGTTTGTTGCGTTCCAATAACAGCAACAGGTTCTTCATTCCCAACACTGCGGTACAATTCAAATACAACATCTCCGCGTGCCTCTTTGCCCCCTTCCCACACTTTTGATGCTTGAATTGTTTTAAGTGGCGTACTAAAAACATTAGATACCTTAATCACATTGTCTGAATCAATCAGTGCAGTATATACTTCATAATTAAGCGGTACATTAATTTCCGTCACAGAATACTCATAAGGTCTACCTTGTGGGTCATTCAGCGGTACGCCCACAAAATCAAGTCTATCTTGACCTGAAGGTAAGGTTAAACGTGCACCAAATACATCTTCAAATTTCGGTTCAACGCCTTTAACACGACGCATCAATTGGAAGGTCACATCTGGATGAGTATCTGGACCATCAACCCATATTTTTGAAACATGTACGGTTGTTTTGGGTGAAACATAGTGGTTATAAACCGTTAAATGATCCGGGCTGTATTGTGTTACCGTATCCGGTACAACGGTTAACTCCTTCACAAAATAAATGTATGTCTTACCCTCATCATCACGTTCATCAAGACCTTCGAATACCGTCGTCGTTTCACCATCACGAAGCGTATTCACAAGACCTGTCGACTCACCCACTTTATCCTGAGGATCAGTCGAACGTCTGAGTTCAAACTGAATATCCGGACGCGGACTGACTCCGTTTGTCCAGACTTTCTTTGCCGTAACAGTTCGTTCGCCATAATCATACACATTGGTTATCGTTAGATTCCCTTGACCATCTGCAGCAACGTTGTCAAGAGTGTAGTGATCTATCTCATTAATTTCTTGGACACTATACTGATATTCCATATTATCCTGATCATATTTTGGTAGGTTGGTGAAGACAGTCTCATTATCACCCGGCATAATTTTTTGAATCACACCTGTTGGATCACCATTACGAATTAGTTCTAATTCCAGTGGTACAGAAGGTCCAGGACCCCCTTGCCAGATTTTTTTAACGTTTAAGTGAGTTACCCCTTCTTGGAAGGTGTTGGTAACCGTTAAACGATCAGGGCTGTACGATACCACATAATTTTCAGGTACACCCGCTTCACGTACAAAATATTGAATGGTTTTACCATCTTGAGTACGTTCCGGTAAATTATCGTATGTTGTTACTTGTTCAGCAGTTTCACTAAGAATCCGTTCACCATCAGGAACTGGTGTTTCGACACCATCAACTTCTTGATAGAGACGTAGGGTCACGGCTTCTTTTCGACCACCTACCCAAATTTTTCGTGCAGTAACGGATGTCTTGCCCACATCATACGTGTTAATCAATTCCAAGGGTTTAGACTTTGTATCTTGATGATACGATGTAGGTATGGCAACTTCATCGATTTTATATTCGATGCGACGGCCATCCATAGTAAAGGTAGGCATCGAATCAAAACGCACTGTATCTTGTCCATCTTTTAGACGTTTTGTCGGTACAGTACTGTCACGATAGTCGGATTCCCCTTCGAAACGTTCTTGGAGTTTAATTTCAATCTCAGGTCTAGGACTTGGTCCACCGTGCCATACTTTTTTACCATAAACCGGTGCTGTCTTGACATCAAAACGATTAATAACCGTTAAAGGATCCCCAAACGAGTTTAATCCAAGGTACCCTTCTGGAACCTCGACCTCGTTTGCAAAGTAGGTGATGGTTTTACCATCTAATGTTTTTATCGGTAAGTTCCCAAAATCGGCTTCAGTTTGCCCATCTTTAATTTCAATCGGCTCAAGATCAACTGGTAAAATCTCTTTTGATCCTTCAATCCGTTTTGTGAGCATCAGCGAAACAGTGGGATGAGGACGCGGTCCCCCTTCCCATTCTTTACGGGCGATAATCGATTTCGTTGGAACTTGATAATCATTGATAATCTTAAGATTCGTCCCAGTACCTTCATAACGTGTTGTGTAATCATCAAGCTGTGTTAGCTCTTTAACAGAATAGACGATTTCACCGTCCGGATTTTGTTTTGGTAAATTACGATATACCATTTGCGTTTGACCGTTTTTAAGTGTTCGTTTTCCATTTTCAATCGGTACCCCGTTTGCATATAATTGAATTTCAATTTCGGGATGATCTTTAGGACCATGATTCCATATTTTTTCAACATTTATTGCGGTCATATCCGGTTTAAATGTATTCGTTACCGTCAGTCCATCCGTACTATAGCTGACTTCATACTGCATTGGAATGTTCGCCTCTTTAACAAAATAGCGAATTTCTTTGCCATCTTGAGTTGTTTTGGGTAAATCTTTAAAGGTTACGGAACCTTCGCTAATATCTTGATAAACTCCATTCACTATCGATTCAACACCATCAATGCTTTGGAATAATTGGAATCGAACTGTTGGATGTTCTCCTGGTTTAAGCGTATCCACCCAAATTTTATGCGCCGTTATTTCAGTCTTCTCAATACGGAACGTATTTGTGACGGTTAATCCGTCATCACTATAGGAGACATCATACCCCGCAGGAACATTTTTTTCACGAACTGTATAGATAATTTCTTTTCCGGCATCGTTATATTTAGGTACATTTTTAAATGTATGTGTTGTTGTTTGGTTTAGTGTAACTTCTAAGTCCGTATCCACACCATCCGCAACTAAAACATATTCTGTTTGCGGACGATTTGGATTACCACCAACCCATTTTTTGGTCATCGTCACATCTTTAAGTAAGTATTCATTTTCAATATGATTCGATTTAATTATTGTTTCTTTATAATTTGTGGGAACTTGTACTTCACGAATACTATAGTCAATAGCCTTGCCTTCCTTATAAGCAGGCAAATCTTTGAATGTTACAGAGTTTTGACCTGAAGGAATTTCAAGTACACTTCCATAAACAGGGTCACCATTCGCATAAAGTTGTACCGAAACAGCAGGTCTTGGTGTCGGACCCCCTTTCCACGTTTTAAAAACTTGGAAATCAGTCAGCTCCGTATCTTTAATAAATGTGTTCGTAACAAAAATTTCGTACTTATCATTGATTGGTGTTACATCGACCTTATATTCTTCCGTAGCGATTCCTGCTTCCTCAATGGAGTAGGTGATCGGTAGACCCTTTTCATTTACAATCGGGAGATCTTCAAAAACCACGGATGTTTGCCCACGTTCTAAAGTTAAAATCCTTCCTGCTTCAGAAGTCACGCCTTCCACGGTTTGCATCAGGTTAAAAGCAACCACAGGATGAGGTGAAGGCCCACCAACCCATTTTTTAAATACTTTAATATTAGTTTTTTTGATACTGTTTTCAAAAACGGCAAGCGTTCCTTCCGCCGCATTGTGATCAACATCAATTTCCACAGGTGTTGAATCCACGGAGAGCCAATCCGGTGCATCCACTTCTTGAATGGAATAGTGACCGTCTTTTAACGATAAGTTTATAATGCCCGTCTCATCCGTTGTTACACGCTCAATAACCGTACCCCGATCATTTTTCACGACAAAAGTAACACCAGGTACAGGTGTCTCAGTCCCATCCACAACCTTTACGATGCGTAAAACGCCTGGCTTCGGTTTATTTCCAATAATTGATCCAGAGCTATAGTGGTTTTCAACCGATAGTTCTTTTTCAATTCTTTGAGGGACGCCCTCATTATCAGAAAAACTAGCGACAGCTGTATTATCTAACTGCTCCAGTTTTAAGTCCGTAATCTTCGTTTTATACATCACTTCAATTGAACTGTAATGCAGTTTCCCAGGGTGCGTTGAAACAATCAACGATTGACCGTTGATCCATACACCACCGTATTCATTTCTAAAACGCTGTTCATCAACCGTAAAACGATTGCCTAAATGGTCAGTAATGATAAACTCAAGTGATCCCGGAATATACTCGTGGCCTTGACCAATTGTATCACGTACCGTCATATCAGACATAAAGGGTTCGCGTTCACCATTCATGAGAAGAACCCATCGCACGACTTCTTCTTCATCACGGGACATGCCACCCAGTTTGGTAAACATCTCGTAAGAGCCACTGCCCTGGAATTCACCAATAACCTCGACTGATTTTTCAGCTAAATTCGTATCCAAATTTGTATAAATCATTTCTTTAATATTTTGGGTGTTGTTGTTAAACCCTTCAACTCTAAAAGTGAAAGAGCCTACGATATTATTCAGTTGATCAACTTCATCCGTAAATACAACATGAACATTACCTTCAGTTACATAGACATGCGCCAGTGGATTTTCAACTCCCGGCATTGTAAGTTTAATCGTTTGTGAGATCCCTTTAAGGCCCACGGAATAAGGTGATCCATTTGAATCAACTTTCTGTTCCATTGGTAATCGGAGGTCCATAACATCACCAGAACTCAATTTCTGATTCCCTGATTCAGCAAATTGAACTGTAACGCTGGTTTCGTACCCATGGTTTATGCTAGTATTTGAAAAATTAAAATCAGTTATTAGGCTGTTTTGATTTGCAACACGTGCTGTATCTGCATCCAACTGAATGCCAGTTGATACAAACATGACCACAGCCATGAAAAAAGCAAATATTTTTTTATTCATATACCCTCCCATCAATCTAAACTTAAAATTTAGACTAGTGGTATCAATATACACTATTTCACGATTCATTTCACTACATTCGCACAATTTGTTCTTGTATTTTACATAATCTTAACATTTCTTCCTTATAAGACCGGCTTCTAGACAAATAATGCGTAGTTGCGTTAAAAACAAAAAAAAGAGCTACAATGAGCTCTCTTGTTCTAATTCATCAGGACTTACAAATACATCACGCGGTTTGCTACCTTGTGCAGGACCGATTACTCCATTTTGTTCGAGGGCATCAATCATATTTGCAGCACGGTTATAACCAATACGGAATCGTCTTTGTAAGAGTGAAGTCGATGCTTTTTTCTGTCTTACAACATACTCAAAGGCTTCTTTATAAAGGGGATCGTCCTCAACGCCAAGCACACCGTGATTTCCTTCGACACCATCCAATTTAATGAAGGCATCATCGAAACGTGGTTTCGCTTGTGCACTTGCTTTATCCGCTATTTTTTTAACCTCTTCATCGCTCACATAACATCCTTGAACACGAATGGCATGGGGTTCACCCATAGGGATATAGAGCATATCACCATATCCAAGGAGTTTTTCAGCTCCCGCTTCATCCAGAATAGTTCGTGAATCAATTGCACTCGAAACAGCGAAAGCGATTCGCGATGGAATATTCGCTTTAATAATACCGGTAACAACATCCACTGAAGGGCGTTGTGTTGCGACAATCAAATGAATTCCGGCGGCACGGGCAAGTTGGGTAATCCGTTGAATACTTGTTTCAACCTCTTTTCCCGCAACCGACATTAAATCGGCTAATTCATCAATAATAACAACAATCCAAGGTAATTTTGATAAATTTTCTGCCGGAAAGGCTTTAACTTTTTCATTATAAGAACCAATATTTCTAACCCCGGCTTTGGAAAACAGATCATACCGCTGTTCCATTTCCTCAACCACAACCTTCAACGCAGCCGAAGCACGATGAGGGTCATCAATAACAGGACCGATTAAATGCGGAATTTCTGTATACGGTGTGAATTCCACTTTCTTAGGATCAATGAGAAGTAATTTCAAATCTTCCGGTGATTTCGTTAAAAGAATCGAGGTTATAATTGCATTCATACACACCGATTTACCGCTACCGGTTGCTCCTGCAACAAGTAAATGCGGCATTTTATTTAAAGCTACCGTAATGGGTTTTCCGGTTAAATCTTTTCCTAAGGCAACATTAATATTATCCTCAGACATAAATTGTGAAGACCCCATCACGACGTCTTTCATCTTAACCGGAACCATTTCAACATTAGGGATTTCAATTCCAACCGCACTTTTACCGGGAATCGGTGCTTCAATGCGCAAGGTCTTAACCGCCAACTCCATCATTAAGTTATCTTGAACTGAAGAGATGCGACTGATTTTCACATTACTGTCTGGTTTCAATTCAAACTTAGTAACTGCAGGACCTATATGAATATCCATTAAAGTGGCATCAATACCAAATTGTTTCAATACGGCAATTAATCGCTCGCCTTTTTCTTTAGCACTATTAACATTAGCCTTTGATGTATTCGAACCCTTACCTGTTTCCAAAAGATGGATTGTAGGAATTTTATAGTGTTCAAATGACGTAGATCGACGATCTTCCCCACGCTCAAGAGCTTCTTGCGTATCCGTCTTATCGGAAAGTGAGACAGGATCCAAACCGGCATTTTCAAGTCCAAAAGGGTTTTCAGAAACATCGGCTGTGATAGTATCACCTTGCTCTTGTTTCTCATCCATCGTTAGAAATGGTGTGCCATTGGATACTGGTGCATCCGACTTTGGTGATTCATCAAATGAGATAAATCCCGCTTTTGTTTGCGTAATCGCAGAATCATGATCGACTGTGTAGTCATTCAGCTTGTGATCCAACGCTGCTTGTTTTTCTTTTAGTTCTTTCTCACGACGTTTCGCTTCTTTTTGTTCACGACGTTTTTCAAATGCAGACTTTGTTGCATCTGTACTCTTTTGTGCACTGCGTAGCATCTCTCTTGGTGTGAAAAGCAAAGCTAAACCACTTAGGATTAACACAATCACAAAGAGTAATACGCCTGCACGATCAACTAAGTATGAAAGCAGTCCAAATAAAACCGCACCAATCACACCGCCATAAGCATTTTCTTGGGAATTCATAAAAATGACCGGAATTCGATTAAAGTACTCAGTAATAACGGATAATCCCGAAGCCTGTGGCTGTAGAAAAAAGTTAACGGATAAAATCATTGCGGTAAAAAGCAGTCCTACCGCCGTCCAAAAACGCCATGTTTTATGTTTATGATCAGTATCTACCATTTTATAAAGGGTAATACCCATAATTAGAATATGGTATGGAATTGGATATTGACCCACCATAATCCGCATGCATTGGTTAAGAAAACGTCCAATAACGCCGAGTTCAAACATTGCAATAATGGTAAACGCAATGATGGATAGTTCAACAATAAACTTAATTAACTCCTGTTGCTTAAGTTGTTCTTTTTTAGTTTTCTTTCCCTTAGAACTCACTCAATCACCCCTATCAAATGTGAATTTCAATAATAACGGGTAAAATCATTGGACGTTTACCTGTTTGTTTATAAATATATTTGGCAATAACATCACGGGCTTCATTACGCGCCGTCACATTATCATATTTGTGCTTCTCAACTAATTTTAGAATCGTTTGTTCAAGAATCACACCGACTTCTTTCATAATATTATCGGCATCTTTTAGATAGATAACACCACGAGATTGTACATCCGGTCCGCCCAAAATCTCTTTTGTTTTATTATTAATAACCATCCCTACAATAATTGAACCATCTGTTGCAAGCGTTTGACGATCGCGCAACACCAAGCCAGAAGTATCGAGATGATCTTTACCATCAATAAGCATGTCTTCGAGTTTTAAAATTTCTGAAGTTGTTTTTAAACGACCATCTACAAACTCAGCAACTTGACCGTTATCTAAAACAACGATATTTCCTGCACTGATACCCATATCCACAGCAACACTTGCGTTAGCTACAAGATTTTGATACTCACCTTTTACCGGTACATAATACTTAGGTTTAAGAAGTGCAATCATCATTTTTAAATCTTCAACGGATGCATGCATTGGCATAACGTCTTTATAGTTAAGTGAAGTAACCTTCACACCATCTTTATACAACTCATTAATCATCGCTCCAGCAATCGCTTCTGTACCAGGTACAACAGGTGATGCGACAATCACATTGTCTTTTTCATTAACCTCAACGAGTTGATCTTCGCCCATAGCGATACGTCCCATTTTACTAAAGACGCTTGGACCAATATCCGAAACAATCACAACGACATCTTTTATCTCATTATTAAATTGATCGGGCTTAATTTCTAATCCCTTCGGCATGTGGTAGTAGTTTAAACGTTCCAAATGTTTCATGAGACGACGTTGCTTCTCACCATAGAAAAACACCTTACGTTTGAATTTATGAGCTGTTTCAATAACTTCAATTAAACGATAAATGTTTTGTTCATACAAAGTAACCAGAATGCGATCATCGGTTTCTTCGAATACACGCTCGATGCGTTTAGTAATACGATGGTTTGGTGATGTGAAACCCTGACGTTTGGATGCCACGGATTCAGCCGTTAAAAGAAACACACCCTTTTTCCCAAGTTCAGAAATATTCGCAACATCACACATAAATCCTTGATTACGAACATCAAAATCAATAATGAATTCACTTGAATGTACGATATAACCTTGGTCGGTATCAATCGCAATTCCAAATGTATCCGGAATTGAGTGTGTGAGTCCAAACGCAACAAAACGACGTTCCCCTACTTTAAAACGACTATTCCGTTTAATCTTGTGTATATTTGCATTTTTAACTTTATTTTCTTTAAATAAATCTTCGATCATCAATGCAATCAAAGGTGTCGCATATACTGGAGCATTAACTTCTTTTACCAAGTAAGGCAACGCCCCCATCACGTCATCATGACCGTGTGTTATAAAAATTGCTTTGACACGTTTTTTATTCTTTTTTAAATATGATAAATCAGGAATTACAATTTCAACCCCTAACTGATCGGTTTGTGGATATTTTAAACCTGCATCCACGACATAAATCTCGTCATTAATCTCAATGACTGACATATTCTTGCCATCTTCATCAAGACCTCCTAATGCGAGAAAACGAATTTTATCCATAAAATCTCCTTTTAATTAATTTCTATTATGATGTAAACCATTTATATCTATTATACACTAGATTTCGTTCACATAAAAACGAAGCACCTATGTTTCCACAGAAACTTCAATAAAAAAACCAAGCAAGGCTTGGTTTTACTTACTTTAAATTGCAATTCTTTGAATTGACTTCGACTTCATCGTCCGATCGTCAACTTCAATCACTACAGCATTTAAGAATGCATCACCTTTAGCCACTTTGAAGTGTGTATTTTCATTTAAAATTATACGATCATACAACTCATCGATGTCGCGACCTATGACACTATCATAAGCACCACACATTCCAACATCGGTAATATAGGCAACTTGTCCTATAATACGTTCATCCGCTGTTTGAACATGGGTATGAGTTCCTACAAGTGCATCAATTTCTTCTGCATAAATGTGTGCAAACAACATTTTTTCACTGGTTGATTCACCATGAAAATCGACAAAGTAATAATCATACTCTGTGTTCTCTAATAACCAATCCATATATGGATAAGGGCGATCGCCCACGCGATTCATAAATGCTTCTCCGTAGAGATTTACAACACATACTTGCTTTCCTTTAACGTCGTAAACTTTATAATAGTTTCCAAAATCAATAGGCTCAATATTCGCAGGAATGAGAAGATTAGGACATTCATCGTAATCATCTATAATCTCACGTTTTGCAAATGTATGGTTTCCCATTGTAATGCATTCTACGCCTGCTTCGGTTAATTGATTGTATATTTTTTTTGTAATCCCTTTACCATGTGCACTGTTTTCACCGTTTGCAATCGTAAAGTCAATTTCATATTGCGCTTTCAACATAGGTAAGTGGTCAACAACAACTTGTCGACCACTTGCTCCTACGATATCTCCTATAAATAATATCTTCATTACTTAGCTAACTCCATTGCTCTTAATTCACGAATCACAGTAACTTTAATTTGTCCTGGATAAGTGAGTTCTTCTTCTATTTGTTGACGGATGTCGCGAGCAAGTTTGACAGTTTGTAAATCATCAATCTCATCAGGAACAACCATCACCCGTAATTCACGACCTGCTTGAATTGCAAATGCACGTTGTACACCGTCTCGTGTCAATGCAATTGCTTCAAGTTCTTCAAGACGTTGAATATAATTTTCAAATGATTCAAAGCGTGCACCCGGTCTTGCAGCACTTAATGTGTCTGCAGCAGCAACAAGAACAGCAATTGCGCTCGTTGCTTCAGTATCACCATGATGTGATGCAATCGCATTAATCACGACAGGATGTTCATTATGTTTTTTCGCTAAACGAACTCCAAGGTCCACATGACTTCCCTCAATTTCGAAATCAAGACCTTTACCAATATCATGCAAGAGTCCTGCACGTTTCGCAAGTTTTTGATTTAAGCCAAGTTCAGCCGCCATCATTCCCGCAAGATTGGCTACTTCAATACTGTGAGCTAAGGCATTTTGTCCATAACTATAACGGTATTTAAGTCGTCCTAAAATGGTAACAATTTCTTTATCCATTTTACTGATTCCGAGATCAAACAGTGTGTCTTGACCCGTTTTATTAATTACTTGGTAAAGTTCTTTACGCGCTTTATCAACCACTTCTTCAATGCGTCCTGGTTGAATGCGTCCATCGGACATCAAAGTATCCAAGGCCATTCGTGCTACTTCACGACGGATTGGGTCAAAACATGAAAGTGTAATAATTTCTGGTGTATCATCAATTAAGAGATCAACACCTGTAGCATTTTCAAATGCACGGATATTACGTCCTTCACGACCAATAATACGTCCCTTCATCTCTTCACTTGGTAATGTGATGATTGACGAAGTACGTTGTGTCGTTTCTTCTTGTGCATATCGTGAGATAGCAAGAGAAATTATGTTTCTTGCGATGTCTTCAGCTCGTTGATGAGCCATTTCTTCTTGTTCACGGATATACGTTAGAACTTCTTGTTCCATTTGTTTTTCAACAACTTCGAAAAGTTCTGATTTTGCTTCTGATGCAGGCATGTGTGCAACACGTTCTAATTCTTTTAATTGAACTTCTGTGCGCTCAATTAACTCCTGCTCCATCTTATCTAGTTTGGCAGATTTAGCCTCTAAGTCACGTTGCTTATTCAACATTTCTTTATCTTTAGTCACTAAGTTTGCATCGCGAAAATTTAGATTTTCTTCACGGCGATCCAATTTATTTTCATATTCTTGGAGTTCCTTACGTTGCCCTTTAAGTTCCTTTTCAGCATTTAGTTTAATCTCATATGCATGAGTTTTTGCTTCTAAATGTGCTTCTCTTTTTATTGATTCTGCTTTATCTTCAGCATCTTTAATTAATGAATTTGCACGTTCCTTTGAACGGTTTAAACCTAATTTATTAACGACAATCATCGCAAAAATTGTCAGAATAAAAACAATAATACCAGTTAAGACGGAATATAATAGTTGATTGTCCATTCTATTCCTCTTTCTTTATTTAAAAAATATTTAAAATTAGTTTCCTAATACATATATAATACTTTATTAATGTGAATTCCACAAGGACAAAAAAAAGAATGATATATAATATCATTCTTTATCGTCTTTTTTCTCTAAAACTTCACGTTTCGGTAAAATAATCTCACGAATTTGAGCAGCAATTTCTTCAGTTATTTGAGGATTATCCTCTAAGAAACTTCGAACGGCTTCACGACCTTGCCCAATTTTTTCATCTTTATAAGAATACCACGATCCGCTTTTATTGATAAAGTCATACTGAACACCCAGGTCAATAACTTCCCCAATGTAACTAATTCCTTTACCATAAATAATTTCAACTTGTGTTGCTCTAAAGGGTGGTGCCACTTTGTTTTTAACAACTTTGATATTTGCTTTATTCCCGACGATATCCGTACCTTGTTTAATTTGTTCACTGCGACGAATATCAAGTCGCACAGAAGAATAGAATTTCAACGCACGTCCACCCGGAGTCGTCTCGGGATTACCAAACATAATCCCAACCTTTTCACGTAGTTGGTTAATGAATATCGCAGTACATTCACCGCGGTTCATTCCTCCCGATAGTTTACGCATCGCCTTAGACATCATACGCGCTTGAAGACCAACTTGAGCATCGCCCATTTCGCCATCAAGTTCCGCTTGAGGAACCAACGCCGCAACACTATCGACCACGATAAGGTCAACAGCACCACTTCGTACAAGCACATCTACAATTTCAAGACCTTGCTCTCCACTGTCAGGTTGTGAAAGAATCAAATCATCAATATTTACACCTAAATTTTGAGCATAAATTGGATCAATCGCATTTTCAGCGTCGATAAATGCAGCTTTACCACCCGCTTTTTGTACTTCAGCAATTGCGTGAAGTGCGAGTGTAGTTTTACCACTTGACTCAGGGCCGTAAATTTCAATAATCCGACCTTTAGGGTATCCGCCAATTCCCAGCGCAGCATCTAAACTTAGTGACCCTGAACTGATAGCATCAATATCAACTGCTGCTCGGTCGCCCAAGCGCATAATTGAGCCCTTACCAAATTGTTTTTCGATTTGCTTTATTGCATCATCAAGAACTTTATCTTTTTTTGCGTTTTCCATACGATCCTCCATATATGAATATGAAACTTAAACGAAGACTATACACTTTCTGTAAAGAATGAACGGCTTTGAATTACATAGGATGCCCCACTTAATACAGACATTAATGTAGCAAACCATACTGCAATGGATGAGACTGGAATATGGTATAACTCGAATGGCAGGTTATTAAGGAGCACTAAAATGATCGCGATCATTTGCGCAACAGTCTTCACCTTACCTAAATACCCGGCAGCCATAACCATTCCTTTTTGAGCGAGTAACATTCTTACTGCATCCACAATGGTATCACGCCAAATCATAATCAAGACAGCCACAACAGGAACAATGCCTTGGTAGGCAAAAATAATAAATAATGTATTGACGAGAAGTTTATCCGCAATTGGATCCAAGAACTTACCAAATACAGTAATCATATTGCGACTGCGTGCGAGATAACCATCTAAGAAATCTGTAAACGATGCCACCGCAAAGAGTACAAGCACGGCGATGTTTTTATAAGATAACATGACTGTATCAATATTGACATAAGGAACCGTAATTCCAAAATGACTGTAAGGAAACAATTCTACCAATACGATGATTGGAATTAAAAGAATACGAAATACGGTTAATTTGTTTGCGATGTTCATGAATTTGTTCCTCCGATAAACTTGAAGGTAATTGTCGCATAATCCGGTAAAGTTGCAATGGACGCATCCAATTCCACTTTCTCACCGTTCAATTTGATTTCATTACCATTCATATAGCCAAAAGTAACTTCTAAAGACTTTCCTTCAGCAACATTGACGATCACACTTGCTTTTTCATCTGCATTAAAAATTTTCGCAGCTGGATTTGCTAGTTGTTGTCCATCTTCTGTAAAAGACGTCCACGATGCATTGTGGAATTCAAAATCAAAGGTCGCTTTTTCATCTTTTGTCCAGTTTTTAACTTCATAAACCACACTGGATCCTTCAATTGATTTTTGCGCCACTTCAAGTTTTACTTTCTCTGGAGCCTTAGGTTTTTCAGTTTCAGGCTTTTTCTCTTCTTCTTTAGGTTCTTCTTTCGGTTCTTCTTTGGGAACCACGATGGTACTTCCCGGATCTTCGATTGGATCTTTAACATTTAAGCTACCACTCAAAAGTTTATAACCCCCAAAGAACAATAATGCAAGAATTGCAATCGCAAATACCAACATCGCAATTGTTTGAAGATCCATCTTCTTGCGACCTTTTGAAGCTGGTTTGCTTTTTACTTTACCTACTTTTGATTTTTTTTGTATATTTGTTGTGATTTCATCTTGTTTTTTGATTTGCGAAATCGTAATGGAATCGGTATACGCATTAATGGTATCATCCAACTCATTGCGCAATTCATTATAATCGATGCCTAATGCATTTGCATAATAACGGACGAAATAACTAAGGTAAGATAAATCGTCTTTAAAAAATTGAATATTCCCTTCTTCAATTGCACTTAACTGCACAGTTGATAATTTCGTTTTAACACTCATTTCTTCTAATGAGTAACCTTGTTCTTTACGGCGTTCTTGTAGTATTAAGCCTATTTTTTCCAAGTTATGCTCACCTTCCTTACACATATAAAATAATTATAACAATCATTGCACTTTATTACAATGTAATACGTATTCATTTATGAAATATAAAAAAGGAGTATTTCTACTCCTAAATGCATTAACACTCATTAAGCCATGTTCTGTTGCGATAATCATTTATCTACGTTTTATCAACGTCTCACGTTACCTTCATTTCAGTAGTGTGAGTTCCCCTACCAATTTTGGGTTTCTCGCTTATGGGGTTTACCTCGTTCCACTTCCTAGGTTTCCCTAGAAACTTCGTCACTGTGGCACTTTTATAGCCTCCATCCATAGTTTCCCTTAGGATTTTGGTCTGCCGTTATAGATGCCTCTATACCTCAGCTTATTGGTTCACTGAGCACAAACACTACCACCATCTCAGGTGGTGCGAGCATGGACTTTCCTCTACATTTTACTGCAGCGATTATCTTTCGTGTTAGTAAGATTTATTTTTTATTATTAAAGACCGCTTCCTCAAGTCGTGATACACGTTTTAGAATATCAACATGACTGAATTGAGTCGGCATATCCTTAGACACACGATCTCTTCCTTCATATTCTAAAAGCATGCGTTTTTGCTGACCTAATGTGGTTTCATATCGATCTAACAACTCTTTTTGCTCTTTGATGATTCCTTCAAAAAACTCATAGTCGTGCATTACTTGATCAAGGAATTGATCAACTTCAACTGCATTATACCCTTTAAAGTCCACATGGAACTCTTTATCCAGGATTGCTTGCGTCGTTAATTTTTGTGCCATAAATTCACCTCTCATCTATTATTACAAATAAAGGTTCTAAGTTCAATAGTAAACACTCGGTTTCAATAGAGATTTTTACTATATGATATTTAAGGTGATTTATAGTATAATATTGTTGGTGATTGTATGATTCAATATCCAACTGGAAAAAAAGTTTATAGAAAACCCAGTGGTACTGGCGTTACAAGTAGACGTGGTATGAGTCTTGAAGAAGATATCAACAAGACGAATGACCACTATCTTATGAAGGATCTGGCGGTAGTGCACAAAAAACCTACCCCTATTCAAATTGTCAATGTTGACTACCCTTCTCGTAACAAAGCAAAAATCACTGAAGCTTATTTTAGACAGGCATCCACAACCGATTATCAAGGTGTATATAAGGGATACGCGCTTGATTTTGAAGCAAAAGAGACAAAGAACAAAACGTTGTTCCCGCTCGCTGCGCTTCACGAACATCAGCTCGAACATCTTGCTGCTGTTTCACGGCATGGTGCCATAGCATTTCTTATCATTCGTTTTTGGACGATTGATGAGACGTATTTGGTCTTTGCAAAAGACTTTGTGCCATACATAAGTGAAAAGCATGTACGCTCATTACCCCTTTCATGGATTCGTGACGTCGGCTTCAAACTGGAGAGCACATATCAAATACCTTGTCATTATCTTGACATTATTAATAGAGTCTATATAAAGGAGTGTCTATGACAAATAGAAAAAAACAAAACGAACCAGAAATACCGCAAATGAAGCCCAAATCTTCAAATAATAAGAATGGTTCAAATAAAAAGGTAAAACCTAAAAAAGATAAAAAACCCTTAACACCCGAACAGAAAAAATTAAAACGTCAACGCATTATTGCTTGGGTCTTAATCGTTTGTGTTTCGATCGGTGTTCTCGGAGTCACCGGCGTCGGTGCACTTACCGTAAAGAATATGAAAAATGCACCGGTACTTAAAAAGGATGACTTTTTAACACAATCGGCATCGACATTGTTTGATAAGAATGGCGAACCAATTTATAATACCGCCGCTAAGAAGTCCGATCCAACAACATTTGATCAAGTTCCTCAATCATTAATTGATGCATTTGTTGCGGTTGAGGATTCACGTTTCTTTGTACACGGTGGTTGGGATGTGCCTCGCTTTACTAAAGCTGCACTTACCAATCTCTTAGATTCCTTAAGACATGGTTCAATTAGCTTTGGTCAAGGGGGATCAACCCTCACCATGCAATTGATTAAAAACCAATATTTTATGGAAAATGAGGATGCAGCGACTGGTGTAAACCGAAAACTGCAAGAAATCTATCTTTCTACTAAATTAGAGCGCGAACAAGTGCTCAGCAAAAAGATGATCTTTGAACTTTATATTAATATGATTAACTACGGTGTCCCTCGTACAATGGGGGCGGATGCCTCAGCGCAAGCCTACTTTGGAAAACGCTTATCGGAAATCAATTTAACGGAAGCTGCTTTCCTTGCTGGTGTTATCAATGCACCAAGTGTAAATAATCCTTATTACAGTATTGAAGCAGCCGATGAACGGACAAAAGAAGTCCTTTATCTGATGAATTATCACGGATATATTACGGATGAAGAATATCAGTTGGCTAAAGCGGTTCGGGTTGAAGATTTACTTGTAGAATCTTCTGCATCTGAAGGTGAAATGTTTGAATATCAAGCTTTCATTGACGTTGCTTATCAAGAAGCCCAAGAACTTACCGGTTTAGATCCTGGTAAAGTCTCGATGAATATTTACACAAGTATGGATCCAAACGTTCAAAAAGGTATTGATGATTTCCAAAATCGGAAGATAGAGGATCTTAATCCGAATTATGTTGATGAAAGTAATACAGAATATCGACCAATTCAGGTTGGATCGGTAATTTTAAATAACCATACCGGTGAGATTGCAGGTATTGTTGGTGGATTCGACTATAATGGTGCATTTCTTCATAACCGTGCCATTGCTCGAAACTCATCACCCGCATCTGTCATGAAACCTCATATCGCCTATGCTCCAGCATTTGAATATCAAGGTCTTGCGACATCTCATGTATTCTTAGATGCACCGATGAATTATCGTGGAACTGATATTCTAATCGGTAACTATGATGGTCGTTACTTAGGTCAAGTTCCGTTGATGATGGCTGTTGCCGATTCACGAAACATTCCTGCACTTGAAGCTACACAAGGAACAATTGACACGATTGGAAATGAAAAGATGGTTGAATACTTAAATAAACTCGGATTTAGTTCCGTTTCAGAAGACAACTTCCGTCTTGGTTTCGCAATTGGTGATGGGCAGTTTACCGTAAGTCCAGTTGAACTGGCGGGTGCTAACGCAGTTATGTTTAATGATGGTAATTATATTAAACCCCACACCATTACCCGAATTGAATTCTTAGATAGTGATCGCGAACCCTATGTGCCATCACATACAGCAACGCCCGTTATTTCCGATGCTTCGGCATGGTTGACAACACGAATTATGAAATATGCGGTTGAAAGTCCCTATAACCCTGTTATCGCTCCAGTACGCCGAAACTATCCAGTATTCGGTAAAACAGGAACCAATAAATATGATAACGAAACGGCTGACGCAACTGGAGTTCCTCGAAATGCAATTAAAGACCGTCTCATGATTACCGCAACTTCTGACTACAGTATTGCGACATGGACTGGATTTGACTCAAAAGATAAAAAGAATCCATACTTTATTGATGAATATGGTGTGGATGAAGCAACGCAAAACTTGACTGGAAAACTGAACAGTTATCTCCTTAATTTGATTGAAGAATCATTTGGAGTAAGTGATGATGTCGCACGTCCAGGTTCTGTAGCGGATATTCAACACATCCTTGGCACCTTCCCATATCAAGCACCTGTCGAAGGTATGGATCAGAGTTTGCTTGCCACGGGATATATCAAACGTGATTTCTTGAAACTTGCTGAAGCCAGTCCAAAAGACTTGGCAGCACTCAGTGACCATAAAGTTATGATGAATCAAAAGGGAAATAAATTTAATTTTGATATCAAAATGGCAACCTATCCAGATGCATCTCAATTAACGGTTGCTCCAGGTACGATTACCATGAATTATCCTGGTGGTGGAACAGTTGATGGTAAACGTCTCTATGACCCTTCTTGGTTGTTTGGTGCCGTACGATATAAATCAGAAATTCGTGTTGATGGTAAACCCATTGCGGAATCCATGACCGAAGGACCAAATCAAGAGATATCCGTAACAATTGAAAACCTCAAGGGTAAAATTGAAGCATGTTCATACTATACCTTTGATAAGAGCACTGGTAAGAAGAGCAATGTCGTATGTACTCCTGTTGATGCGAAGGAAATTAGCGTTTCCGTACCATCTGCTGGCACACTATACAGTGATTTTGTAGATCAAATGGTCGCAGCAGGATTTGATCGAAATCTCATTGATGGCACTTATGTGCTACAAGGTAATAACTACAACACGGTTGTAGCTACAAATCCTAATATTCTTGGTAAGAATGTAAAACCAAGTGACTACGAAGGTAAAACGATTAAGGTTGATGTTACCGACCTTGAAATCACCGCATCCGGTGACTACCTCCGTTCAAACTTAAAACGAGCGGCAGATGCTGGTTATCTAACCGTTGATACACAAGGTAAAGCAACAGGTATCATTGATTCCTTTGCAGTAAATGGTACTGTGATGTCTTCATTCAGATTAAGTGAATATGAAGGTGCCACAGTAGTTGTAAACTTTAAATAGAAGGCTTCGGCCTTCTTTTTTTGTAAATAAGGCGAAAAAAAAAGAGACTTTATGAAGTCCCTTAAATTTTATGAATGTATACACGCGGAATATCATACAAAATATGACTGATTAACTCATTAATAGATTGTCCCGTAACTGCAATATAATCATAAATTGATTGCTTTTCATGGCCAAATAAGATGACACGATCTTCAAGTTCACAGGGAACCCCCGTAACGTCCACCATAAACTGCGACATTGCGATATCGCCGACTATTGGACATAATGTATCATTAATGACAACATGACCGCCATTAAGCGATAAAGACTTCATAACGCCATCACAATAGCCTGCTGATATGGTGGCAAGCATCATATCATGATCAGCTTGGAATGTACGTCCATACCCAACATATTCACCTGCTTTAAGTTCACGCACCATACAAACACGCGACTCAAATGATAGAACAGGCTCATATCCTTCATTTAATGACGATTCTAATTGTGACGGATGATACAGTCCAAACATTATCATACCGCATCGAACGGCATCAAAGCCCAAATCACCAAAGTTTAAGATGGAGGGACTGTTTTGAAGATGAGTCATCTTTGGATCAATGCCATCTTCATGCAAACGTTCTAAAACTTTCTTATAGCGCTCTAATTGAAGCATCGAGAACGCGACCGCATCGCCATCATAGGATTGAGCTTCTACGAAATGACTGTAAATGCCAGATACATCGACACCTGGTAACGCATAACATGCCTTAATTTCCGCATAATCTTCCATCCCAAGTCGATGGAGACCTGTATCCACCTTAACATGCGTTTTAACTTTACATCCATGATCAAGACCAAATTGATTTAATTTCAGCGCATAATCATAATTTATAATCACTTGCATTAAATCATATTTGACTAAATACTCAAAATTCGATTCAAGGGTTGCACCCAATAACAAGATGGGGGTTGTAATACCATTTTCACGAAGATCACGAGCTTGTTCAATATTTAAAACTGCAAGGACATCGATGCCCATTTTTTCGCATGTATGCGCAACTTCTACAAGTCCACATCCATAACCATTAGCTTTAATTACTGCGATAATTTTTGTTTTCGAATCAATAATGTTTCGTAATTTTTCTGTGTTGTGAAGGATTTTTTGTTCATCCACAAAGACGGTACAATTGTTTATCATAAGAGGTCCTCAATCATTTTTGTAATCAATTCAGGATAACTTACACCTGCACGGTCAAGCATCCCTGGATAACGTGATGAACTGGTAAAACCAGGAATCGTATTCACCTCATTCAGGAAAATACGATGATCATCCGTTACAAAGAAATCAAGACGTGAAAATTGAGCACAATCCAGTACATTAAACGCCAATTCCCCAAGACGTTGAACTTCTTTTCGTACAGATTCTGGGAATGTTGACAATGGAAGTGTCTCTGTAGCATGTGGATGATATTTTTCTTGAAAATCAAAGACTTCACCCGAAACATTAACTTGGTCCACATCACTTACAATGAGCTCCTGTTCCGTTTTAAGAATTCCCAATCCGACTTCAGTACCTTTAATATAAGCTTCAATTAAAACACGTGAGTCAAATTCAAATGCAAAAAGACACGCATTTAATAATTCATCATAATTGCGAACATAAGTAACACCAAACGAAGAGCCTTCACGACTTGGCTTCACAATACATGGGTATGTCACGGCATCAACATCGATTTCATTAATATTCGTTATTAATTGATACTGAGCCATTTGAATCCCTGCCGCTTCACAAATAATATGCGTGAACCCTTTATCCATACAGAGCGCTGATGACAAGACATCACATCCTGTAAACGGAATGTTCGCACATTTTAGAAGTCCTTGCACCTGACCGCCTTCTCCCATACGTCCATGAAGCATTAGAAATGCAACATCGATCGGTAACAACGATTGGTCGTCTGCAAAGATAAAACCAGGACGATCATAGTTGAATTGAAGATAAAGCTCACGATGGCCTTCAAGGTCATTGTTCTGCATCATTTCTAACGTGTAATGACCCGTATACCATTTCCCATCTTTCCCAATATAAAGTGGGACACAATCAAATTTTTCATGAGGGAAATGTTCTAACACTGAAGCCGCACTGGCTACAGAGATATCGTGTTCACTGTTAATTGAACCAAATACTAATGCTACTTGTAACTTATTCATCTACTTTACCTCTTCCATTAATCGTTCTAATTGGTAAGAACGTGAACCTTTAATTAGAATCATATCATGCTTATCAAAACATGGGCTGACTCGTGCTACAAATGAGTCAAACGAATCATCATTTGTGAATCGTGATGGATCCAGCTTACTTTGCGCGATGGCCTTTTTAAACTCCGGTCCAAGCGTATGAACCATTTTGATATTGAGTTCGTGCACACAATCCAAGACCTCTAAATGAGCATTAAAACTTTCAGGTCCCAATTCCACCATATCACTTAGAATCGCTACACGATCACCATCATACTCGTAATGTGCAAGTAAATCCAATGCATATTTCGCACTGATTGGATTGGATTTATACGCATCCAATAATACAAGCGCATTTCCTTTTTCGACAAGTTCGGTTCGCAAGGATGTAAGCGCAACATGATTGAGACCTTCTCGAATAACGGCATCTTCAACACCCAATTCTTTTAAAAGCACAATTACGCCCGCACAATTACTTGCTTGATGATTTCCTAAAAGGTTACTTGTATACATTACGCCATCAAGATTAAAGGTGATGCCTTCATTATTTGAAGAGACATCGGATACCACAAATTCATTATCTTCATTAAATCCAAATGTGCGCTCACCATGACTGATATTACGATATTCTTCAAAATCACCTTGAAAAAATGACAATGATTTTCGTGTTACAAAGTCGAAAATTCTCATTTTTTCTGAAGCAATATGCTCAATACTCTCAAAATTCATCATATGTGCTGGTGCTAGACTCATGACCAATCCTGCATCGGGACAGATACACTCTGCCATCTTAGCAACATCACCAACATAATCTAAACCCATTTCAAAAATACCAAATTCAGTATCTTCATCCATACGGAATAGGTTTAAATAAGTTCCAATTTCAGTATTTTGATTTTTATAAGTTGCAACCGTTTTACCAACGCGACTTAAAATACTGTACAAGATATCTTTCGTTGACGTTTTACCATTACTACCGGTTATACCAATAAAACATGCATTCAAGGTATTACGATACGCATGCGCAAACATTTGAAGGGCAACCATGGTATCTTCTACAACAATTTGGCAGACATCAATATCTTGAATTTCATGATCAACAATTAAAGCACTGGCACCTTTAGCAATGACATCTTGAATATAGTCGTGCCCATCAACACGTGCCCCTTTAAGACAAACGAAGAGATCACCGGACTCAACCATCCGAGAATCGACTTTAACCCCTTGAATTACCGCGGATCCAATTACGGTTCCATTAACCCATTTTGCTACTGTTTCCGTTTTTAAATTTTTCATCGTAGATGTTTCTCCTTTAATTCTTCCAATAATTCAAATGCATCTTGCTCATTGCGTGCTGTACTGTGATAACGCCCAAAAAGCAGTAATAAGTGATGTGCTCGCGCCCAATCCTCTCGTGGAATTTTACGCATTAATTTTCGTTCAACATCTTCCACGCTATCATTTGGTTTCGCTAATTTTAAGCGCTTCGCCACCCGTTCAACATGTGTGTCGACTGCGATGGCCGGTATTTTAAAACCTTCTGCCAAAACAACATTAGCGGTCTTGCGCCCCACTCCGGGTAGTTTCATCAATTGTGTACGTGTTCGTGGAACTTCACCACCAAAATCTTCCACTAGCATCTTTGCACAAGCAACAATATATTTTGCTTTATTTCGGTATAAACCAATTGTTTTGATGTACGACTCAACGGTTTTAACCTCCGCCTGCGCAAGCGCTTGAGGTGTCGGATAAGCTTCAAAAAGTGCTGGTGTTACCTTATTAACAGCAACATCCGTCGTTTGTGCAGATAACGTAACTGCAATTAATAATTCAAATGGGTTTCGATAATTCAAATCACTTTTAGCATTTGGAAACTCCGCATCCAAAATGCGAATAATTTCTGTTACATTCATCGCGATCCCATTCTTTCTTTTTGTTTATTCGCAAGAATTGCGTTTATATACTGCATTGATACTTTTTTGTATATCACCGCATTACGCAATGCGTCTAAAATATCAGATTCTGTATATTTTGATAACCACGTATTTAGAGTCATTAATTCATTTTGTGACAACAAGCGGCCAAACTCTGATTCAAATACCTCAAAGATGCCTTCGTTAACGTACTCATATCGAACACCATCTTGAAATAAACCATCTAAATTAAACTCTAAAGCATCTTTTGACACTTTTATAGAGAGTAAATTCTGACGTACTAAATCATGGATAGTCTCATCAACAACTTGTGTTTCAAGTGCTGTACGTTCTGCCAACAATTCTAAGGTAATTGGTGACCCTTGTTGATTCAAAAAATCAACCATCAACAACACAACTGTCTGGACGGGGCTTAACTTAAGCGATCCCAAATTATCCAAAATCCAATCCCTACGATTAATATAAGCTTTATTCCACCACATAGTTAAAAGTCCTCCAATTTAAATACAACTGACAAATCGTCGACATCGACATATACCTCTTGTGTATTATTTTTTAATACATATACGAGTTTTTCTTCATAAACTCCAAAACGAATTTTGCTTTTAGCCACGCCCATGTCTTCTGCCATTTTGTAAACAGGTTCATACGATATATAATCATGCTCACCAAAGGTATCCAATGCTTTATTGAACCACACAATCACAGATCCCTCATCACGTTTAATTTCAGTAATATAATACACTTGGTCAAGTGAAAAACGACTCAGTAAGCGAGCCTCTTCATAACCTTTTAATTTCATCATCGCTTCAACATGTAATTGATCTTCACGTTCGTAAGCCCGGCGAGGTCCACCAATAAAGCCTACATAGCCGATATAGATTGCGAGTACAATAAGGAATATCAAAAACACATTTGTTGAAAAAGCTTTTATTCTTTTTTTCATGTTCACACCTCAGTCATTATTTTACCATAATTATAATCAAAACGTGCGACATTCCAATGGAATTATTTAGAAAACAAGTTTCTTCGAAGGCTTTATCGTGATGCTATCCGACAATAAAATATAACTGAATTAAATCAGTTATTTTTTATTAAATTTAAGAATGCCTTTACGTTCAAGGATGCTTGCGATAAGTCCGCTTGAAACAACGGCTAATGCACCTGATAATCCCCAAGTCGCTGTTACATATGCGTTATCGATATGATCAAAACCGACTACCGACCATTCGATATTCTTGTCATCATCTAAATTATAAAATCCTTGTTTTCCTTTTGCATTGACACCATAGATAAGTTGGGAACCGTCTTCCATATCCCAAGCATTATATGTTTGTTTGTATTCCAGTTCTGGATCAATTTCAACCAATTTTGCATCTACATCTAATGTGTGTTCCGAATATGCTGCTTTATTAACCTTCTCATGATCTTTACCATTGGTTGTGGATTGAATAAAGAATGGTTCCTTTTCAGAACGCATCATCATAATTGCGTCCCCTAAGAGTTCATCCTCTTTACTGAATAAACGCCAGGATGCTTTACCATCTACAACCGCAAGTAATGCTTTTAGATTACCATTACTAAAGCCATTTACTTTTTGTTCACCGATAAGAATTTCTTCTTTTTTAAAACCTATAGAATCCATAAATCGATCCAATAACTCATCTTCGTAGACCGCAGAATCCTTACCATCAATTGGAACATTTATACTTTCCTCAAGATTTCGTTTAATGGTTAGCTTATATTCTTTAACTACATCTTCTTGAACACCACGAATCGAAATGACACGTTCATTTTCGTCGTCTTTAAGCTCATGATCTTTATCGTAAGTCAAGGTCACATCACCACTACTTGCGGCTACATCAATTAAGAACTTATTCACTCGTTTGGGTAAAGTGAATTCATAATCTGTTTTCCCCTCTTCAATCTTTAACGTTTTGAGAGTATCACCATAAAGTTTCGTATCACTTGAAACAATATCAATTGATTCAACCATTAAATCCTTAGCCAAGGCTTCTTTACGTTCTTTCTCAGCTTGTTCTTCTTCCGCTTTGATTTCTTCAGGTGTCTTTGCTGGTGCCTCTTCAGCACTCTGGCTCGAACCACCACCCGTTGATCCGCTTGAAGAACCACCGGTTGATCCACTGGATGACCCTCCACTCGATGGAGCAACAATTTGTACCGATTTCGAACCACCAATTGAGAATTCTGATGGATTCGCTGAAGTAGTTGCCGCTACACCTGATACTGAGATTGAAACTGTACCACTTGACCCGGCAGTTACAGAAATATTTGCACTCTCTGAAGAACTCTCTCCACTTCCAAGCACATCACTCGAACTTGCTCCACCTACACTCCCATTCGTAACGGATGTACTATACGAAAAGAATGCGGTCTCTGAGGCATTAAATGTTAGCGTATAATACCCAGTTTCACCAGGTGCTAGTGTAGAGGGTCCTGATACAGAAATACTTCCACTTGCTGCATAAATTGTTTTTGTATGGATTGGTAGCAGAAGTACTGTCATTAGTACTACGACTATAATTTTAAGCGTTTTTTTCATGATTTACCTCTAATCTAATTTGCTATTGCCTAATAAATGGCTTTTAATCATTGCTAAGTCGAGTAACGAAATCTTCCCGTCACCATTGACATCGCCACGAGTGAATCGGTCACCCGTTAATTTTGAGTTACCGAGAAGATGGCTTTTAACCATAGCAAGATCTAACAACGAAATCTTTCCATCGCCATTGACATCACCACGTTTACCTGTTGCTCCCTTATGATTCTTTCCTGCCACAATTTTGACCTCAGAGCCTTTTACATATCCATAATTGTTGTTATGATCATAGACCGTCTTGAAAGGACGGGTATCTGTGTTCCAAGGCAATAAATCACGATTTTTTGATAAGAGCGGATCTGCCGCAATTTTATACCATACTTCAGAACCTTTTTTTACTTCATCTAAGATTAAAACGTGTTGATCCGTGACATTAAGTTTATAAATTGAACCAGAATTGCTGTTTGCCTCTTTATATACAGAAGGTGTACCACTTGAGGTCACAAGACCAATAGTATATTGATTGTAATCTTTCATTCCAATATACCAATCCAAGATATAAAAATATTCGGCTGCTTTTTCACCCCAAAATGGGTCAGAAGAATACTTAACATTAATTCCACTTTGTTTGTCACCAAGATAACCGCCATAATAGTTAGCTTCTTTCACATCCATGTAATGCCAGTTTAAGAAATGTGTCATATGACTTTGAATCGAAACCCCTACACTTTCATAAACAGTCGCTGATTCTGGTGCGGAGTCATATGCTTCGTGCCCAAAAATATTTTTATCTTTTAAAGCAATATTACTACGTCCCCACCCAGACTCATTGATGGCCGTACCAAAGGTAATTAAAGGGTTAATCCCATACTTGTAACCTTCGTCCACAAAATAGCCCTCTGCACCCACAAGAAGGGACTCATGCGATTTTAGATCCTTAACTTCTATTGTTTTAGGAGAAGGTGCTGCTGTATAACCCTTACGTGCTAAATAACTCTTGAGTTCATTCTTTGTAACGTTTGACTTTGCACGATTCGACAAATACTGATAGTAGTTATACCAAGGCTCTGAAGCATTTAAGGAACCCGAATGGCGATTCAATTTAAGATCCGCAACCATCGTTTTAAGATTTGTATAGAAATAATGGCCGTCCGGAGAATAGTAATTTACACCTTGTCGTAAAGTTACTGGTGCCGGTCCAAGCATAATTGTTGCAGCTTTTGTCTGTGTTGCACCCCGACTAATATAATGCACTAACTCATTTTCCCCATTTACTTTATACATATTCATCGACTTCACTTCATCGAAACTATATTCTCTAAAACTCGAAGCATCAACCCAACCTATTGCTCCCGCAATTTTTATTTGGTAGCGATTATTTTTTTTATTATAAAATGGGAAAACACCACTATATAACACACCATCTGAAATATAGGTGCGTGCTGCAGTCCCTGTTGATTCATTGTAAAGCTTAATTGTCGATTGTCCCGATCCATTGGGTTCAATAATCCCCTCGGTACGTTGCGCACGAGGCCCAGTTGAAAAAGTCCGCATTTGATTTAACACAGTAACCGTTTCATTTTCTTCACCGCCCAAAGATGGTATCTCTGGATCTTGTGTTAAATCCAATTCACCGACGTCTTCCACATCACGTTGTTGCTCAACATCCGGATCAAGAACTTGTGTATATCCTTCTGTCTTCGTGTCATCCGCAAATGTATAAGGCACAGATTGTATTCCAATCATCCCGATGATGAGTGAAAAACATATAATTTTCTTTACTTTTTTTAAGTGTTTATATTTTTTGAAGAAACCCATAATAATCCACCGCCTCATTTAAAAAAATATATCATTGATACGTCATAATCACAATTCGTTTCCCCAATCATGAACATTTCTTCACATTGAGGCACGTTAAAATTGCTGTCAGTTCGAAGCAAGATAGTGTAAAATAAACCTAGGAGGTATTTATGACAAACGAAAACTCAATGAAACACATGGTTAAACTGTCTTTTAAAGAAGAGGTTCTAAACTGTGTTTCACACGGAATAATGGCACTTGCACTGCTTTTTAGTCTTCCTTATGTTGCTATCCGTGCTTATCACGATGGGGGTGCCCTTTTGGCAACGGGTGAGTCTGTCTTCGTGATTTCTTTATTTTTTATGTTTCTTGGTTCGACACTCTATCATTCTATGGAGTATGGCTCAAAGCATAAATATATCTTTAGATTTCTTGATCACAGTTTTATTTTTGTAGCTATTGCCGGTAGCTATACCCCGATTGCTTTGTATGCGATTGGTGGTACTTTTGGAATTATTATTGTACTTGTGCAATGGGCAATGGTGCTACTCGGTATTCTTTATAAGGCACTTGCTAAAAATGCGAAACCATCCATTACAGTTGGAATCTACCTTGTGATGGGCTGGACGGCTGTAGTGCTTATTCCTCGCCTACTACAAAACACTTCAGTCTTATTTCTTGGACTTATTGTTTTAGGCGGTATTCTTTATAGTATTGGTGCATGGTTTTATATGCAAAAAGACAAGCCCTATTATCATTTTATTTGGCATCTCTTTATTAATTTTGCATCCATCGCACACTTTATCGCAATTGTATTTTGTATGGCATAAAAAAAAGAGCAGATTAATCATCTGCTCTTTTATATGGACAATCAAAGACATATTCTTCTTGTGTATCGACGACACGTCTCATATCACCATCAGCAACATAATCGTGTTCATGCATCCATTCTGCAATACCCGTATGAACATCCACAAATGAATCCGCTACAATACGTATTAACTCATCAGGTTTCTCTTGAACAAACTTAATCGGTCCAAGGTCTTCAATCGGTTCTTTCACAGCAATGAAAAGCTTCACATCGACGAGTTCGATTCGGTTTTCAGAATCATATGCCACAGTGTAGTTATATTCCGGGTCGGTTAATTCCACATTAAGACGTATCAATTCATTACGTAATGAATCGATTGCTTTTAAATACAAATCACGTGAATAATCCGGTACTGTGATCTCCATTGTGGCCAGCCACATTTTATCTAATGAAAGTTTTTCAATTTTATACGCCATAAAATACTCCTTTTGAACATTATAACATAAAAAAAGGCAGTTGCCTTTTTTTAACACGATTCGTAGTTGAATTAGCCAATTAACTTACGAATATCATTAAACATTACGAAGACAAAGAGCGCCATAATCATTGCAACTCCAATTGCCATAATACCATTTTCAATTTTCTCAGGAATGGGTCTACGAATAATCATCTCAATGAGCGTTAATAAAGCGCGTCCACCATCCATAACTGGAATCGGTACGAGATTGATCACCGCTAAACTCACTGATAGTTGACCTACGAGGTTTAAGAAAAAGAACCAACCATCGGTAGAAATTTTTGATGTAGCCTGATAGATTCCAATTGGACCACCTACAGAATTAAAGCCAACACCATGAACAAGACGATTTAAAACAAAACCAAGTTGTTGAATCAAGAAGCCAACAAAATTAAAACCAGCTCCAATTGCTTGAAAGAAGTTTAAATCACGATGCTCACCACTTACTGCCTGAACGCCAATTAAATAACGTTCTTGTTCAGCATTATATTCTGGAGTAAGCTTTGTGTCTACCTCTTGACCATTACGCAATACCGTTACGGTAACTTCATGATCTTCATAAACCATGATACTGGTAACCAATTGATTAAAGTCTTTAGGAACAACTACCTTACCATCATCAAATGTAAGCTTTACGATTTCATCATTAACTTGTAAGCCCGCTTTATCAGCTGGAGAATTTACTTGCACGCCAGCAATAACAGGTTCCGGTTGGTCAACGATGCCCGAGTACATAAAGATACCCGAGAATATCACAAGCGCAAGAACAAAATTCATAAAGATTCCAGCTAGCATTACAATCAGACGTTTCCAGGGTTTAATCCCCACAACCGTCCGCTCACGCTCAACGCCAAAATCTCCTTCGCCCGGTTCTCCCGCCATGGATACAAACCCACCGAGCGGAAATGCCCGTATCGAAAAACTTGTTTCCCAACCTTCTTTTTTGTATTGGAAGATCTTAGGTCCCATTCCAATTGCGAATTCATTACAATAAACTCCAAATGCCTTCGCAGCAATAAGATGACCAAGTTCATGAATAAAAACTATAAGTCCCATAACGATAACAAAATAAAAAATATTGATTAAAATTTGCATGGGTACCTCCTATATAAATATCGTAAGAATAATATTAAATGTTAAAAGTGCAAAGACAACACTATCAATGCGGTCTAACACACCGCCATGACCTGGGAAAATATAACCAAAATCCTTCACATCAAAATGACGTTTGATGGAACTAAAGGCTAAGTCACCAATCTGTCCAATAAAAGGAATTAAGAGTGATCCCGCAATAATCGCATTCAACGGAACAAAATCGAGTATAAAGTTATAACCAAAAATAAATGAAAGTATCGCAGACATCAAGTAGCCAATAACTGCACCCTCGATGGTTTTCTTAGGCGATATACGTTCAATTAATTTATGCTTTCCAAATAACATCCCACCGAAATACGCAAACGTATCGGTTAAGTAAGTTGCAAGCAAGACATAAATAAACACAAGCTTATCAAAGGATAAGACAACCGTAACCGCTTGAACCGCAAGAACGAGCATCATAATTAAAATAAACATGTATGACACATTTTCAAAGGTATACCACTCGAAAAAGACGGTAAAGGCAAAAAGCGTCATAATGAGTACAGCTGCAAATGCTGGCACATAGTTAGGTTCAATCAGACCACCCGTTAAGGTAAAAGCAATAATAAAAGGCACAATAATTGGTTTCAATCGGTCTTTATTCAACAAATAAATTTCATATGCCCCTACAAGGATTAAAGCCGTAATTAAAGCAAAAAGAGCCTTATTCCCTGCTAATAAAGCTGCACCAAAAATAGCGACTAATACAATGGCAGTGGTTATACGCTCTTTCATACTAAAGTCCTCCAAATCTACGATTTCGTTGATTGAAATCCTCTACACACGTCTTAAACATTGGACGATCAAACTCTGGCCATTGAACATCTACAAATAGAAGTTCCGCATACGCTAATTGCCACAATAAGTAATTTGAGAGTCGACGGTCGCCTCCTGTACGAATTAATAAGTCAACCGGCGGTAATCCGAAAGTATCTAAATGTGACTCAAAAACAGCTTCAGTCACAGTATTGATACCCTCATTCACAATTTCCTGTGCAGCTCGAACAATTTCATCTCGAGAGCCATAATTTAATGCGAAATTAAGAATAAGTTTATTATTATCTTTTGTACGTTCAACTGCATTTTCCATAACCTTACGTGTACGCTCAGGTATTTTTGTTAAATCACCAATGGTACGAATCTGAATACCTTTTTCCATAAGTTCTTTTAAAAATTTTTCGAAAAATATAGCCGGTAATTTCATGAGATAATCTATTTCTTTTTGTGGACGCTTCCAGTTCTCTGTTGAAAATGCATACAAAGTGATGACTTCAACTCCTAAATCCAAGGCCTCCAAAGCAATATCACGTACATTCTCACTACCATAGTAGTGACCGAATGTACGCTCTTTTTTTTGCTTGGTTGCCCATCTTCCGTTACCATCCATGATGATGGCCACATGTTTTAGGCTGTTCATAATTAGATAGTCATGATTTCCTTAACTTTGTCTTTAGAAATCGCGTCAATTTTCTTCGTAACATCATCCGTTAGTTTTTGAACATCATCAAGAAGTCGTTTTTCTTGATCTTCTGGAAGATCTTCAAGTTTTTTGATTTCATCATTTAAATCACGACGAACATTACGTGCCGCTACTTTAGCATCTTCAGCTAAACTACCGACTTGTTTTGATACTTCTTTACGTGTTTCTTCAGTTAATTGAGGCACATTAATACGAACTACAGTTCCATCATTTTGTGCTAATAATCCTAAAGAACCGTTATTGATTGTATGTTCAATTTCTTTAAGTGCAGAAGGATCGAAAGGTTTAATAACCAATTGACGTCCTTCTACAACTGAAATTTGAGCAATTTGCTCAAGGGGTGTTGCTGAACCATAGTAATCAATTGAAACTCCATATAACATTGATACGTTTGCACGTCCTGAACGTAAACCGCCAAGACGGGTTTCAAAGTTTTCAATGACTTCGTCCATTAAGAGACGACCATCGTTAATGATTGATTGCATCTTTATTTTCCTCCCTTAGATACACGTGTCGCTACCGCTTCACCTTTTACTGCTTTTATTATATTATTTTTTTCATTCATATTAAATACAATTAAGTCGATATCATTATCCATACACATTGATGTTGCGGTAGTATCCATAACTGCAAGTTCTTCTTGGATTACATCCATATAGGATAAACTATCATATTTTAAAGCGTCCGGATTTAAACGTGGATCAGAATTATAAACTCCGTCTACGCCATTTTTAGCCATTAAAATTACATCAGCCTTAATTTCCGAAGCGCGTAACGCTGCAGTGGTATCCGTTGAGAAGTATGCGGATCCAGTACCAGCACCAAACACGACAACCCGTCCCTTCTCTAAGTGACGAATTGCGCGACGTGGAATAAATGGTTCTGCGACCTTAGTCATATCAATTGCAGTTTGAACTCGCGTTTCAACGCCATTGCGTTCTAAAGCGCCTTGGATTGCTAAAGCGTTAATTACAGTGCCCAACATTCCCATGTAGTCAACTTGCATACGATCAATGCCTAAATCTTCAGCCATTCGACCCCTTACAAAGTTCCCTCCTCCGACAACGATAGCGACTTCGACACCATCATTGACGATTGTTTTAATTTGTTCTGATAAATCATCGAGAACGATCGGATCAAAGATTTCTCCATCTGTTGATAGAGCTTCTCCGCTTAATTTTAACAATACGCGTTTGTACATGTTGCACGTCCTTTCAAAAAGGACACAGTAACTGTGTCCTTATAAGTCATTAATTAAACTTGAGCTGCTTTTGCAACTTCAGCTGCGAAGTCTTCTTCGCGTTTTTCAATACCTTCACCAACTGCATAACGTACAAATGATTCTACGCTTGCGTTTGCTGTTTTAAGAACTTGTGAAACCTTAGCTTTTCCATCTTTAAAGAAGATTTGATCAACTAATGAGATGTCTTGCATTGATTTGCTTACGCGTCCTTTAATGATTCCAGCAACAACTTGTTCAGGTTTGCTTGAAAGTGATTCGTCATTTTTAACGATTTCAACTTGAATGTTTGTTTCATGATCAATAATTTCTGAAGGAATTTCAGCTTGTGACACATATTGTGGTGACATTGAAGCAATTTGCATTGCCATGTCTTTTGCTAATTCTTCATCAGCGTTCTTAAGAACAACTAATGCTGAAATCTTTCCACCCATATGCATGTACTCACCGAATACTTCATCATCAGCTTTTTCTACAATTGAGAAACGGCGTAATGTAATTTTTTCTCCAATTGTTGCTGTAGCAGCAACAACTAAGTCAGATACTGTTTGTCCATTTACGTCAAGTGCTAATGCTGCATCTAAATCTGCAGGATTTGAATCAAGAATTACGTCGCTTAATGTATCAACGAGTTCAACAAATTGATCATTCTTAGCAACAAAGTCTGTTTCTGAGTTTACTTCGATAACAATACCGCGGTTTCCCTTAACAGTAACCTTTGTTGTTCCTTCAGCAGCAATACGACCTGATTTCTTTTGAGCATTTGAAATACCTTTTTCTCGTAACCAGTCAACTGAAGCTTGAATATCGCCTTCAGTAGCTTCAAGAGCTTTCTTACAGTCCATCATTCCAGCTCCAGTAAGATCACGAAGTTCTTTAACTAACTTTGCACTAATCATCTTTACGCCTCACTTTTTTCTGTTTTTGTTTCTTGTTTTGCTTCAACTTTTTCGTCACGGTTATTTGACGGACGGTCGTTTGACGGACGGTCATTACGTGTATAACGTTGTTGACGACGACGATCATCGCGTTTACGACGTTCTTCGAAACGTTGACGACGACGACGGTCATTTTCAGCAGCTTGTTGTTCTACGTTAACGATAACGTCTTCCATTGTGATATCTTCAACATCTTGATCTTGATAAGCAACTTGTAATACGCCACCTTTTGGTTCGATCATTGCATCTGCCATTAATCCTACGATTGTACGGATTGCGCGGATTGCATCATCATTACCAGGGATTGCGTAATCAACTGCATCTGGATCACAGTTTGTATCAACGATTCCAAATACTGGGATTCCTAATTTACGTGCTTCAGCAACTGCGTTAGCATCTTCAATTGGGTCTACCACAAATAATGCATCTGGAAGTTTCTTCATTTCTTTAATTCCGCCTAAGAAGTTTTCTAGACGATCTTTTTCTTTAAGTAATAATGACACTTCTTTTTTAGTATAAACATTGATTGATCCGCTGTTTTCCATTTCTTCAATTTCAACTAAACGACGAATTGATTTTTGGATTGTACGGAAGTTTGTTAATGTACCACCTAACCAACGTTGGTTGATAAAGAATGATCCACTACGTAGTGCCTCTTCTAATACGATTGTTTGAGCTTGTTTCTTTGTACCAACAATTAAGAGTTTACCGCCTTTTTCTGCGATATCTTTCATTGCTGCATATGCCTCGTCAAGTTTTTCTTGAGTCTTGTTCAAATCGATAATGTAAATACGATTTTTCGCTGCATAAATATATGGTTTCATTTTTGGATTCCAACGACGTGTTTGGTGTCCATAATGAACTCCGCTTTCTAATAATTTCTTCATTGTCACAACTGACATAACTAAATTCCTACCTTTCCGTTAGTCCTCCATCATTTCTAAAGTAGACAACTCATCGTGAGCACGGGGTCTACGAATCCATGATGTGTGAATTAGGCATTCTTTTGATGCCATTGTATATTCTATCATACTGACCTTACTTAGACAAGGTTAATTCACCGATAAATCGACTAATTATTTGCCCTAAGATCCCGTACAAATTGTTCTAAACGATCCATTCCCTTTTCGAGAACCGTAAGAGGACTTCCATAAGAAATTCGAATATGGCCCTCTGTACCAAAATAAATCCCTGGAATGGTAACAAGACCATATTGGTCCGCTAATTGGGTTGCAAACGCTTCCGAAGCCATGCCAAACTCTTTGATTGATGGAAAAACATAAAATGCACCTTCTGGACGGACATAGGACATCCCCATCTCATCCAAACGTTGAAGGATATAATCACGACGTATTGCATAAGCTTCAACCATATAGCGTGTGTCCACTCCAAGAGCTACAATGCAAGCTGATTGTGAGAAACTTGAAATTCCCGTCACAAGGTTTTGATGAAGACGGTGCATTAATTCAATGCACTTTGTATCCGCAAGGACGTAACCCACACGCCATCCTGTCATGGCATGCGATTTCGAGAAGCTTTGCGTAATGATTATTTGGTCTTGCAAAGATTCATCAAATCTTAAGGTTGGAATTGCTCCCTCATAAAGCATTGATCGATAAACTTCATCAACAATTACATAGATATCAGAGCGTACTGTTAACACTTCACGAATAGCCTGAATACTTGCTTCATTATACACAACTCCAGTAGGATTATTGGGGGTCGCAAAAAGAATTGCACGGGTCCGATCTGTAATCACCGCTTCTAACATCTCACGTGTCACTTGAAAATCGGAGACACTCGTATCAAGCAATACTGGAACTGCCCCTGCCAATGTAACTTGCGTTTGATATAAAGGGAAGCTCGGGGTAAAGATAACTACCTCATCTCCTTCCTGAACCACGGACCAAATCGCAAGCGTTAATCCTTCGGTGGCACCGTTTGTTATGATCACATTCGCTTCTGTGTACGGTTTGAGATTGAATTGTGATTCATACTGAGCAATGGCTTCACGAAGTTCCAAATTTCCAACCGCTGGCGGATAGTGCGTGTCATTACGATTGAGGGAATCCATAGCTGCCTCTTTAATCGCATCCGGCGTATCTAAATCTGGCTCACCAATAGTTAGAAAAACCATATCTTCGTGCCCCTGATAACGCGCAGCGAATTGTCGGATTCCACTTAACGTCAACCGTTCAATCCTACTTTTCATCCACAAGCCCCCAATCACTTGTTTGATAGATTGCATACAATGGCACGGACTTACCATTAATACTTAACACGGTCTTCCCAAATTCATTGTCGCGTTGACCATTCCAAGAATTAAACTGACCAAATAAACGTGTCACAATCGTACCGAGCCAAACATAGCCTTCCAAAGCACCAATGACGACAATTTTATCCGGATTAATTAATTCAATTTCATCACGCACTGTACGACACAATTCCGGTTTTTCATTTTCGTAAACATCCATTAATTGTTCATTTGAAAATCCTCGGCGTAAATCTAAATACTCAAAATCCATCTTTAAATCGGTGATTTCTTGTTTTATCGAATCCCGATCACTGATAACTAATAATTTCATGTTCGACCTCTTTTCTTTTCTACTTCTATTTTATCATAGAACTTATTCATCCAATGTATGAATCACTCGCATTTTTATATTTTTCAGGATTTTTTTACCCTTTCAATGGTATTATGTCGTATGATTGATAAAACACATAATGAGGTATTAACATGAACAAAAAAATCATTCTGACTTTACTTTTCCTTATTTGCACCATAATTCCGATTAATGCTGAAGGAAACCATGATATTATCCCGATTTACGATCTCGGCTTGAATAGTCAAAACTATATTTTAGTAGATCTTAATACAGGTCAAACGCTTGCTGAGAAAAACCACGCTTTACGCGTGCATCCAGCCTCCATTACAAAAGTCCTTACCGTCATCACAGCGATTGAGTCGTTGGGTGATACTTCACTGGATACACTTTATACCTTACCTCCCGAAGTTTTTGATGGATTGGATCCAATTGCATCCGTTGCAGGATTTCAAGAAGGAGACCAAGTAACCTTAAATGATATCCTTCACGGAATTATGATGCCTTCAGGCGCAGACGCAACGCGTGCCATGTCTTACTATTTAACCCAAGATCCTGAAAAGTTGGTTGATAAAATGAATCGTCTTGCTCAGCGTATTGGCATGAAAGACTCCCACTTTGTCAATACAAGTGGCTTGGATGATCCCGAGCATCTAACCACAATGGATGACCTTGCAAAACTCCTTATTTACGCACTCGATAACCCTATCTTTAAATCAATCTACGAAACTGAAACCTATACGACATCCCCTACGCCATCACACCCAAATGGCATTCCATTAACCAATGATTCGCTTGTAGTCGGGCACAAAATGGGATACAACATGATCAAAGGGGCTAAATCCGGAACCACTGACCTCGCTGAGCGCTCACTCTCAAGTTTTGCTCAAGACGGCTCACAAGCCTATCTTTTCATTTCCACCAACGCCCCATTTGAAAATCGTCTTTATACACAAATTATGGATCACGGTACGGTTTATGAACATGTCATAACAAACTATAATCATGTCCCTCTATTGTATAAAAACACAACAATTCAAACTGTCCCAATTAAAAATGGACGAACTGATTTTGATGTATATTTTAATGAAGATATTTCAAGTTTTCTCCCACGAGATTATAGTTCTAGCGATTTAAAAATTGAATTTATACCGACACAATCCACCTTCGAAGCACCCATTCCCAAAGATTTTAAAATGGGAACTGTTCGATTTGCTTATAAAGGAAAACATCTTATTGAAAAAGACATCTTAAATCCCGAAGAAATAAAACTCTCTTACCTTAAAGTTGCCTTCGAAGCGCTCAAGTTAATTGCATTTATCCTAGCAGTTGGATTAGGAATCCTTGCGGTTCTATATCTTATTTATCGTCAATGGAAAGATTATCGCGATCATAAATATTACCTAAAAAAACTAAGTCGCAGATCATCACGAGAACAAAAATAAAACAGGTTACCCCTCATATTAGGGCAACCTGTTTTATTTTGTTTCTTCCTGAATGACTTCATTCAATAATTTGGCTTCTTTATCCGTTAAATTTCGTGTATCCAAAAGATCTGGACGCACTCTATAGGTTTTCCGCAAAGACTCTTTTAAACGATATGTTTCAATATTTGCATGATGTCCACTCATTAAAACCTCAGGTACTTCTTGACCTTTATAGGTGCGTGGACGCGTATAGTGAGGATACTCAAGTAATCCGTCACTGAATGAATCATCCTCGTGGGATTCTTTGGTAATGACACCATCAACAAGACGAATCACCGAATCTGCAATAACCATCGCAGCCGTTTCACCACCCGTTAAGACATAATCCCCAATCGACATCTCAAGATCAACATACGAGCGGATTCGTTCATCAAAACCTTCGTAATGACCACAAACGAGAATAATATGTTTTTCTTTACTTAAATCATACGCCAAAGATTGTTTTAATGTTTTCCCTTGTGGAGTCAACATGATTACCAATGATCCTTCCGTGCGGGTTGCCTCAATCGCATCGATAACAGGCTGACACATGAGCACCAAACCTGCACCACCACCATAGGGATAATCATCCACACGGTTGTGTTTATCTTCTGTAAAATCTCGCATATCAACAACATCTACTTGAATAAGGTCCCGTTCAATCGCTTTACTAATAATCGACGATTCCACAAAACCTGTAAACATTGCTGGAAAGAGCGTTAAAATACTGACGCGCATTACAATCCCTCCATCCAGTTAATATCGATGCGTTTTGCTTTCGTATCAACTGCTTGAATAAATCGTTCAACAAACGGAACGAGAATATCGCGTTCGTCCGCCTTAATGCGCAGAACCGGATGTGCTGGAGTTTCCATAATTTCGGTAACTAAGCCGAGTTCTTCCCCATCTGAATAAACAGTACATCCTTCTAAATCAACAAAGTAATATTCATCTTCTGGAAGTTCATGTTGCGCTTCACGGTCAATTGAAATTTCTCCTTTGTGGAAAAATTCAACATCGTTGAGATTATCCAGTCCTTCAAACTTGATCAAAATCGACCCATGATGACGGCGAAACGATGCGATAACGTAATCAACAGTCTTTCCACCAAGTTTTAGATGAACAAGTTGTCCCGGCGCAAATCGTTCTTGAACAAAGTCTGTTTTGGGCGCAACTTTTACCTCACCTTTAATTCCAAAAGGCTTTTGAATGATGCCAATAATAATATGTTCCATATAACCTCCAAAAAAAGGATGTATTGCTACATCCTTAATATGATTCAAATTTAATTGAAATACGTTGATCAAGGACACGGGACCCAATTGCCATTGTTTGACGAATCGCATGTGCCATCGTTCCTTGACGACCAATTAAACGCGCAATATCTGCACTGTCGGCATATATCGCAAGAATAATTTCATTCTCATCTAAGCTCGGTAACCTTTTGACACTCAAACCCTTCTCTTCTTCCACTAATGGAAGAACTAAATCATAAAGAATATCTTCAACCGGTTTCATGATTATTTAGTTAATTTTGATTCGTGGAAACGAGTCATGATTCCTTGTTTTGAAAGAATGCTACGAACTGTGTCTGATGGTTGAGCTCCTACTGATAACCATTTCATTGCTTTTTCTTCATCAACTTTAACTACTGCTGGTGAAGTTGTAGGATCATAGTAACCTACGATTTCGATGAAGCGACCATCGCGAGGTGCGCGTGAATCTGCTGCAACAATTCTGTATGAAGGTTTTTGTTTTGAACCCATTCTTCTTAAACGTAATTTAACTGCCATGTGTATAGCCTCCTAATAATGTTAACGTAATTGTTAATTTCCTTGTTAAGTATATCATATCAACAAGAGGTGTCAAGTGTTTTTACTTGACACCCTTTGCTTTATAAAAATTTCGATTATCAAGTGCAAACATTCGCGTACTAAACTCACCTTCTTCAAGGTCATCATAGAATTTTTCAAACATATTGGTGCGTGCATCTATATTATCGATAAATGTCAACATCTCAGCTTCCTTCACCATTGGTAGTACCGGTGATCCGAACTCCATCTTACCGTGATGAGATAAAATCATATGACGTAAAATTAAGACCTGTTCTGTATCTTGATACCCAAGACGGGTAGCAACTTCAACAAAATTAGCATGTTCAATTGAAATATGACCTAATAGCTTACCCTTAGCACTATACTCACTTAACATAGCTGCGGTATACTCTTCAATTTTACCCATATCATGTAAAATCACACCTGCTAATAACAAGTCGCGATTGTAGATGGGATAGAGATCGCAAAGACTATTCGCAAGTTGACACATTCCATAAACATGAGTTGCAAGACCACCCACAAAATCGTGATGATTACGCGTTGCTGCAGGATATTGATAAAATTGTTCGCCACAGTCCTCAAGTGAAGCTTCAACTAAAGCTTTAATAATTGGATCTTCAATTTGATTTTTAAAACCATTAATTTGTTCTTTTAAAAATTCAACATCGTATTTTGAAGCATTAACAAAATCACTTAAGGTATATTCTGTCTGCTCTTTAATCTCAATACTGTGAATTCTTAGTTGTAGGCTTTGTCGATACTGAAGTACATCACAATGAACAACTCCGATTAGACCGACTTGGATCATCATTTCTTGTTCGGGTTTGACATCCCAAATCTTACCTTCGATCTCTCCCGTGTCATCTTGTAATGTAATTGACATATATGGGGCTCCATTTTGTGTTACCCCTTTTGTATAACGTGAAATTAACAATGGAACTGTTAATTTTTGACCTGTTTCAAATTCTTTAATTTTCATTTTCATACTCCTCTAGTACACGTGCAATCATGTCATAGTCGTATCCACGCGATAACGCATGACGTACAACGCGATTCCGTGTTTCACGAGCATCGTACTTACGGGCATAACGTGCCGTGCTTTTTTCCATCACCTTTTTAAGGCTCTCAAGTTCATTTGTTTCATCAAAATCATCTTTAATTATGCGTCCAACAATATCATTGATTACTTCAAATCCATAACCTTGACGTTGTAAATGCTGACGCAATTTCGATTCTCTTTGTCGACTGGATCCATCACGCAATGTTTTCATAAATGTTTCGGCACGGCGAACACCACGTTCAGTATAGTCGTCATAGTCCTCATCTTCTAAGGCTGATAAAATGCGATCTGCTTCAAAACCACGTTTACGCAAATCATCAACAATGCGTTGATTCCCGCGCATTTGTTCACGATGGTAATCAATTTTATCTCTAAAATAGCGATCATCATCAATAAAACGACGACGTTTCAACAAATCAATAACGACATCGACTTGTTCTTGAGTTAATTCAAGTTTTTTATGTAGATACTCAGACATTTCATATGAAGTGTAATCTTTAACACCAATACGTGAAAGGGCTAATTGATACGCCTCATAGATTGCTTGATCATCTTCAATTTCATTTAATTCGTTTCGTGACAACTCGCGACCCACCTCGATTCCTCTTCGTTCAAACACATACTGGTCAATGACCATGCGTTCATCACTTTCTTTTGATTCAAAATCAATAAAGACTTCGTCACCTACTTGTTCAATCGCTGTAACAACATAACGGCCAAAATAGGTATCAATGGCACGTTGATAAACCGCTAACACACTATCCGCAAATTTCGAACTATCAAAGGTTGATGCTTTTTCAAGTGCGTTTGCTCTCAAACGATTCCATAATGACACATCCGCTTGAAGTAAATGTTGTGCTTTATCAGCAAATTCATCCGATGATTCGAACAAATAACCAGTCTCATCATCAACAATAATGCCTTCAAGCGGTTTATCAGGACGTGCAAAGACACACAGTCCACAGGCCAAGGCTTCGATGTAAGTTAAACCTTGGGTTTCTGTAAGCGACGCAGAAATGAATGCATCGGCCACATGATAGAAATTCACAACATCCGTAGCATTCACCGCTCCAACAAAGATTACAGAATCTTGAATTCCAAGTTGCTGCGCTTGTTGTAACAATTCTTTATCAGAAGGTCCACCACCCACTATAAGGAGTTGTGCTTCAATGTTGCGAGACAAGAGAGCCGCAAAGGCATCAATGACCACATCAATACTTTTTTCTTTAGCAAGGCGACCAATGTAGACAAACGTAGGTTTCTCACCCAGGTGATATTCATCACGAATAGCTTGAATACGCACTTCATCACGATTGGCAAAGCGGCTAAGATCCAACCCTGTTGGAATAACTGCAATTTCCTTACGGATATCATAACCCAATAACATTTTCTTTGTTTTATCAGAAGGAGAAATAATTACTTGAGCTTGTTTGGTAAACATGCGGCTCATCTTCGCAATCGCCTTCTTCGATAATTGATCGACTGATTTAAGACCGAGTAAGTTTACATAATGCGTGTAATCTTCATAGGTCGTATGGTAAGTTGAAACCAGTGGTAGATGTAGATTTTTTGCTACGAGTCGAGCAAACATCCCCACTCCGAATTCTGAATGGACATGAAGGACATCTAAATCCATTTCCTCAATCGCGCTAAGCGCTTGAATATGAAGTGGACTACTCATAACGTACCCATATAAGAATTTCAATTCCAAACCGGGTAGTCGCAATACACCGTCTTCATATGTCGTATTTAAGATTGAAGGTTGGTTCGTAATCACAAAAACATTGTGTCCTTGTGCTTCCAATGCATTTTTTAACGTGACAATTGACGTCACCACACCATTGATATCTGGTGTGTAGGTATCTGTAAATAAACCAATTCTCATTGAGAATGCCTCCTTTGGCATTGTTTTGACTATGTTAATAATAATCTAATTTAAGAGAAATATCAAAAAAAGACACCCCGAAATGGGGTGTTATTTAATAAAGTACCACACATTCTTCTGAATCATCTTCGCGAAGTTTTACTTTTACTGTTTCATTGAGTGAGGTTGGAATGTTCTTTCCAACAATATCTGCACGAATAGGAAGTTCACGATGGCCACGGTCTACTAATACAGCAAGTTGCACCCGTTCGGGACGGCCATTGTAAATGATACCATCCAATGCCGCACGAACAGTACGACCTTTAAAGAGTACATCATCAACGATCACCACAACACGATCTTGGACACTGATCGGCAATCGAAACGCTTGATCGGACGCCTTAACATCATCGCGCCAATAACTAATGTCGAGTGAAGCTACCGGAACCTTAATATTTTCGAATTGATACATGAGTTTTGCCATACGAAATGCGAGTGTTGCACCTCGGGTCTCAATACCTAAAAGTACAACTTTATCGAGCCCTTTATTTTTCTCAATAATTTCGTGCGTCATCCGAATCAACGAACGGTTAATTGCACTTTCATCCATTATAGTTTTCATAATTTAACACCTCTTGAAATATTATAGCAAATACCTATTGATATTGATATACGACTGTGTTATTATTTGTTGGCAGTCAGTTAAATAACGACTTCCAAAGCCTTTTAGGGGTATAGTTCAATGGTAGAGCTACGGTCTCCAAAACCGTCAATGTGGGTTCGAGTCCTGCTACCCCTGCCAATTATATAATTACAACCACTTTTAAGTGGTTTTTTTTATTTTTATACAAATTCTCCTGCCATACATCTACCATAAATAGCATTTTTTGTGCCCTTAAAATCTAATGGTTTCGAATATAAAATATATATAGGATTATGTGTTTAAGTCAAATAATAATAGGTCCTAAATTGATATCATAATTAAATAGATTGGATCTTCTTTTCTATTTATAGCTACTTAATCCACATACTTATATCGACCCCTTACAAAAAAAACCTCATATACCATAAGGGATTTTTTATTACATACTTTTCACAAAAACAACGTATGCAATTTATAACCTGAAGAGTTTCTTCAGTGGTTCACTTTTCAAATGATATCCCATTGACACGCTTGAAAATTCGCCCATTCTCAGCGAGAATTTTCTTCTTCTCTTCAGACATTCAAAGAATTCAGTTATCCATGAATAAGTCTCCGACTTTCCTAAATCATCATTTGATTTAGTGATAGGATTATAAACACTTTTCCTTACTGGTGGACAATCATAATAAAAAATTCGATAAAGTGAGTGGTTATAAATCTCACCCATTATTCTTTCATTAAAATGTCTTTTACAATACGCCTCTAACTCATCTGCAGCATCTTCAGGCATTATATCTTTAGAAACAGAATTTAATCTTTTTCTAAAAAAAACCACCATCTACTAAAATAGCAGTTATACAATTGTCTTGAATGACTGGTCTTCTATTTTTACATTTTTTTACGAGCCATATTCCTCCCCGCAGAAAATAAATAAAACCATCGGTTCGGACAATCCCTTATCGATGGGAACCTACTTCCAATGGCTTTGATATTGATATTTTATCATTTTTTTCACATAATCAATAACCTTTTATAAATAACATAATTATTTGTCAAGTGAATATGACTGTTATACATCAAATATATCACTTCTCAAAACAAAAGATTAAAAAATTAATAATATAAGATATTTCTCTAGTTCTTTTTTGAATTAATAAACTAAAAAACTTGATGCTCTCAATCTTTTCTAATCGCGCTTCAATGAGCCGATGACAGCAGCACCATTTGGTTTCTTCTCTACTAGTTTCGTCTTCGCTTTAGGAAAATTATTCGTAACCGTACGGATTACTTTAACAGTTTCAGTAAAAGATGTTCATCGCACCATTGGTATTCCAAGGAGGCACAAACACCTTACTCACCCTAAACTTAAGCGACAACTTAGTTTGACGTTTTCGTGTCTTCAAATGCTAAATCCCATGACTATATTTTAATGTCCAATTCCCATTCATTTGAAGTCGCTTTTTCAATACTTAATCCCAAATTAAAAAGAACCCTTCCGAACTCTTAAATTTTTTCTGCTTTGTCTAGTAATACCATCTGTAATACTCGAAGCTTATGCAACCAATATGACACATTTTCTGGATGCTTACATAAGTAGCAACTTGGAAACGCTTCGGTAATTGCAATGGATTTACTGTGCCGTGGTGCCATCTCAATGACAATTCTCTGATTCATTTGATAAATAAGTTTTTCTAACCCCTCACAGATTAGTCGTGTACGCTTAGCATGCCGATAATTCCCTCGATTCGTGTATGATACATAATCTGCAAAGTGTCTTATTGCAAGTTCTTGTCTTTCGCCATCAGCAATCTTTGTTTGCAATCTTTCTCACTCCTCAGTCGTTAAATTCGCGCAAAGGGATTGTTAATCTCTCCACTATGCTCATATGAGTGTTTATCACGTCAATGCTCTGGATCAAAATTCTTGAACCCAAAAATGAGTGACGTTGAATCTGGCGGATAATATATCTCTTCCGTATATCGAACCACATCACAATCTTTAGTTAACTTAGCTCGATTCACTTCTTCAGTAAACCCAAGTGCTCGTTTAACAAATGCATTCTCGATTTCAGATACCAAGACTTCCTTGCCACGTTCAACTGCTTCTCGTATCTCAGGATACTTGTTCATCCAGGCATATAACGTTTTCAGAGCGATACCTATGTTCGCTTCAATTTGTTCGTTTGAAATCTTACGAGCCCATCTTTCAAGAAGCAATAGAATTTTGCGCGCAAGCCATATTGCGTATTTATCTCTTTATTTGACATAAATATCATCTTTTTTGATTATAATACATATATCACATCTTATTGGTCGATCAGAGAGGGGCAGGAAAATGGAAAGATTATATTTAAAAGAAGAATATGCAATACAACATGCTTTAGAGATTACTAAACTAGCTGTTGAAAATTGATTGTTTTCCGAAAAAGAAACATCGGAAGAATTAACAATTGAGATTAGTAATTTCTATCACAAATTATGTATAGAACTTGCAAAGTAAAAAACACCTTAGGGTGTTTTTTCTTACATAAAAAATCCATGGTTAATAAATGATTTTCACCTTTCTAATAATCAAAATTCTTTGCGACACCATTCATAATATGATTTTGAACTCTATTTAATTGTGTTTAATAAACTGCTATACCTAATTCCTGCACTAATTCGATGGTTAAATCTTTATCCATCATTATAACATTAGAAAATTTTTCGATAGATTGCGACGACACCATCATACCACTATCTAGAGCATGATTAAAAAACATATATAAATCTTTATCCTTAATATTTCTAAAATCCTTGTACTTTTTATTATTTGTAGCTCTAACAAAATTATCGTATAGGAACGTTTCCTTACCATTCATACCTCTAAGTTCCATTGACTTACTTGACATATTTCGTGATTTGCGATTAAAGTACGATCCCAAAGCGTTGATTTCAGCGCGCATATCTAGTACAGAACGATATAGCTCAGTAATCATTTCGTCTGATTTAATATTTGTATTCTCATTCTCAATTACAGTAAAAGTCTTTAATGCATCAATTACAGGATTACTGATATTACCTTCATCTAAAAACATTACATGTTCTATCTTTTTATGAAGTTCTTCCTTAAGTGCTTCGGTTCCAGAAATATCATTTATGAAATCTATATATTGATAGTCTTTAATATCAAATGGAACACTTGAATTTTCTTTTAGTATGTGAATTGTTGGCTTTTTAAATGCATGCGATAACGCCAACTCATACATTACATTTGGATTTTGACCAGTGATATTAGCAATTACCAAGTCTGCTTCATAAATGGCTTTAATAATATTAGGTGTAATTTGACCTACATGAAAATCTACCGCGCTCTTGACCTGTTCGAATCCGCAATTTTCTGCAACTGGTTTAATTACAACATCTACAATTCCAAGAGCTTCTCGTTGAACCTCTGTCCCTTTTCCACCTATTGGTGTAATGATAAAACACTTTTTTTCTGTTTTATTCTTTTCTGTTTTATTTGGCATCTTCTACCCCCCCATTTTTAATATCCTAATCATAACAAAACCCCACCAGATATTCTAGTAGGGTTTATAAGGGGTTGGCTCAGAATGGAAAAGTCAATGAATGAATAAGTGTGTTAGTCACAACTGACACACTACCATAATAACACCGAAAACATGGGACCGAGGGTCAAATTAAATATCTGTTTGTAATTGTTCAACGGAATTATTCATAACATCTTAACATATTGAACAATATACTCTGATCATTTACCACTAATAGGTATACCAGTTCTATCCACATGGCACCCTATTTCGAGATCAACATCTAATACAGTTCCTTTGGCGAAAGAAAAACTATATATATTTTTTCTAAATTCTTCATCATTTATTTTAACATGAACTAGTTCGCTACCTACATGGACTAACCATTTTGACTCACCATAAAAATCAATTTTAGATACTTTTATATTTCGCCTTACTACTTGTCAGTCAACTCTGGTACATCAATAGATTTAGACATAGGTTCAGATAATATATTTCTTTTCTTTTTTCTCCTTCAATCACGATCTCCATTTCAAAACCTGAGACAGACTAATTCTTCGAGAGTATTCTCATCATCCTAGTTATCTTATCATCTATATCTTGATTATCTGTGTATGCATCAAAAGCTAATTAATCAACTACAATAACTGTGTTACTATCACCAGTTATTGTAGTTGATTTGATTTTCAATAATTTCTTTCGGTTTGCTTCCCGAGAGATGTTGTTTGATATCAAGAAAAGTCTTGAACATAGATATAGCTGTCCCTGCATTTTGTAAGAGTGTTGGATTATTAACTGCCACTGCTCCTAAATATACTATAAAACTTACTTTCTAACATCTTTATAATAAATTTTTGATAATCACTTTCTGGAAAATATTGTGTTGATTTTTTTTGTAAATTTGCTGTGCAAGATAATATAGTTGCTAATATATCAATATTCACTTCATTTTTCCTCGCTAATATAATCTCATTTCCTCATGAATTTGATCCATTTGGCACCCTATTTTTAACATACTGTTATAATCTTCATAACAAACCCTACTAAATTTGAGTAGGGTTAATATTTTAACATGATTTTATCAATATGTCTGTTCACAGTTTTCTCTGAACAATAAAACCGTGTAGCAACTTTATCAATGTTAATGTTTTTGAAGTAGATATTAGTCACAATCAAGCGATCAGAATATTCAAGACTATCTAAAAAGCTCTTTATTTCATCAGTTCGATAACGTACAAGCGCTAACTTCTTTTAATAAATCTGAAGTTTATCCCTAAGCTCATTTTTACGCTCTTCAGGGGTTAAACCGCTGTTTCCGAGTACCAAAGGAGCATACAATAAATTTTTCGGATTCTAATTGAGCTTCTAGCTTAATAATTTTACTCTCGTATTTATGACACACGTTCAGAAGATACATGTAGTTTCGAAGTTCAGACTAAGCGTGATTTATCTTGGCACCTTTATCTTGCTTGGCAATCACGCAGATAGTTATTATTTTGTCGCATTATCTATCAACTCCTTTTAAGGTCTTACTTTCGTTACCTGCTATTAGGATCATCATGATTTTGAATTATCATTTCTCTTATTACAGAAAATATAACCTCACAAACAATTGCAATTCCCAGCATGAGAAGTGATACCTTCAAAAACAACCACAAGTTGTCTATCATATCTCCACCTCCAACTCGTCGATTTTGATATAGATTCCTGGAACTTTATCGTACAATTTCTCGAAAAGCATCGATGTATCTGTTCATCATTATTCCACAACCCTAAATAAGTCATGCAATCTAGAAGCAATTTTTGGATATTATCAAAGTTAGACTTTACAGGTTTACAAGAGCCTCTTTTATGCTCGAGACGTTCTTTGTAAAACCACACAACTTTCAAACAAATTGGCAGATTTATTGAAGTCTTAGAACAAATTTGTAAAGATATCCTATTAGATCAGCGCAAGCTGCTTTCAATTTGTCAGGTTCAAAGAACACTGGTTTGCCACTTACCACACGAACCTTCTTTTGTTGATGAGTCGTCATAGGGTAATCATCGGTACGAAGAACTCAATCACTGACTTCACCATTCACAAATTTAATAATCGTAGATATAAACGACCGTAAACACAACATCACTTCCTCTACCACACATCTAATCAAATCGAATAATTCATAAACAAAGTTTCTATAAAAAACTACAATCTGACGTTAGTGATAATTTAATCTAAGCTTGAACTTACACCTCGAACACTCGAAAGATATTGTAAGTTTTTTTAGTTTTTAAATTCAATCAGTTCATTAGACTTGTCCATATGCATTTGAAAAACACTCATAAAAGGCACGATATCTTTTGATATCCTACTTTGATGCTCTAAAGTAGTTCGTCTAATTATCTATAATCACAAATCTCAAGCTAAACGCTCTCCTAGATCTATCCACCCCTTTCCTTCAAGATATACGTCATAGTTTGATACATTGTCATCGTCATGAATCAAAATTCAGTAGCAACAATAATTCGAGGTAAATTGCATGCATCTAACATGATGTTGTTTTCAATTGTTCTTTGATAAAAATTCTCCATTTGTTGACATAATCATAATAAAATAATCCACTTCTGCTCAATCTCCATTCATCCGAATTTTATGCAGGGTAGCCTTAGTTATGCAATGCACTACTTACATTTAATCAACTGACGTAATAAAACTTTGATGAAACTGCATTTTTTATTAATTCTAAGATGCTTATTTTTTTATATTAGATTCCTTACTTTATTCTGAACAATTATTCTTTTGATAAACCTGGGACATCATGTTCCTGATTTATTGCACTGTATCCTTTTTTCTTTGGAATATTTCCAAACATTACAAATATAATAGTGCGTAAGTATTTATTTTTATCTTCTTTTCGTTTCACTTAAGGTTTGACTTGTTAGCCTTAAATTTCAAATTCATTTATAAACTGAGGCTAATACAAATTTCAGATTAAGTTTTGGTGTCAAATGATTCAGTTTTCGCTTGTAATTCCACTATCAGTTGATGTAAAACTATTTTAATGGTATTGTTTCGTTAGAAAGCGGTTACTTGTGTGATAATCATAACAATTGAAGGATATAACTTTATTTGACTCCAAGAAGTAATTTTATATTAAACCCAAGTTTTAGATTTACTAAAGAACATTCTTTCAAATGTTAAAAGTAATTTAATATGTGATTTCATAATAGTGCTGTTCTTAGAAAGGAGGATTTATGATACTAAATAATTTGAAAACTCTAGAGCAAAAAATGACGCAAGAAGATATAAATAGAGTTACCTTTAGCTCCTTTGTTAAGGGTAAAAAATTTAAGTGTATTTACTTAAGGGACTTTGAACCTAAAAGACTTTTCTTTACATCTTTGGGCTCAGACGCTTTTGTATTAGAAAGAGATGTTGGAGATGACTTCACCATTTCAGCATCAATCGAAAATGAAGTATACAAACAACTTGCGTCTTATATTTCTCCTACTTATACAGAAGAACGATTTATTCCAAGTGCTTTTTTTTCTGAATTCAATGATCAACTAAAGGATGTTGAAATAATTAAAACTACTGCCGCAGAAGATCTTTCATTGATTTCAAAAGTAACTTCCATAGAAGAGTCTGATAAGATTTATTTTAAAACATTCTATCGTAATTCTCTTCCAAATAAACCTTCACAACTAAATATACAGAAAACTGCATTCGCTTTTGGAAATGCTTTTTCAAAAGTCTTACAATTAGCGGGTATAAGTACGGTTTGGTCGGTTACACCTACTGATAAATCAGTACGGACTGATGAAATCGCATTACTTTTTAGAGAATACCACGAGAATAATCAATGATTTTATGATTAATAAACAATTATAACCCACCTGTATCAAATACAGACATAGGTGGGTTCTTTTTTTATAAAATAAATTGTCAAATTAAAGCCTATATTTTACCATTATTAAAACTACCTCTAGTTTCATACCCTCTTTTGATTTCCACTTTACGGTGGAGTTTTTTCATATCTACTTTGACGATTAGCCACAGAGAAATCCATATATATATTGTGAGAAGGGTAGGATATCTAATTCAGGATTCTCTATCTTTGATCTGAAATAAATCTGCTCTGGTGACCAACTGTCGTCAATCTCGGCATTAATATATTCTCGCACAACAGATGTAATAGCTATCTTTCTACCACAATAATCTTTACGTTCAAAATAGAGTCTCTGAGCGTTTACGGGATAATAAATACCCTTCTTACCTTAATAACGATTAACTTCTCTCGATATCGTAGATGGACTTCTTTCTAGCTAGAGGGCAAATTCTGGTATGGGTAAAGCTTCAAATTTTGGAGATTATCGACAGTTTTTAAGACTCCAATCAATGTTATTGCTCTCCCCCTTAAAAGTTACAAACTGTGACAATAATCACGCACAAGTGCACTACATAGCTTTCTTCCTAGATATAATTTGACGCTCTTCGTTTTGATTCCATGAATATATTTTCTTCTCGATTACTTTTAATACAAACATACTCTTTCTGTAATCTTATACAAACTGATTATTCTATTATATTGTAGCAATACAATAGTCGATAAAGTGATAATCATATTTACTCTATGTGATGTAATTTTCAAACATTAAAAACATTGAGGTGAAGATACGACTTTCATCTAGAATTCAGCTACAACTTAAGATATTATATAAATAAGAATCAGTTTTGATTCTAGAATGCTTCATATAGGTATACGAACAAGTCATCATTAGAGTTATTGTGCAGTTTAGCAAGTTTCACTTAGAGTTTCTAAATTTATAACTTTTGAATGTATCAAATAATATGGATACTAATAAAGATTATGACCGTATGTTTACCTTGGGAATCATAAGAAATATAGTGATTTTAGAATCAAGCGAGGTAACTATAGGGATATAAATTAATTTGCCCTCAGAGGGGGTTTGTGATGGAAGTCATATTATTAATCTTTAACAGCTAAATTATTAATATCATGAAACCTACTTAAATGATTAATCAATATCCTGAGTCTCATATTTTGAGATTCAAGTAATACAAAATTCTAGGAGGGGAAACAATGAATTTATTACTATCTTTACATCACCTTACTATCTATGCATGTGAAATACCTTTTATCGATGATGCCGAATTAATGACACGATCTAAAGTAATTAAAGTTTATGATGGATTTACGGATTTTATTGCCGGTGTTATAAAATCGATAACTGGATTAATCCTTAGAAGTCACGACGCCATAGCACACCATTTCGGAAATAATATTGCGCAAAATTGGAATGACTATAATTATAGGGGGACGGTTAAATAATCATGAAAAAATATACCCTATCTTTTTATTTAAATATTTTGTCTGTTGCACTAGCAGCTTTTCTTTTTAATACGCAAGTCTATTTTGAAAATAATAAGACTCTGTATGCTATTCTTGCTTCAATCGTGTATATCACCTATGCATTTTCTTTATTACTCCCTTTAACGTCGGGAGTTATTGAAAGAATGACTCCCGTCATTAAGAATGCAAATTCAATTTTGATTCTATTATCTTCATTGTTTATGTTTGGTGGAATCACTTATATATCGAAAGTTTTGAATTTATATTATGTTGTTGCTTTATATTCAATACTTGCGATTATCATCATGGCAACTACCATAGATTTAGTGAAAAATAACAAAACTGTTTTAATAAAACCTAGCGTCGATGAATCAGAAAACTCAAAAAAAATATCGTTCGTTATTGTACCCTTAATGATAGTGATTTTCGGTAATGCTAAAAAAATTTACCCTTACAATTATCTGATTTTAATCATTTTTTTTATCATACAAGCCTATCTCATCATTAATTTGAATAATGCTGATGTTAGAGATCGAAAAATAGACAAACTTTGGCTGAGTAAATTTATTTTACTCGGAAGCCTAATTATTCTTATTATAATGGTCATCTATGATCTTAAAGGAATTATTCCTTATGCACTAGCAACTATTTCTATCTATACATTTAGTGGCGCATCAACTTAAAATAAAAATGGTATGTCAACAGTTAAGTGGACATACCATTTTTATTTTAAATTATTTAATCTATATCGAATTCTTATTTGGTTAAAAATATAAATAACTATTAAACGATAGAGTGTCCGTTCAATCCAAAATTTCTATCCCTGCTTCTTCATAAACTTTTCTCCACCCGTCTGGTCGTGATCTATCGTAACGAACGCCATCATAACGCTTCATTTTATTTAAAATTTCATTTTCATTTTTAAGTATCCAAATTATTTGATGTTGCTTCACAATATTAGCGATATCTTCTCTCGTCAAGTTTGATTCAGAATCTAATAGTAGTGTGACGAAATCATTTCGTGTAAAAGCATGCTCCCAGTGAAACACTTTTCGTCCTACGTCTCCCAAACCTCCATTATCAATGCTTCTCACTTGATCAGACCAAGACATATCTCTTATATCTTTTCCTAGTGTTTTAAGTTTTTTAAACTCATCGTATGCGGCTTTCGAAACCAGTTTTTTATTAATATCCAAATCTCCCAACATGTTCCAAGAATAGCTAATCGTTCTTCTAATGTGTTTTTTTATTTCTTTATGATTAATTTTTTTATATTCTAGAACTTGAACATAATACCAGTCTGCAAGATGGGTAATAGCATGGTCATACAATTACAACACCCTCTTTCTATATTTATATCATAACAAAATCCACACCTATTCCGGAGATACAATTTTACACATACCAGTTCGAGTTAAAAACGCGAACCATTTCTTGAATTGATATACACTGATGCCTCTATAAGTGATTACAAATCATCTTCCACCCTAATTATTTGTATCTATGCTACAATATAATTAGAAAGCGAGGTATAATTATGACTGATAAAGGAACTGGCGATAAAATTGTTGGGAAAGCAAAAGAAGTAGTTGGTGAAGTAACCGGTGATGATAAAACTAAAGCTGAAGGATTATTAGATCAAGCAGTTGGGAAATCAAAGGAAATTGCTTCAGATGCTAAAGAGAAAACAGAAGATATCGCTGAAGAACTGAAAGAAAAATCTGAAGATGTGCTGGATGATCTTAAAGAAAAATCAGAACACATCGCAGAGGATGTTAAAAAGACATCCAAAAATGTAGTTGATAGCATTAAGGAAAAATTCAAGAAATAAGTCTAAAAGAGCACCCATAACCGCATGGGTGTTTTTTTATCTTAAAATTGTTTTAAATTACATTAAGAATCTCTCAAGTTTGTCGTATTATAAACTTTCATTTGGTATCGTTATATCTGTAAAGATACGCCTCTTTCTCCATACTATGTCAAACATTATTTACTCATGGTTTTTGGATCTTTACAATTAGCCCGGTACAAACTAGTGTATCGGGCTTTTCTATGATAATATAAATTCATATTAGGGGGATGTCACAATGAATTCATCATTTTTCAATCGTCATAAATTGGGTTTGTTCCTTTTGGGGCTCATTATCGGTAAGCTATTAAACATGCTACCACCTTCACTTAATTTTATTAATGCGCTGCTTTTTTGGGGAGTAATCTTATATGGGATTTATTGGGTTTACAGCGCAATACGTTTTAATAAAGCCATGAAAGACTATCGCAGTAAAAATTAGCGTGTTATACACGTTTTTTTATTGCCTGAAGGCATTATGTTATCTTACGTGATTTTCATATAGTAATAATTCAAAATGGTATAATACTTTTAGGTGATACTATGGAAAGTACAAGACAAGCATTACAACGCCGTGGTTATTTGGATCTTACAACGGTTACATATTATGCCAACTTAAGTGATGATGCCTTGCTCGAACAACTTCAAGCTGAGAATGCGCATGATCGCACCGCAGCAGTCCATGTAGGTGCACGACGCTGGAATTATGAACCTTGGTTCGTGGATTTGCTTTTAAAACAACTGGTACACGAAGAGGCACTCTATACGCGACTTGAAATTTGTCGTGTTTTAGAAGATGGCAATAATGATGTCGCTGCTGCCATGATTCCTTACTTGGGAACCATTGGACGTAATCAACATCAAAGTGTCCCAGCAACTATTAGTCGCAAGACGTCTTACCCCCTGCCTCGAGATCTCATCGCACGCACGTTAGGTAATATGAATGCTTCCATCCTCTACACGATGATTGACCATTTGGATTCCTTAAATCGGCAACAGTTAAGTGAAATGATAGATGCTTATGGATATTTGATATCAAAGCATCCGCATCTCGCCACTGAGGCCCATTTAAAAATCATTTCATACATCTTATCTGAACATGATGGTGATGAATTGATTATTTGGAAGTGCATGCAATGCCTCTCCGCTTTCCCTCTAGACAATGCATTAAAATTGCTACAAACTTATGCTTCAAAAGTGAAGCACCCAACGACTTTATTAGAAATAAACCGCAGTATAGCACTTATATCAAAACAAAGAGAAGTTATTTAACTTCTCTTTGTTTTGTATATGGTTCAAGTTGAAAAAATAAATTATGTATTGCAGTATACTGTTCCATTCGCTGAATTCCAAAATAGATACCCGCTTCACTTGTATCTTCCATAACATCTTGAAAAATTGAAACATCAGGGTGCTGTTTTCGTTCATGTGCCATTGCCTTAAGAAACCACCCCTTAATACGCGAAGGACTTGAGGGCTGATAAACAATTTTAACCATCTCATCCCGTAATACTTCAAAATCATCGTCCTCTTGTTGCGCTAAGCGTCGCCCTAAAGACCGCGCTTGATGGTCATGAATCTCCTGACACAAAAATTTTACCGCATACCAGAGATTGTAAACCTCTTCCCAAGTATTTAATGGTGCTGCTGCGATGAAATCAAGCGTACGGGCACGTCGAACAACATCCCACGATGCTAATGGTGATAAGACCATTTCGGGAGATACTGTAATGGAATCATCTGGAAGGTGCGTGACCCATTCAAATCGTTCTCGTTCTTGATTCAAAATATCATTGGGTACAACATCTTTAGTTAAGAGCATTTTTACTTTCATATGCATCCTTTCAAAAGAAAAGAAACCCTTCGGTTTCTATCCTGCAAATATCGCAAGCACTCCCATGGTGTTCCATAGCATGTGTAAATACATAGCAGCTTTGATATTATTCGTCTTTTCGTAGATATAAGCGAAGAATAAACCCATTCCTGCATAGATAATGAGATTAAGCATCATAATCCACTCTCCCGTTACCATTTCAGTTGTTAAGTGCATTAAACCAAAAAGCAATGAACTAACTGCATACGCGGCAAAACGGTTCTTATTAATCAGTTTTCTAAAAATTAAGCCACGAAAAAGCAGTTCTTCTTTAATTGGTCCCGCAATCACGGCAAAGACAAAATACATGGGAAAACCAATCCCCTTCATCGCAATCAATGACTCTTGATTAATGGGTTGACTGGATCCGCCGAGTGATTCAATCAGCATCGCCACAAGAGGACTCACGATGAAGTTTGCGAGAATCATTATTAAAAACAAAAAACCAACCTTACGCGCTGTTTGCAACTTCGTGAAACGTTTAGGGAATACCATCACCTCTTTAATTAACGGTAAATTCGCCCAAATTAAAATCACAGTCGTAATAAGCATGATCATAATAGGGGTAAATGCTGTCATATTAAAATCTTGCGTCATTTGCATTTCCATATAAACACCCACAAAAGCATCCGAAATGTTAGCAATAATTAAGAGTGCAAACAAACTAAAGAAGAGTCGCTTCCCCTTCATCGGCGATTCAACATCACGAATTCCTTCCGCCCGCGGTATATCCTCATACTTCATTTCATAATTTTCATAATCTACAGTCATACTTCCTCCTCGAATTCTTTTCTCAATTATACATTAATTTTAAACTTGTATTTGATACTTCATGAAATTATCATACATGAAGTATCTAAAAAAATGCACCTTAGGTGCATTTAAAATACCTGAAAGGAACATTCGGATGATAATTCAACATCATCAAAATCTCCCAATAATGTTTTACACGTCGCAATCATTTCTGTAGCATATCCATTCCCTCGAAACGCCTCTTCAACATAAATTGTTTGAAGCCGTCCGTGGTGACCATTATAGGGATCTTTTTGAATATGTGCAAACCCCGCCGGAAATCCACAATCGTATTTGATAACAAATAGATCCTGCTCTGAATTAAGCTGGGATTTGATGATTGCATGACGATGCTCGTAAGAACAATCTGTTTCGCACATAATGCTTAAATAGACCAGTTCTTCAATCTGCTCTTGGGTACCAAGACATATCATTACGACATCCTCCATAAATCTATCTTATCGCATTCATGGACTCATGTCATGAAAATTTTATGAGCGTTCAGTACATACGCGCTCAAGACTGTTAACACCATAACGCGGAGCATTCATAATGTCAATTATTTCAGCCATATTATTAAAAAAATAATCATTTTGATTGACTGGATGCTATACTTATAACAGTTAAACGAGGTATAATCATGAATTCTTTAAATCTTAAGCAAGAAAATAGTCGTCTTGCCTTTCTTTTTTCTTTTATTTCCGGCTATATTGATGTGCTAGGAATTTTAGCCATTGGAGGTGTATTTCTCTCATTTATGAGCGGGAACTCGACACGGCTGGGCATACATATCGTCTATCACGAATGGGGTGAAGTCTTAAAATACGTTTTAGTTCTCTCTACCTTTGTCTTAGGATCATTTATCGGCAACATGGTTTGTGTTGGTTCTCACCTACAAACCATCAAACGTATTTTAATTTTAGATATTTTAGGCTTATCTCTTGCTCTCATTTTGCAATACACGCCACTTGAACCATGGAGTTTTCCTGTCTTAAGTTTTGCGATGGGCATTCAAAATAAAGCGCAAGTTGAGGTGAACAATGCAACAATCGGGAAAGGCTTTATGACTGGTGTTCTTTATGGTATCGGTGAAGCATTGGCACGTCGGGTTCGAAACGAAACAACATGGCACGAAGTGTCCGCACTGCTTATGACGTGGTTGCTGTTCTTTTTAGGTTCTGTAGTCTCTACAATGATCTTGTGTGTCACCAATGCCAGCATTGCCCTATTGATCATAATCATCATCCTATTTATAATCTATTTTGGTTTTAAATTTTACCATACTAACTAAAACAAAGAGCCATTAGGCTCTTTGTTTTAGTTTAATACTTTGTGCGGGTCAAGAACATGTATTACAAATCCTTGATCAGTAGCATCTATTTCCAAGATACTATCATCAACAACATCTTTTTCAATCAATAGATATGCAATTTGGGTTTCAATTTCTCGTTGAATAAAACGTTTCATTGGACGAGCACCATACGTTACATCGCTACCTTCAGCTACAATTCGATCAATTGCACCATCAGTAACTTTTAATTTAAGGTTTCGTCGCCCTATACGGACTGCCAGTTCATCAATAAACTTACGCGCAACATCATGAAGTACTGCGTCGGTAAGAGCGTTGAATACAATGATTTCATCAATACGATTAATGAACTCAGGTTTAAAGTGCGCTTGAACTGCCTGCATATAGTGATTATCACGCGTTGTTTGATCCGGTTCAAATGCAAATTGGCTACCAAGATTGGATGTCATAATAATAATTGTATTTTTAAAATCGACTGTAACACCTTTGCTATCCGTTATACGTCCATCATCAAGAATTTGGAGCAATACATTAAATACATCTGGGTGTGCTTTTTCAATCTCATCTAAAAGGACAATTGAATAAGGATGACGACGCACTTGTTCTGTTAGTTGTCCACCTTGTTCATATCCAACATATCCTGGAGGCGCTCCAATGAGGCGCGATACGCTGTGTTTTTCCATATATTCACTCATATCGATACGAATGATTCGATTCTTATCATCAAATAATTGTTGAGCAAGAACACGAGCGACTTCAGTTTTACCAACACCGGTAGGCCCTAGGAACATAAATGATCCCAGCGGTCTGTTCTCATCTTGAATTTGTGCTTTTGAACGTAATATAGCATCAGTTACAGTCTGTAGGGCTTTATCTTGACCCTTTACATAAATTTCCAGTTCTTGTTTAAGGTTTAGAAGTTTTTCACGTTCAGAGGCCACCAATTTGGTGACATCAATCTGGGTCCAACGCGATACAATTTCAGCTATTAGTTCTTCGTCAACCACTTCCTGAATCATCCCACCGGATTTTTCAGTTTCATTTGCTTCTTGAATTTCACGCTCAAGGGCTGGGATGGTTTCATATTGAAGGCGCGCAGCTTCCTCATAACGTGCTTCATTTTGTGCTTTTTCAAAGTCTAATCGTGCACGTTCTAGGGCTTCTTTAGCACCCTTTACACCATCGACTTGAGCTTTTTCTTTTTCCCATCGAGCATAGAGATCTTGATAAGTTTCTTTGAGATTGCTGAGTTCTTCAACAATTTCATCACGGCGTTCAAGCGTTTTCGTATCCGTTTCTTTTTTCAATGCTGCTTCTTCAATTTCAAGTTGACGGATTTTACGTGTCAATTCATCCAATTCTTCCGGCATGGATTCCATTTCAACCCGAATCGATGCACAAGCTTCGTCAATAAGGTCAATGGCCTTATCAGGCAAGAAACGATCTGTAATATAACGATCTGATAATTTTGCTGAAGCAACAATGGACTCATCAAGAATCTTAACCCCGTGATGGGACTCAAAACGATCCTTTAATCCACGAAGAATAGAAATGGTATCTTCGACCGTAGGCTCATTCACTGTAACACGTTGGAAGCGACGTTCTAAGGCTGCATCCTTTTCGATGTGTTGTCGATACTCATTGTAAGTTGTTGCACCAATGAGATGTAATTCCCCACGAGCAAGCATCGGTTTTAGTAAGTTTGCGGCATCCATCGAACCCTCAGTTTTACCAGCACCTACGAGGTTGTGGATTTCGTCAATAAAGAGAATGATATTGCCATCTGCTTGTTCAACTTCTTCTAAAACAGCTTTGAGTCGTTCTTCGAATTCCCCGCGATATTTCGCACCGGCAATTAAGGATCCCATATCTAATTCGATGAGTTGTTTGTTTTTTAGACTAAAAGGTACATCACCGCGCATAATACGCCAAGCTAGCCCTTCAGCAATTGCGGTTTTCCCAACGCCCGGTTCACCAATGAGAATTGGATTATTCTTCGTCTTTCGCGATAAGATTTGAATAACACGTCGGATTTCTTCATCACGACCGATAATGGGATCAACTTTACCATCACGGACATCTTTAACAAGGTCCCGACCATATTTAAGCAACGCATCAATTTGGTTTTCTGCCTGTGGTGAATCCATCGTTCGACCCGAACGATGACTTAAAATTGACGCTTCGATTTTCTTGAAATCTGCGAGCGTTTTATAAGACGCGTCACTTTCTAAAATTCCTAAAAAGAGCGCAAACAATGAGATATAGGTATCGCCTTGTTTCGAAGACCATGCTTGTGCTTTTGCAAATACATTGGTAATATCTTGGCTCATGGTTAATTGAGCACCTTGTACCTTAGGAAGTTTGTTTAGCGCTTGGTCCGCCGCGGACAAAAGAGCTTCTTTGTTTGTACCGGTTTCATCCAAGATAAGATCTAAATCCCCCGAATTTAGTACTGCCTTCATTAAATGAGATGCAGATACTGCATTGTTTTGCATTTGGGTTGCATAATTTACAGCTTCCATTAAAGCTGCCTGTGCTTTTTCAGTTAAATTTTCGTAGTTCATGCAATTCACCTCCGTTTTAGCAATTGACTACCGAGAGTGCTAATATATCGTTTAAAGAAAAGTGACGTGTGTCACTTGAACGCTTTTTTAAAGCGGTCAAAGACACTATCACCTTTTACTTCTGTTTCTTTTAATGCTTCTAAATGTTCACGTTGTTGACGTGATAATTTAGTTGGAACTTCCAGTTTAACTTCAACATATTGGTCACCCATACGTCCTGAACGTAGGTCTTTAACACCCTTGTCACGAAGTCTAAACTTGGTATTTGGTTGCGTTCCTGCAGGTATGGTCAACGTTACATCACCATGAACTGTCGGAACTTCAATTTCTGTACCTAATGTAGCATCAATTACTGATAATGGAATATTGATGTGAATATCATTGCCTTCACGTCTAAAGTGTTTATGTGTGCCAACAACAATCTCAATAAAGAGATCTCCGTTTGGACCACCATTTGCACCACGTTCTCCCTTACCAGATACGCGTAATTGTTGACCTGTAACAATTCCTGCTGGAATTTTAATATCAACTTCAACACGTTTAGTGTTGTAACCTTTACCGTGGCATTCCCCACAGCGTTTTTTAATCGTCTTACCGGTACCACCACAGTCTGGACATGCTGCTTGTGATTGAAATACACCAAAAGGTGTGCGTTGTTGTGTCACCGTTTGACCGGTACCACCACAACGCGAACATGTCTTGATATCATCTTTACTATGTGCTCCAGATCCATGACACGATGTACACTCTTCATCTACATTCAATGTCACCGATTTATTTGCCCCGAACACAGCTTCCATAAAGTCAATTCGCATACTCATGAAGCGATCTTGACCCTTCATCGGACCATTTGGATTACGACGTTGACCGCCGCCTCCACCGCCGAAGAACGAACTAAAGATATCTCCGAAATCATCAAATCCACCGCTGAAGCCGCCTCCAAATCCGCCTGCGCCTTGATCAAATGCGGCATGGCCAAATTGATCATAGTTCGCGCGTTTTTGAGAATCACTTAGGACTTCATAGGCTTCTTGCACTTCTTTAAACTTAGCCTCAGCACCATCCTCTTTATTAATATCAGGATGGTACTTTTTAGCTAGTTGGCGATAGGCTTTCTTAATTTCTGCATCTGTGGCAGATTTACTTACTCCAAGTATTTCATAAAAATCTCTTTTATCTGCCATATCTACCTCCGAAAGTTATTAAACTAGTTTTTTTCTTCAAATTCAGCATCAACTACTGTTTCATCATTTGATGAAGCTTCAGCTTCAGGTTGAGCTGCTTGTTGTTCATACATTGCTTGAGACATTGCTTGAGCTGCTTGTTCTAATTGATCAAGTTTTTCTTTTAATGTGTCAAAGTCGTTGTTATCCATTGCAGCTTGTAATTCATCACGCAATTTTGTAACTTCTTCTTTTTGTGCATCATCCACAGGTGAATCTTCACTTGCCAATGACTCATCAATTTGATGAATAAATTGTTCTGCACGGTTCTTAAGTTCTGCTTCTTCTTTGAGACGTAAATCTTCTGAAGCATTTTCTTCTGCTTCACGAACCATACGTTCGATTTCATCATCACTTAATCCTGAACTATTTGAAATTGTAATTGATTGTTTTTTATTTGTGCCTTTATCCATTGCAGATACGTTTACAATACCGTTAACGTCAATGTCGAAAGTAACTTCGATTTGAGGAATGCCTCGTTTAGCAGGTGCAATACCATCAAGTTTAAATAATCCTAATGATTTATTGTCCTTAGCCATTGGACGTTCTCCTTGTAAAACATTAATATCTACAGCGGGTTGGTTATCTGCTGCTGTTGAGAACACTTGTGATTTTGAAGTAGGAATGGTCGTGTTACGTTCGATAAGAACCGTCATCACGCCACCCATTGTTTCAATACCGAGTGATAATGGTGTAACGTCTAGAAGTAGTACGTCTTTAACATCTCCAGAAATAACACCACCTTGAATTGCTGCACCCATTGCAACAACTTCGTCAGGGTTTACAGATTTATTTGGTTCTTTACCAAGTTCGCTCTTAACAGCTTCAACAACTGCAGGAATACGTGTTGATCCACCTACAAGTAACACTTGGTGAATATCATTTTTGGTAAGACCAGCATCTTTAAGTGCTTGACGAACAGGAATCATTGTACGTTCAACAAGACTCTTTGTCATTTCTTCAAACTTAGCACGTGATAATGTTGTTTCCAAGTGTAATGGTCCATTTGCACCTGCTGAGATAAATGGTAATGAAATTGAAGCGTTAACAGTTGAAGATAAATCTTTCTTCGCTTTTTCTGCTGCTTCTTTCAAACGTTGCATTGCCATTTTGTCTGATGATAAATCGATGCCGTTTTCTTTCTTGAAGATATCTACAAGATAATCTACAACGATGTGGTCAAAGTCATCCCCACCAAGTTTATTATCCCCAGCTGTTGATAATACTTCGAAAGTACAATCTGCTAATTCAAGAATGGAAACGTCAAAGGTACCACCACCAAGGTCAAATACTAAGACTTTTTCTTCTTTATCTGTCTTGTCAATTCCAAATGCAAGTGCTGCTGCAGTTGGTTCGTTAATAATACGTTCTACTTCTAATCCTGCAATTTTACCTGCGTCTTTTGTAGCTTGACGTTGTGCATCATTGAAATATGCAGGTACCGTAATAACCGCTTTGGTTACTTTTTCACCTAAGTAGTCTTCAGCATAACTCTTCATATAACCCAAAATCATTGCGGAAATTTCTTCTGGTGTGTAATCTTTTCCTTCAAGATTTACTTTTTCACCTGTACCGATTAAACGTTTCACAGAAACTGCTGAGTTAGGGTTTGTCACAACTTGACGTTTAGCCGCATCCCCCACGATACGTTCACCATTTTTAAAACTTACTACAGAAGGTGTTGTACGATTTCCTTCTGGGTTTGTAATTACTTTTGCTTCTCCACCGTCCATTACAGAAACAGCTGAGTTTGTTGTTCCTAAGTCGATACCAATAACTTTACTCATAATATATATCCTCCTATTGACTTACTTTTACTAAACTCGCACGTAGAATGCGATCTTTTAACATATAACCTTTTTGGAATTCTTCAATAACAATATTTGGTTGGACACCCTCTTTTTCCTCTGTCATCATCGCTTGATGAATATTTGGATCAAAAGGTTGGTCCAAGGCGATAATCGGTTCTACCCCTTCAGCTTTTAAAGACGCCATCAATTGATCATAAATCATTTGAACACCATCTCGTAATGCTTCATCGGTTGTTTCCTGCTTTAACGCACGTTCCAAATTATCTAACACTGGCAATACATCTGCTGCAAACCCTTGAATCCGGTATTTGCGCAATTGATCATGTTCGCGTTGCAGACGTTTTTTTAAGTTTTCTGTGTCTGCTAACATTTTAAAATAATCGTTTTTTAATGTTTCAATTTCTTTTCGTAAGGCTTCATTTTCCAGTGCGGCTTCATCTGTAACAGATGCTTCCTCCACTGAATCTAAAGTTTCTGTTTTATCACCGTCTGTCGGTTCAACGATTGTTTCAACCTCTTCAGATTGATTCATTTCATTTACTTCTTCAGCGGTCTTATTCGTTTTGCTCATCATTGCCACCTTTCCCATACACTGTTTCGATCATCTCCGAAACGTAATCCATCAATGATACTACTCTGCTGTACTCCATTCGGCTCGGTCCTACAATCATCAACTTATGTTCATGATTATCCAGGAGATTAAACGAACTGGATACAACGGCCATATCATCGACCCAAACAATTTCACTTTGATCCCCTTTTTTCAGGGTTAAGTGTTCTTGTCCCGCGGATAAGTCACGCCACATTTGGCTGTTTTCAAGCATATCCATCATTTCACGAAGTTTCTCTATGTTTGAGAATTCGGGCTGGTACAACATATTCCGTTCACCGCTTAAATATACTTCGTCTTGGGCAAACTTGATAAATGCTCCCACAAATGCCTCAAATAATACTTCATATTTTTCAATACGTTTTGATAAAATCGGTCGTAAACTTTCCATTTTATCAACAACTTCTGATAACGCCGTACCTTTTAAACGTTCATTTAAAATTGAGGTACAGGCTTCAAGGTCGTTAACATCGACTTTACTATCAAAGTTAAAGATACGATGCTCTGCATGCCCTGACTCTGTTACAAATACGGCCATTGCATTTAAATCACTCAGCGGAATTAATTGAACACTCTTAAGTGTTTCATTCATAGCACTAGGTCCTAATACAACGGTTGTAAGATTCGTCATTTGTGATAATATGTCACAACTTTGTCGAATTGCTTCATCAATACCGAGTCGTCGATCTGAGAAGATTTGAGCAATTGCGGTTTCAATCCCGTAGTTCTCTTCTTCATCCATTAGGTGCTCAACATAGAATCGATATCCTTTTGTTGAAGGGATACGTCCACTTGATGTGTGTGTCTTTTCTAAGAGCCCTATTTTTTCTAAATCTGACATCTCATTTCGTATTGTCGCAGACGAGTATGATAAGTTATATTTATCTATCAACGTCTTCGAACCAACCGGTTCAGCAGTGTTAATAAACTCTTTAACAATCGCCTTAAATATCTCTATTTTCCTTGGCGTTAACATGTTTATCTCGCCTCCTAAACACTCTATTCCTTGTGTCTAGTATTATTCTACACTACGTTTTTAGCACTGTCAACCTTTAAGTGCTAAAAAATAAAAAAGGACATTAAATGTCCTTCGAATAATAACGTACCTTGCTGATTCCATAATCCTTGACCGCATCAAGACGAAATCCACCGATGATTTCAGGTAACGGATAATTCTTATCCGTTTCACAAATAATCAAGCTCGTCTCCGTAACAAGGCCTCGTTCAATCACACGTTGAATAATTGCTTCAGTATGTTCATACCGATAAGGTGGGTCTAAAAATACAAAATCAAAGGAACCTTCCACCGTATCCAGTAACTTCATCGAGTCCCCTTTTTTTAGAGTGACACAGGATTCTATATTAAATGTTTTAATGTTTTCACGAATTACATTAAAGGCACGCGAATCTTTTTCAAATACAACCGCAGTTTCAATCCCACGACTTATTGATTCGATCGCCATCGCCCCTGAGCCTCCGAAGACATCAAGCATACGACCTTCATTAAAGAAAGGTCCAATACGATTAAAAATTGCTGCCCGCACTTTATCCGTGGTTGGGCGTGTCGTATCACCTTTTAATGTTTTAATGGGACGTGACCCATAAGTACCAGCTACAACTCTCATTATACTACCTCAGTTAATCGCTTTAAATTTTCTTTCCGTTTCATTTCTTCACGCTTAATGCGTAATTGTGCTTTTCTTTTTTCATTAATAATCCCCATCTCATAACGAGAAATTATATTTTGTGTTAAACCGATTGCTATCATAATTGCCATACGACTGGATCCACCTTTAGAAATAAAGAGTAATGGAACACCCGTCAAAGGAATTAAGGCAGTAATTCCACCAATATTAAAGATAAAGTGAATCATAATATAAGCAACGGTTCCCATAAGTATGACCTTATCAGATTCTTTCTTTGCTTTAAAAGCATATTTCACCAATTGGTAGAGTGTGGTTCCATAACCGATCAAAATTACCGAGAACCCAATCATCCCTAATTCTTCAATCGTAACGGCTAAAATAAAGTCAGTATGAGCTTCTGGGAGATAACCGTATTTAATCAAACTATTCCCGTACCCTTTTCCAAAAAGACCGCCTTTAAACATAGCAACCATCCCATTAAAGATTTGGTATCCACTTCCATATCGATCTAGGAAAGGATTCGATGAGGTTTTAAAACGACTGATCATATAAGGTGGAATGTTTAATTTTTCAATAAGACTAATTCCGAATGACGAATCCAAAAATACGAGTCCTGCGATTCCAATTACCGCTAGACCAAACATCCATTTTTGAAGACGCGTTAATTTATCATGAGACGGTATCAGCACACAGATGTAAGCAATACCTATGATTACAACGGCCGATCCCAAGTCGTGTTGTGCCTTCACTACAAATAAAAAGATTGCAATAATGATGATAAACGGTTTTTTGATTAAATCAAAGGTGCTTGCGTTTGTTCGCTTATTTCGATCTGCAAGAAACGTTGCAATGGTCAGAATACCGAATATTTTCGCAAACTCACTTGGTTGAATTGTCATAACCTTTAGGTTAATCCAGGCTTTCGCACCGTTAACAGATGGGAATATTAAGGTAATTCCCAACATCGCAACCATAACCAGTAAAAACTTTCCATAATTCTTTTTAAAATAATTTAAAGAGAAACGTCGTGCGACCATAACCATCATAATATAGGATACAATCACAAAAATGAGCTCCTTAACCCCGACAGAAATTAATGACTTCGGCGTACTCCCCGACGTCATGCTTCCCGAGATAACCATAAGGACCCCAAAGATATTCAAAATTAATGCTGCTGCATGGATTGGGCGACTATAGCCCATTGGCATTTTCAGTGATATTTTTCTTTTCTTCATGGCTTTATTCTATCATAGATAAAATGAAAAATAAGCGAAAGCCTTTCAAAAAGAGTAAAAATACGATAAACTATGCTTAAAGAGTTTGAATAGACCCACATATAATTCATACTTAAATATTATAATATAATAGAACTATATTATTTATTTTTATCATGGAATAGAGGAATTTAAATGCACGATATAAATATGGACACGATTGTCCTAGACCCAAACCCAGTTCTGCGTACAAAATGCGAACCGGTGTCTTTTCCTTTGGAGGAAGAAGACCGTACTACACTTGAAAATATGTTGCAATACGTTCGGGATTCACGTGATCCTGATCTAGCTGAAAAGTATAATTTGCAACCTGCAAACGGTATTGCTGCACCACAAATTGGTGTCGCAAAACAAATGACGGCACTTGTTGTTGATATTGAAGATAAACACGGTAATGTAAAAACTGTCGAGTATGCTTTGATAAATCCCAAGATTGTTTCCAATTCTGTGAAGCAATGTGCACTGAGTTACGGTGAAGGATGTCTCTCGATACGCGAAGAATATCCTGGACTGGTTCGAAGAAGTCAACGCATCAAAGTTTTGGCTTATGATCTTATTTCAGATCAACGTGTCGAAATTGTCGCTAAAGACATTCTTGCAATCGTTTTACAACATGAAATTGACCACTTAAATGGTGTGCTTTTTTACGATCATATCGATAAAAACAATCCATGGGTGGCAGAAAAAGGACTTAAAATCATAGAATAGGAGATTATATGGACGAAAAAAATATGAAATTAAGAAAAACCGATACCCTAGTCTATGCTTTAGGTGGCTTGGGCGAAGTCGGTAAAAATATGTACTGTATTGAACATGATGATGAAATTATCATCATTGACTGCGGGGTTATGTTCCCTGAAGAAAACTTATTAGGTGTTGATTATGTTATTCAAGACTACGCACACTTAATTCGTAATCAAAAAAAGGTTAAAGCACTTGTAATTACTCATGGTCACGAAGACCATATTGGTGGGATTCCTTTCTTATTACAAAAGGTAAATGTTCCCCAAATTTATGCACCGCAATTTGCGAAAGCACAAATCGAACGTAAATTAGAAGAACGTAAAATTAGAACAAAACATAAAATTCAGGAAATCGATTCAAAATCAACAATCAAAACAAAACATTTTGTTATTGGATTCTTTAATGTTGTTCACTCGATTCCAGATGCATTAGGTGTCCTTGTAAATACACCAAATGGTCGTATCGTATCAACAGGAGACTTTAAATTCGATTTAACCCCTGTTGGTACAAACCCGGATTATCAAATCATGTCTTATATGGGCGAAATTGGTGTAACACTTCTTATGAGTGATTCTACCAATGCTGAAGTAAGCGGATTTTCTATTAGTGAAAAAGAAGTAGGACGTGAAATTCGTCGTATCTTTAATAAAACCGAAGGGCGAATTATTATCGCAACCTTTGCATCGAATGTGTATCGTGTTCAACAAATTATTGAAGCTGCAATTGCTGACGGTCGCAAGATCGCAATCTTTGGTCGCTCAATGGATAATGTTGTTGGCATCGCACGAAAACTGGGCCATATCGATGCAGCAGATAAACATTTTGTTAATGCCCATCAACTGAATAAGTTACCTGCAGATCAATCTTGCATTATCTGTACGGGAAGCCAAGGTGAACCCTTAGCGGCTCTTAGCCGTATTGCAAACGGTACGCACCGTCAAATTAGCATTATGCCCGGTGACACGGTGGTATTCTCATCCAGTCCAATCCCTGGAAATGCTACCAGTGTTTCGCATGTTGTCAACCAATTAACACGTGCAGGTGCTAACGTTCTTACAAACTCCCCACTGAATTCAATTCATACTACGGGACATGCTTCAAAAGAAGAACAAACCTTAATGCTTCAATTAATTAAACCAAAATTCTTCATGCCAATGCATGGGGAATACAAAATGCTTAAAGCGCATCGACAAACTGCAATTGAGACTGGTGTTGATCCAGAAAAAATTTATATTTGCTCAAATGGAGATGTGGTTGCCTTACGTGACGGCGTTGCCTTCATGAGTGATACACGAATTCAAGCCGACGATATCTACGTAGATGGAAATGATTCCAGCGGTCTATCAACTGCTGTTCTTAAAGATCGTAAAATCCTCTCTGATAGCGGACTTGTTTCCGTAGTTGTAACCATTGATTCACGTCAAAATAAAATTCTTTGTAAACCGACCATTGTAACACGTGGTTTCGTATTTATTAAAGAAAACCAAACATTGCTTAAAGAAGCAGAACTTGTTGTTTATGAAGCACTTAAAAAACGAATGACCAAAAAGGTAACTTTTGGTGAAATTAAAAATACAATTCGTGGTTCTTTAGAACCCTTCTTATATAAACATACTCAACGTAACCCACTTGTAATTCCGGTTATTTTGAATCAAAAAGCAGCAATGGCACCGGCAAAAGTTGAAAATAAAAAAGACAACACTGTCGACAAAGATGTGAAACCAGCAAAAAAAGCTAAAAATAACAAAAACAATTCAAACAAGCCAAAACAGGCACCCAAACAACCAAAGGATGCAAATAAACCCAAAACACCAAAAGTGCCAAAAGCACCTAAAGCGTCAAAAAAACCTCAGCCTACTAAAGCATGAGTAAAAAACGTTTAGCGGTTTTACTGGGCATGATCGCAATTGTGTCAACTTTAATTTATTTTGAAATGACACGATTTGCACCCCAGCGGGTTAAATTGCGTATTGAAACGGTGGAATCAACACGCATTCCGGCATCCTTTAATAACTTATCAATCGGTTATCTTTCAGACGTATACAGTCATGAGGAAAACCTTGACAAGGCATTAGTTGAACTGGAAACATTTAAACCAGATATGATTGTTTTTGGTGGAAATCTGTTTAAAGCAGCTCCGTCTGAGAAAGAACAAGCTGCAATGGTAGAGAAATTAAGCAAACTGGATGCAAAACTGGGCAAATATGCAGTTCTTGGTGAAAACGATATTCGTAAAGCCAATGAAGTGACACAAACCGTTTTAACTCAAAGTGGCTTTAAACTCATTTCTAACACAACTATTGATGTTCATAATTTTAGTGAAGAGTCCATTCAACTTGTTGGTATCGATGCTAATAATGACATCAATAAGGAAACCGAGTTTCCTTATCCAACGACATCCGAGGAAATCTACAACATTACCGTTGCCAACAACCCCGATAACGTTAAGGAATTCGGAAATACGCAAGTTGATTTAATGCTCTCGGGAAAAACGATGGGTGGATACATTCGCTTACCCCTTATTGGTTCGATTACAGAATCATCCGATTATATCAATAAACGTCAAACGATTGATGAAACAACCTTACTCATCTCATCCGGTGTTGGTCTAAAAGAACCAGAAATGCGTCTTTTATCCAATCCTGATGTCATGATTGTTATTTTAAAAAGCCCTAATGCATAGGGCTTTTTTTGGAGGTCTTATGAATCATAAAGAACAATCTCATTTGTGGATGAAACAATTTTTAAATCCTGAAGCGACGGTCGTAGACATGACCTGTGGCAACGGTTATGATACGAAGTTTCTTGCTGAACATGCAGGTCATGTCTATGCGATCGACATTCAAGAAGCCGCTATCCTTAATACTAAAACACTTACTCAATCGGCCACAAATATTACATATATTCACGCTGACCACAGTACAGTTGATTTCAAAACAAAAGCACCGTTAACCGGTGCCATTTATAATCTTGGATATTTGCCTCGCAGTGATAAAAGCGTTATTACAGAAGCACATAGTACCGTTAAATCGTTACAGAACATTATCCCCTATTTAACTGACTTTCTAGTTATCGCATGTTACTTAAAGCATGAAGGTGGATATGATGAGTATTTAGCGGTACAAGCTTATATCAAATCATTAGGTGTTCCCTTTGAAATCTTAGAATATGAAACGCCACTTAGTCCGGTAACTTACCTTGTTGATCTACGAGCAAACGCATCATCATGCGCTCACGTGCATAAATCAATTCGTTAACACCTTCCTGTGGTAACATTAGGCATTCCAACCATTGCTCTGGAAACTTCCATGTAATGCCATTAAATAATTCTGTTTCAAGACGTGTTCGTGCAAAATGCGTCTTTTTTGTTGCATAACAAATAAAATAATTTTGCACTGTTGTGCGATGGAGGAGATGGTATTCATCAACAACACTTCCTAAATAATTTCCGACGACAACTTCAAGGCCCAATTCTTCTTGAATTTCACGATGAATAGCTTGTTCCATCGATTCTCCTGGTTCAATTCCACCACCCGGAGATTCATAATGATTACGTTCACCAAAAATATCATGACCCTTAATATGAATCATGGCACATTGCCCTTGTGGATTCATCACAAAACAACGAACTGCATTTCGAACGTGCTGAATCGGTGCATACGGATATTGATTATCTTTAAAATAATTTAAAATCATAAGAAGCCTCCTAAAATAATTATAACACGAAAAAAAAGACGCACGCTGCGCCTTTCAATGAAGTTGTTGAATCACACAAATATCTTGGGTGGGGGGGTAAAGAATATTTGGTGTTCAACCGGTCATCACTGACCATGTACAATAATACGCTTTTGGTCATTTATTGTCAAGGATAAAACAAAAAAATAAAATTTTATTTAAATTAACTTTGGTAACAAAATAACAAGTGTCTATATAATGCATTAAAAGAGGGTTTCCCCTCTTTTTCACTTATTATTATGACGGCTCAATATGAGTCCTAATAGAAGCATCATCACACCTATAAATGGGAGTCTTGTGGAAAGACCGGTTACAGGTAAAGATGTCTCCAATTCCGCAACGTTTTTCGTTGTGGAATAAACGGTTTCTGACTTTGACGCTTCGATTTTTTTTGCATTCAATTCGTCTTCAGCGATGAGGCGATCTCGGTACTTACCCGCCACTTCATCTTTCGAAGCGTTTTCCACGGACTGTGGAAGTGTAACCCCTACTTGGGTATCTTCAATTGGATCTTCGCTTATTTTGACTACTAATTGGGTCCATGCCTGTTCTAGCTTTTCCAATGCTACATCTACTTCATCTTGTGAGACGGGTTTAGGAAGTAAAAGACTGCGGAATTGTTGCCCGTTTATGCGCATCAAAATCGCCTCTGCTTGTACGATAGCACACTCAAGGTCATTAATGCTTGATTCTGTATAATGTGTTGTATCAAGTGCATGTGCTTGTTCGACAAGCTCTGACAATTTATCGACTTGATCGTGATTCAAAGGAATTGGTTTTAAGGTCATCAATGTATTCACCATCAAATCAGTCATGGCATCAATAGTATTTTGCGATGCAGTATAATCACTACGCAAAAGCTTCGCTGCCTCGACATGGGCTTGAAGGGTTTTAATGGAATCTTGATGATATCGTTTTGTTTCCACAGTATCATATGTTGCCATCAATGCATCAAAGGCTTCCCAATCTTGAGGCGTATGAATGAACTCAAGAAGTGTTAATGCATGTCTTAAGTTATCAGTTGCATCATCTATGTCTTGTTGGTTTGCTTCGTCAAGAGCTGCGATTGTCTTCGCATGTTTATGTGCATCGTGTAGTCGGATTAGACTTGACTCCGTATACAAGTCAAATTCAACTGCATCCGCCTGTTGAATAAGTTCCTCTAGAGCGCCCGTATTACGACTATATTTTAAATTTTCGATAGCTATCTGCAATGCTTGAACCAAGCCATCCACTCGCTCTTGGTCAATGATTGTGTTGTGCGAAGTTTCAATATTTTCTAGTACATCCTTCAAATCCATCATGCTCGCTTCCGTATATAAGTCCGAATCCAGTGCCTTTGCTTTCGAAATCAAGGCTTCAAGTTTCGCAAAATTAAGTTTCATTTGAAGCATACTGTGGGCTTTCTCTAGCTTATCATGCATCACATTCAAATCAGACTCATCTGCGTTCTCTGTTTGAAGCAATGCTTTCGCATCATGTAGTATTGCTTCAAAATAAGCAATTGTTGACTCCGTATACAACGCTCTATCAAGTGTTTCCATCTGCTCTATTAATCCTTGAAGTTTTAAATAACCAGCATTCATTTTATATTCAAGCCCATCGATGCCATGGATAAATTCATCAAGAATTGTTTTATAATCATGATCTAAAGCAGTATCCGAATCTAGTACCGCTTGGACTTTGGTAACCACTTGATCTACTTCCTCTAGCGTTTCATTTGTATAGATATTACGATCCAAACGCTTAAAAGATGACAGCTTTTCGGTAAGGTTAATATAATGAATGGATTGGTTAAGCACTACCTGAACGTTATTATTCTCAGAATCTTGGTCCACTTCAAATGTATAATCAAACTTATTATCACGATAGCCATGGGGTAATGTTGTAATGATAAAGTGATATGAACCTATAGGTAAATCCAGTTTAAACCCTTTAAGCGGTGTTTCTCCCGTCTCAATTACCGTACCCATTGCATCTTTAATTACGAATGGAACAACCATTTTTTGATCACTATCATCCTTTACAAAAATGGTTGTGGACCCTATGGACTCCTTCGGAATTTGATATTGAAAACTGTTCTTAAAGCTTTCTTCTGAAAACTCCGGTTGGATTGTGTAATAAATGGTAGCGTCATACGCTTTAAAATCAAAGTCTTCTACTACGACGTGTCCGATTTTTTCATTTTTAATTGATTTAAAGGGTTTTGAATCACCCAAGTTATGATAGAGATGGATGGTTGTTTTTCCCGGTACATGTTTGAAGGTAAGGGTTCCAATGCCACTGCTCTGTGGCTTGGCTTGAACTTGACTTAGGAGTAAGTTATTGGGTCTTGGGAATGCATCCGTTTCAAACATTTGCCATTCGTAAATACGCACAGCTTGCCAAGGCGATGCCCCTGCATGATCAATTTTTAATTTCCACTTTTGAGCGGTGATTGGTTGATCCAATAAGACATCCGTCACAGCGTCCTGATTATTTCGAATTTCTTTTGCCAATACCCACTCACCGTCATCATTTTGGTAATGTAGTGAAAAGTTAATCGTATTCATATCCTTCGCTTCACCACCATATTCAGCATGTTCAACACGCCAACGTTTGATGGTTTTAGGTTCACTCAGTTTTATATCCATATAACCGTTACCGCGAGGTGAGGAGGCCCATTTACTGTTCCCTTGGGCTGTACCATCCAACGCTTTCGAGGCCGGTTCAGCATCATTTTGATGACTGACTGCAGTAACTTCAGCATTCAACGCAACATTTATAGGCGTATCAATTTCAACGACTTCACTTCGATTTAAAGAAACACCCCAGCTAAAACGTGCATCCGCAGGAGTCCCACGTTTCCCGTCTTTATTTACGGCTTTAACTCGAATAATACTTGTGTTATCTTCAAAAGCATTCGCGTCATCGCGCGTTATACGGTCTGCATAAAACTCAGTATGCACGCTCGTGCCTAATAAGACCTCTTGGTCGTCTTGATTCACTTGATAGACCTCATAGTAGATAGCGCCCTCACGTGCGTCCCATGAAGCTCTAAACTGCCCTTTGCGTGCATCTGATAAGAGTTGTTCGTTGATTATAATGTTTTCTGGGCCTTGTATCAACGGAGCAACAACCGTACGCACATTTAGATGGCCTAAATTCACTTTAAAGGGTCCATCCGTCTTACTTTCAACTTGAAGACTGAATGCATAAATCATTTTTCCTGCATACTCACCCAAATCAACTGTTGAACAAACCCACCCGTCTTGATCAGAGGTTATTGTGAAAGGTGTTAGGGGGTTATCTTTATAGTTCTCTTCAAAAGATACACCCAGACTCAAAGTAGTATTTGGTGTTGTCTTCGTCACAACATCAATCTTAGTTGAATCAAGCACATTCAATCGCGTACTGAAGAGCATGAGTTCGTTTTTATCTCCTGCTTTAAAATCACCTTCTAATTTTAGAGCGTTACCACCATTGTAAGCATCATCAAAGTCATATGCCACATCAATACGAGACTGATTTCGGTTGAGATCTTTAATCCAATAACGCCAGGTCGGCATGATATCTTGAATGGCGCGATTGTGCCATTCACCATCGCGGGTTACAACACCCTCACTAAACCATTTTCGACCATGGCCCGAATTAAAACTTGTTTGAAACTCAGTCCCCGTTATCACTGATTTATCGACCACGTAGCGAGACATTCCTTTCCAACTTGCGGAATCATCCGCTAAAGTTGGATCCCCTTGTGGTCCGGTATAGAGAATGTTTTCATGTTTATGAAAATCTTCAGGGTTACGAGCAAGCCCCATCGTTGAATTTGATGCATATAAGGCAATAGATGACAAGATCCGTTTATCTTCACCAACCAATGTACGTGTATCAATATTGGTCATATGGGAACGTTGTTGGATTTCAAATCCGGTATAAGCCGAAAAAGGATCACGTCCTATCATTTTTAAATAATCTGCAGTTCCTTGGACACGATTTTGCCAATTATAATTGATGAAAAACTCATCAACCCCATAGTCATCATCATGATCAAATGGTTTCATCCAAAGATCGTTATATTGATTGATTGCATTTTGATGGCTTACATTTCCACTGTTTGCCATCGCATCATACCATGAAATATTGAGCGGATAACCTAACTCTCGCGATTTTTTTCGCATGTACCGCAACATCGCGTTTAGTTGATTGGCCACATGGGAATTTGACCCATAGGTTTCTTGATTGAAAAAGTAACCATCAAAACCAAAGTACTGTGCGACTTCAATCATCTTGTCGGCAGCCGGGAAAGAACCATCATCATTCTGTTGTATCATCGCTTCAAGCTCTTTTAATGAGTCAGGCTGCCCACTCCCCCAAGGAAATCCAAGGGTCGCATAAACGGGAACACCGTTTTTATGGGCTGCATCCACGATATCTGGAGAAGGTAATGCGAAAATTCCTTCATCCGTTCCTGCCCAATATATTAAGGAATCAATGTATTGCCAGTTATCAAAAGCATAGATATTGAAATCACTGCCCCCTGTAGATGGCGAGCTATCATGATTTGCATTGATAATAGCTGCATTCGTAATGCGTGCATCTGGATGCGCAAGTTCATTAATTTGGTATCCTTTAAAGCGATTTTGATTCAAAGGAATGGTAGAACGATTAATGCTAGCATATGGATCCCTGTCAGGTGTCCATTTCATCAACGTTTCTAAACGAAACGCTGGAGAAATTGGTTGCAGTGATAAACCCTCGTGATAGGCTTCGTTCACCTCATCCGTTCCATCACCCGTTACCAATGCATGGGATGGTATTACAAAAAAAGGTAATAATAACGAAAAACTCGTGACAACCGATACCGTTACCTTACAAAACGCTTTAAAACTATGATTTATTTTCATAAATATCCCTTTTCATAGGATGCATGCGTCTATCAAGTAAACGCTTACACTTCTATGTTATTTTGAAATGTGTTTTCGAACAAGTCACAAATCATATGATTTTGGGTAAAAACATTAAGATACAAAAAAAAGACCCAAATGGGTCTCATTAATTTTTTGTTGATTGTCGTGGTGTATAAAGATAACTTAACTCAATTTCTTTATCTTCTACTTCATCCTCATTTAACATTTTTGTGAGGACACGCATCGCAACAGCACCTAAATCATAAGATGGAATTGCGAAACTGGATAATCGTGGACGAACCATTGAATTATATTTCGTGTCAATCAGACATACAATTTCGAGGTCTTCCGGAATATTCATATTTCGTTCATGCGCAGCATTCATCGCAGAAATCGCTTGTGAATCACGGTTAGCAATCAAGAAATTATAATCCATATTTTCAATGTGATCTAAGAAATAGTCATAAGAACGACGGTATTCTAAAGGAATTTCAATATAACCATCATCGTCGATTCCTAATTCTTGATATGCACGTTGTACTCCTGATACCATTTGATTTGTAGTGAAATCATTTTTACGGTCTTGGATTACAGCCACACGATTGGTTGGATCAGTTTGGATTTTTTGCATTGTTAGTTCATATACGGCTTTCTCAATGTCCACATAAACCGATGAAATCTGTTTGTCTGACATTTTATTTCCGATAATAACAATTGGGAATTGATACTTATTCAATTCTGCCAATTCATTTTCCATTAATTTATCATTATAAATAATTACACCATCAACACGTGATTTAATAATATCATCAATCACATCTTTAATGTCCACGATACCTTCAGTCATCGTATGGAGCATAATGTTGTATTTATAAATTTTCGCAACATCGATCAAACCATTAATGATTTGACCGGTATAACCAAAGCTTGCTTCTGGTACGAGTAACGCAATAGTCGTAGTTTTTTGTAAAGCAAGGCCTTGAGCAATGGCATTGGGTTTATACCCTAATTTGTCGATTGCTGTTTCTACCTTCACACGTGTTTCTTCACGAACAATTTCAAGTCCATTAATAACACGTGATACAGTAGCGAGTGATACCCCAGCTTCTTTCGCTACATCATAAATTGTTACACGTTTCATAGTTCTTCATCCTCTTTTACATCATCTAATTTTTTATCAAGTTCGCGAACTTGTTTTTCTGCTTCCGCTACAATGTTTGAGGATGTTTCCATATCTTTCGATACTTGGTCTGATTCTTCTTCCAGAGTATCTAAGAAATTGACTGCATCAGCTTCAAATTCTTTTGCTTTATCCTCAACTGTATCAGCCGCTTGATCCACATAATCTTCGACCTTTTCAGCGCCATCATGAACTTTCACCTTAACAGTTTCAGCACCTTCATGGACTTCTTTTGATACTTTTTCTGCTTTTGCTTTTAATTCTTGTTCAGATACCCAGTCATTGACACTCTTTGATGTCTCTTTTACGATCTGGCTTCCAGCATCCACAGCTTCTTTTGTTTTTTCTTTTACAATTTCAGTTCCTTTTACAACATTTGGATGTTTCGCAAAATCATCCAATCCTTTTTGTACTTTTTTAAGACCTTGCATTGCACTTTCTTTAAAGCGATCAAACGTTTCAGACTCTTTTACTTTTTGAAATGTTGTTTTCGCAGATTCATAAATACCGGTTGCAAGATTTCCTAAATCATCTAAAAATTCATTGCGTTCAGGTGCTGCACGCAACACGTCCAAACTCGAATTTACAATGTCTTTATTCTTTTGAAGTAAGTGCTCTGCACGTTCCTGAATTAATTCACTGTTTTTAAAATCCGCAATAATTTCTAACGAGCGTACATTCATATCATTAATCGTGTTGAGAGTCTTATCTCTAAATGTTAAGAGACGCTCTTGTCCATTTTTAGTTGCGATGATTTCGTTGCTTTGGCTATAAAAGTTATACACAACATCGTCAATTTGATATACAAGCTCGTTTAATAATTCATCATATTTACTCATAGATACCAAAATCCTCCTCTTTTTCACTGTTATCTACAGTTTCATTACCGTCTTTTTCTTCAGGATTGCGTCCATTGCGTCGCTTATCCATGAAATCTTTAGTCCAACTTACGATGGCATCGGAATGTTTAGCGCCATAACTCGCTACGGAACTGACCGCATTCACGGCCGATTGGTTAACTAAATCCACTGTATTTGTGACATTGTTCAAAGTATTCAAAGGTGCTTGAAGCTGATCTACTGAACTTTGTGTCGAATCAATAACACCGTTGACACGGTCAATTGTTTTCGGCAAATCCCTCACAACTACATAGATTCGATATAAAATCATTGCCAATATTATTAAACAAATCACACCTACAATTGGTGCAATTAAAATTGATACTTCACGTAAATTCTGAATTAATGCATCCATCATATCACCTCTCTAATGTCATTATAACTTTAAATGAAAAAGTTTTCAATCATTGAAACGTACTTTCAATGCATCTTTAAGATCATAAATATCTTTTGAACTCATAAACACATATACCGCAGGTCCAAATGACTCTAGTATGTCTAAGTCATTATCATTTAACTCCACAATATGACTGCCTTTAATGCGGTCTTGCAAGTAAGTAATATCGATATCAATGCCTTCTTCAGCATCATCGATACTTGTAAACGGACAAAGACAAACCTCATCCGCAAGATTCAATGCATCCGCAAACTCATCGGCAAAATAGTATACACGACCTACACGGTGCGGTTTAAAAATACCCACAATCTTTCGATCGGGATAGCGTGTCCGTGCAGCTTCTAATGTTACACGCACCTCTGTTGGATGATGGGCATAATCATCGATATAAATATTGTCTTTGCCTTCATCGATGACAAAGCGACGCTTCGCCCCTGTAAACGTTTGAAGCCCTGCTTCAATATCTCCTGGCTCAATGCCTTCATACAATCCCACTGCAATAACAGCTAAAGCATCCAAGATCATATGATCACCGACGATGGGTAATTCAAAACGGTGTATCATTTTGCCATCCATCAAAACGTTAAAGATGCTGTGTGTTGTCGTTTTTTCAATTTCAGTTGCACGAATTTTGTTGGTTTCCCCAAATCCATACGTCCACGTTTCAACAGCAAATGACAATTCTGGATAATGAGGATCATCACCCCACACGACAATTAACGATTCAACATTTTCGGCAAATTCTTTAAAAGCGGCTAAATAATCTTCGACCGATTTAAAATAATCGACATGGTCAATTTCAAAATTGGTCATGATTGCAATTTTCGGTTTATATGCTAAGAAATGACGACGGAATTCACATGCCTCAACAGCAAAATATTCATCGTCACGTTGTAGGTCACCCCGACCGTCACCAATCAAATAACCGGTTTCCTTTGAATAACTGAGCATATCGCGAAGCAATGTCGTCGTCGTGGTTTTCCCATGCGATCCACTAACGGCGATTGTACGATAAGAATCCATAATGATTCCAAGGTACTCATGGTAACGATATGTTTCAACCGTTGGGTTATTCTTCGCTGCTTGAACTTCCTCATGGTCATCTAAAAATGCATTTCCAATAATAACGATCATATTATCTTTAATATTATCTTTATTAAATGGGAGAATAGGAATATTTAATTCACGGAGCGCATCTTCAGTAAAAAAATGACGCTCAATATCAGATCCCATTACATCATGACCCATGTTATAACAAATACGGGCTAAAGCAGCCATACCTGTTCCTTTAATACCAATAAAATAAATTGGTTTATTCTTCATGCTCATCAATTCCTTCTAAATAATCATATAGAGAAACCTGTACAGATTCTCCTTTTTCTTCATTTGAGATAATGTCATCCACACGTAAATCCATGAGCGACTCATCGATTTTACGTCCTTCAGCTTTTGATTCTTCCTGTACCTTACCATACATCGGACTGATAACTTCAGCTACCGGCACATGCTTGGCACTTTTTTTCTTATTTGGAACATCCAATGGTTCTGATGGTTGTGAAGGACCGCCATACATCGGACTAATAATATCTTTTCTTTGGTACTCGAACTTTTTAACTTCTCTTTCAGGAGTCCGTGCTGTTTTAGCACGCTCCATTTTACGTTTTGCTAAATCATCATCAGCCGTAATCATGCGTGATTTACGGTTTGACTCATTGGCTGCATTCACAGCATCATCGGGAGTCATATCAGTAATAGGTTTTTCGCTAATAACAGGATCCGTTTCTTCAACGTTCACTGTTACGGTTTTTGCTTTTTCGACAATTTTCTTTTCTTTGGGAAGAATTGGTTTCAACTCGGGAATTTCCACTTCACCTACATGATCAGAAATTTCTTCTTCAATGACAATTTCTTCTTCTTTAAATAAAACTGATGCTAAACGACGAAACATGTTACTACCTCTACCTTTCTATCCTACTCCTCTTTCGGAGCTGTCTTATCAATTATATCCGAGATTGCTCCTGACTCGGGTATCGCATGCTCAAAGAATTCTTCATAACGCTCATGATACGTAATAATATCTTTCTTTGAAAAATCTTGAACGACTAAATCCTCATTTACGGTGATGCTACGCATCGTCGTAAACATGGATTGAACAATCATTTCGATATTGGCATCATTCACAATCGCCATCATATCCACTTTTCCATTTTCTAAGACGACTGCCTTATTTTTTTCTAAATCCACAACACTAAAAATAAAATGCTGTTCTACATCTTGACCGTCGATATAGGTCCCCATCGTACGATACGATGTAGCTTCCTCTTTAATGAGCGACGAAAATTGAATTTTATCCGCATCTTTTTGATCGCGTTCATTTTCCGCTTGTGCATTTCCCGAAATTTCTGAATAACGCTTTGCAACGATATTCGCAACATCAAGATCCAACATAATTGGTTTTCGATCAATCTCATATAATGTTGATATCTGAGTGGACTGTTTGATCCCTACATCGGGTAAAAGATAATAGCGATAATACTTTTTATTATGATTCGTTGCTTGAGGCATTGGACGACTGAGTGCACCCTTAACAAGTTCATCATAATCTACAGCTGCCGGTGTACATCCACTTACGAGAAGCAAAAGCACGAGTGCAGTCATTAACTTACGCAATGACATCACCCCATGTCTTCATATCGATAAAGTGAATCAATGCTTCTTTTGCCGCAAGATAATCATCGGTATCCAAAATTGAGCTGGATGTATGGATGTTACGGGCACATAGACAGCACGTTAGGGTTTTTACACCTGAATTTGACTTATGCACTGCTCCAGCATCCGTACCTCCGGGCGAGAAATAGAATTGATGTTTAATATCGTGTGCTTCACAAATATCAACAAATTTATAAATTAAATCCTTCGTTGCAATCATATTCCCGTCCATAACACGAACAAGAACTCCTGCTCCAAGTTTACCAATTGCTTTAGAATCTAATGCATCATTGGCTGGAGAGCAATCCAAGATTATTGCGAGATCCGGTTTAACTAAGTTTGCAACCGTTTGCGCCCCACGTAAACCCACTTCTTCTTGCACACTACAACCAACATACAAATCGTAATCAAGTTCTTGATCTTTGAGTGAATCTAAAAGGTCAAGTCCCATTACGCAACCGTATCGGTTATCAAATGCCTTTGCAAGAATCCGTTTCCCATTGTTAAGAACATTAAAACCTCCATCAACAACAACCATATCGCCAATTTGAATACCCATAGCGGTAACTTCTTCAGGTGTTGTCGCACCCACGTCAACCGTCATCTGTGGAATCTGAATTGGTTTAAGACGATCTTCTGCTGAAAGCATATGAGGTGGGGTCGCTCCAATGGCACCATCGTAAACTTCGCCATGACGCGTAGTTACGCGAACACGATGACCAAGAAGGACTTGACTAAACCATCCCCCAACAGGATGGATTTTTAGAACCCCGGTATCCGTAATCTCACGGACCAAGAATCCAACCTCATCCATGTGCCCTAATACCAACACTTTGGGCGCGTTTTCTTTTTTACTACGGCGTACCGCAATAATACTACCGAGATTATCACGCAAAATTTCATCGGTGTATTTTGAATATTCATCATGTAAATATTGAGCAACTTGATGTTCATGTCCACTCACACCATCGAGTTGCGTCAAGGTTTCAAACCAGTTTAATTGTTTCTCATTCAACATTATTTTTTCCTCCAAATCGCTCTGAAAATCGGTTGTCCCATTTCGTGAAACTTACGTTCATATTCTGTAAATGGGTCCTCATGTTCATGACTTCTGAAATCAACATCAACTTCCACAAGTTCAAACTTGTGTTGGCCAACACTCACAAGGGAGTAATTAAAGAGTCCGACATTATCTGTTTTCATCCAAATTTCGCCTTTATCGGATAAGACACTGTAATATTCATCAAGTTTATCTTTATACGTTAAACGACGTTTCGTATGCCGTTTTTTAGGCCATGGATCACTAAAGTTTAAGTGAACCACATCCACTTCTCCGGGCGCAAACATTTCATTTAAATTTTCGGCATCACCGTAAATGAATTTCTTATGTTCCCCTGGATTATTCTCAAGTTTTTTTAAAGCAATCGAAGAAGCCGTGAAATCACGCTCCATCGCTACAATACCGCGTTCAGGATACAATGCTGACAACTGGTGCCAGTAGTCTCCTTTACCCGATCCAATTTCTAAATGAAGCAGGTCACTACCAAGTGCTTGCTTCCAATTTCCTTTAATTGTTTCAAATTCTGTGACAGTGTAGTCTGCAAAAGTTTCAAAGACTTCTGAACTCCACTCTTTTTTACGTAATCTCATGCAATCATCCTCATTTTAATATTTATATTGTACCATGCTTCATGACTTCTTACCTTGTTTTTTACATTTTTTTCATGAATATGTGATAAAATACAAATATGAAAAAGAAACTTACAGCTACCGGGATTATCGTAGAGTATAATCCACTCCATAATGGTCATTGTTACCACATCCAAAAGAGCCTTGAAATCACACATGGTGATGTTTTAATTGCGGTTATGTCACCCCATTTTGTACAGCGCGGTGAGCCTGCATATATTGATAAATGGGTGCGTACTGAAGCTGCACTGAATGCGGGCATCGATTTGGTCTTGGAACTTCCCACCCTTTATACCTTACAAAGCGCTGATGTCTTTGCCTCAAAAGCTGTGGAAATGCTTAATCACGTGCGCGTTGACACCCTTGTTTTTGGATCTGAAACCAATACACTCCCTTCTTTACCCGAATTTGATAAAACAGCATTAAAAGCAGGGCATTCTTTTGCACATGCGTCAAACACATCACAGCATGGAGCTAATGATATTTTAGGGATGCATTACGTGGCGGCCTGTAAGCGTTATGGCATCACCCCCCTAACAATCCAACGAACCAACCATTATCATGATGAACGGATCGACGGCTCCATCGCAAGCGCAAGTGCCATCCGAAAAGCCCATCAAAAAGGCATTTCGGTATCCCATACAACCCCTTTAAACCTTGATGCACTAACAACCTATACCCTCAACGAATACGAACCTTTGATCCAGTATTTACTTTCCGTTCAAACGTCCGAAACACTGAGTCAAAAATCCCTCGTTTCAGAAGGTATCCAAAATTTATTGATGAAACATCGACATCTCCCATTAGATGCAATGATTGAAGCGTGCATTTCAAAACGTTATACGCGATCCCGCATTCAACGAACCTTAATGAATTTGCTTTTAAATTTTACCAAAGACCTTGAACAACCCTTAGAACAAGTGCGCGTCTTAGGTATGAGCGCAAAAGGTCAAACCTATTTGCGGCAACTATCGGATCAGAAGATTTCTTACACAACCCAGTTCAAGAATTATCAATTTAAAGACCTAGAGTTGCGGGCAACAGAAGTCTACGTATTACCTAAAGACCCCGAGACAAAAAAAAGACTTCTTAAACAAGAAGTCTCTGAATTCATCATTAAAACTTAAGGGGTTTAATCACTTCCCATGGGAAGCCATCGCGGCCAAAATGGCCGAAATTTGCAGTTGCACGATAAATTGGTCGTAACAAATCAAGTTCCGAAATAATATTGCCGACTTTGAAATCAAAGTTGGCTTTTATTATGTCTAAAATTTCAGCTTCGGGACGTTTATGTGTTCCGAACGTATCGATATGAATTGAAAGCGGATCCGACAAACCAATCGCATAACTGAGTTGAAGTTCAATTTTGTCACACAAACCAGCTGCAACAACACTCTTCGCAACATAGCGGGAAAAATAGGCAGCCGAACGGTCAACTTTGGATGGATCTTTCGAGCTAAAGCAACCTCCACCAATACGACCAAATCCACCATAACTATCAACGACGATTTTACGCCCTGTTGTACCACTATCACTAAATGGTCCTGCAATACTAAATTCTCCACTTGGATTCACAATAAAACGTGTTTCGTCAGTAATCCATTTTGCATCAATAACAGGTTTGATGACGGACTCCATCACTGTCTTTTCAATCGTTTCATGATCAATACCAGCGTGATGTGATGCACTCACAAGTACTGTATGAACATATTTAGGCTCATTGCCTTCGTAAGCAACTGTCACCTGTGTTTTTCCATCAGGGTACAACCAATCGATTTCTGCTTTGGCTTCACTTAAACGTTTCGATAATGCATGTGCTAAGTGAATTGGAAGGGGCATATAGCTTTCTGTTTCATTGCATGCATACCCAAACATAATTCCTTGGTCGCCTGCGCCAACATCTTCTTGCGATACGACAGCGTGATTAATTTGAGATGATTGCTTGTTTACTCTCACCATCACTTCATAAGTTTCTGGGTATCCAATATCTGCAATCACATCTTTCGCTACTTGAGCGTAATCAATAATTGCCTTGGTATTTGCCTCCCCATAAATTAAAACAAAATCATCCTTAATGGTCGCTTCAACCGCCATTTTTGAATAAGGATCTTGTTCCAACGCTTTATCTAAAATTGCATCCGCAATTTGATCACATATTTTATCCGGATGACCATCCGTAACACTTTCTGAAGTAAAATATACTAATTTCATACTAGCCTCTTTTCTAACGACATAAAAAAAAGTCCTAGCAACAACACTAAGGCTCAGAAATAAATCTATAGCTTCTTATCGTTGTTAGCTGTACCACCTTGCTCTAGCAGGTTGGTATGAGGTTAATGAGCTAACTCTCTACCTCAACTCTTGATAATCGTGCCTATATCTTAAACTAATTGTACTCTAATTGCAACTACGATAATCGAAAAGAATTTTGATTGGCTTATTACGCTTTTACACGCCATGCCATGGGATGATCATCATTAAATTGAACTAAGTCCCAAAGATTACCATAAAGGTCTTGAAATACAGCAACTTTGCCATAATCTGCAACCTTAGGTTGGCGTACAAAATCGATACCGACCGATTGCATCGCTTGATAATCACGATCAAAATCATCCGTACCCAAAAACAAAAATACTCGATTACCCGATTGATTACCGATATAAGGCACTTGCTCCGGTTTAGATGCTTGTGCTAACAAAATCGTTGTCCCTTGAGCATGGGGCGGTGCAATCACAACCCAACGTTTATTTTGTTCTGGTTGATGCGTATCCTCAATCAATTCAAAATTCAGTTTATTCATGTAAAAATCCAATGCTTCATCATAATCTGCAACAACTAAGGCAATATGTATAATTTCTTGTTTCATCGATGCACCTTCCTTTTGGTGAAAATATAAATAATTAAAAAAGAAAAAGAATAAGTAAACATACTTATTCTAATGGTTTTTGACGATAATTCCCTTCGATTCGTTCAACTGAAGAAATTTCAATAAATGCTTTCGGATCTGTATCCGTAATCGCATCAACGATGCAAGCGAGTTCAAATTGATTTACAACAATATAAAGAACGCCCTTATATTTTTGTTTAAACATACCAACGCCATCAATTTTAGTAATACCATGACGCGTAACAGCCATCACAGCATCCGACACCTCAGATGGGTGATCTGTAATAATATGCAAGCTTGAAAGTTTGTAACGATCGTGATAGTGATCAATGACTTGTGTCGAAACAAATTGGTAAATAATTGAATATAAGGCAAGCATCCAACCATAAACAAATCCAGAATAAATCAACAAGGCGATATTAAAATACATAATCTTATCCCACATTGGTTTATTCTTAACCATTGAGTAATAAATAGCCACAAAATCCGTTCCTCCGGCTGAACCCCCAACTTTGAGTGCACAGGATGATCCAATTCCATTCATGACCCCACCAAAAATTGCAAGCAGAATCAATTGGTCATTCGGATCAACGTTCGGTAAAACGGTAAGCGTTGGTAGAATTTCCACAAACAATGAAACCAAACCAACATGTAGAAATGATAATGCAAGGAAACGACGACCGAGTTTTTTCCAAACAAATATCAAAACGATTGCGTTAATGATGAAGAATACAATCCCATAAGACAATTCAATACCGAAAAGTCGACTGCTTTCTTTCATTAATAATATTGTTAATCCACCAGCCCCGGCAGGAATTAAATTTCCAGGGCGAACAAAGGTCTTAATAGCAAGTGCTGAAAACAACGCACCAATAACAATCCCAATTATATGTTTTGGTTTAATTAACCTTAAATTTTCCATATCTATCATAACTGTACTTTAAAAGTACTTCCCTTCTTAACTCTATTTTGATAATACCATAGTTTTGATAAAACCCAATGGTTCAGCAGCATTTTTTTGAAATCTCTACTGAAAATCATGTGAACTACAACACAACCACCCGTTTGACAAAAAAAAGATGGGGTATGGATGGGTCAATCGCAACAACAACCCTCACATTCCTCATCTTCATCATTTTCAAAATTACTCTCACCACGATAGACTGCAACACAATCAATAGAAATCATCGCATTCTTGGGAAGACGCGATACCTCTACACAACTACGAGCAGGATATGGGTACGAAAAATAGATTGCATACATCTGATTCATCTTATCAAAATCATTAAAATCCGTGAGATATACCGTGGTTTGCACCACATCACCTAGACTCAATCCACTTGCTTCAAGAACACGTTCAATGTTCTCAATCGTCTGAATCGTCTGTTTCACAATATCGTTAGTAACGACGCTGGATGTGCCATCAAGGGGTAACTGTCCCGAAACATAAACCGTATTATCAATTTGTAAGCCCATTGAATAAGGTCCAACAGATTTGGGACCCGTTTCCGGACGGATTTGTTTCCGAATCATCTTGCATGCCTCCTACAATAAATCGCGATAGTACTCGTCGATTTCTTCATCTTTCTTAAAGCGTTTATTCAGTTTGAAGTAACCAATAATCGTTCCGACCACAATCACAAGAAGGCTTCCTAAACTTAAGAATCCATTCATATCTTCAATCATCTTTGTCACCTCATTTCCTATATTATAGTTTAAAGTTTTTTTGAATTCAACGAATCCGCACCAGTGTACATTTAAGGTCGCATGACACTATTGATCTTTTAAAAAGTCCTTGCCTTTTAATACTTCATGCGTTGCAAGCTTCGGATAGCCAATTTGTCGAAGCACCTCAAAAACACAAATTGCAACGGTATTTGAAAGATTCATACTACGTGCATTGGGAGCCATAGGAATCCGGAAGCAATGATCATAATTTGCCTTCAAGATTGGTTTGGGAATCCCGGTACTCTCTTTTCCAAAAACAAGATAAATATCTTCTTCTTCAATTGCACTGTAATTAAAATCACTGTGGGTATATTCACCATAGCGTGTGAGATAGAAAACAGGACCCTGAACCGTTTCTAAGAATTGTTCCCAATCTATGTGACGTATGAGTACCAAGTCCTCTGAATAATCCATTACACTGCGTTTAACACGCTTTTCATCCAAAATAAATCCAAGCGGTTCAATTAAATGCAAGGTAGCTCCGCTCGCTACACAAGTTCTCATAATATTACCGGTATTCTGCGGAATCTCCGGTTCGTATAGTACGACGTGAATCATATTTAACCTTCCAATCTAAGCCTAAATAGGCTGCGCCCATTAGGGCAAATATTGCGACGACAGCAGCAATAATTCGATATACTAGTCCCATAAAAAACGACGCTGGTACCATCAAAATTAATCGATCAACGCGCGGATTAAGCAGCCATAAATCATTGGTAAATACAATGTTATGGAATGTAAACCAGAACGTATCAAAATCTAAAATCGCAATCACACCAATTGTGCCAAACACCATAAGGAGGACCAGCATTGAAGCACCCAAAATATCACGATTTAAAACAAGGTCAAGATAGTCACCCGACCCTAAACTAATTACAACCATGATAGCAACAAAGATCATTCCCAAATTTCGTGTAAGCATCGCTTTTTGGTACAAATCTTTGACATCCTTCATATGTTCACGTTCCCGTTGGTTAAACATGGGAACTGTTGTGCCATCAATAATAACCGTTTCCGAAAGCTCCGGTTCTCGATCTTTAAGATAATTCAAGAGGTTTTCCGTTACTTTCTCCAATTCAAGTTCGGTAATGCCGATTTTCTCAGCTGTATGATCTCGTTCGTAAGACACTTTATAGTAATGCTTATTAAACGATAAGATATCGATGGCCGTAATCATCATACAAACCATAAAGACGATTACTGCAAATCCATAGAGTTTTCGTTTCATCGTTACCCCCTTAGGTAATTCAACAGCAGCTGTACCGCTTGACCTCGGTGTGATATTTTATTTTTCGCTTCACGTGTCATCTGCGCAAACGATTGATTATAACCGTCAGGATAAAAGATGGGGTCATAACCAAACCCGGTCCCACTATCGCTTATCGGACCAATTTCACCCATAACAACACCTTCAAAAACCTCATCACAATCCGGGCCGTAAAGGGAAATCGCGCAATGAAAATGAGCTGTTCGCACGGACTCACACTCAAGTCTTTGTAAAATCGCTTTATTTTTAATTTCATACGGAGTATCTTCACCCATAAAGCGTGCTGATTTAACACCCAAGATATCTGGTAAAGCATCAATCACTAAACCCGAATCATCTGAAATTACCGTAAGACCCGTCTTCTCAGATACGTATTTCGACTTAATGCGTGCGTTTTCTCGAAATGTTAATTTATCTTCCACAACATCATCCATTGAGATGTCGTAATCATGAGCACTGAGCACTGAATAGCCCAAAGGTTCTAAAAGTTCTTTAAACTCTTTTATTTTTCCTTTGTTATGGCTTGCAATCAATAGTTCCATAGAATACCTCCAAGTCTTATGAAATTATAACACTTATGCTATAATTACACTATGAAAATTCAAAAAACGATTGAACAGATACTTGGAGAAAACCCTCTTGAAATTGAACGCATCGATACCGGTCTAACGAACGATAATTATCATGTTCGTACACTTAGTCATGATGTGGTTTTAAGAATGCCTAAGCAGGAAAATGAAGGATTATTTGACTATAAACATGAAGGCTTCGTTCTTAATCTCATTGAACCCTACCATCTTGAGCCCCACCTTGTTTATTATAATCACCATTCCGGTATCAAATGTGCCCATTACGTTGAACACGCACAAACTTTTACACTTGAGTACATCGAACGTGCCGCGGAACTTATGCGTAAGTTGCATCATTTAAAATTAAAATCAGGAAAAGTATTCAGTATTAAAGAACATTTCCAAATATACCAAAGCCGTATTCGAGAACCATTTTTTGACTTAAGCTTTGTTGTTGATATCATGGATCAAGCCGATGCTTTCTCCCATCAACAGCCGAGTTTATGTCACAATGATTTAGTTCCCGGTAATTTCTTATTTACCAAAGACCATGATTATCTTATTGACTTTGAATACGCCATGGATAACGACCCATGCTCCGATGTCATGTCTTTTTTGACAGAGAATGATATTACGGATCCTGTATTGCGCAATCGCTTCTACTGTGCTTATTTTGGTGCTTTACCTACACCTGACCTTCAAAGAAAACTCGATGTCTTTGAAATCGCACATCATGCCCTTTGGTGTTCATGGGCCATGATGATGTTTGAGTCACACAAGGATCCTATTTACCGTGATATTGCGGATTTAAAATACAAACGCTTACAAGAAGTGTTTGCAAAAGAAAGCTCAATCATAAATCATGATTGAGCTTTTTTATGCTTAAAATCTTTAGTTTTCGTGCTTACGTTGATTCTTCACCATAATGAAGAGACCACCACTGATGACGAGAATTCCCATAATCAAGGCAGAATAATCGACATGAACACCTGAATCTGGCAAGGTTGCTTCCGCATTATTTTGATTTTGTGCAGAACCATTACCCGTACCGGATGCATTCCCCGTTGTCGGAGGATTCACTCCGGGCTTGATTTCACCAGGCTTGTGATCACCTGGGGTATTGCCACCACCGGGTTTATTGCCACCAGGCGTGTTTCCACCACCAGGTTTTTCACCGGCTTTATTTTTAATCGTAATTGCTACTGAGTACTTGACACCTTCTGCTGACTCATACGTTACGACGGTATCTCCGGCTTTAAGAGCCGTAAACATCATGCGTGACGATGGTCCGCGTGTTAATGAAGCACTGACTGCAGTGCCATCAAGATACGATGTATCAAAATCCCATGCTCCGCCAACCGGTTTAGGATCCAATGTGAATTGATCACCAACTTGTACGGTTACCGTTTCTGGAAGATTGGTTACTGCTACTTTTAATCCGAGCACCGCTTGATTGATTGCATCCATTAATGCCACATAATCATCATGGGTTTGATTTCCAGCAGCGAGCGCATCGTTTGCTTCTTTAAGAGCATTCGCTAAAGTTTCCCAAGATGCTGGTGTATAGACAGAAGCATCTAAGACATTCGTATCTGTAATTAGACTGTTTAATGAATCACGTGCTGGGTCAACAACATGTACAATCGTCGTTGCCTTAGCCCCGTTGATTGCTTTCGCCGTTACTTGGACTTTGCCTTCATTCATCGCTACAAATTTATCTGCTTGAATATCGATAACATTCTCTTTATTTGCTTTAATCGAAACGATATCCTCAACATCTCCAAAGCCATCAAAAATATAGTTAAATGGCATTTCATCGCCTACTTCACCTTCATAGAGTGTTTCATTGAAGTTGAATGAAATCGGTGCTTTAAAGTTTGATACGACCGTAACATCGAAATCCAAAGTACCATTAGCTGATGTTGCTGTCACAACCGTTTTTCCAACTTTAAGTCCTATGATTTCAGCACCGTACGCATCCGAGTCTATTGACACGATATCCGAATCAGCAACAGACCAAGTAATTGGGCTGCTCGTAGAATCTTTAGCACCAAGCTCAAATGGATACCCTACTGGGATAACTACGTTTGTTCCTGTATACGTTGGCGTAATTGTGCCTACTGGTGATACAGCTACCACAGCTGAAGCTGATACCCCACGATACGTTGCTGTCACGGTTGCTGTACGGTCAGTGATATTTTTGGCGGTAACGGTTGCTGAATAATCAGGGTTTACATCAACTGTCGCAACCGATTCATCATCGATAGACCAAATGACCTCATCAAATTCAACTTTTGTTCCTGCAGGTTCAACTGAAGCGATATCAATCATTCCTGTTTTACCAGCAACCAAATGCATCTCATCTGTTGTGAGGGTCATTGAACTTACCACTTCACCTTCCGATACGTTTACGACAACTTGTGCCGATTCGCCTTTTGCATTTTTGGCGGTAATGGTTGCTTGACCTGCGCTGTGTCCGGTAATCACACCATCAACAACAGAAGCAATCACATTATCATCTGAAGTCCAAACCATTCCTTCACTTGAACCTTGTACAACATGAATTTTAACGCTTTGTTCTATGTCTAAATCCACAGACTCTGAACTTAGTGAAAGTGCTTTAAATCCTGGTAATTCAATAACATAATCGGATTCATTGTAGCCACTATCGATCAGGCTTACCATCACTTTGCTGTTTTCAAAATCCGTTACATCTACTTTAATAGTGTGTTTCGAAACAGGTTCACTAGAGGTACTCTTTTCAAAGAGTTTTGCTGACCAAATTGGGGCATTGTTATACATTTGTACCACGGATGATTGAATGAGATAGTTATCATCAACAGCATCCATTTCGAGGAAGTATCGTCCACCTTCTTCTGTAATTTTATAAGCGCCACCTTTATCAATTACAGGTTCGACAGTATCAACAAGTAAGTCGATTGCATAGGTATCATCAACACCATCGCGATAACCAATGTCCCCTTGAATTAATAATTCATACTTACCATCCGCAAGATTTTCACCAATAGGTTCTAAATCCTGGAACAAAATGCCGGGAACTTGTTGATTTGCTTCTTTAATATATCGTGTTTTCACAACTTGATCGTAAGTCATTCGATAAACTTCTTGACCACTTACTTTATCTTTAACCACAAAGTTCATAGTATCTGCATTACGAACTTGACCAATTTGAATAATGTCGATTGAATCAAAGATATAGTCCCCATTTGGAGAAATTGTAAACATTTCTTTGTTGATCGAATGATCACTACCATCTAAAAGGTTTTGTCCTAAGAGGGCGCCACCACCTTGTGTCCCAATACTAGAACCAATAATATGCGTAAAATTGCTTGATTCATCTTCTTCATCAAACCATGATGATTTGTCGAAGATAGGAGCTTTTTCCCAATCGCCATAGAAGCCAAGGAAAGGAATGCTTAAATCTACTTCACCTGCTGCACGAAGGTATGTAAATCCTTCCACATACGCACCATTTTTGAAATTCGAATTGAGGTACGTCTTCGTTGCTTCATCAAGTTTAATTTCAATATGAATGCTAGTTTCTGAGTGTGGTTGTACCGTGACGGAAGCATCACTGCCCGCATCGATAAAACTTGGATTAATATTTGTATCTTTCATAAAAATACGCGTAGTACCATCAATTACATGTTCTTCCACATCAGGAACTGAAATGAACGATTCAACGTTATAGGTAATCGCATGATCACTCACATTAACAACATTAAAATCAAAACTGTATGCACCGGTTTGATTTACATCATCGCCCAACTCAACCTTTGGTCGATCGCTTCCATCAATGGTCTTGGATGGATCCATTGTTAAGTAAGCATTGGTGAGAACAGCTGCATTCACATCCATCATACCTGAACCTTGTTTTCGAACTGGGTAATGAGCTCCATTGTCTGGACTCACAACTGGAATAGCTGTACTCATTAATAGATTATTCGTAAGTTTCATGGCATCAACTTTATTCATCGATGGATTTCTATCCATGACAGCTTGCTTAACAAGAGCAGAACCCCCCGCCACATTAGGAGAAGCCATGGACGTTCCTGACATGGAATCATAAGGCTTGCCACTTTGTGTTGGATAAGCAGAATAAATATGACCACCTGGTGCTGAAATTTCAGGCTTAATGCTTAAACTATTCGTTGTTCCCATACTTGAAAAGTCTGAAGGTAAGGATGCAGTATTTACTGCGCTTTCATCCATAGTTTCATTGACTTTTACTTTCTTATCGGGATGATTTTTAATAAATTCCCCATCTTCATGACTGATGAAAATAGCAGGAATGGCGTTATCATCCGATACCATATTTAAAAGCGGACCATCAATATTATCATAGATAATAACGCCTTTAGCGTTAGCTTTTTCCGCATTTTGAACTTTTGTATTGAAACCAATTGTACCACGTTCAATCAACGCAATATTTCCGTTAAGCTCATCTTTAACCGATGCGATATCCTCAGGCGTTCCAATTCCTGGTACGACAACTACATCCATCTCACCTTGGTTTAAGAAATGCATGAAACTAATGGGTGTATCCGTAAATGGAATGCGACGACCGTTAGATTCGATAATATAACTTGTCATGACTGTATTATCAACACTCGCAACTGATAGTGACCCATTTAAGGTCGAAGGGGAACCGACAATACCATTGTCCATATTTTCGGACAAGGTAAGATTTAAACCCCAGAGATTCTCTTGTGCGGCTGTCGTCGAATTACCCGCAGAAACATCCACAATAATACCGGCATCTGTAATACGTTTATAAACATCATTGACAGCATGATCGGGATCTTGGATGAATCCTGATGGCGTTCCCAAACTCATATTAATAACATCAACATCTAACATTAATGCATCTTCAAGAGCGGCAAAAAGAACTGAATCACCTGCCCCTTTTTCAAAATTTGAAAACACCTTGAAAATCATCAATTGTGCTTCTGGAGCAATCCCTTTAAAATCACTACCATTATTTCCAGCGACCGTTCCCGCAACATGAGTTCCATGCGCTAGATCACCGACCTTCTCAACCGAAGGATTTACATTATTATCTTCATCTGCATAATCAAATTGATACACGACTTTATCATTAATGTATGTATCCGTTGCATCAAGATTGGAAACAGATGACTCGGCATGCAATTCGTGCGTATCCATAATCGTTTGAATATCGTCTTTAGAATAGCGTGGATTTACCGGATCAACACTGAAAGCTGGATGACTGGTATCTAACCCCGTATCCAATACTGCAACCGTCAGTCCTTCGCCTCTATAGTTTGAATTATTCCAAACTTGCGTTGCATTGACCGTTTCATTACTATATTTCATTTGTGGAATATAGTAACGACGTTCACGAAATGCGCGTTTGACACTCTTTAAAGAATCAATCTGCTTAATATCTTTTATGGCACCTTTGAATGAGAATCCATTCATCGCTACCGTATAGTGATATTCAACATCCAATTCTTCTTGTGTCACTTGTTGTTTAATTTCTTCAATGACCGCTTCTTGAGTCTCAATTAGATTTTCTTGTTCATTAATAACTGCGCGTGAGTTATCCAAATCCATCGTTTCAATAATTGGAGCATCATGCAGCTCGACAATTATCGAAACGACTTCATTTTCATCAACAACATCACTAAGATCATCAATTGAGTTTTCATTTTCATTAATAGGTCGTTTAATATTTTCATCATTTACACGTTTTGCTTTTAATGTATCATCGGCATATACCGGGTTCATCGACACACTTGTAAATACCAAAGCGGTACTAAGAACACTTAACGCAATACTACTATAGGTCTTCTTCATATTTTGCTCCTCTCCTTAAGTAGACTATTAAATCACATCACCCCTTTCATTTTCTTTACATCTATTTTACATGCATTTACTGAAAACAGATGTAAAGATACGATGTATTTATGAAAGCGATATCTTATATCTCTGTTTTAACGTGAACTAACGGTGAACATTGTGAAAATTGCGAAATATTGTGCAAATGAAACAAAAAAAAGACCCCTTTCAGGATCTAGTTAATTTCATATAGTTCTTTGAAGAATTCATTAATCTCTGCAATCGAGTCAATTAATTCTTCTTTATCTTGTAGATGCAGTAACAGTCGATCAGCCATGGCTTCATGAAATTGATTGTGTATTTCCATCACGGACTCACCCTTCTCCGTTAGACGAAGGCGGTAAATACGGCGGTCAGACTCATCTTGTTCACGAAGAACATAACCTTTTTGACTTAATCTATTGATGGTGGTTGTGAGTGTCCCCTGCGTAATTCGCAACGACTCCGCAACATCACGCATCATTTTAGATTTACTTTTTTGAATGCTTTCAAGTGCATGAATTTCCGTCATAGATAATCGAACACCATGAACTCGATGATATCGTTCTTCTAATATTAATATTTGATTAAAAATATCAACCAATAATTCATTAATTACTTTACCAGCATCATCTCTCATGATTTATTATTTTTCTAAAGCTTTTTGAGCTTTACCAACTAAAGTTGTAAATCCTTTTGGATCGTGGATAGCAATTTCTGATAACATTTTACGGTTAATTTCGATATTTGCTAAACGAAGACCATGCATTAATTGGCTGTAACTCATGTCATTTAGACGAGCAGCAGCATTAATACGTGTGATCCATAATTTACGCATCTCACGTTTTAATTGTTTACGGTCACGGTAAGCATAACGTTGTGAACGCATAACTTGTTCATTAGCTGTACGGTAAAGTACATGTTTTGAACCATAGTAACCTTTCGCTAATTTTAATGTTCTTTTACGGCGTGCACGTGACGCTACTGAATTTGTTGATCTTGGCATACTAATTCATCCTTCCTTAATCTTGTAACAAATGCTTGATGCGTTTGTAATCGCTCTTAGAAACTAATGTAGCTTTACGTAGTTGGCGATTTTGTTTATTTGTCTTATGTCTAGCAAAGTGAGAAACATAAGCATGTTGTCTTTTTAATTTTCCTGTTCCTGTACGTTTAACACGTTTTGCTAAAGTACGTTTTGTTTTCATTTTAGGCATAACTGGCCCTCCTCTTATAAACTATTTCTTTTTATTTGGAGATATTACTACAGACATTGTATTTCCTTCGAGTTTTGGACGTTTTTCAACTGACCCTAGGTCCGCACATTGCTCGATGAAGCTATCCATTGTCTTTCGTCCAACCTCTAAACGAGTGATAAGACGTCCTCTAAATCTCATGTCAACTTTAACTTTAATGCCTTCTTCTAACCATTTACGAGCATGACGTAACTTTGTATCAAAGTCATGTTGATCAATAACTGGTGATAAACGAAGGGGTTTAATTTGGGTAACATGTTGATGTTTCTTCGCTTCTTTCGCTTTCTTTTGTTGTTCAAAACGATAGCGACCGTAATCCACGATTTTACATACTGGTGGATTTCCATTAGGCGCAACACAAAGCAAATCAAGATTGTGCTCATTTGCTTTTTCTAAAGCTTCGCGACGCGTAAGGATTCCCAGTTGTTCACCTTTAGGTCCAATAACAAGAACTTCTTTAAATCGAATTGCTTCGTTAATTAAATCCTCTGGTCCTTTTGGTTTTTCATTTCCATATCTTCTACTAATAAAATTCACCTCCTTGTGGTGTAAACAATAAAAAATGTGTCTCATTATAGGAAACACACTCAAAGGTATAAATTAATATAGACCTAAGCTTATTACCTATGAATGAATCATCAGGTGAGAAGTGTGCTTCTGCTTTCTTATTGCTTGGTAAGTATATCACGGTCATCTCAACATGTCAATGAAATACTCAATAACAGCTCCGGAAACAAAGTCCACAAAGCGTGAATTATTAGCCCACCTATTATACATTTATTTTCACAGTATGCCTATACTTATTCTGAATATAAGTGTTTTTAGGTCATCGCCCTAACACAATTGTATAAATCCAAGAAAAAAGCACCCCCTAGGGTGCTTAAAAACTATTCAGAATCTTTTTTCTTATGTACAATTTCTAAATGTAATTCTTCAAGTTGCTTATCCACTGCTGGAGATGGCGCATTCGTTAATGGGCATCGTGCGGATGCATTTTTAGGGAATGCGATGACATCACGAATTGTATCAGAATGTGTTAAGGCCATTGCGAAGCGATCTAAACCGAAAGCAATACCACCGTGTGGCGGTGTTCCGTATTTAAAGGCATCAACAAAGAAGCCAAAGCGTTTTTTGATTTGTTCCGGTGTAAACCCAATAATCTCAAACATTTGTTCTTGCAATTCTTGACGATAAATACGCATTGATCCTCCGGCAATTTCAAAACCATTCAAGACAAGGTCATAAGCTTGGGCAATGACTTTAAGGGGTTCTGTATCCAAGAGTGCTTCATCTTCTTCACGTGGAGCTGTAAAGGGATGGTGACGCGCAATAATAACATCTTCATCCATCTCAAACATTGGGAAGTCCACAACCCAACAGTATGCGAATTTATTTTCAGGTATTAACTTATAATCTTTCGCAAGTTGTAAGCGTAGTGCCCCAATGGCTGTACAGGTTTTTTCCCATGCGCCACTACCGATAAACACCACATCGCCAACTTCTAAATCATACTCTTGAATCATTTGTTGGCGTTCTTGTTCATCAATGAATTTCGCAGCACTACCACTGAAACCTTCAGCTTCAACTTTTAAGACAACAAGTCCTTTGAGACCGTTCTTCTTAACAAGTTCGGTGTATTTATCCATGACTTTACGTGACATTGAATCTGCATGTCCTTTTAGAACTAATCCTTTTAATACACCGCCTTCTTTGATGGTATCACTGAAGACTTTAAACTCACTAAGCATAAAGATTCGGTTAAAATCTTGTAAATACATTTCAAAGCGCATATCTGGTTTATCGGAACCATAAACATTTAGTGCATCTTCAAAACGAATCTGCGGAATACGGGGTTTTTCAAGATCTAAAACATTCACCATAACGTTGTTTACAACTTCTTCAATTAAAGTCATAAATTGTTGTTGATCTAAGAAGGAAGCTTCAATATCAACTTGAGTAAAGTCTAATTGACGGTCCGCACGAAGGTCTTCGTCACGGAAACAACGTGCGACTTGATAATAGCGTTCTAGCCCACCAATCATAAGTAATTGTTTAAAGATTTGTGGTGATTGCGCAAGTGCGTAAAACTCCCCTTCATGAACGCGTGATGGAACTAAATACTCGCGTGCTCCTTCAGGTGTCGATTTGGTAAGCATGGGTGTCTCAACATCAATAAATCCCATCTCATCAAGCGTACGACGCATTTCAGTAACAATACGTGCACGAGTAATGAGTTTGTTTTGCATAACTGGACGTCGCAAATCAAGGTAACGATATTTTAACCGTGTCTCTTCCAATGCATCCGTTTCATCCGCAATAATCATAGGTGTTTGAGCAGCTTTATTAATAATCTTAACTTCACTGACTTCAATCTCAATGTCGCCTGTAGGCATCTTTGGATTTTTATCTTGACGCTCACGAACCGTACCACTTACAGCAATTACAAATTCATTTTTTAATTCTTGTACAATGGGGTATTCATCGTGATTCACAACTAATTGTACCAATCCACTTCGATCACGTAAGTCAATAAAGTTAATTGATCCAAAATTACGACGTTTCGCAACCCAACCAACTAGCTCTACATGTTCCCCAACATTCTCAATTCTTAAATCTCCATTATGATGTGTTCTTTCCATTATTTCGCTCCAATCCATTTTTTAACTTGTTCAACAACATCCTCGTGTGCAACACGACATTGTTCTTGTGTTTCAATATTTTTTAACGTTACAACCTTGGCTTCAACTTCATCGCTTCCGCAAATCATAGCGATTTTAGCGTTATAGCGATCCACTTGTTTAAACTGTGCTTTCATAGATTTGTTGTAATAATCCATATCTGCGTCAAAGCCTGCTTCGCGCAATGCCTCAATCATTTTAAATACGGATGCATTCGCTTCACTTCCAAGCGGCATTCCAAAGACATCGATGCGATCTTCCGTATCAAATTCAACCCCTGCTAGATCAGCATAAAGCAAGAGTCGTTCAAGCCCCATTGCAAAGCCGATGGCATCAACAGAAGGTCCACCAAAATATTCAACCAACTTACTATAACGTCCCCCCGCAAAGATCGTAGATTGTGATGCAGCTTTGGGATCCGTTGAAATCAACTCATAAACCGTGTGGTGATAATAGTCAAGCCCGCGTACTAAACGTGCATCGATTTCATATTCAATACCTTGTTCATCAAGCGTCCGTTTGAGTGCTTCAAAATAGTCGCGTGATGATTCATTGAGATAATCATGATTCACAGGTGCTGTTTTCATTGCAGGATGATCTTGATCCACTTTACAATCAAGCATGCGCAATGGATTTTGCTCGTATCGTCGTTGACAGTCGCCGCACATGGTATCAACATGTTCTGCAAAATGATCGCGTAATGCTTTTTTATAAGCGTCTTGTGATTCTTGGTCGCCTAAGGTATTAATCACTAACTTGAACTGAGTAATACCCACTTCTTTAAGAATGTTAATTCCTACAAGCATCGATTCAATATCAATGTAAGGGCTGGCTTCACCCAAAAACTCAACACCAAATTGGTGAAAAATTCGCAAACGGCCTGCTTGCGGTCTTTCATAACGGAAGTTTGGTGCTATATAGAAATATCGTTGCAAGGCACCACCTGTGGCATAAAGCTTATGTTCAACAAAACTTCGTACAAGTCCCGCAGTCCCCTCCGGTTTTAGCGTCAGTGAGCGTTGACCTCGATCTTCAAAGGTGTACATCTCTTTATTAACAACATCACTTCCATCATTACCACGTGCAAACACATTCGTATGTTCAAAAACAGGTGTTCTCATTTCGGTAATGTGATAACGATCACACATCTCGCGTGCAATGCGTTCAATATATTGCCATTTTTTGGCTTCCTCACCGTACACATCTTGTGTTCCACGAGGAGCGCGATAATTCTCTGACATAATTCTACCTCCTATATATATAAAAAGGTGCTACCAAGGACGCAAAACGCGTGGTACCACCTTTGTTTTTTACTTAATCTCTTAACGCGAGTCACGACAATTCCTACTGATTCAAAATTGTATCTCCCATGTGTCCCATCTCTTTTTTGATATGCTTTTCACCAACCAGCATTTCTCTACCATCAAACCGAGATTTAATCATGATCTTCGAATATGATATTACTTTAACACAATGCCTGCGTTATTGCAATTACAAAGTAATACGATCAACACGAATCACACTGTCAACCTTACGAAGATTGGCAATCAAGGCTTTGAGATGTTCCGCGTCTCGTACAACCGCTCTCATCGTTGTAGTTGCGTGAATTCGGTCCTCATTTATTTCTGAGTTTACTGCATTCAGTCTGACTTTTAATTGCGATGCAATGGTTATAATATCTGTGAGTAAAAAATTGCGGTCCGTTGATAAAATTTGAAGCACCGCTTCATATTCACCTTGTTCATGATTTTCTTCCCACTGAACATCAATAAGTCGTGCTGTTTCGTTTGCGATGTTTGGACAATCTTTCCGGTGAACTTTAACGCCATTCCCCTTAGTTACATATCCAACAATTTCATCACCATAAACGGGATTACAGCAGTTACTCAAGCCAATCATCATCGAATCAATACCTGAAACACTGACCCCCGATTTACTTGTGGATTTGCTTTGCTGCGTTGCACTTCGTGCGACCACTTTTTCAACTTTACTGTTTTCATCGTTAAAGCTCTTATTGAGATCAAGCTTTTCAAAAAGTGCTGCAAAGGATAACGACTTCGAAGCAATGGCATACATCAAATCATCAAAAGAATTAACTGAAAACTGATTGTAGACACCTTCAAAACGTTTTGATGCTTTTAATTCCTTTTCATCAATGCCTCGACGTTTGCACTCTTCCTTAAACATCGCCTCCCCTTTATCCACAACTTCTTTACGATTATCCATCTGTTGTTTTAAAAGGAAACTACGAATTTTATTACGAGCATGTGTTGTCTGTACCACCTTAAGCCAATCTTCACTTGGAGTAGACTGTTTAGATGTTTTAATCTGCACGACATCCCCTGTTTTAAGCGGTGTATTCAGTGGTACCAATGTACCATTCACAATCGCACCTACGGTTTGATGTCCTACTTCCGTATGAACACGATAGGCAAAATCAATCGGAGTAGCCCCATTAGGTAGTCCAATGACGCGCCCTTTAGGAGTCATTACATAAACATTGGCTTCAAAGATATCTTTTTGCAGTACATTCATATAATCCTGAGCATTTTCATCCACACCCTCAGTGAGGATATTAATGTCTCTAAACCAAGAAAGGCGATCTTCAATTTCCTTTTGATTCGCTTCTTGATTGGTATTGCCTTCTTTATAACGCCAATGCGCCGCAACCCCGCGCTCGGCAATTTCATCCATTTGTTTCGTTCGAATTTGAACTTCAAAAATGGCACCCTCTTCTCCAACAATAGTAGTATGGAGCGATTGATACATATTCATTTTCGGCATTGCGATATAATCTTTGAGGCGACCGGGTATTGGTCGATAATTTGCATGAATGTGACCAAGAATTTCATAGCAATTTAATTCGGACTCCGTAATAATACGAATTGCTAACAAGTCCAAAATTTCATCAAAGCGCTTATGTTTGGTGGTCATTTTTTTATAAATTGAGTAGAGGTGTTTTGAACGACCAAAAATATTGAAACGAATATTGTTTTCAAGAAGCAATTCCGCAATATCTTCAATCATGCGAGTCACTTGCGCATCGCGTTCCGCTTTACGATCATCGACGAGGCGCGCGATTTCATAATACTTATCGCGATGAAGATAACTAAAACTTAGATCTTCCAATTCATTTTTAATTTCTCCAAGTCCCAATCGGTGGGCAATCGGTGCATAGACATCAAGTGTTTCAGCCGCAATTTTTTTCTGCTTTTCGGGTTTGTGGTATTGGAGCGTACGCATATTGTGTAATCGGTCCACGAGTTTAATAAAAATAACGCGAACATCTTTCGCCATCGCAATAAAAATTTTACGGTGATTTGCTGCAAGATATTCTTTCTCATCTTTAAATTCAATATTTCCGATTTTAGTAACACTTTCCACAAGTGTTGCAATTTCATCGTTAAATTCTTCAGCAAGTTCTTCTTTACTTACGTCACAATCCTCAATAACATCATGCAACAATCCTGCCGCAATTGTTGTTGGAGACATACCCAGATTCGAGAGAATATAACCTACATGCAAAATATGAACAATATACGGTTCACCACTTTTACGATATTGACCTGAATGTTTTTCTTCCGCAAATTTATACGCATGTGTAATTAATTCAATATTTTCAGGTGATGTAATGTATTTTGACGTTTCTTCGAGAATCATGTCAAAACTTATATCTTGAAATTGTCTCATAGGCTACCTCCAAATTTGTAAAAGAACGAAGGGATCTTCGTTCTTAGTATTGCATAATTGTAAAGACTTCATAGCCCTCAAGTTTATCGCGGCCATGTAAATCTTCAAGTTCGATGAGGAAACCACATCCCACAACTTCTGCGCCCAATTCTTCAATAAGTGCTACAGAAGCTTCTACGGTACCACCTGTTGCAAGCAAGTCATCGATGATGAGAACTTTCTGGCCTGGTTTTACACCGTCTTTATGGATATGGAGTTCGTTGGATCCATATTCTAAATCATATTTGTAACTTACTGTCTCACGTGGTAATTTACCCGGTTTACGAACAGGTACAAATCCAATATTCATTGCATAGGCTACTGGACATCCGAAGATAAATCCTCGTGACTCAGGTCCAACAATCACATCTGCACCCACTTTACGTGCAAAGCTTTCAAATAAACGCGTTGCTTCAGCAAAGGCATCGCCGTTTGCCATTAAAGGGGTAATATCTCGAAACTTGATGCCCTCTTTCGGGAAATCATCAATTGTTGCAATATAGTTTTTTAAGTCCATAACATCCTCCAAAGTACATTACTTATTATATCATAGTTTTTTCTTTTTCTTGTATTTATTGAAGTAGAAAAAACCGCTACCACCGACGATGGTCAATACAATGATTAGAAGCGATATAATGATGAAATGATCATCCGTTTTCGCAAGTTTATTAAAAGTAATCACGTAATCACTGTTTGTTACCGAAAACTTCAGACGGTCCTCATTAGAAACCGCTACCTCTTGGTTGGTAAACTCAAGATCATTTTTGTTTGTGCGTTCGTAAATAAAATGCATTTGAGAAAATGTTGAATCAATGAGTTTTGCCGAAAGTTCAACCGATGTACCTTCTCCAAACTGTGCCTGATTCGCAAACTGCAATTCAAAAGCACGGCCTGATAGTTGCTCATACAATGGTGACTGCTCCGTTATTTGAGTAATTTTAAATCGCAAATCAACATCATGAGGGTACGCCCCCTTAAAATTATAAATTATAAGAGGTACATTACGCTTATCAACTAAGTGCACGGCCAATTCTTTACCCTTTAGTGTGCTCATCACCCCTTCGGGAATGATAAACGATTCGAGATGTTCCATGTCTTTCTCTAGAAGGACATCATCTAGAACCAGAATAATTTCTGATTGATCATTCTTAGCAATAAATTCGTTTAATATTTCTTCAGGAAGGGTTAATGCATAACGTTGGTTCTCAACCTTACTCATATTATCCGTGACAAGCACCAGACGGTTTCCCTCTTCCTTATCTACTTTAAGTTTTAAGATATCAGCGCCGGTATCCGTCTGTTTTGACTTTACCGTCACTTCGAGTACCGCCGTCTGTTCACCTACCGTTGCCGTCACTTTCGTTTTCCCAATTTTTTTACCAACTAAACGACCTGATTCAACCGTCACAATAGCATTGTCCTCAGAAACGTATGTTGCATTGCGTGATGTGGTAGTATCATAGGGCACAAATATTAAATCCGGAATATCCACTTCATCTTCCAAGACAAGGGTCAAAGCAGATGGGTTAAACTCAATTTCCCGGAGAGGAATCGTTACAGTGACTTTTACACTAGCGGTAATATCACCAATCCGCGCAGTAATTGTTGTAGTTCCTGCCGCTTTCGCAGTAACTTTCCCATTCACAACATCAGCTACCGCAGTATTTTCAGATGTCCAAATAATACTTTTTTCTTTCATAGCGTCATTGCTCAATGTATATTCAAGTTGATATTCAAAGCCGCGATTAATATACACATCATTATTTTTGAAATTAATCGTCCCATCAAGGGTAATGACTTTGACACTTAATTCTTTTGTGTACTCTTCTTGACCATCCACAGCAATAATTGTAATAATGGATGATCCCTTTGTATGCGTAGAGATTAAACCCGTTTCCGAAACACTGACAATGTCTGGATTTTCACTTTTAAACGAAACGGTTGCTTGCTTACTTAAACCCTCTAAAGTGTAATCAATCTGCATGCTTGAGTTTTCATATAACTCATACTTCCCTTGTTTCACTTTAATGGGATCCTTAACCGGTTCAATTTCATCTTGCGTTGCAGCAACACGATGTGCGGTAGGAGGAATTTTTTGGGTAATGGGTTGTTTATTTAATTGAGGATTTTGCCCAACACCACTAATGAGTAATACTGAAGCTAATAAGGTTTTAATCATAAGACGCCTCCCATTCAATAGTCATATCATATCACAAGTTATTCAAAATCTTCTACGAACAATGCATTTTTTGAGCGACTGTCTAAATCTAAGGTTCCAATTAAACGATGTGCTGCTTGAAGTTCATATTTTTGAAATTGTTTCGAGAAAAAAACCGCTTCATCCAATTGAAAATTTTTAAAAGCATACTTATAACCATAACCATTCAGGTTATATAATTGAAAGTCACGCGGAATTGGTAAACTAATCAGAGGCATTTTGAAACCCTCACCAAACGGTTCCAGTTGACGCAATTCATCAAGGGCCGTCTTTGTAATTAAGGAAGGATCAATAGCCAATACCGTCTCGCGACGGCCTTCATACGGACCAAAATCACGTACGACTTGATTCAAGTCGCTTTTAAAGGATTCAAATGTTGCTTTATTTAAAGTCATCCCGTATGCGAAATCATGACCTCCCATTGCAACAAAATAGTCCGGATCAACACTTGTAAATATATCTTGCAATGAAAATGTCATACTGCGAGCACTACCTTTTAAAACATTATCATACTCCGTAAGCACCAAAGTTGGTTTCATGGTTTCTTGTGCAACCTGATTCGCAACAATTCCCAAGAGTCCTTCGTGGAATCGCTTATCCACAATAATTTGAATTGGATCATCATTAACATGGTTCATCGCTACTTCTTTTAGCGCTTTTCCCTGTTCTTTACGGTATTGATTCAATTCAAATAGTTGCTTCGCATATGATGTGATGACAGCTTCATCCGAGGTCGTAAAATATTGAACCAAAGTATTTACGTTCGCTAAATCGCCCAAGCGCCCAACGGTATTAATCTTAGGAATGGCTTGGAATGATAATAATTTGGCAGAATAATTGGTGAAACGGTTACGTTTTACCAAGGCATCAAATTGTAAAAATTGATTTTGATTCAACGCCACTAAGCCATTGCGAACCAATTCCCGGTTCTTGCCCCATAACGGCATCACATCAGCAATGGTTGCTGTACATGCAAGTGACAACATGTATTGATCAGCAAGCCCCATCGTTTCCGCGACACAAAAAATCAAACCGCTCGCACACATAGATGCTTCATATGGACTGCATACATCCGGATGCAAAAATGCCTCCGTATTTATAGGTTCATCAATAATATGATGATCCACAACTGCAACTTTCATGCCCAACGATTGTGCATAGGCAATTTCTTCGTGAGCCTTGACACCATTATCAATAATTAAGACATCGCGATAACCGCGTTCATGAGCCATTGTAATTGTTTCTTTGGAAACACCATACCCCTCTTTAAGTCGATTGGGAATATAGTAACCTACCTCAATATTACATTTCTTTGCGAGCAACACCGCAATACTTGTTGAAGAAACACCATCACAATCATAATCACCACAAACAATAAGTTTCGTAGCATTTTTATAAAATTGAATGATTGAGTCAATCGCATCATTTGTGACAATGTGATCCGATGGATTGAATAACTCTTGCATTTGAGAATCTGATAAATGCATGGATTCAAGTGTTTGTTGTACAAGGGGTGATAAAGAATTAAGCATATCGTTCACGTTTTAGGACCCACCTTCTAAGTAACCAAGCAATACAATAGAGAATAATTAACGCTAAATAAATTGAGAAAATCATCATCATCAAAATCGCAATCATCTCAACCGTAATTGGCACCGGAATAATAATTAAAATCGGTGTCGATATAATCGCAAAGAGAATCACATTTAAGACTAACGAGTCAATAAATTCAGCTTCGAACAGATCTAAATCAAAGAATCGATTTAGTGAATACTGCGAACTGTAATAACAACCGATAATCATTGGAATAGTCCAGACGATATAAACCGTCTCTCGACTCCATTTTATATGATAAATCATTGTTAAGAAAACAAATAGCGCTGCCGAGAGCACACTCAGAATCGGTATGAGCACACTCCGCTTAAAGCCAAAAATACAACTTACCATAATCCATGATGCCAGAATAAATACGCCCAACGTCAAATAAAAATTAACATCTTCAAGCGGGAATAAATTCTCATGGGTATCATAATAAGTCCCTTTAACATCAAACTTTGTTTTAACACCACGGGCCGCAGCACCGAGTTGTTTCGATGTTACATTTTCATCAAAGTGAATCCATGTATCACCTTGCTCAGTTACCTCATAACTCAATTGATTATCAAAAATCCCAACTTCATATAAGGTAGCTTGCAATTCAAGATACGCCGTAGAACGTGCATCGTTCATAATAAGAACATTTTGATTGGCAAAATCCCACCCCTTATGTAAGTCAATGCCTTTTGGGATTGCAAACAACGTGCTCAGCAACAAAATTGCTAACATCACAGAAACGGTATTTTTAAACAACGAATGTGTTGGCTGCGTCATTTTTAAGACATTGATGTTTTGAAAATGCACAAAGTTTGACGATTCAGGAATTTTAAGTAAAAATCGTTCAAATACAAAATTAAACAAAAGAAACTGGATTAGGACAATATAGCCTAAAAAGATCATATACCATCCGGTTCGTATAAGACCGTAACGATTTAAGACCACCGCTACAAATCCAAAAATGAGATAAAATGCCGAATGGAGGAGCGACACACGTATGTGACGCTTACGGATATCCTGACGTGACGACACGACTTCATGCAATGTCAGCCCTTCAGAATCCAAGAGATACATTTGTTTTTGGTATACAAGCATCATAAATGATATTAAAACCGAATACCAAAGTGATTTTGTAAATGGATAACCAAACAGAGAAACAAGAAGCAGCGATAACATCACGCTAATGACAATCTCCATCCCTGCAATCCAGCCAAAAAACCTAAACCTAAAACAAAAATAGCCTGCGGTTAAAGCCATAAATAAAATCAAATATAAGCTGATAAAACTTTGGGTACTAATTAACTTTGTCACGGAACCAAATGTACCCGTATTCCAAACAACTAAGTCCGAAACATGAGCTTCAATACTATTGACTAAGTCAGAAATATTTTCAACACCCGAAAAAGATAACGCATAGTGATTGGTATCAATCACTCGTTTACGCCATTCCCGATTATTACGTGTTTGGTTTGAAAGAAAATTATTCAACCCAGTCCGATCTTTCGTCTCAACAATAAGACGGACATCATGACCAAATCCCAATCCCGTATTTAATCTACCAACGGTTGTAATGGTTAAAAAACCCACCAGAACCGAAACAATGATGACGATAAACGAAACCCTTAACTCAGCTTTTGTTTTCATTGAATCTCCTCATCCTCAAATAAATTTGTATAGTCTTCAAGAGATGATTTCAAGCCATTAATTTTCGACTCTGTTGCGAGCCATCTTACAACGTCTTCATCCGTTGTTTTAAAAATATCATCGGCCAATTCACTTAACCGTGTTGGCTCTTTATGACGCCATACATAGGTTGTAAACATGCGGTACAAATCATCATATGAAACGCCTTCTAATCCATTATTATGTATTTGACGAAGTCTTAATGTTAGTAACAATTTAAATTGTTGTGTATTATCATCTTTCATACATTCACCTCGTCTCATCACGTATATGATACACGAAAAACACAAAAGAAAAAACTCTAACTAGAGAGTTTTAACGTATTCTTTAAATATGTTACCACGATTCTCAAAATTTTCAAATTGATCGTAGCTCGCACAAGCCGGAGATAAGACAATAACATCCCCTTTTACGGCATTTGCTTTTGCCTCAATAAATGCGGTTTTCATCGTATCCACTTTAATTGCGAATGGAAATACTGTTTGAATCTGATCTGCACTTTCACCGAATACATAGAGTGCTTTAAGCCGATCTTGATAAGGTTTAAGTAGATCAAATGATATATGCTTATCAAAGCCACCTGCCAGTAAAATAATTGGCTTGTCGAAGGCTTTGAGGCATACTTCAGTAGACTCCGGATTGGTCGCTTTTGAATCATTATAATAGCGCACACCCTCTATTTCATCAACAAATTCAATACGGTGTTCCACACCGCTAAAACTACGGATTACTGCTTGAATCGATGCAACTTCAACCCCAGCCAAAAACGCTAAGGTCGCTGCAAACGCTGCATTCATTAAGTTGTGTTCCCCTACAAGTTTTAACGTCGAAACTTCAAACAAAGGCGTATCTAAGAAATACACCCACCCTGATTTGACACAAACATCTGCTTCGTGCGTGATGGATACATTATATACAAGCCCCTCATAATCTTGAGTCAAACGCATAATATTGGCATCATCACAATTACGAACAAATGTTTTCACCTTAGGAAGAATGTTAAGTTTCGCTTGGTAATAATCATCGACCGCCTTATAACGATCCATATGATCTGGACTTAAATTTAATAAAGCATAAACCTCCGGCGCAAAAGAAGGGGTTCCCTCCATTTGAAATGCCGAAATTTCTAAAGCAACATCACGTGCATAATTTCCGTCATGATAAACAGCTTCACTTAATGCATAGCCAACATTACCCGCAAGCAAAGCATGCGAATCTTTTTTTAATAACATCTCATGCAGACACGTTGTCGTGGTCGTTTTACCATTAGTACCTGATACAGCATAAAATTTAGCATCTGGTGCATATTGAAATGCACATTCAATTTCATTATATACAGTTTGAAATTGAGATACCAAGGGATGATCATTTGGAATCCCTGGGTTTTTAATGACGTAATCATAGTCATCGACGAGATTCAAATCACGATCATTGAGCGAAACATGAATCCCCATTGCTTCAAGTTCTTGTCGTTCTGGAAAGTCTTGATTGGTCGTCAGCGTAACATCAAAACCTTCTTTATTAAGGAGTCGTGCACAACCGATTCCCGATCGTGCACCACCAATAATTAATGCCTTCATTTTAGGCGATAGCGTTAAGTGCGAGGCCGATTACAGCAAAAGCAACCCCGAGGGCATAAAAGAAATTGACGACATTTTCTTCTTTCCAGCCATTCAAAGTAAAACTGTAGTGAATTGGTGTATATTTAAAGACTTTTTTATGTCTTAGTTTCCACGACGTACGTTGGATGATTACACACAGTGTTTCGAAAACAAAAACACCACCAACAATTGCTAATAAGATTTCTTTGTTAAGAAGTACTGCAACACCTGCAAATAAAGCTCCAAGTGCAAGTGACCCAACATCACCCATAAATATTTTTGCGGGTTTATGATTGAAAACTAAAAAGCCACATAATGACCCAATAACCGCTAAAATAACCATAAAGATATCCATACGATTCATTGAGTATGCTACAATCGCAAAAGCCACAAATGCAATAACACTGGTTCCGGCGGCTAAGCCATCCATTCCATCGGTTAAGTTTACGGCATTAGATGATCCTGCAAAAATAAACATTAAAAGAGGTAAATAAACCCATCCTAAGTCAAGCGGTTCTTTCATAAATGGAATTGCAAGTTTATTATCGCCACCCATTTTGATATATACAATATAGAATGCAACCGCAAGTACCAACTGTCCAAACATTTTTAGACGCGGTGATAATCCATCATTTTTACCCTCTTTAACGATTTTGTAATCATCAATCAGTCCTATAAGTGCATAAGCTGCATATACCCCAATAAGGAGTATTACAGAACCGTTAAAATTGAATCCATTAAATATCAAGGCCACAATTACCGGAACAATCACAAAGATAAATCCGCCAAATGTAGGTGTTTTTTGTTTATTTTTAAATTCATCCAATGCATATTCACTTACTTTTTGTTCCATCTTACTTTCTTGAAGGTAATTGATAAACCTTGGGTAAGCAACTACGCTCAATGCAAATGCTGTCAGCATCGCTAAAATTCCTACAATCATAATCTTTCTCCCTTACATCTTACTCATTATACCAAATTCTTAGTTCAGTTTTAATGAAATCGTATCTTCTTTCGTGAAAACGGTGCCGGGTTGGATGGACTGTTCAACCACATAACCGGAGCCCGATAATTCAACATTTAACCCCGAAATGCTCATAAAACTCAACACTTCTTTTCGTGTCCACCCTTTAAAATCAGGCATCGTCATATTATGATCCCCTGTATAAAGGTACACACGCTCATTATTAATGACTTGACGGTTCACCTCAGGTTGTTGATTAATAACCGTTTCACCATCACCGATTAGAATCGGTTTATAGCCTAAAGCTTCCAATGATTCTTTCGCCTTATTGACTGGAGTGTTGATATAGTTTTCTAATTCCTGAACGGTAATTTCAGTAATTGATTCCTTACCACCCTTATTAGTCATGCCATAAGTAGCTGCAATTTTGTGCAACACATCGCGGATATATACCGCAGAATAATCGACATCATGGCCATAGTTCGCTTTATAAGCTGTATAAACCAAGACTTCCGGGTCTTCGTATGGTAAAGCTACAGCACTGGAGAAGTTATAGATTGTTGGCGAATATCCTGGAACCCCCTCCACAACAGTCTGTGCGGTTCCTGTTTTCGCGATTACATTTGTCTCTGCGATATTAAAACGATACCCTGAACCCGTAATATCTACAACATATCGCATTAAATCTTGCACTTTTTTTGAAGTTTCTTCTGAAAAAACACGACCAAGGTTCTGTGTTTGTCCTTTATAAGTAACTTCACCTGTCTCAGAATTTTTAATCTCATCGATATAATAAGGTTTAACCATGACTCCTTTATTCAATACCGCAGTATAGGCTTGAGCTAACTGAAGGACTGAAGCACTTGACCCTTGTCCAAAACCATTACTGATTTTTTCAAGCGGTTCTTGCCATAAATCATAACCTTGTTCTTCAGGTATTTTATCTGTATTTACATTTTTGAAAAAGCCGAGTTTATAGAGGTAATCATGATGCACCTCTGGATCTAATTTATTTGTGAGCAGTTCTGCAATCATAACGTTAGAACTTAAAGCATAACCATAATCATATCGCATTTGGCCGTAGGTATATCCACCGGCATTGGTTATAGTATGAACGCTTCCGTCCTCACTTGGAAGGCGGAATGCTTTATTATTCTCAACACCAACATGGAACGGATTCGAATCAAAGGTTTCCTCATTATTCCAAACCCCTTCTTCGATCGCTGCTGCCACCGTAAATGTTTTCATTGTTGATCCAGGTTCGAAAGTACTTTGTGAAACACGGTTCGTAAATCCGTTTGTAAAATCGGGCGCGTTCGGATCAAAACTTGGTGCATCACCCCATGCAAGAATTTTTCCTGTTTTGACTTCCATCACAAGACCCCATGCTTCAGAAGCCTTAACCCCAGGATCTTGTGTAATTCCTACAAGCGCACGTTCAAGAGAATCTTGAATACCACGATCAAGGGTCAACTTAATATCATTACCATTAACTGGGTCTTTACGTTGACCATCATCAAAGCGAAGTCGGAAATTATCACGATCATGCGTATATTGTTCAAATCCATTTGTTCCTTCTAGCTCATCATTAAAGGCACTTTCAAGACCCATTTGACCAATCTGAGCTTCCTCTAATTCATCATATTGAGAGTAGCCAATCAATTTTGAAGCAAATACTTTGAGTGGATAATTGCGGGTAATAATTTTCTCAAACATCAAACCAGGAACACCCGATGCTTCAAGCGCCGTTTTTTGATCTAAAGTTAGGTACTTCCCAGCATAACCAAATTCAACCTGCAACGCATCTTGGCTAATAATATCCATAATTTGGTCATAAGGGGTTCCCAACACCTCACTGATTACCTTAGCGGCTTTCTCTTTATCATCAATATGTGCCGGAGTTTTATCAGAATTCATTCGTGACTCGTCCAGACTTGCTTGCAGCGTGTAGGCTACAAGGTCTTGAGCAATTACAGTATCATTTCGGTCGACAATTTTCCCGCGATTTGCTGGAATTTTACGTTCTACAGTATGAATGCCATTGATATCATCACGAAAATCCGTGCCCGAGTTCAAATGATACCCAAGTACGGATACAACAAAAACATTGGCACCCACTACAACAAAGAGGAGCGCCATTGTGATTGAAACAATTAAGACTTTATAGTTTGCACTTTTTCGTAACTTCTTCTTTTCCAAATCTAATCACCATGCTTTACGGTCACAACATTATGTGTGTTATCAAGACCCGCCTCTGTTGCAATTGATACAACACGGTTTGAGTCACTTAAATCTTGAATCTCAGCAGTAAGTTTTTCATTATTAACATTAATATCTGCCTGTTGTTGCTTCACAACTTGAATTTCGCGTGCTAAGCGTGCATTTTCCGAACGAACAAAAATCTGCGTAACAAATGAAAATAATAATGCCATCGTGAATACAAATCCAACTAATCCACTCCAACGAATCGTTTTCTTTTTTCTTTTAATTACGTGTTTTGCCACAATTATTTCACCCTTTCAATTCCTCTTAAGATTGCACTATGTGCGCGATTATTAAATTCTAATTCTTCTGCAGAGGCTTTGAGTGCCTTTGAAACCAATTTGTAATTAAGTATTTCTTCTTCAATAATAGGTAATCGTGGATCCACCTTTTTCGGTTTACCATAATTACTGAAAATTCGTTTAACAATTCTATCCTCAATTGAATGGAAGGTAATCACAACAACGCGTCCACCCGGTTTAATAGCTAGAACAGCCTGCTCGACAGCATCCTTAACCTCTTCGAACTCATTATTGACTTCAATCCGCAAGGCTTGAAATGTTTTCTTTGCTGGATGTCCTTTTTTTAACTCTTTTCCTGGATAAGCACGTTTTATAAGATCAACGAGTTCAAACGTTGTTTCAACGGGGCGGTTTTCCATGATTTGCTTTACAATCCTTCGAGCATAACGCTCATCGGAATTATCCTTAAGAATTTGAACTAAATCTTCTTCTGCATATTCATTAACGACTTCATAAGCACTCAATGCTTGTGTTTGATCCATACGCATATCTAAACGACTATCAAAACGATAACTAAAGCCTCGGTCACCGTCATCAAATTGTGGCGACGATACCCCTAAATCAAATAGAACCCCATCCACCGCTTCAATTCCAAGTTCCTGAAGTTTTTCGGTAAGTTGCGTATAGCTACCATGAACCATGGTTACTTTATCCCCGAATTCTGCTAAGCGCTTCGATGTACGTTCAATGGCATCCAGATCTTTATCGAATCCAATAAGCCTACCGGTAGTCAAATGTTTACAAATTTCGTAACTATGACCTCCAGCTCCTAATGTTGCATCAACATATATCCCTTCTGGATTAATATTTAATAATTCAATTGTTTCATTAAGCATGACTGATATATGTTTCATTAGAAAAACTCCGTTAGCGATTCTGCTATTTCTTCAAAATTCTCGCTCGCAGCTTCACAGTAATCTGTCCATCGTGCTTGATCCCATATTTCTACGTGATCACTTACACCAACAACAACACAATTCTTTACGAGTTGTGCTTCTTGTGTTAAATGCGCAGGGATTCGAATGCGTCCTTGTGAATCTAAGTCACATTCTGCTGCTTTAGACATGATCATATGTGTATACATACGAACTTCTCGTTTTGTTGATGGCAATTTTTTAAGGTTTTCGTAAACCTGTTGCCACTGTTCAAGTGTGTAAATGGCGAGGCATCCATCGAGCCAACGCGTAACAATCATTGTCTCGCCGAGTTCCTCACGGAATTTAGCTGGAACAATGATTCGTCCTTTGGTATCGATATTGTGTTGATATTCTCCAATAAACATTGAATTGTCCCCACTTTCCTCCACTTCTTACCACTTTGTACCACTATTGTATCATAACACCTGTTATATGGGAAGAAATCAACACATAGAAAAAGGAGTGGCTTAAGCCACTCCTAGAGCGTTTATATGAACATTTCACGATTATTTCAGAAAACTTAAGATTAGATTTCGTACAAATTGCACTTTAAATGCGAGAATTGCAATTAAGTAAGCCAATCCAGCAATCAAAATGATTACGATGGTGGATAACTTACCTGGAATGAGGTATTGAATAGGATTTTTCACCAAGATCACAACCACACCCATGATCAATGCTGCAAGAGCAATTTTAATAAAATCTAATGCAATAAAACGTAAACGCGAACGCGGTATATGTTTTTTCATACTCTTGTAAAGTGGAAAACATGATACCAGTGCCGCTAATGAGTAGGCAAAGGACAATCCCGCCAGTGGCATACCAAACTTGCCAAAGATATAACTAAAGATTACCATACCCACTACAAAGAGTACCGATACAAGCACCGTATTGCGTACGGGCCCTTTCATATCCTGATAAGCATAATGAATCCGGAACATTAATTCCCGCATAGCATATGCAAAGAGAACAATCGTATCGCAAATAAAGATTGGAACAATCACCGAAATATCGGCCGGTGTTACAGCACCACGTAAGAATACAAATTCAACAATACCACGTGCTAGTGTAATAAAACCAACCATCGCCGGCAGTACAAACAGTGCAATCATCAAGACTGCATCGTTAATAGAATCATTCACTTTGCGTGGGTCCTTTTCCACAACGCTCTTAGCAATTGTCGGATAGGTAACTTGAAGTATTGCGATAATAAAGATTCCTTGTACAAAACCGATTAGCTTTGTAGCGTAAGTCATGTAACTATAGCCACCTTCACCCTGTAAAACTGTCGCATAGTTTTTCATGACGATATCATTGAATTGACCCAAGAACGACGAGAGAACCAATGGTAATGCGAGTGCCACCATCGAGCGCAAATCATCATCTTTTAAATCGATTACTGCATGATATACAAAACCACTGCGCCACATAAAGAATAGAATAATGATTGCTTGAACAATCAATGCCACCAATTGTGCATAACCCAAGATATAGGGATTTCCTGCTTTACTACTGATAGCAATCCCGGCAATAACAATGATATTCATTGGAATTGTCACCATTGCTGGAACAATAAAATTTCCCTTTACATTGAGGTAACCAGTACCCAATTGCATCACTGCAACTGAGAATACGCCCAAGGCGAGTGTTCGTACAAATACCACTGCATACGCGAGTGTTTCCCCTTTGAAACCCCCAGCTACAATTTTAAGAACCACTTCTGGAACCAAGAACATAAACAAGGACAAGGCTAAGGAAAAGACAATCATAATATTGAGAACATTACTTGCGAATCGATCGCCACGTTTTTTATCTTCATGAGAAATCTTGGTAAGCATGGGTATGACACCCGTAATGAGGGCCGATCCAATAACGGATAAAACGACCGTAGGGATTGCCACCGAAGCATTAAATGCATCTGTAATCGCACCCATTCCAAACATTGAAGATAAAGTAATGTCACGGATAAAGCCTAATACCTTAGACAGAACCCCAATAAACATTACAATAATCGTCGTCTTTTTCATGTTAGATTACACGCCATTCTAGTTCTAAATCAACATCATATTCATCTTTAACACGTTTTTTACACTCGTGAATAACAGCATGAACATCATCAACCGATGCATGACCCACATTCACTATAAATCCAGGATGTTTTTCAGATACCATTGCATCGCCAACCCGGAAACCGCGTAAATCAACACCATCAAAGAGCTTCCATACAAATAATGATTCCCCATCTTTATCTTTAGGGCGTTTAAAAACACTCCCTGCGTTCGCATAATTACGGGGTTGCTTCACATAACGTTCATGACGATAATAAAGCATTTTTTCTAGGGCTTGATTGTAATCCCCTTCAATTGTTTTTAATCCACTTCGCAATACATAAACAGGAAGATCATTCAGTCGTGAATAACGATATCCAAAGAATGATTCATCCGGAATCAGACGTTCGACTTCTTGCGTTTCATAGTTGAATACATCAATCCAACTCACAAATTGTCCTATAGCATATTGCCATTGTCCCGCATTCATAATTAAAGCACCACCGACAGTACCTGGAATATCTTCACAGAATTCCATATCACCTAAGGATTGCTCGCACGCAAACCATGCAAGACGGTTTAGACGTACCCCTGCTTCCGCAACAATTTCGTTATCAATAATCTCTAAATCATTTAATAGAATCGTAATAATAAACACAGTATTATCATCATAGTGTTCTTGAGAAAAAATCATATTTGATCCATTCCCAACTAATACAATGCGTTTCCCTTGATGGTCGCGTAATGCTTCCACTAATCCGTCAACAGTATGAGGTATAATCACCGTCTCTGCGGTTACATCTAACCTCATTGTATTATAGCGTTTTAACGACGCATTTTTCATCACAAAATAATCTGCCATAAGAACTCCTTTTATATAGTGTTACCAATGATAAATATACACGTTAATGCATCATTATTCAAGTTCACGTATAAGAATTGGTAAATCCGCAACGGTAAAAATACCCAGCGGTTTTTCATTTTGCTTTCCAGACTTTGTTACGATAATCGCTATCACGCTCTTTCCACGGTTATGGTTGGACTGATAGACCTCTAACAATTTCGGAACAGACATTGATTCAGGAACAAAAACAACCCGATCATCGGGTTGATAATACTGCAGCAGTTCATCAACACGCATCGGTGTTAAATCATAAGTCGTACGTGTTGAATCTTCCATGAGCCTTTGATATAAGCGTGGATGAATAACACCTACATAAACATCATCATTATACACCGGTATCGCAGAATAATGTTTATTATCCTGACGTTTCACCATATCCACAAGATAGGTATCGACAGAAACCACAAAAGGATGACCATCAACGAGATCCCTCACTGTCTTTCGATGATAAATCCGTGAGACAATCTTTTGAATTTGAGAAACAACTACATCGTGCGGTTCAGCGATTGCTTCTTCATTTCCACCGCGATTATGAACAATCGCATTACGCAATTGAGCATATTCGATTAAATCAGTTTGAAAATGACGGATTGTATCATCCTTTTGAGCTGCCATATGCACCATTTGTACAAATCCAACATTAGGATTATTCAACAAGTCTCGTAAAAACATTTCGATTTGAACAAATGCATTTAAAAATAAAATTGAATTCGCTGTGGTATCCGCCACTACGATCCCTCCTTATTTGCGATCATTAAATCGTTAATTTGTTTCTTTATTGCCGCTACACTGTCTTCATGAGGCCAATAGACATAATATTTATAACGTCCATCTTGGCTGTAAGTGGGTTGCATGTCCCCTTCACCGCGTAAATAATCTTCCTCAAAATGCCAATGATCACTAGTTTCTATTTGTTTTGAAATTAATTTTGAAATACTTCCATCATCAAGATTTGTATCAACCACTTGACTGATTAGGCTTGTAATTTGCGGTGCTTTAATAATATTTTCGGTTTGTGTTGCTTTTTCAAAAATTGCTTTCACAAGTTCTTGGTGGTGTAAACCACGGGCAACATCACCATATTCAACATGATCACGCTCGCGTGCAAACGCTAAGGCCTTTTGTCCATCGACATGATTCATCCCTTTAATAAAGACATCACCATTCTCCGTTACAAAATCATAATGTGATAAAACATCGATACCATCCAGCGTGTCAACAATCTGTACGAGTCCCGTAAAATTAACACGGATGTAGTAATTGATATCGATATTTAATAACTTTTCCAACGTTTTAACTGAACATGTTACACCATAAAGACCAGCATGCGTTAGTTTGTCCAATTCACCATTCTCACAGCCTAAAGGTGCATAGGTATCGCGTGGAATTGAAACAGTCAACACATCATTGGTTATGGGATTTACAGACAACAGTAAATTCATATCACTTCGTGAGCGCGTAACAACATCCCCATATACATCAATACCACTCAGATAAATCGTAAAAGGTTCTTTAAGTACATCCACTTCTTTAACGATTGAATCTCGCCCGAGTCGGTATTCATAACTATTCACCAAAATCGTATCTTTAATAAAGTCAGGGTAGAGAAATGACAAATTCGCAAGCATGGCTTTATTAATAAAGAGACCATCAATCTCTTGATCGTAAAATGCCGCAACCACCTCATCAATATCCGAAAACTTTTTAAAGCGATCACTATTCATTTCGTTCTTTAAATCATCTGAAATTGCCTCAAGATGATTCTCTTTAACACCATAAAGACCAATAAGTGGGTCTTTCGGTAATTCATGGTCTTTCATGCGAAGTAAATCATATTTAATTAATTCATATTCTTTAGTATCCGCCATTTGATCTACAAACTTTTGAGAGCTAAACACAAATATACTTGCAATCACAATACATATTGCAATCAAATACCGCCAAAACGGACGCTTGGTCACAATCATAATGACCATAGCAACGATAACCGCGACAACCAAAATAATCAAACGGTTCCGAACCGGCATATACTTCGTAAATACTAAAACACATGACAAGCATGCAAATGAAATAATCACTGCCAACGGACCGAGAATGGCTGATTTACGATTCATATTAAACACTCACTTTCCCAAATTTTCCCATATTATCACATAAAAAAATCTTGGATACCCAAGACTTAATTATATTATTTAACCTCGTCGCGATTTGCACGGTGTGGTAATTTCCACTCCCCAGTTTGAGGATCTTTAGCTAATGTCACATTAGGTAATTTATAATGTGTACGACGTTTGTTTTTTCTTGCTTTAGATGTGCGTCTTTTTGGAACTGCCATCGTCTCACCTCCATTTAATCAAACTTAAAGTCTTTTAGTTTTGCAAGTCTAGGATCAATCTCTTGACTCTTCTCTTTTGTATAATCTTCTTCAGTCATAACCTGCCAGCCATCTCCTTCTGGATATTCCTTAAGATCCGGATGGATTGCCTTTAGGGGAACTGCAGCTAAGATAGAATCCACAATATATGGATCAAGATCAAGCTCTTCACCTTCAATTTCAATACCCACTTCGTCATCTTCGAGTTTCTCGAAGCTAAACACATCACCAACTGGTATTGAAAATTCAATATCAAAGGGTTCTAATGTAATGGCGCATGGTACTGTCATAATACCTTCTATTGTCAGATCGGTAATTAGTTTTGAAGTATGTTCGTCATAATAACCATGACCTACTGCGAAGATCTCACGTAAAGCAGTACATAGAGAAAAACCTTTCAAGAGATCTTGATCGATGATAATTTCCTCGTCTATTTCTAAACGTGGTGATTTTAACCGATCTAAATCAGCTCTATAAAATTTCATACTCTCACCCTACTCTTTAACGCTACTTAATTATATAGATTACAAACTGGAATGTCAAACGAAACTGCTCATGTTTTCCATGTTTGGATTTTTCGCAAATTCATCATGATTTTTGTATAACCTATATAATTGTAAAACTAAAATAACATACTCTTTATATCGTTAATACAACCACAAGTCAAGCAATATTTATTTTATCCATCTTGTAATCATTCGTAAAAAAAAGAAAAAGCATCATTATTTGCTTTTTCTTTTTTTCTATTTATTTATAAGGGGAAAGAATTTGTATGATTTTGTGTTATTCATAAGGGGATATGAATAAAGGAGAAGAGGAATCATACGATGTAAGAGTTTCTTCTTACATATGAATCATACACAAACAATGTGTAAGAATTACACGGATAGTATGTTAGATTATGTGACCGGTATTTTTTTTATGGCTTCATCGTATACTTCCTTTACACGTTGCATGCTTACATGGGTGTAAATTTGGGTTGTGCTCAGTGATTCATGTCCCAACAATGTCTGAACAACTCGAAGGCTGGCTCCATTGTCCAGTAAATGCGTTGCAAAGCTATGTCGGAGCATATGCGGGTGCAACTTCATGCGAAGACCTGCGACCTTACCTTGGCCCTCTAAAATGTGTTGTATCCCTCGTGGAGTTAATGGGTCCCCTCGTTGATTCAAGAAAACGGTTTGCGTTTCTGAAGCGTTTTTCAATTGAACACGATATTGATTTAGGTACGACCATAGTTTCGGTACCAACGATTCGTAAAAAAATAATTGACGTTCTTTATTCCCTTTCCCAATAACCCGTATCGTGCGCTCAGTCAGATCAAGGTCAGTAATTTGTAAATCGACTGCTTCACTGACCCGTAAACCACATGCATACATCAGTTCTATCATCACTTGATTGCGTACACCCAAAACAGTATCGTCGCAACTCAACAAAAGCGTTTCAATTTCATCGTACATTAAGAAATTAGGAAGATGACGTCCCTGATGCTGAATCTTTATTTGGTTAAATGGGTTATCGATAGCACCGTAATTAATTTGTAAAAACTTAAAAAACGATCGCAAGGTGGAAATCTTACGTGCAACACTTGCACTAGAAAGACCTGAATCATACAGCATATTAAGATAGTCATATGCAATCGTACGATTAATTTCCAATAAAGATGATTCCCCTACAAAATCAACAAACTGTTGGACATCACGCAAATAAGCATCATTCGTGTGCTCCGAGGATGTATTTGTAATTGCGATGTGTCGCATAAAATCCAAAATAATGGCATCAGTATCCATAGTCTCACCTCTTTCCCTTATTATACGCCAATCAAATAAAAAAAAGACACCGAAGTGTCTTATCCAAATTTCGCAACAAATTCGTCAATATGCGCAAGGCTACGCTTCGACATTGCTTCGCGATCTTTCATACGATTGGCTACAATTCCAAAATTAGCATTCATCGGTTGAAATTGAGCAGGGTTCGCATGTGATACATAATGGGCCATTGATCCCATTACAGTTTCTTGTGGTAGGTCAATCAACGGTTCTTCTTTTAAATATTGCGCCATGTTTAATGCGGCAACAAGTCCACTCGCTGCAGATTCCACATATCCTTCAACGCCACTTACCTGTCCAGCAAAGAATAATGATGGACGGTTTTTAGATTGATAATGATGATTTAACAAAAGCGGCGATTTAATAAAAGTATTACGGTGCATGACACCATAACGAACAATTTCGGCATTTTCCAAACCGGGAATCATTTGAATAATACGCTTTTGATCTCCCCATTTGAGGCGCGTTTGAAATCCAACAAGATTGTAAAGCGATCCCGCAGCATTATCTTGTCGCAGTTGAACAACTGCATAAGGCCGGGTGCCATCGGGTTTCTCCAAACCAACAGGTTTTAAGGGTCCGAAAAGCATTGTTTTAATCCCACGTCGCGCCATAACCTCTACCGGCATGCACCCTTCGAAGACTTTAACATCTTCAAAGTCACGCATTGGTGCTTCTTCAGATTCTAAAATCGCACGATGAAAGGCTTCAAATTGATCACGATCCATCGGACAATTAATATAATCTTGTCCATCCCCTTTGTCATAGCGTGATTTACGATATGCAATATCAAAATTAATTCCATCAACGGATACGATGGGTGCAATTGCATCGTAGAAATACATTTCTGATTGCCCTAAATAATCCATCAGATATTTTGAAAAATGATCAGAGGTCAATGGACCGGTTGCTACAATCGTAGGGACATCATCCAATGCCGTCATTTCACGATTTGAAATAATAATATTTTCCATATTTGATAATTTCTCTGATACTTTTTGGCTGAATCCAACACGATCTACCGCCAATGCACTTCCTGCTGGCAAACGATGTTCATCCGCCGACTTCATAATGACGCTGTCAAAGCGACGCATTTCTTCTTTAAGCAGGCCGACTGCGTTGTTTAAATCATCCGAACGAAATGAATTTGAACATACGAGTTCTGCAAAGTGTTCTGTAACATGGGCCGGCGTCATCTTAACAGGACGCATCTCCACAAGTTCTACTACAAAACCACGTTTCGCTAATTGATAGGCTGCTTCACTTCCTGCCAATCCTGCTCCGATAACTCTAACTTGAGGTTGTTTCATAAATACCTTCCTTATCTTACTCTTGATGCCAAAGAAAGCTGGCACTTTAAATAAATTATAAGCGATGCACCGCATTCTAACGACTTAGATGCACTCTAATTTAATTAACTGTCAGCTTTCGTTTATTATTTTACTTCTTCACCTAAAGGTTCGTGCTCCGTTTCCGGTGCTTCTTTAGGCTTTTTCGTTTTTGGCTTTTTCGCATTTTCATTCGGTTGAATGTAACGACATTTTGGAAAACCAGAACATCCTACAAAAAAGGTACCATAACGGCTCTTGCGTTTTACAAGCGGTTCACCACAGTCTGGACAAATTTCTCCAGTCTTTTCTGGCTCAGGACGTTTGTCTTGATCTAAAGCACGGTTGTATCGACATTCTGGGAAATTACCACAAGCAATGAATTTTCCATAACGTCCAAAGCGGTAAACCAATTCTCCGCCACAGTCTGGACATACTTCGCCAACTTTTTCGACTTCGATTTTCTCCATTTTTTCATCAGCTTCTTCAAGCAATGGATAAAATTTATCTACAAAACGTTGCAATGCTTCAACGTTATTTTCTTCACCATCCGCAATGCGGTCCAATTCATCTTCCATATTCGCGGTATAATGAACATTAATAATTTCAGAGAAATGTTCTTGCAACTTCTCATTCGTTAAAATTCCTTGGTCTGTTGGCTTGAATACTTTCGTTTTCGAAGTTTCTGAAACAGCTCCAAATGTTGCGTATGCGCGATAAACAATCGTTTCCAAGATCATTGAATAGGTACTTGGTCGTCCAATACCCAGTTCTTCAAGTTCTTTAATTAAACGTGCTTCGGTATAACGAGCAGGTGGTTGGGTAAAGTGTTGATTTTTCTCAACCTTTTGAGCTGTATATGCTTTCGCTTCATCAAGCTCTCCCATAACTTTATCGGTTGTTTTCTCATATTCATACACTCTCAAATAACCATCAAAGGTCATAATGGATCCACTGCCATTAAAATCATAATCATTTTGACTGAATACAACACTTACCGAATCAGAAATGGATGGCGCCATCAAGGAAGCCAATGTACGGTAATAGATAAAGCGATATAATTTATACTCATCCGGTGTAAGGTAAGACTTAACATCCTCTGGACGACGTGAAATACTTGTCGGACGAATGGCCTCATGGGCATCTTGTGTATTTTCAGTTTTTTTACCTTGACGGTATTTTCCCAAATATTCCTTGCCATAATTTTCCAGAATAAAGGCTTTGGTATCCTCTACAAAGATATTACTGAGTCGGGTTGAGTCGGTACGCATATAGGTAATTAACCCTTCTGTATCTGCACCCATTTGAATTCCCTCATACAATTTTTGTGCAACGCGCATTGTTTTCTTTGCAGGGAAACCAAGACGTGTTGATGCTTCTTGTTGAAGGGTTGATGTAATAAACGGAAGTTTTGATTCTTTCTTACGTTTTTTCTTCTCGAGTTTTGTAATGGTAAACGGCCCTTGAGCAGCATCCAATACAGCTTGAGCTTCAGCTTCATTGGTAAGTTTTAATTTCTTACCTTTATAACGCTCTGCACTTGTTTCAATAAGATTCCCTTCATTTTCAAAAAATGCAAGAACTGACCAGTATTCTTCTGGAGTAAATGCGTCGATTTCTTTTTCGCGATCTACAATTAATTTTAACGCAACAGATTGAACACGCCCTGCACTTTTACTCTTAATTTTTGCTTGGAGCAGTTTTGATAATTTAAACCCAATAATACGGTCCAAAATACGACGTGTTTCTTGTGACTTAACCAAGTTCATATCAATATGACGTGGTGACTCAAACGCGCTTAAAACAGCATCTTTAGTGATTTCATTAAATACAACACGATTATCTTGATCCAAATCGACGCCAAGTTCATTGGCAAGGTGCCATGAAATGGCTTCTCCTTCGCGGTCCGGGTCAGTTGCGAGATAAACAGCATCTGCTTTTTTTGCTTTTGCTTTAAGTTCTTTCACAACGTCTTTCTTATCTTTACTTATTTTATAAGTTGCTTCAAAGTCATTATCAAAATCAACACCAAGACCGCCTTTACCAGTCGTTGCTAAATCACGTATATGACCTTTTGAAGAAACAACTTCAAAATCTTCACCTAAATACTTCTCAATTGTTTTAGATTTTGAAGGTGACTCAACAATTACTAAATTTTTCATAGCCAACACTCCTTAGTTTATATATTGGATAAATCTTCGAGGTTTGTCAACACCTCGGCTCCTTCTTGAATTAAAAGGTTACACCCCAATCCCGTAATATCATTTATATTATGAGGAAGACACACAATCCTTCGATTCAATTTTAAGGCTTCATTTACGGTATGCATCGTTCCGCTTCGCGGGGATGCACTCATGACATAAATCGTTTTGGCAAGAGCAGCAATGAGCCGATTACGAAATGGGAAATAATGCTTTTGCGGTTTTACGCCTAAGGGATATTCCGTAATCACGAGATGCTGTTTCTTCATATAAGCCAATTCGGCGTAATGTCTTGAGGGATAACAGATATCTAATCCACACCCTAACACAGCTACGCTTTGAAAATCAAGTGCCTCACGGTGCGCAGCAATATCAATACCATACGCAAGGCCAGAAATAATCGTATGCGTATGTTTCACGCTACGCACAAATGCACGCGTCATTTCGAGTGCATATTCACTGGGGTTACGTGATCCGATGACAGCAATACTTGACGATTTAAGAAGCGATAAGTTCCCTTCATAAAATATCACAAATGGCGGGAATTCTAAATCATAGAGCGACTTTGGATAATCCGAATCGCCATAACAGGTATAATTCCCTTTATACGCATATGAAGGGACCTTTTTCCCTTCATTAATGAAACGACATATACTAGGATAGTCCCCTCGCAAATGTATTGCAACATTTTTTAAATAATTTCTCACATTATCACCAATTATAGTTAAACAATAAAAAAAACAAGACCTAAATATCAAACGATATTTGAGTCTCGTCTTTAAAACGAAAGGATTGACGATGTATCGGGCAGCGCCCAAATTTTAGAATTGCTTCTTTATGCATCTTGGTTCCATACCCTTTGTGCTTGGCAAAGCCATACTCTGGATATTCAAGGTCATACATCCTCATTAAACCATCTCGTACTGTTTTCGCAAGAATACTTGCGGCAGCAATTGAAAGGGAACGTGCATCCCCCTTAACAATCGCTTCAAAAGGAATATCAACGCCTTCAAGTGGCATTGCATCCGTAAGTGCGATTGCTGCTTTACTTTCAATCGCGATTTTCTCCATTGCACGTTGTGTTGCTCGGTATATATTATCCCGATCAATAACCGCTACCGGAATGATTTCCGTTGCAGTCCATAATGCATTGGATTCGATAAAAGCAACTAATTCTTCACGTTTTTTTTCAGTGAGTTGTTTGGAATCATTAATCCGAGGATCATAGAACCCTTTTGGGAAAATAACTCCACTGACAACACATGGTCCTGCCATGGGTCCGCGACCTGCTTCATCAATACCGACAACAAGCTTCCCTTGTTCCCAATATTTAACTTCAAATTCATCTATAAGCGATCCCATGTAACGCGTCCAATCCGACCATTTTGAATATCGCTCAAGAAAGCAACACGCGTTTTATCATCATTAACGGTGCCACCTTCACCCAAAAGACCACGATAACGTCCCACTTGATCATAGAAATCATCAAATGACTCCAGTTCATAGCGACGTTTTAGTTCTTCCGGTTTGTATTGAATATAGTAGTCACGAGCATAATCAGTAACCAACGCCATCGGATAACCGGTATCTTTTACCGACCCAATCACAGCACAAATAATACCCATTTCTTCGCTTTCAAATTTCGGCCATAAAACACCGGGTGTATCTACCAACTCGAGATCCTGTGTCACCTTAATAAGTTTAAGAGACTGCGTCACACCCGGTCGATTCTCAACACCTGCTGCCTTACGTGCAGATATTTTATTAATAACACTGGATTTCCCAACATTAGGAACCCCCACAATTAATGCCCGTGCAGTACGAGGTCGAATGCCCCGTCGCTTATCACGTTCACGTTTTTCTTTTAAGACGATATCCGTCTTTTCAATAATCATTTTACGTACTGGATCGTTAATTACATCCACCAAAAGTACGACATTTCCTTCAGATTCAAGCTTTTCGACCCATTTTTCACTTTGTTTCGGATCAGCTAAATCTTTCTTTGTCAAAACAATAAGACGTTTTTTCTGTCCAATTGAACGTGACAAAACAGGATTTCGAGTCGACATCGGCGCACGAGCATCACGACATTCTATAACAAAATCAACAACCTTGATTTGTTCTTCAATCAAGCGAATTGCCTTTGCCATATGACCAGGAAACCAATGTACCTGAGACATCAAATCACACTCCTATTTTCCTACTGTTCTCATTTTATTAAAAGGAATAAAAACGAATACGTCTTTACTCTTAATGGCTTCACGTTTAAACGTACCGTAATCACGCGAATCACTTGATCGAATACGATTATCCCCAAGCATAAAATACTCGCCTTCCGGCACCTTAATTGGGCCAAAATCACGCGAAAACTCTTTTCCGGTTGATGTCATTTCGCGAACATAGTCTGTATCAAGAAATGGTTGTTCTACTTCTACACCATCAATATACAGTTTTTCATCACGAAGTTCGACAACTTCGCCCGGCAAACCAATTACGCGCTTCACAATATGTTTTTTTTGCGCATCAAGATAGAGGACAAGAACATCAAATCGCTCTGGATCTTTCATCTTCATGCTTAATATATTTGAAAAGCCAAGCTCTTTATCGTTAAGACTCGGGTACATGGATAATCCTTCTACCCGAACAGGACGTGCAATAAACTGCGTTACTATAATAACCAACACGAGGCTGATTACCATGCTCTTAATAAAATCTTTCACTGCAATTAAGAACTTATCATCGTCTTTATTCATCTCTTACCCTCCCATACAATAAAGAAAAAGCCGTATAAATACGGCTATTACTAACGAATTTCTTTAATACGTGCTGATTTACCTGAACGGTCACGTAAGTAGTATAGTTTTGAACGACGTACTTTACCTTTACGTAATACAGTTACGCTGTCAATAATAGGTGAGTTGATTGGGAATGTACGTTCCACACCAATTCCTGATGACATTTTACGAACTGTAAATGATTCTGAGATACCTGTTCCTTGAGTTTTGATAACAACACCTTCAAATGCTTGAATACGTGTCTTTCCACCTTCTTGGATCTTTACGTCTACGCGTACTGTACATCCAGGACGGAATTCAGGAATGTCGTTACGTAATTGTGACTTTGTAATTTCTTGTACTAATGCTAATGACATAGTAATTCTCCTTTTTCTGTCTATATGTTAAAACTGGTTCATAATGATTCCAACAGCGGAACCAGAGTGCTTTAAGCCTATATAATTTATCACAAATGACTTCATTAATCAAGTTATAATGATGGACTTAACTGGATCATTATAGCACAAGAATAGATTAAGTATCACCTTACTCACTTCTTAAGGCTTCTACAGGGTCTTTTTTAGATGCCATTCGGGCTGGAATTAAACCTGAAAGCATCGTTAAGAATACATTTAGAACAATGAGGAAGATTCCTGCAAATACTGGTAGTGAGGCAATATTCTTTACACCGGTAAGGTTGAAGATGATCGCATTAACAGGGAAGTTAAGGAGTAGCGTGATGCCAATCCCTAAAACACCAGCAATCAATCCGATGATGACCGTTTCAGCGTTAAAGACTTGTCCTACGTCCCTTTTGGATGCTCCGATACTACGAAGGATTCCAATTTCTTTCGTACGCTCAAGCACCGAGATATAGGTAATAATACCAATCATAATTGACGATACGATTAAGGAAATCGAAACAAATCCTACTAATAAATACGTAATCATGTCTATAATTGATTTTACAGAGGATGTCATGAGACCAACCATATCCGTGTATTCAATAACCCATTCATCATGATCGCTAGTCCGTTGCGTTTCATTATAGTTATCGATGGAATCAATGATTTTTTCGCGCGAATCAAAATTTTGTAGAAAGAGATTAATCGCCTTCGGCTCATCCATATTCACAACACCCAATACTTCAAGATTCTTATCATACGTTGCATTTAACTGTTCCGTTTGAGCATCAATAAACACTTTACGCTCGGCATCATTAAGTGTAAGCAAATATTGTCTTTGTTCTATTGATAACAAATCAATTAAATCTGTTTCACTGAGATCATCTACATCCACAAACGCTTTGCCTGTAATCACATTAACATCTTTGTTATCTAATTGTGACTGTACAATTTCACTTTGATTGGTCTGATCAATATAATAATCCGTCAAACTTTTTAAATACCCAATTGTACCATTGATTGGTTTTGAAACTGCATCTTCAGAAGGTTTAACAATTCCGACAACTTTTATTGGCGTTCCTTTATCGATAACTGTTTTCATAAATGTATCATCGTTTGATTTATCAATCCATAAACCTTCTGATTGTTCAAAGGTATCCGGAGATAGTACGAGTCGGTATTCAAGATTTAATAAATCTTGGAATGAATAACTCACGGGTTCATCGTTAATTATTTCATTACCTTCTTCAATTTCTGTTTTCATTTTATCGATATCGCCAATATCTTTAAGACCTAAAGAATAAAGCGCCATATCGTTAATTTCGTTGTTTTCATTAGCAACGAGAACTACCTCATCAAAATGTTCTGGCCATTTTCCTTCTAAAACATCATATTGAGATTCTAACATTTCTTGATTATCCAGTAATTCTGTCCAAATATCATCTTTAATTCCAATTGATGATTTAATTGAAGATGCCGGACTTTTATCCCGTTGATTATCAGCATAAATTGGATTTGGATTAACTTGAACAATCCCCTCTTCCGTCTGAGCTTTATACACATTCATCTTCAAATCATATTCATATTGAATGGCATTCGTATTATCTAGAATATCTGAGCCTTCAGCACTTTGTAAATATTCCTTAAAAGTACCTAAATCGTTATTAAAGGTCTGAATGGTGGTTCTTTTCAGAGCATCTGATGCATAACCTTTTTGGTATATTCTTGCATCATCATTATTTGAGATATCCGTAACAGTCGAATGATTACCGTCATCTCCCATTAAATCAATTGCCTGGCTTTGAATCGTTATGGGGTAAGAAGATAATGTGTCCTCTTGAATCTTATCAATATATGTTTGCATTCCCGAAGAGAGCGAAAGGACGAGGGCAATCCCAATAATACCAATACTTCCTGCAAAGGCGGTGAGTAATGTGCGCCCTTTTTTAGTTTTAAGGTTATTAAAACTTAAGGAAAGTGCAGTAAAGAAGGACATGGATATATTGTTTTTCTTCCCAACCGCTGATGTATTTTCTTTATTGGCAACAAACGGATTCGTGTCATCAACAACAGCCCCATCAAGCAACTTAATGATCCGTGTTGAGTATATTTCAGCAAGTTCAGGATTATGAGTCACCATTACCACTAATTTGTCTTTTGCAATTTCTCTAAGCAGATTCATAATTTGGATACTTGTTTCCGAATCAAGAGCTCCCGTTGGTTCATCTGCCAAGAGAATATCCGGATTATTGACGAGCGCACGAGCAATTGCAACTCGTTGCATTTGTCCACCGGACATTTGGTTTGGGCGCTTATGAATGTGTTCCCCAAGTCCAACTTTATTTAAAACGTCAATAGAGCGCTCACGACGCTCTTTTTTTGATACCCCCGCAAGTGTTAAAGCAAGTTCAACATTTGATAATACAGTTTGGTGAGGAATTAAATTGTAACTTTGAAAAACAAACCCCACCGAATGGTTACGGTAAGCATTCCATTCTTTCTCACCATATTTTGTCGTTGATATCCCATTTATGATTAAATCACCAGAGGTATATCGGTCTAACCCTCCAACAATATTTAAAAGCGTTGTCTTTCCTGAACCACTTTGTCCCAAAATCGAGACAAACTCATTTTCTCGAAATGAAATATTTATTTTGTTGAGCGCAGTTTGTTTTTGATCTGCGACTTCATATATTTTTGTAATATCTCTTAGTTCTAACATCACGATACCTCCTTATAAGACCATTATAACCGGTCAAAATAAACTAAAAGACAACTAACCATAAACTGAATGTAAACTTTCGTGACATTTAAACGTGTTTATTCAGAGTTTATGTTAATATGGTTTAATTCTTAGAGGAGGTTCTTATATGGTTAAAATTCTCGTTGTTGAAGATAATAAAGATTTACTAGAATTGTTTTGTACTGTATTGGAAAAGCAATCTTTTACGTGTTATCCCGCCCTCTCCGGAGTTGAAGCATTAGAAATAATTGAAAAGGAACATATTGAGCTCATGATTTCGGATATTATGATGCCAAATATGGACGGGTACGAATTAGTTAAGTCTCTAAGACACGCCAATTATAATTTTCCTATTTTATTGGTAACAGCAAAAAATCAATTTGAAGATATTGAACAGGGTTTTATAACAGGTGCAGATGACTATATGACTAAGCCCATAAACGTCAATGAACTGGTACTACGCGTAAATGCCCTTTTAAGACGTGCGAAAATCGCAAGCGAAAATTCGATTACAGTTGGGGATACGACCTTAAATCGAGAATCTTTTACAGTCACTGTTAAAAACAATGAAATCCTACTGCCTCAAAAAGAATTTCTTTTGTTGTTTACAATGCTCTCCTACCCAAATAAAATCTTCACGCGCCAACAATTAATGGATGAAATTTGGGGAATCTTTTCAGAAACGGATGAACGTACGATTAATACTCATATTAACCGCGTTCATGATCGGTTTAGCGATTCAAAAGACTTTAAGATTATAACCATTAGAGGTCTTGGTTATAAGGTGGTGAAATGTCATGAATCGTAAAAAAAGATCGAATCTTTGGTTATATTTCGCGCTTATTGTTTTTATTACAATCGCTGCAGTCTTGCTAATAATTATGGGAACTTGGTTCTTATTATACGCCCATGATTTTGTATCAATTAATCCAATCGAACGGCATTTCCCTATTCGATCACTCCTTGTAGCGAGTATTATCATCGGTTTAAGTATCGCACTTTTCGTGGGCAAAAAGATTATTAAACCCATCGAAGAATTAAATCAAGCCTTTGATTCGCTTGCCAAAGGAGATTTTGCGGTAACACTTGATAGTTCCAATAAAATTCATGAACTAAGGGATATTTTCGATAATTTTAATACCATGGTTAAAGAACTCTCTCAAATTGAGACTTTACGAAATGACTTTATTGAAAATGTCTCCCATGAATTTAAAACTCCAATCGCAAATATCGAAGGATACGCTACGCTTTTGCAACATGCTGAAATCAATCCAAGCGAAAAAACTTATTATGTTACTAAAGTACTCGAAAACACACAACAACTTTCAACGCTTACGGGAAATATATTAAGTTTATCAAAATTAGATAACCAAGAAGTTTCAGTAAAAAAAATTAACTATCGCTTAGATGAACAAATTCGTAAATGCATACTATTATTAGAACCGAAATGGACACTTAAGAATATCAACTGGGATTTAAATCTTGATTCTATTGTATTTTCCGGAAATGAAGGCTTAATGAACCAAGTATGGTTGAATTTATTGGATAATGCGATTAAATTTTCAAAAAATAACGGATTAATTTCAATTCAAATTTATCGTAAGAATCACGAAATTATGATTAATTTGACCGACCACGGTCAGGGTATGACACCTGAAACACTAAGTCGGTTATTTGAGAAGTTTTATCAAGCAGATCAAACACGTTCTTCAAGTGGAAATGGATTAGGCTTGGCGTTAGTAAAGCGTGTTATTGAACTTCATAACGGTACCATTTCCGTCAATAGTTGTATTAATGAGGGCACAGAATATATCATTTGTTTACAAACAGAAAAAAGCAACTGACGCATCAGTTGCTTTTTACTTACCCATAAATCTAGATAACATTTTCATTTGTTTTTGCATCTTCTCATATTGACTTAAGAGGCGGTTCACATCTGTCGTGGATGTGCCTGACCCTTCAGCAATACGACGTTTACGTGTAGAACGAATAATTTTTGGATTATTGCGCTCTTCTGCCGTCATACTTAAGATCATTGCTTCTGTTTTCTTCATCGTACTGGATGCATCATCATCATCAATTTGACCTGCTAATTGGTTAGCACCCGGCATCATTTTCATTAAACCGGATAGAGGTCCCATTTTCGAGACTTGTTGTAGTTGAATTAACATATCATCAAGCGTAAATTGACCTTTCATCATGCGTTCCGCTGAACGTTCAGATGCTTCGATATCCATTTTTTCTTGTGCTTTTTCTACAAGGCTTACGATATCACCCATGCCAAGAATACGTGACGCAGTACGATCTGGATGAAATTCATCCAATTCATCAATGCCTTCACCAACCCCAACATATTTAACGGGTACTTGCGTCATATAACGAACAGAAAGAATTGATCCACCGCGTGAATCTCCATCAAATTTCGTTGCGACTAAACCTGTTAAATTGAGTTTTTCTTTAAAACCATTTGCGACATGAATTACATCTTGTCCACTCATTGCATCGACACTTAGCAGAATTTCATCTGGGTGTGTAAGAGCTTGAATATCAACAAGTTGTTGCATCAGTGCTTCATCAATTTGTAAACGCCCTGCAGTATCAATTAAGATTAAATCAAAATCTTTACCGTAAGCTAGAGCTGCTTTTACAACTTCAACTGGCGTGCTGTTTTCTTGCGCAAACACCTCAACATTAATTTGAGTTCCAAGAATTTTCAACTGTTCAATGGCAGCAGGTCGTGCCAAGTCCGCAGCGACGAGCAATACTTTCTTGCCTTCTTTGTTTAATTTATTAGCAATTTTCGCAATACTTGTTGTTTTCCCAGACCCTTGTAAACCAACCATCATTAAAATTCCAGGTTTTTGATTAAACTCAAGTTCTGAACGTTCCTCACCTAAAATTTCAATTAATTTATCATTTACAATTTTTACAAACATTTGTGATGGTTCAACATCACGTGTAACCTTCATACCCATAGCTTCTTTACGGGTATGCTCTAAAAGTTCATTAATCACTTCAAGACTAACATCCGCTTCTAAAAGCGAAATGCGAATTTCACTTAATGCATCACTGATGTTTTTTTCGGAAAGTTTTCCTTTACCGGTCATATTTCTAAATGTATCTTGTAATCGGTTTGTTAAATTATCGAATGCCATAACTTCCTCCTATAAGAACGATGCTGAATCATCTTGTTTTTTCTTCGTTACTTCTACGACTTCAATATTCTTGATTGCCTCATCCACCAATGCGTCGATATCAAGACCCTCTTCATAACGTAAAATTTTGTCGCCATGAGGTTTGGTTGTTGGATTTTTTGGTGTAAAGATTGTGCAACAATCCTCAAAAGGTAAAATTGATGTTTCATAAGTATTAATCTTACGTGCCAAATCAATAATCTCAACTTTATCATAGGTAATTAATGGACGTAGAATCGGCAACGTTCCAATATTTGTAATTTCTTTCATACTATGGAGCGTTTGAGATGCAACTTGTCCTAAGCTTTCACCGTTTGCGATTGCTAAGCAATTACGACGGAATGCAAGACGTTCCGCAATGCGTAACATAAAACGACGCATCATCGTTATTGCATAACTTTCAGGCACCTTCTTATAAATTTCGAGTTGCACATCCGTGAAAGGTACCACATTAATACGAATATGATCTTGATAATTTGTTAATTGTTGGGCAAGATCCATGACTTTCTTTTGTGCTTCATCGGAAGTGTAAGGTGGTGAAGCAAAATGAATCGCTTCAATGCGTACACCACGTTTCATCATAAGATATGCTGCGACAGGTGAATCAATCCCTCCCGAAAGCATAACCATAACCTTACCTTGAATTCCTACTGGATACCCTCCAGCACCTTCGACGCGGCCCATCATGATATAAGCAGAATCACTGCGAACTTCGATAAGAATACCGACATCTGGTTTTCGCACATCCACTTTAAAATCTGTCGTTTGTAAGATTTTAGTTGCAACATGACGGTTAATGACATCTGAGATGTGCTCGTAGGATTTATCATGACGTCGAGCAATAACCTTGAAGGTTGCCTTACCTTCTTCTTTTTGAATCATTTCAGCAGCTACATTTGCCATAGTATCTAAATCGCGTTCCACTTTCACAGCAAGTGAAAATGAACTCAATCCGAAGACATGACGAAGTTGCTCACTCACTGCAAGACCATCTTCTCCGTTGAGCGTGATATATAAGCGATCATACGTTTCGCGGTACGTTAAGTTAGGAAAACCTACAAGTTGCGAACGAACGTTACGCACTAGTTGTGCGGTAAAGTTGCGGCGGTTTTTCCCTTTTGTTGATAGTTCACCATAACGGCAAACAATAAATTCGTAATTAGTGTTGTACATAATTTTTAATCTCCAATATTGTTTCACAAACTTTTTCGAGTTCTTCCATCGTAGTAAGGTGTGACAAACTAATCCGTACACTAGTAAGCGCACAGGTTTCATCACATCCCATTGCTTTTAAAACATGAGAGGGTTCTAATGATTTGGAATTACACGTGCTTTGAGCGGAAACGTATATTCCTTTTGCATTTAAACCATTCATCATAATTTCAGAACCAACATTTAATACAGACATGTTAAATATATACGGTGATCCCTGAATATCTGAATTAATATGGATGTTTTCCATACCTTCGAAAGTATCGTATAAAAATTTATTCATGCGTATTATATCATTAATTGAGCGTTTATGGTCCTCAACCGCTAAACGAAGCGTTTTCGCCCATAAAATAGCCGAAACGTTGTCTAAGGTTCCGCCGCGTAAGCCCCCTTCTTGCTGTCCACCATTGACCAGTGCCAAGCACTTTACATTAGCTTTCTTCAAAAGAAGACCGCTTCCTTTTAAGCCATAAATCTTATGTGCTGAATAAGAAACACTATCAATTTGTTTCATCGGAAAGTCATGACGTGCAAGGGCTTGGACGCCATCAACATGGACAAATGCGTTGGAGTACTTCTTAGTAATCCGCGCTACTTCACTTACATCAGTTATGCTTCCTACTTCGTTATTAACAGCCATTACTGCTACAAGAACAGTATCTGAGCGTAATTTACTCTTTAATGCATCCATTGAGATACATCCTGATGCATCAACACCCAAGTAGTCGACCTCAAATCCAAATTCGTCTTTTAGCTGTTGAACCGCCCCCATTACCGAACTGTGTTCGACAGCAGTTGTAATAATGTGCTTTCCAATATGTCGATTTGCGAGTGCAATACCTTTAATTGCAGTACTATTAGACTCACTTGCACCTGACGTGAAAAAAATCTCATGAGGGAGCACACCAAGCATTTTTGCTAATGCATCACGAGATTGCACTACAAGATCAGAAACACGCTGACCGCCATAGTGAAGCGAATCAGCGTTTTCATAATATTTTTCCATAATCACCATTGCATCTTTAAGTATTTCCGGACGCGTAGGTGTTGTACTTGAATAATCTAAATAAATTGGTTTATCGTGCGCTTTTTGCATTGTCACGAATCATCTCCTCATATGCCGTATTTGGTCTATAACGGTCAATAGAATTTATGATTGTAGTCAAACTTTGTGTATAATCACCACTATTGAAAGACAACTCTGCACGGGTTAATTCGGCATCGATATCCGGAACAAAAGCTCTAAATTTATTTGCATAAACAATCGCATTTTCACACATGTCGACTACACCCACTAAATTATTGACATTGTTGTGTAGTTTGTAAATATAGTCAATGGCTTCATCGACTGTAGCGTTTAATAACTTCACATCGATAACATCCTGACCGAGCATTTCCTTAACTTGATCGGTATATTTATATGCACGTTCTAAATCGGATGCATATTTATCTGAAATGGAAGGTAAGGAACGTTTTTGAATTCTTACTTGAACATCATTAATGATTAAATGAAGTTTTAATAATTGTTTGGTAGCACGCACTTCATCAGCGTTGGCGCGTTCCACTTTTTCATTCATTGCAAGATACTCATCCTTAAGCATCGAAACATCCTGTCCAAGCTCTTGGAGTGAAATTAAAATCGTTGATGCTGGGATTTTTTCTTCTTCAATCATCCGCGATATTTTAACACCTGATTCGCTAAATTCTTGAATCCGTTGGGAGAATACTCCAACATTTTCAGTGTAACCGTCGAAATTGAATCGCATTTCAACTTTTTGTGCATCCTTACACATTTTCGCAATACTATCTACGAGGAATTCAAGATTCTCGAAAACTTCCTCGCTCAACGCATCAACTTCACGTTGTGCCTTATCTTCTTTTTGGATCGATAAAGCAAGTTGTTCTAAGCGTTTTTGACTTTCTTTAAGACTGACACGCGATTTTTCGATTTCGCCCTGTCCTATGTTGATTAAATCATCTTTGAGGATTTCACTCAATACACCAATATTTTTAGGAACTTCTAAATGTTCTACAAAAACACCATTTTGACGTACGCCTTGGTAAAGTTTCGAGACTTCATCAAGTAATTGGGGAATCAAACCCTTTGCATGTTCATAAAGTTTTGGGATTTCAGTGATTTTCGTTTCCAAATCATCAATGGATTCTCGCGTTTCTTCGCTGATTTCCTGAGCTTTCATAAAATCTGAGGCATACATCCATTCCTCAAAAATCGAGAAATTTTGTTCGATTTCTTTAATTTGATCCTCAATTGTTGCTAGGGCATCACCCAAACTTGCAGAGTTTTCAACAGCATTTTTCTTAAGTTCTCTAAATCGGTCTTTTAATGCTGTAATTTCCATACGTTGACGGGTCTCTTGCTCGAGTAACGTTTCGAGATTGTCATTGAGTGTCACTGTTTGATCCATAGAAAGTGTAATCAGTTCATCAAGCAACGATAAGTGCTTCGATGCTTCTTTTAGCTTGCCAAATGCCAAAGCATCTTCAGAATCTGCAAGTGCGTCTGATATTTCTTCTTGACGCTTGTTGATTTCACTAAATTCAGCTTTACATTCTGAAACTTTTTTCTCAACTTCAGGATTTAATTTTGCTAACCCGTTGGCTTTATTGATTTTAAAGAGCACCGGAATACTCATCAATTCGTTGTAACGAACTTCTAAGGTCTCAAAGGCTTTGTTGAGTCGACGCTTTTTAGCCATACGTATGTAAACAAAAACCCCAATGATCAACAGCACTAAGACAACAGCAATTATATATTTGTAGTCATTCATAAACTTTAATATCATTTGAAAATTCATACGTTCACCTCGTTGAATTAATTGTACCATATCTAACATAGTTCTGTAATGTGTTTCGTTGACTTTTCACCTCAATTTAGGTATATTATATAAGCGTCATAAATTTAGTGCAGCACGCAAAGTTATTAGCCACGTGTTTATCCCGCGGCAGGAATCAAAGTACCTACGCTGTACAGGGAAACGATTATAGATAAACTCAACTAGTAATAATTTGTGGAACTCGCTAATGACAAATTAGGAGGTCAATACTATGGCAAGAATTAAAGGTCCAGTTTGGAAAAAATCACGTCGTTTAAGTTTCTCAATCCTTGAAACAGGTGAAGAGCTACAACGTCGCGACTATGCACCAGGACAACACGGTAAAGCACGTCGTCCAAAATTATCAAACTACGGTTTACAATTACGAGAAAAACAACGTATTCGTTATACATATGGAGTTACAGAAAAACAATTCTACAACACATTTAAAAAAGCTTCAAAACTTGAAGGTGTTGCAGGTCATAACTTCTTATTCATGTTAGAATCACGTTTAGATAACGTAGTATACCGCATGAACTTATCACGTACTCGTCGTGGAGCACGTCAGTTAGTTAACCACGGTCATATCTTAGTTGATGGAAAAAAAGTTGATATTCCTTCATACATTGTAAAACCTGGTCAAACAATTGAAGTAAAAGAATCTTCACGTTCAATGGCAGCAATCAAAGATGCATTAGAAGCTAACGTATCAATGGTTGACTATGTAACATTCGACAAAGATAAATTCAAAGGTGAATACAAACGTTTACCAGAACGTAGTGAATTAAACCAAGAAATTAATGAAGCATTAGTAGTTGAATTCTACAACCGTTAATCTTCAAACCCTAAAAGAACCTCTTTACTTAAAGAGGTTCTTTTTTTGTGGTTCTTCGTTTAAAACAAATACAATCTCTTGTGTAGAAGACAAAAAAACATCATCATATGATTATGATGATGTTTCTTTTTTATTCTTCATCGTCGGTTTCAGGTTCTTCTACTACTTCTTCTTTTTTAGGTTCCTCTTTTTTGGATTCTTCTTTAGTTGCTTCATCCTTTTTCGGTTCCTCTGTTTTTGGCTCTTCATATTTGAGCTTAAATTGTATAAATTCACGTTGCGTCTCAAGTTTGGTATTGTTTCGCCATGATACAAGGATATTTAATGTTACTTCTGGAACATCAACTTCTCCCGCCAGGCTAATTCCGCCCATATAGTTCCGATCCTTACGAACTTGACCTGGAACCAAGTTATACTCTGAATCAAAAATACCTGCTGTTGGCATCATCTTATCAGCATGATAATCTTCATTATTTTCTAGAACAACAATTTCAACACCATACATAGCGATTTTAGGTTTATCGACAACAACACCATAAACATAAAGATCTTCATGTTTCTCGATGGTTGCTGATATATCAAAATAACGTGATGATTCCGTAAATCGGTCATTATCATTAATTGCATTCCAATAAGACTCATAACGCTTCAACTTTTCAGTGTAAAGTTTTTTTTCATTCACTGAACATCCCGTTAGTAGGAACATGCTCAACAGTGCCAAAAATAGTTTTTTCATATTATACCTCGTACGATTTAGTTTGTGTGATTAAAGATATGGTAAGTTTTCTTACCGCGACGAATTACGGTTACTTCATTTCCAATTGAATTATCTTTTGAAATTACAAAGTTTGTATCACTTACAACCTCGCCATTAACGCGAATTGCACCACCTTCAATGAGTTGACGTGCTTCACGTTTACTTGGGCATACCTTCGTATTTACCAATAATTCAACAATATTTTCATCTGCAGTAACTTCAATTGAAGCACTATCAGCAAAAGCTTGACGAATTTGATCAACAGTTAATTCTTGAACGTTTCCCGAGAAGAGTGCATTTGTAACGCGTTCTGCCATCTCCAATCCTTGTTTCCCAAAGACAACTTCAGTTAATTCTTTAGCAAGTTCTTTTTGAGCTAATCTTAAATGGGGTTCTTTAATAAAAGATGCTTCAATTGCTTGAATCTCTTCAACACTCTTAAACGATAAGCGTTTAAGGAAGTCGATAACATCATCATCACTCGTATTGATAAAGAACTGATAGAAGCTGTATGCATCTGTACGGTTTTCATCCAACCAGATGTTTTGCCCTTCACTCTTACCAAATTTTGTTCCATCAGACTTCATGATTAAATGAGATGTAATACCAAATACTTCAGCTTCCGGACCTTCAACCTTACGGATCAAGTCTGCACCGCTCACGAGGTTACCCCATTGATCGGATCCACCAATTTGTAGTTCAATACCATGATTTTTATATAAATGTAAGAAATCAATTGATTGTAAAATAGTGTATGAGAATTCTGTAAAAGAAATCCCTGTACTTAAACGTTTCGCAATCGTATCTTTCGCAAGCATATTGCTGACGCTAAAGAATTTCCCGTAATCACGTAAGAAATCCAATACAGTAAGATCGCCGAGCCATTCGCGGTTGTTAAGAATGGTAACTGGATTGTTATCATTTGATAAAATACGTTGGATTTGTGCACTAATGCCATCTACGTTTTTTTGTAAATCCGCATCATCAAGCATTGAACGTTCCGTTGTAGGACGTGGATCCCCAATCATCCCTGTTGCACCACCAACTAACGCAATGGGTTTATGACCTTGCATTTGGTAGCGTTTTAATAAAATTAATTGTTGAAGATGACCAACATGGAGTGAATCCGCAGTTGGATCAAACCCACAATAAAGCGTTATGGGTTGTTCGAGTCGTTTTTCCAATGCTTCATAGTTTGTAACGTCCTTAACAAGACCACGCCAGTTTAATTCTTCTAAAAAATTCATTTTCTTTTCCACCTTTATTTTTCTTGTGTATCAAATAACATTTTAATCTTTAAATAATATCGTTGCATAATATCTAACATGCAAGTCACCGCCAATAGTGTTGTGGCATCATGAGGATAAATATAGCCCGACGAACAGAACTTATCCAATTCAGGCCATTTTTCTTCTTTAAAGATTAAGTTTTTAGCTAAAAATTGTGTTTTTAATAATGCCTGTTCTCCATTATGCATCAAAATTGCTTGATCATCATGACGACTCATTATATAAAGGAGTGTCGATGTAATGGATTTGTTTTTTTGTAGAAATGGTACGTATTGATTAAATACTTCACGCATTCCATTATTTAATATCTCATATCGCTTCGGTTCTTCTGTAAACATATTGTTTTGAGTGAAACCCTCACCGATTTTTTTAATTTGTTTGGTAATATCCGCATAGCCACGCGAGTTAATAAACGCAAACATTACTGTGCTGGTAATGAATACGGTATAGTGGTAGGATTGTTGATTCAAAACAGCACGTTGAATCTTAGCTTCAACTTCAGTTTGGAATCGAGCAATATCAACCGTACTTGTGCTATTAACAGAGAAAATGCGTTGCATTTCATCTTTATATGCGCGTACAAGATGGATAAACTTTTCAAAATTCATTTGTTCATTGCTGCCACGATAATTGGGTCCATACATCCCAAATCCCATCGTTTTCGTAAATGAACTTACATATCCGTAAACTAAGATGTTAGACAAAATTGTCTGTTTATCACCTTTAACAATATAACCTTCAACTCGTTTTGTATAATTATCAATGTATTTAGGATCTTCCACAATATCGTTCATCAGTTCTTCGAGCGAGGATTTGTAGTAGTCGTCGAGTCTATTCTTATATCCTAGCGCTTCACGCGTCCATTTTTGATTGCAATCAAAGACATCACTGTCAATGGCAAAGCCTAATGGATGATGATCTTCATAGTGAACAAGAATATCCTTCACGCTCTTAGCGTTATCTTCAAGTTTAATGTAGAACATTAATCCTTCTTCATCAAACGTGTAAGACCACGACTCCATATTGAATCGTTCCCAAAGCTCAAAAAAGATGGTGAATACTGCATAAGACACAATGTTTCGTTGACGCTCTTCCCCCGCAAACGACCCACCTAAAACAAGGAGGGACCCATCCTGCCCTTCAATCATACTTTTCATGATACCGTTACGTTTTTCACGTAACTCACGAATTGATTCAGATGTTAATTGAACAATATTCATAATAATACCTCTTTCAACATATAATATTCTACCATGAAATCGCCGTTTAAGGTAATGTAAAACTCAAAGAGCCATAAAAAAAAGGCATAACGCCTTTTTTTCGGAAAAATATTATTTAACAAGGAAAATCTGTAACCATATTTATTTTTAAGGAGAAGAAAATATAGTCGTTGTAAACAACTTGTTTACGTATATAGAATACAGAAACATTGTGTTAGTAATTCGCAGAAACTGTGTTACTTTGTGTGAGCGGGTTGAAAAATAAAAATCATAATCGTTGGAATGATCATAATTGCACCAAAGATAAAGATTACAGTCTGAATCGGCATCCATTCAACGAGGTATCCGGATACAAGCGGAGTAATAATCGCCGAAAATCCAATACTCATTGAAATTGAGAACATCTGGGCTGTCGAACGTAAATGGCTGGGTGATTCTCTAAAGATTAAGTCCTTTTGAGCAACCAAAATTAAGGGAAAGGTAATGGCTTGAAGTGTCGATAAAATAATAATCTGTGGAACCGATGTTGCCATCCCATAGGTTACCATCCGCACAATCATTATAAGACTGGAAAAAACCATTAGTTTTTTCCCGCCATATCTTTTTAAAAGAATACCTCCAACAAGCATTAACGGAATTTCACTCAACGCCTCTACAAACCACTTTATCCCCACGTCTTGAGCATTTCCACCGAGATGAAACATATAATCGGTAATCGTGATTGAATCCACATTAATAACAAAATACGTCAATGTAAATACAATGACGAGATACATATAGCGTTTATTGGTAAAGAGAACTTTTAAATCTTTAAAACTTAAAGTTGCCGTTGAACCTTCTATTGTTTGTTTGGATGCATCTTCAAGTTTAAATGAATAAAATATAACCACCAGACTCATCAATCCTGATATATATCCTAATGAAGGATATCCGTATCGATGGATTAAAAAACCAGATACTAGTGAAGCAAGAGCCCAACCCAGTGAACCAAAGCTCCGAATGAAACTAAATTGATGGTAGATGCCATCTACCTCCAACACCCATGTCTCAAAGAGGTTTGATAAAATTCGTACGGTTCCAGCCATAATCCCTACCAAGAAAAAATGATAGTAGAAATTATTAATATTAACACAATATGAAAGCATTCCCGTCGCAGCTAAGATAAATGTACCATAGATAAAAAAACGTTTAATCGTACCATAACGATCACATAAGTACCCGGATAGTATTTGTCCGACCATCGCTATAATAGCCAAAAACGATAAAATCAATCCCCGCTGAGATGCGGAATAGCCAAGGTGCGTTAAAAAAGGAACAACTTGGGGAAAAAGCAATCCGTGTGAAGCATACATTAAGAACATTACTGCACTAAAATTAAAAATTTTGCTTTTATTTGACATGTCTTTACCTCATATATTATATTTCTCATTATATCATTTAATTTCTTAAATAACCCATACAAATAAGGGTAAAAAAAACCCTAAATCAAATTAGGGTTAATAACGTGCTGGTCCGTAATGATTACGTCACAAGGAATATCATGCGTTTCTTGAAAATCAACATGCGTTTCTTGAAAGGAATAGGCAATGCCCATTTTCAATGGATTCGCATTGGCAAGATAACGGTCATAGTAGCCACCACCATAACCAACCCGATATCCTTTTTGATTAAAGGCAAGCATTGGAATGATCATCACATCAATCAAATGTGGATCAATACGTTCTTCAGTGATGGGTTCCAAAATTCCCATTTTACTCGGTTCAAGTTGGTTAAAATTCGATATTTTATAAAAATGCATATCATGATCTTCAACTTTCGGTAAACACAAGGTATACTTCGCATCCCAAAACAACGTTTCCATAATACCATAGGTATCTACTTCATGATTAAAGGCAGCATAGAGTGCGATAACATGATGGCCTTCGAGTCGATCTAATACCGCATCATGAATCGCTTTATCCCAAGGAGCACGCGTCAGTACATCATACTGTTTGCGCTTCTCTAAGGCACCCTGAGCGAGTGTTTTTTTATCCAACGGAGCCTTCCATTTCCATTTTCATGAGTTGATTTAACTCTACCGCATACTCCATCGGAAGTTCACGTGTAAAGGGTTCAAGGAACCCCATTATGATTGTTTCAGACGCCTGTTCTTCGCTTAGACCACGACTCATAAGGTAAAACAGTTCTTCTTCCGATATTTTCGATACACGTGCTTCATGTTCAATAATGGATGCATTGGTATCTACAATATTTACAGGCATGGTATCACTCATTGATAATTGATCAAGAATTAATGTATCACACTCGATTTTGGTTTTAGCATTCCGTGCATTTTTATCATGGTGAACAACGCCCCGATAATTGACGGTACCACCATTTCGGGAAACTGATTTAGAAATAATTGTGCTTTGAGTATTCGGTGCTTTATGTATCATCTTCGCGCCTGCATCTTGCCATTGATTTTTTCCAGCTACCGCAATGGAAATTGTCATGCCTTTTGCATATTCACCAATTAATACACACGATGGATATTTCATCGTAATATAGGCTCCAATGTTTCCATCTATCCATTCCATCATCCCATGTGCTCCAACTTGCGCCCGTTTGGTTACAAGGTTGTAAACATTTGATGACCAGTTTTGAATGGTTGTATATCGACATTTTGCATTCTCATGAACAAAAATCTCTACAACCGCAGCATGCATGGCATCTTTTTTGTATATAGGTGCCGTACACCCCTCAACATAATGCACATCCGCACCTTCATCAACAATTATTAAAGTGCGCTCAAATTGTCCCATTTGTTCCGCATTAATTCTAAAGTAAGATTGTAAGGGTTTATCCAACGTGACGCCTTTAGGAATATAGATAAACGACCCACCTGACCAAACGGCAGTATTTAACGCGGCAAATTTGTTATCGTCGTAGGGCACAAGCGTTCCGAAATATTTTTGCACAATTTCCGGATAATCTCGTAGTCCTGTATCCATGTCAAAAAAGAGGACCCCTTTCGAGGATACTTCTTGTAGCATGCTTGCATAAACAACCTCTGAGTCATACTGGGTCGCAACCCCTGAAAGATACTTTGCTTCTGCTTCTGGAATACCAAGTCGATCAAAAGTATTACGGATGTCCTCAGGAACATCATCCCAACTTCGTTCCACTTGATCACTAGCGCGAAGAAAGTAGATATACTCTTCAAAATTGATGTTTGAAAGATCTGCGCCCCATGTCGGCATCGCTTGCTCGACAAAGGATTGATAAGCTTTTAAACGAATTTCCAGCATCCATTCGGGTTCGTTTTTAAGGCGTGATATTTCTCTTACAACAGCTTCATTCAAGCCTTTATCAAATGCAACAACACTCGCTACATCATCATGAAATCCGTACTGATACTCTTCATTCGGTAATCGGTCACGATCATCAATTTTTTCTTCACTCATCGTTTTCCCTACTTTCTTCAATTATATCCGTAAGCCCACGCCATCCAAGGGTTGCGCAGGTTATACGATTGGCTTGACGCCCAACATTTTTAAAAGCAACGGCTTCTTGCAAAAGTGTCTCATCAAACGATTCTAAATGAATCATACGATTATACTCCGCTATGATTGCTTCAGCTTCCGCTACTGTTTTCCCTTTTACAAGTTCTGTCATAATTGAGGCTGCTGAGGTAGCGATTGTACACGCTTGGCCATCAAAACAGACATCCTCAATAACGCCGTTTTTTACACAAGCCTGGATTGTTAAATCGTCAATACACGAATCGGTGCTTACCCGTTTTTTCGCATAGGTCTCTTCGGTACGTTTATTGCGTGGATTTTCATAATGATCCATAATCAACTGACGAAGAAATCGGGGGTCTTCAAAATAATTCATCTTATCACTCCAAATCTATAAATAAAGGTCAATACACTTTTCAAGTGTAATCGTTTCTAAAGCATTAATCAGTTTGGTAACATCTGCATCGGTATTATAGAAGTAAAACGAGATGCGGACACTTTTTTCCATATTTAAAGCCCCATTTATGAGCTTGGCACAATGTTCGCCTGAACGTACACTAATACCTTCGCGATTTAAATATGCCGCGACGTCTTGGGCAAAAATATTTTTAACGCTGAAGGTTATTAAGCCCATATCAGCCTGTTGATTATAAACTACAATGTGGTCCATGTTCTGCATTGCTTCCAGGGCACGCTGATGAAGTGGCTTGATAAGGCTGTGAATTCGATCCATACCAAAATCATTTAAGTAATCAAGGGCAGCACCGAAGCCCAGCACACCCTCTATATTAGGGGTTCCCGCTTCAAATTTTGCAGGGCCTGACTTGAGTTCAACCATACCACATGCATCAAAACGAATGTTGCTACCGCCACCATGAGCAATAGGATTCATTTTATTCAGTATCTCTGGTTTTGCATAGAGGACACCCACTCCTGTTGGACCGAGCATTTTATGAGCCGAAAACGCCATAAAATCAACATCAAGATCATTCACATCAATTCGCATATGACCAATTGACTGGGCCGCATCTAGACAAAACAAGGCTCCATGATCGTGCGCAAATCGTGCAAAGGTCTTTATATCGTTAACATAACCTAAAACATTGGACACATGTGCCATCGAAACCAGTTTAACATCTTTATGAAATGCTTGTTCTAACATCTCCAACGTAATGTATCCTTCTTCATTTAAGGAGACAAACTCCACTTTAAACCCAATTTCCTGCGCAAGTGCGTACCATGGAAGAATATTTGAAGCATGCTCTGCTTGATTGAGTAGTACAACATCACCTTTTTTTAAATAATACTTAGCATATCCACTTGCAACAAGATTTAACGATTCACTTGCACCAGAAGTAAAGATAATTGATTCTTTCGTTGCTTGAATAAATGCAGCAGTTTTGCTTCGAACTGCTTCATAAGCTTCACTTGTTTCCAAGGACGTATCGTAATCTCCGCGATGAATATTTGAGCTTAATCGCTCATAATAATCGACAACTGCATCAATGACGCATTGTGGTTTCAATGCCGTCGCTGCGTTATCAAGATAACTTACATCCGGATGGTGCTTGAAAAAAGGAAAATCTTTTTTTATTGAATCCATTGTGTATTCACCTTCTCCGTAATTTCTTCCGTTAATTGTTTTTGAATCGCTTCATCATCGATTGCATCGACGATCGGCATGAGGTATCCCATAATAATAAGACGCAAGGCATCATCGCGGGTTAGTCCCCTTGACTGGAGATAATATACATGTTCTTCATTAGGTTGTCCGACAGATGCCGCGTGGGACGCTGCCACATCATTTTCATCAATAAGAAGCATTGGATAAACAACACCATGAACTTCTTCCCCAAGGTTCATAATGCGGCTCATTTGATGAGTTTCCGAACCGGAATTTCCTTTTGAAATGCTTCCAATCACCTCAAGATTCAAAGTTCCCTGATTGAGCACAATGGCATTGCATTCAACCATCGCATAACTTTTACGAGCTTGATGGTCAGCTTTAATGGTCCATTTTAGGTGGTTAAAGGCGATGATTGCTCCTTTAAATTCACAATGGCTCCCGATTCCTCGATATTCAAGATGCGTATACTTACGATGATTCCCGCGACTCATCTCACCATAATTGGCAATAAGATGTGCGTTTTCATTGAGTATAATGTGTTCATGAACAACAAGTTCTTTGTCACTTTGGTTAATCCAAAGATACTTATAGTTCGCATTAGCTTCAACCTCTATTGTTAAGTTTAGGGTTCCCTGACCTTGCGCAACAATATAAAGGGTTCCAACAGAATGTTTGGGAATGGTGATTTCTACGGAAGCTTCACCTTCAACATTAAGCGTGATAGGATTCATCACTTCTGTCAGTGTATAGCGTGTTATCGTCATTATTTTTCACCCACTGCATCACGAATTGCGCATGTTCCCAATACTGTCGGACGCTTAGCATCCTTTTTAACGTTTGCATCAATCCAGTCATAACCTTCACGATCAATTTTGGTGACAAGCGTCTCATCTGAACTTAACACAATGCGCCCATCCATCATGATGTGGGTATGTGTAGGTTGGATTAATTCAAAGAAGCGCTCATAATGACTTACAATTATCAAACCCATTTTTTGTTTTTCTTGTTCTTCTTTTAAAACACGTGCAACCAAACCCAATGCATCAATATCTAATCCTGAGTCAATTTCATCAAGCATTGCAAAACGCGGTTCAAGCATAATCATTTGTAAGATTTCATTCCGTTTTTTCTCACCACCACTGAATCCTTCATTTAAAAAACGGTGCGCTAAATCTTCTTTCATTTTTAATCGTTCGATGCTCCCTTCCATGGATTTCACAAATTCAAAAAGTCCAATGGGAGTCTCACGGCGAGCATTTAACGCCGATTTTAAGAAATCTGAATTTGTAACTCCAGATACTTCTTGAGGGTATTGCATTCCTAAAAACAAGCCAAGTTTGCTGCGCTCATCTACTTCTAGTTCTAATACATTTATATCATCGATAAAAACGGATCCTTCAGTCACCTCATAACGCGGGTGACCCATAATTGCAGATAAAAGCGTAGATTTTCCGTTTCCGTTGGGCCCCATAATCGCATGAATTTCATTTTCATTAACGATTAAATCAACCCCTTTGAGTATTTCTTTCCCTTCAATTGATACATGTAAGTTTTCAATTCTTAATTGTGCCATAATATCACTTTCCTCTACTTCTATCTTAATTAATATATTATAGCACAAGATTAATCTCAATAAGGGGACCTTCGCTCACGAAACGTATTCACTACGTGTTGCATTGACCCCTCAAATAACCTATAATTAATGAGACAAAAGGAGGATTGTAATGATTGACAATTTAAAAAAATATTGGTTTGTCGTCGTTATAGGTTTGGTACTGATTGTCGGTATCGGGTATTTTACTAAAGAACAGATGAACGCTGTTTTGAGCGGTAAAAAAGTAGACGGTAAAGATGTAATATATGAGGTTGCCGGGAGCGATTATACTGCAGATGCATACTATGATGAACTCTTCGAATCAAAAGGCACAGCTGAAATTTATAAATTATTTGAACGTGCTGTATTAGATTCAATGGAAACCACAGAAGACATTGTAAAGAAATCTAAAGAAGAAGCTGAAACAGTTAAAACTAATGTATCTGCTCAAAATGGAGCAGCTGGACTAGAACAATTGAATAAAGCTCTTGTTTCTTTAGGCTATACAGGTGTTGATGAAATGAACAAGTTTTATGAAAACTCAAATAAACTTGATGTCATTTTAGGAGATTACCTTGAAGCAAACTACGATCAATATGCGAAAGCATTTGTCGAAGAAAAACAACCTCGTGTTGTAAGTCACATCCTTGTCAAGATGGACGATTCAAAAAATCCTACTGCTGAAGAATCAGCTAAGATGGAAAAAATTGATGCAGCGTTAAAAGAGGGTAAAGCTTTTAGTGATGTTGCTATGGAATTTTCCGATGATGGAACTGCCCAAAATGGTGGTTTACTCGGATACATGGATAAAACATCAAGTTTAGTTCCTGAATTCATTGAAGGAGCAACAAGTATCAAGAAGGGTGAAACAACTGGGTGGGTTACTTCACAATACGGTCGTCATCGCATTACAGTTCAACAAGACTCTTTCGAAGAAATCAAATATGATAAAGATTTCTTAAAAGCAATTTCAACAAATAATCCTAAAATCCAATATCAAGCAATCTGGGAAAAAGCAGAAGGCTTAGATATCAAATTTGCAGACGAAAACGTTAAAGCAGATTTAATGGCATTTATGGGTCTAGGAGGTAATCAATAATGAAAAAACTTCTAGTTTCACTACTCGCATTACTCGTTCTTGCAGGATGTAGTGATGCACGTGCAACCATTTCTACTGATGATGAAGTATTCTCAGTTGGAAGTGAAAAAGTAACTTCTAAACGTCTCTTCGACGTGATGAAACTCAGCGATGGCGGTATGACAGTCATTAAGTCAGCGCAAAATAAAATCACAGAAAATGTATCTGATGAAGATGTGAAAGAAGAAGCAGACAAACGTCTTGCGGAAATCAAAGAAGTCTTCGGAGATCAACTCGAAGAACGATTGAAACAAAGTGGATATGACAGTGTTGATACCTTTATGGCTCAAACTGTATACCCTGAATTAAAAATGACACATTTATTAAAAGAAAAAATGGTGACAGATTTCGAAGCATTAACAACCGAAAACGCACCACGTAAAGCTCGTATTCTTCAAGTAGAAAATCAAGAAAAAGCAGATGAAGCACTTGAAAAAATTAAAGCGGGTGAAAATTTTGATGATATCGCTAAAGATTACAAAGTAACGGGCTCTCCATATGATGGAAGTGCTAAAGTTCACTTATTAAAATCTGTGCAATATCCTCAAGAAATTTCAGAAGTACTAAAGAATGCTACTGAACCAACATTATCAGGTGTCCTCAGCGACGCAAGTGATGACAGTAAGTACATTGTTCAAGTTATTGAAATCGATGCAAATCGATACCAAGATGAAACAATTGAAGCATTTATCGGATCCAAAGATATTGTGAACAAATACCTTGCTCAACTCTTTGTTGACAATGGATTTACAATTTACGACAAAGACGTTTATGACGCAGTCGCAGAAAAATTCCCACAATATTTAAATATCCAAAAGGAAAAAGACGCTAAGTAAGCGTCTTTTTCTATGCTATAATTGCTCTAAAGGAGGTCGATTATGACATTATTTGAAAAAATTATCAACCGGGAGATCCCTGCAAAAATTATTTGGGAAGATGAGGATGTGATAGCCTTTTTAGACATCTCACAAGCCACGAAGGTCACACTCTAGTAGTACCTAAGATTGCGACAGAATCGGTCTTAACAGCTACGCCTGAGGTTGTGGCTAAGGTTAACTGTGTTGCACAAACACTTTCGCACCAACTTATGCAAACATTCGGTGCATCAGGCGTTAACATTCTAACCAATGCAAATGAAGTGAGTGGTCAAACCGTTCCTCATTACCATGTGCATGTGCTTCCCCGCTACAATGAACACGAGTTGAAATTTGCACCATTAGAAAACAACCTTGATATCGAATTGGTCTACCAAGAATTTCTTAAGTCAAACTAAATATCCTCAAAAAAGGCATCGATAATTATTATCGACGCCTTTTTGTTTAGTATTTATTGTTCTACTTTTGGTTCTTCTTTTACTTCTTCTTTTTTAACTTCAGGTTTCGGTAATAATGCTTTACGAGAAACATTTACACGACCCTTTTCATCAATTTCCATAACTTTAACTTTAACGATGTCACCCAGTTTAACAATATCTTCAGGTTTTTCAACACGTTTGTGATCCATTTTTGAAACATGGAGTAATGCATCTGTACCTTGGAATAAGTTTACAAATGCTCCAAATTTCTCGATACGGACAACTTTCGCATCATAAACTTCACCAACTTCAGCAACACGAACAATATTTTCAATCATTGCTTTTGCTTTGTTGATTGCAGCTTGGTCTGTATGATAAATTACAACACGACCATCATCTTCAATGTCGATTTTAACATCATTACATTCTTCGATAATTTGGTTGATAATTTTTCCACCAGCACCAATAACATCGCGGATTTTATCCGGTTTAATATTCATTTGCGCAATCTTAGGTGCATATTCACCAACGAATGTACGTGGTTCTGAAATCACTTCATCCATTGCGGCCATCATTTCAGCACGACCTTTTTTAGCTTGTGCTAAAGCTTCACGTAAGATTTGTTCTGAAAGTCCTTTGATTTTAATATCCATTTGAAGTGCAGTAATACCATTCTTAGTTCCTGCAACTTTAAAGTCCATATCGCCAAAATGATCTTCCATACCTTGAATATCCGTTAGAATCGTATAGTCATCACCATATTGAACAAGACCCATTGCGATACCACTCACTGCAGCTTTAACAGGAACCCCTGCTGCCATCAGCGCTAGGGACCCAGCACAAATACTTGCTTGTGATGAAGATCCATTAGATTCAAGAACTTCAGCCACTAAACGAATTGTATATGGGAATTCCTCTTCTGAAGGAATAACATAGGATAATGCACGTTCACCAAGAGCACCATGTCCGATTTCACGACGACCAGGAGCACCCATACGTCCGGTTTCACCAACACTGTATGGTGGGAAATTATAGTGATGTAAGAAACGTTTTGAATCTACATCGGATAAATCATCAATAATTTGTGTATCTGCCATGGCACCTAATGTACATACCGATAGCACTTGAGTTTCACCACGTGTGAATAATCCACTTCCATGAACGCGATTGAGCAAGTCAATTTGAACATTCAATGGGCGAACTTCATCAACAGCACGACCGTCAGGACGAATTTTTTCGATTGAAATCAAACGACGTACTTCGTCAGCAACCATACCGTGAGTTACTTCTTTAACGTATTTCACTGTTTTTGCTTTTGCAGATTCTGATTCATATTCTTTAGCTTCAAAATGCAAGACTGCTTTTTCTTCTAATTCATCAATCATGCCATAACGTTTTAGCTTCTCGTGAATCGCTACAGCTGCGCGTAAATCTTTACCTACAAGCGCTTCAACTTCTTCAAGGATTTCCGTTGGAACTTCATACAACGCTACTTCCATTTTTTCTTTTGCTACTTCGCGAGCAATTTCAATTTGGAATTCGCAAAGACGTTGAATCCATTCATGACCGAATAACATTGCTTCAAGCATAAGTTCTTCAGATACTTCTTCAGCACCTGCTTCAACCATGTTGATGGCATCTTTTGTTCCAGCAACAATTAAGTGCATCTTCGATTTTGCTTGTTCTTCAAGTGTTGGGTTAATAACAAACGTCTCATCAATATAACCCACTGTAACGCCCGCAATTGGACCTTCAAAAGGAATGTCAGAAACCATTAAGGACAATGATGCCCCAAACATTGCAGCCATATCTGGTGCACTGTCTTGATCTACAGATAATACCGTATTCACAACTTGCACTTCATTACGGAATCCTTCCGCAAAAAGTGGACGAATTGTACGGTCAATTAAGCGTGATGTTAATGTAGCATGCTCACTTGGACGACCTTCACGACGTAAAAACCCACCTGGAATCTTTCCAACTGAATACAATTTTTCCTCATATGTAACTGTAAGAGGGAAGAAGTCGATGTCCTTCGCTTTCTTACTTGCTGTTGCAGCTGAAAGCACTGCTGTGTCTTCATAACGCACTAAAACAGACCCACCAGCCTGTTTCGCTAATTCACCCGTTTCAACTTTTAGATTTTTTCCACAAAAATCTAATTCAAATACTCTCTTGTTCATAGATTCACCTCAATATCTTATTCAATTTTAACACATTCTATACGTATTTGATATAACAAAAAAGGAGCATTCGCTCCTTTTAATGTTTTTTATTATTTTCTTAATCCTAAACTTGTGATTAATTCACGGTAACGGTTAATATCTTCGTTACGTAGGTAAGTCAATAAGTTACGACGACGTCCAACTTTTTTAAGAAGTCCACGGTTTGAATGGAAATCTTTTTTGTGTACTTTCATGTGTTCTGTAAGCAAGTTAATTTCTGCTGTAAGAACAGCTACTTGAACTTCTGCTGAACCTGTATCGCCTTCATGACGTGCATATTGAGTCATGATTGCTTGTTTTTCTGATTTTGATAACATAATGTATCCTCCTAAATTTCAGACCTTCATCACCGAGAGTATCGTCGAGGAAACGGATATCCCAGTCATAAAGCCTATAAATAATAACATATTGATTTTAAATAGGCAAGGTGGTTTTGATTTTTTCACCTTTGTTTTGAAGTCGGAAAATCTGTAGTTTGAAGATTATCGATTTTCCATCTAAATCGATGACATTGTAACTCAGAGATAGAACATCAACCAGAAAGACAAATTAAATAAATTGTAACGTAAGAACTACAAACTCATCAACATTAGACCCCTCTTGAATTTGGGTATAGAGGTCCGTTAAGGTTGAATTATAAGCATAGATTGAATTTGAAGCATACCCTAATATATAACTTTGACCAAACTCAAGATTTTGAATTGATTCAGAACACATATACCGATTAGTTAGCGCTTCAAGTTCCACAGATTCCGTGAATGTGATAATCTTTTGGTCTTTCGTCACTAACTCAACGATAATTTCTCGCTCCAAAAAACGGAACTTAATTGTGTCCAATTTATAATCTTCACCGCTTTCCACTTTGAGACGGCTTTGATCTACGATTACTTTATTTTCGATGATTCTTCCATCTCGAATTGTCACACGATTGATTTGAAAATCTTGACTCTGAAGGCGTTTCGATAGCACGAACGTGTTAGGCTCTCGGACTGAAATATCATGTCCGGGATTCAACATTTGAATCCCAACACCTAAGATAACTACTGCAATGAGCCCTAAAAACATCGTTTTAAATTTCATACTGACTCCCTTTTTTAAAATTATATCACAGTACGAACCATTCACACTCTCTCATGATATAATAGTTTTTAAACTAGGAGGTTTTTACGATGAAAAATATTGCTTGGATTGGAACCGGTGTTATGGGTAAACCCATGGCCTTACATATTGCAGATGCGGGTTATAGCGTCTCGGTGTTTAATCGTACGTTTACGAAAGCAAAAGCCTTGGAACCACACGTTACGGCTTATGAAACGATTGCAGAAACAGTGAAGAATGCTGATGTTGTTTTTGCAATCGTGGGTTACCCCAAAGATGTTCAAAATGTCTTTGATGAAGTAATGAAGCATGCCAAACCGGGAGCGATTCTCGTTGATATGACGACATCATCCCCTTCATTGGCAAAATCATTATCTGATCTTGCTTCTGACCGCGGTTTTAGAATGTTAGATGCACCGGTTACGGGAGGTGACCTTGGCGCCATCAATGCAACCCTTTCAATTATGGTCGGAGGCGACCAAGAAGTTTTCCAAGAAATTTTACCCTTACTTGAAATTATGGGAAAAACAATTAATTATATGGGTACAAATGGATTAGGACAACATGCTAAATTAGCCAACCAAACAGCGATTGCAGGTGCTATTGCTGGCGCTGCTGAGGCCCTACGATACGCAGATCACCATAATATCGATATGAGTACTATGTTAAACGTTATTACCGGGGGTTCTGCCTCCTCTTGGCAAGCAGCGAATAACGGTCCTAAAATGATTCAAAATGATTTTGCTCCAGGATTTTATATCAAACATTTCCTTAAAGACCTAAATCTTGTGATGGATGAAAAAGATGATCTTTATTTACCGGTTCTCGAAAATGTTTGCCGAATTTATCAAATCTTAAGTGACAACGGCTATGATGAAATGGGAACACAAGCAATTATCGATTACTATATGAAACAGTTCTAATGAAGCTGAAGTTTAATCGAAAAATGCTCTTACCCGTAATGGTTTCGTTGTTCTCTCTAAGTGCTTTTATTTATATTTATACACACAAACATAGTTTTAGTGTCAGCGACGTAATTGTTCTGGTAATCATGCTGGTAATTGCCTTAAACGCGCTTCTTTTTATGTTATATAAATATTTAGCAACACGTGTTGAAGGTCTTGAAATGCGGTTTTTAACGATTATATCACTGTTTCTTGCCGTATTTTTAATACTAATTGCAGTTGCTATCGTTTTTGTTTTAATATCAATTTAATAGCAAAGAAAAAACCTGTATTTGGCTCAATTCCAAATACAGGTTTTCTTATGTATCTTCAGGTAAAATACTCATAAACGGAAGTAAGGCATCATCCAACATGACAAACCCTTCAAAGGTCGTTTTTAACATCCCTTCGGATTCATAAAGCAACTTTCGGGAGACTCCTTCAGCAATTGCCTCCGCAAAGATTTCATGCATGGATACACCAAAGCGTTCCTCAAATCTAGAAAAAGCTACCCCATCACGTAAACGAAGCCCCATCATCATAAATTCAAACATTTCATCTTCACGAGTAAGATTAATGGTTTCATGATATGCATCTTCTTTCAAATATAAGCCCAGCTTTGTGGTCCATGTTTTACGTTGATGATCCAGCTTCAAACTTGAACCAGGTCCAAGGGCATAAAAATCTTCATACCGCCAATAGACTTGATTGTGTTGGCTTCGTGCTCCTGGTAACGCAAAGTTTGATATCTCATATTGCTCATATCCCGCTGTTTCCATAAGGTTGATGCAAGATAAAAACATCTCAGTTTCTAGTTCTATTGGTACCGGTTGGATACCACGTCGCCCAAATAAAGAATTTGGTTCAACAGTTAAAGCATAAATAGACACATGGTCTGGTTTTAAAGCGATAACATCACGCATGGACGATTCAAAACTTTCAAGCGTTTGCCCAGGAAGTCCATACATCAAATCCAAGGATACGTTTTCTATTCCGATTTTTCGTAAGAGGTCAACCCCTTTTTTAACATCATAAAATTTATGATGACGACCAATTTTCTCAAGAAGGTCATCATGCGTTGTCTGAACGCCTAAACTCATTCGGTTCACGCCATAATCGTACAACATTTGAACGTTTGACTCAGTAAGATTTTCAGGATTGCCTTCGAATGTCCACTCGTAATCCAAAGCTAATTTCGGTTTCAATGCTTTTAATAATGCTTCTAATTGGTCATCTTCCAACGATGTTGGGGTACCACCACCAACATAGATTGTTTTTAAATTACCCGGTAGAACATTAATCTGTTGTATCAAACGAATCATAAACTGATCAGAGATCTGACGCGCATAATGAAAGCGCGTAAAATCGCAGTATCCACAAATATGGTCACAGAATGGAATGTGTACATATAGAGCATCAGTAGTCACGTTGCATCACCTCATCGATTTTATCAAGAATTAATGTTTCGATGTCGTAACCTCGATCCATACAAATAGAAATTGTGTACATCAAAACATCCGCAATTTCCTTTTTAAAATTGGCTTCATCATTCAAACTTTCCTTGAGCTCATTTGCTTCTTCAACAACACAAGAGGTCATAAAAGCAACAGTATCCGTTTCATCCCAGCCAAAATGTTCACGCATTGCTTGAATGCGCTCATAAACGTGTTTATTCATCATCCATCGAGAGAACCGACATAAATGCTTCTTGTGGAATCTCAACCGATCCAACTTGTTTCATCCGTTTCTTACCTTCTTTTTGTTTCTCTAAAAGTTTTTTCTTACGGGAAATATCACCACCATAGCACTTCGCAATAACGTTTTTACGTAGGGCTTTAATGGTTGATCGTGCAATAACTTTTTGGTTAATTGCTGCTTGAATCGGCACTTCAAATTGTTGTCTTGGAATTAACGTTCTTAATTTTTCGGTAATGGCTTTCCCTCGGTTAAAGGCAAAGTCACGATGAACAATAGTTGATAAAGCATCCACAATTTCGCCATTGAGAAGAATATCCATCTTCACCAAGTTTGACTGTTGATAGCCAATAAATTCGTAATCGAACGAAGCATATCCACGCGTTGTTGATTTAAGACGGTCAAAGAAATCAAACACAATTTCCACGAGTGGTAAATGGTAAATGATATTCATACGAGTACCATCAATGGTTTGCATATCGACATAGATTCCACGTTTATGTTGACACAATTCCATTACAGAACCAACATATTCCGATGGCACCATGATTTGCGCTTCTACAAACGGCTCTTCAACATGATCAATCACATTCGAGATTGGCATCTTCGATGGGTTATCGAGTTTAAGCATTTCACCATTAGTGAGAAATACATGGAACTCAACTGAAGGAGCCGTTGCAATTAAATCAAATTGATACTCTCGTTCTAAGCGTTCTTGAATTACATCCATGTGGAGTAAGCCAAGGAAACCACAGCGGAAACCGAAACCGAGGGCTTGAGATGTTTCAGGTTCAAATACAAGTGAAGAATCATTCAATTGCATTTTTTCTAACGCTTCACGTAGATCTGTATAACGTTTGCTATCGATGGGATAAAGACCACAATACACCATCGGGTTAAGCTTGCGATATCCAGGTAAAGCTTGCTCTGCAGGATTATTTGCGAGTGTGATGGTATCACCCACCCCAATTTCTTTAATGGATTTAATGCTTGCACTGATCCAGCCTACTTCACCAGTTACCAGTTTATCTTTTTTCACTTCACTTGGTGTCCGAATTCCTAATTCAGTGACTTCAAAGACTGCTCCAGAAGCCATAAATTTAATTTCATCACCAATTTTAACTTGACCTTCTTTAATATTTACAAACGCAATAACACCACGATAGGCATCATAAATCGAGTCAAAAACCAACGCTTTTAAAGGCGCATTAATATCTCCTTTAGGAGCAGGGATTTGTCTAACTATGCCTTCAAGGACTTGATCGACATTTAAACCAGTCTTTGCACTGATTAGTGGTGCGTTACTTGCATCAATCCCCAGGACATCTTCAATTTCACGTTTAACGCGTTCAGGATCTGCTGATGGTAAGTCGACTTTATTAATTACAACCATAATCTCCAAATCATTTTCAATTGCAAGATAGGCATTTGCCAACGTTTGCGCTTGAATCCCTTGTGTTGCATCCACAATTAAAATTGCACCTTCACATGCCGCTAAAGAGCGCGATACTTCATAGGTGAAGTCAACATGACCTGGCGTATCAATAAGATGGAAGATGTAATCTTGACCATCATCTGCTTTATAAGCTAATTGCACTGCATTCAATTTAATCGTAATACCACGCTCACGCTCAAGATCTAATTGATCAAGCAATTGAGCCTGCATATCACGATGTGCTACAGTATGGGTTTGTTCTAAAATACGGTCCGCTAATGTTGATTTTCCATGGTCAATATGAGCGATAATTGAAAAATTTCGAATATTCTTTTGATTCATTTAGTTACCTCTTAAATATTTCATCAATTTTTGAAATCTTGGATAGAAAATTGTCGCTAGTATGACTGCGAAAATTCCTTGAAACACATCGCCTCTTAAAGCAACAAAAAACGATGGCCAACTTTTGGTTAGAAACACTGCGACAAAACCATACATCACCATCATCCAAAGTGCCGCAAGGGAGAATGGAATCCAGCGTTGACGTGTATCGAGATAGCGTTCTAAAAGTTTTATAATTATTACTTCACCTGCTTTGATGAAGAGTGAAAAAATAGCATAAACAGCATAGCCACCTGCAAGGTCTGCTAATGCACAACCAACACCAGCTGCGAAAATTGCGCCACCAAGTGGCAACATGATCGGGGAAAGCATAATCACGAAATCACTGAGATTAAGATAACCACCCGTTGCAGATGGGATTTTCAAGACTAAAGTTACCGTTGCAATTAGGGCCGTCACAATACCAATCAAAACAAGCGTTTGGGTACGCTTTATTTCATAGTTTTCTCTCATTCAAATCGTTTCCCCTTCCAGTTTCGTCCGAGTCCGTTCGCAAAATCATTCGCTGATGTCACCGGTTTTCCTGCAGGTTGAATCTTAGTTATGGTTACCGTCCCATCAATACATGCAATCGTCAATCCTGCTTCATCAACACTTACGACTACACCTGGCTCGTAAGCATGTTTTGTATCACTCATGGTTACACCATGAAACTTAACATTCATACCCTCAATGGTTCCGTACCCCACAGGCCATGGGATCAAACCACGTATATGATTATAGACTTCTACAACATCTCGGTTAAACGTGATAAATTCGTCATCACGTTGAATCGTATAAGCCAATGTTACTTTTTCTTTATCTTGAGGAACAAAGGACAAAGTCCCTTCAAGGTAAGCTTTTAAATCCTCATGGATGAGTGTTTTAGAAACATCCATCAGTTTTGCTTCTACATCACCCATCATATCCGTATCTTCAATAGCAACTGATCGTGATGCCAACATGTCACCACTATCCATTCCTACATCCATACGCATCAATGTGACACCCGTTTCTTTCTCGCCACGAATAATTGACCAGTGAATCGGTGCACCTCCGCGATACTTCGGTAAAAGCGAAGCATGAACATTCAAACAAAGAAATTTTGGATAATCAAGAATTGCTTTTGGAACAATTTGTCCATAAGCACATGTCACCACTAAATCGGGTTCAAAACTTAAAACCTCGTCAACCGATTCCTTAATCCGTTTTGGTTGAATTACCGGAATTTGATACTCCTGAGCGAGTACTTTCACTGGCGGAGCTTTTAATACTTTTTTTCGTCCAAATGGTCGATCGGGTTGTGTCACCACAGCAACCACATCGTAGCCATCATCTAATAATTGTTTTAATACAACACACGAAAAAGGTGTTGTTCCCATAAACATAACGCGCATATTATCACATCCTAGCACATATTATAACACGTGCTCGAAACAAGTGTATAGTTCATTCATGTTTTGCGGAAAACACCTACTGTCCAAATGTGAAATTTATATCACCGAACTTACACATGGCGTGAACTTGAAACGTGTTACAATAAATACACATTGGGAGGTGGCAATTTATGGCAATAATTGCAAGTAATGCAAAAAGAACAAAAACGAATAGAAAATCGGAAGCTGCAAACAAGAGCCAACGTTCAAGTTTAAAAACAGCTTTACGCAGTTTCAATACAGCAATTGAAGCTGGCGACAAAGAAAAAGCCGAATTACTATTCAGCCAAGTTAATTCATTATTAGACAAATCGATGACAAGCAACATTCACCACAAAAATTATGTAGCTCGTAAAAAATCGAATGTAGCTTTAAAACTTAACTCAGTAAAATAACCTTCTAAGAAGGTTATTTTTTTATATCATGGCTTGAATCATAAACAGTTCAAAAGCTACAAATCGGTCAATTTTTCCTTGCTTAACATCTTGATCGATACGAGCCAATTGATCCAACAACGTTAGAAGCCCAAACGATGGACGCATTTGATGTTTCACCAGAAAATATACCTGTTTTTCTGAGAGCGATAACCGCTCTGCAATCCCCTTATTTGACATCCCCACTTCGTAAAGAGCACTGACCTGATAAATTTTACGAAGACTACTTCCAACAAGACCGAGTAATGCAAGTGGGTCCACTTTTTGCGCCAGTAGGTTTTGATAAACTTCAAATGCTTTTCCAATATTTTTTTCTAAAAGTGCATTTGAAATAGCAAAAATATCCTCATCGATATTTTTAGAGACAAGAACACAAACATGCTCTCGTTCGATCCGTTCACCCACTAAACTAAGTTTATTAAGTTCTTCATACAAACGTGCGACATCATGGCCGATTCGCGCCAATAATTCCACCATCGCTGGCTGCGAGATATCGATATTTAATCTTTCGACTTCGTTTTTCATCAACAAACTGAGCTGACCAATATCCGGATCTTTAATTTGATGAACGCGTGCATGCTTGGCGATTGCCTTTCCAATTACGGATTTGACGAGTGGTTTTTTTTCAAATGTAATAATCAGACTAACGTCAAACATAACTTGCGCCATAAGTTCCCCTAAAGATGCTTCAAAATCTTTAACCATATCATCATGTGTCGATAGTACGATTGCTTTTTTATCACCAAACATCGAAACGGTCATTACTCGTTCGAGTAATTGATCAAACGTAAATCCTTTATCACGCGTATCAAAAAAAGATACATCAAATGCACCATATTGATTTTCATATTCTTTAACGATATTATCCACCTTTGCCTTAACAAGCGAAGGTTCTTTTCCTACGATTACGTCTAACATACTATCACCTACTCTATTATACCAAAGACCCCACGCTTTGACACAATGTAATCAAAGAATGGTGTAAATACAAAATGAATACTGCCTGCCTTTGATGTTTCAAGAATCTGAATGCGGTGTTGTTTTAAGCGATGAATCACTTCATCGTGGGGATGACCGTATGTTCGAGGATTTGAACTAATAATCGCATAGTCCGGCTTAAGCACCTCAAGCAAACGGGGATCTGTAGATGTTTTTGAACCATGATGGCCCAATTTTAGAATACGTATGGGTGTTTTAAAGTCGTATAAAGCTACCAAATCACGTTCTTGTTCTCTTGACGCATCGCCCATAAACATTAAGGTATGATCTTTAATCTGTAAACTCAAAAGGATACTGTTATCATTTTTAGATGGATACACCTTTCCCTCGAGAAATTCAGTCAGTAATTCGGGCTCCATTCCTTTTTTATCAATCACCTTTATCACATTGTAATCCTTTAGAATCCGATTGCGATTACCATCATGGTCTGCATCTTCGTGGGTAATAATTAGCTGATCTAGCTTTCGAATACCATAAAGGGCCAGTACACGTTTAACTTCGGGATAACCCGATGGTTTGCCAGTATCAATTAAGGTAACATGAGCCGAAAAAGGCGCACGCACTAAAATGCTATCCCCTTGCCCAACATCGATAAAAGTTACCGTGAATAATGGATTATATACAGTAATAAACCCTGTCAATGCACACCACAGGATTGCATGTTTCTTGGATTTTACCAAGATAATCATCACAAAACAGATTAGAGGTGGCATACCGTATATAACCCATCGTGCTTCAATCGCCTGAGTTAATAAGAACCAATGTGCAAGTAATTCTTCCATCGCATCTAATGCAACTCCACTTAAAACTGAAAAATGAAGCACCACTAAGAATCCCCCCAAGATGGGAGAAAACAGTTTCGCTAAGTTTAAGCTTATTAAATCCAAACGTTTACAAGTATAAAAAATAATAGCCGTTCGCAACAGCCATTTTGGTATGGTACAGAAAATATAGCCTAAATGCATCACCAACATCGGTCCATATGAAATCAAGATTGCCGGTTGCTTTAACGGATTCTGTATAAACACCGTGAGCAAAAGGAGTGCATGGGCTGGTGTCACAAATTGCCTTAATAAAAAATTAAGATTGGAAGGATTGACACCAAATAAGTATTGATACCAAAGCGTCACGATACAATTCAAAATTTTGGAATGGATGGGAATGTTGAAGCGTTGTTTGATTAATACTAAACATTTCGAAATAGCTCGAATTTGAAAGGACACAAAGGAAAAGTAACTTGTTTTGTTTTCAAAAAAATATGCATGAATATGCGGATACTTTTGTATCGTTTCGTAAGTGTGCTGTATGAATGGTAGCGACCCCATTCGCACAATCCGATTCAATGAAACGTACTCCCGATTTACAAATTCGTTAAACCAAACAAAATCACCGAGATTCCCTTGATAACGTCCCTCTAAACGAATTTTGAAATAAAGACCCTGAATCAAACTATAATGATCATTGATTTCAAAAACATATCCAAGCGGTAATAAAGTCGTTAGATATTGATGAAACACCACCATTATCAGAAAGATGGCCGGAAAGCAGAGACGCCAGGGATCACGAAGATAAAGAAGCAGCAGAAACCATAAAATACAAATAAGTGCTTTGAGAACCATTGGTTCAACCCATGACCCAAGCAACAATCCATAGATTAGATACATACATCATCACGGATGCGCGCTAACATTTTAGGTCCAATGCCTTTAATATTTTGAAGTTCATCAACCTTAGTAAAACCGTTATAACGCAAACGATATTGAATAATTGCATCTGCTTTTCGTTGCCCAATCCCTTTAATTTGCATTAATTCTTCGCGGGTAGCGTAATTAAGCGAAATACATGGGGTATCTTGTTCCAACTTAACCACTTGACCTTCATAGAATTCGAAATCAGTCGGGATATTTTTAAAATTTTCACGTTTAAAACCCAACCGGAGCAAAATATCATCGAGTGTTTCCTCAGGCATCACCGTGACAGGATATTGTTGAGAACCTAGATCAAGAATTATTTCCAGTTTTTTAGGTGTATTTGGACGAATCATCTGAACGCTAAAGCCCCAAATGAGAATTCCAAGCATCCCTAAAACAATACCAAGAATCCGCATCACTCACCCCTATACTAATTATGCGTTGACGCATTGACGACATAAAAAAAAGAAGCGCATGCTTCTTAGTTTATTTTAAGGACTTTAACTTCGTAAGGTTCATCAACTTGAACTTCTACAACATCGCCTTCTTTGGCTTCGTTCATAGCTTGAGCTAGTGGTGAAACATTGGATAGTTTACCATTTTCAGGATCTGCTTCAACAGAACCTACAATCGAGAATGTTTCTTCAATTTCCATTTCCATATCATAGATTGTTACCGTTGCCCCAAGGCCAACAGTTTTATGTTTTTTAGCTTTTTCACCGTCAATGATTTCAACTTTAGTTAATGTTGCTTCAATTTCGCGGATGCGTGCTTCAACACGAGCTTGACGATCGCGTGCTGCATCGTAATCAGCATTTTCAGACAAGTCACCTTGTGCGCGCGCTGCTTTTAAATCTTCAATAACTTCTGGACGTTCAACTTCGATTAATTGACGAAGCTCACGATTTAATTCATCTAAACCAGCCTGTGTTACAGGAATTCTTTCTGTCATGTTCATCACTCCTTGAATAAAAATTATACCACACTCGTACCAATGATACTACTTATTTTAGTTGTAAGCAGATCAATGGCAACTGTGTTATGAGCCCCTTCGGGAATTATAATATCGGCATAGCGCTTTGATGGTTCTACGAACTGTTCATGCATTATACGAACGGTGGACATATATTGTTCAATAACATGATCTAAAGTTCGTCCTCGTTTATTAACATCACGAACAAGTCGTCGAATAAAACGAATGTCTGCCGGTGCATCCACGAAAACCTTAATGTCGAGTAAATCCCGTAAACGTGCATCATCTAATGTCATTAACCCTTCAAGTACAATAACGTCATTACACTGAATTTCTTCTGAATACTGACTGCGTGTATGATTCATAAAATCGTACACAGGTTTATTGATCGAAACACCATTCTTTAAAGCTTTCACATCCGCAACTAGAAGATCCATATCAAAAGCAAAAGGATGATCATAATTGGTTTCCAATCGTTCTTCCATGGGTAAATGACTTTGATCTTTATAGTAATCATCCATTTTGATGATTACCACTTTTTGAGTTTCATCAAAATGTTTCTTTAATTTTTTTGCAATACTCGATTTTCCGGATGCACTTCCTCCGGCAATCCCAATAACAATTGGATTCATTATAGCCTCCTCATACTTAATGAAGTATTTCTTTTACACGCTCATCGTGTTCTTCAAATGTTTTTGAATAATATATTTTCCCATAGTCTGGATCGTTTTTATCTGCCTTTACATTCGCCACAAAGAATAAATAATCATGATGCGAATAATTTAACACTGCTTCAATGGCCGATTCAGATGGATTTAAGATCGGTCCTGGTGTAATCCCCTCATATCGATAGGTATTATACGGAGAATCAATTTGATTGTTGGTCATTGACTCACAATCATCCCAGTCATCAAATTCATACAGGGCATAACAAATTGTCACGCTTGATTCGAGTTTCATACCTTGGTTCAGACGATTGATAAAGACCCCTGCAACATCGCGCATATTTTCATAACCTGGAGCTTCATACTCAACAATCGACGCTAAACTGAAAAGTTCATAAGGCGTTAGATTCAATGTTGAAATTTTATCCTTGTAATTTTGATATTTATCATTACCGTTTGCGATGAGTCGCTCTGTAATTTCTTCTTCAGAATTATTGACATTAAACTCATAGGTGTCTGGGTAAAGGTATCCCTCGAGCAGAACCTTTGCGTCTTTATTTTTAAGTAAATCTTTTGATAAGACTTCATATTGAGACATTAATGATTCAATATATTTTGGATCATTCCAAAGTTCAAGGAATCGTTCCGCTTTCGTGTTCGTTACAGCTGAAATCTTTTTGGCCATATCTTTTGCCCAACTTCCCTCAACAAGCGTAATCGTAACCGATCCGGTTTTATCATCTACATAAGAGGGACGTTCAAGATAATTAAGAATGTGTTCAACATCCCAACTTTTATCTAATACAAACTGACCTTCAAACAATTCACTGTGGTGACCGAGTTTTGCCTTTATTTTTGTAAAGAAAGACGATCGTACGATTCCCTCATCTGCTAACCGATCAATCACCGAAGACATGGTGTCCCCTTCATTTACATTAAAAAGAACAGTTTGACTGTCCTTTGTAACGCTCTGTGTGTTGATATTGAAAAGAAGCATAAAGCCTACTACCGCAATCACACAAAGAAGCAAAAGGCCACCAAGAATTTTCTTAGTGTGAGTGGTCATGACCACATCCGCAATTGCATTCATGATCATCTGAAGCTTCTTTTTCTTCATGATTATGACCGCAAGCACAAGTGCCTTCTTCATTTGATTCATCGTGTTGAATTACAAATGCATTAAAAACTTCTTCAATCATTGCCCATTCTTTTGGATCTGTAACGGCATTTAATGCGCCATCCTCTTCATAACTTGAGACAAATACTTCGCCTGTTGTATCTTCAGGACTTACATACAATACATATTTTTTATTGAATGTATCATCATCAAATGTAAATAAGATTTCCATTTCTTGTTCAGTTCCGTCATCATTGATGACAATTAGTGATTTTTCTTCCATTTTAATTTCCCTCCATAAAACGGCGTTTATCCAAATAGGTTTGAAGTATATGGACTGCCGCAAGTTGATCGACAACTTTCTTTCTTTTTTTTCGTGATACATCTTGATCAATAAGTTGGCGATTTGCAACGACACTTGTAAGACGTTCGTCTATTAAAACAACCTCACAATTAAACCAAGACTCCAATGTCTTTTTAAATTCTTCAGAAATTTGGGCACGTTCCCCAACATCATTATTCATCATCTTAGGAAAACCCAAAGCAATTACTTTTACGCGCTCTTTAGTGACTAATGCTTCTAAAGGTTCTTTTAACTCATCAATTGACGCTTTATAATAGAGTGTCTCTACCGGATGAGCATACATACCCAGCCCATCCGATAAAGCAACACCACATGTTTTAGAGCCTAAATCGAGACCTATTATCTTACCGATCATTTATTTTTCACTAAGATAAAAACGCACTAACTCTTCAATAATTTCGTAACGTTCTACTTCCTGAATCTTCACACGCGCGTTATTGTGTGATGAGATGTAAGCTGGGTCATTTGAGATTAAATACCCAGAGATTTGACTGACTGCTTGATAGCCACGTTCCTCGAGTGCTGATTCAACTTCAGCAAGGATTTCTTTAATTCGATCACGACGCACTTCATCTGAATTGAAAGCCATTGTTTCTGTCACATTGTGTTTCGACATTTATATCACATCCTTTGTCTTTATTTTATCGTATAAACTCTAAAAGATAAAGTTATTAAGCAATTTTGTTAGAAATCACTAATTTAGCTGCTTCAATTTTCGAAACATCTTTACCACCAGCTTGAGCAAAGTTGGGTTTACCACCACCATTACCCCCTGTTGTTAGTGCTGCCTCTTTCGCTAAGTCTCCTGCTTTGATTCCTGCTTTAATTGCTTTATCACTACATCCAACTACGAAAGTCACTGCAGACACTTTATGATTTGCAACGAAGACGATATCAACGTGATCACGAACTTTTTCAACAAGTTCTTTGACAACATTCATTTCTTGATCTTCCATGTCAATCCATACATATCGAAGGTCATTACCGACAACATGCGCTTTTTCGATGTACTCTTGTGTTTTCGCTTTAAGAACATCGGCCATCATTAGTTTGTACTTACCTTCTAATAATTTCATGTCTGCTTCCATCTCTTCAATTTTTGACGAAATAGATTTTTGAGGAGATAACTTTAACTGAGTGCGAATTGCATCCATTTTCGTTTCTGTTTCTTTGTAATCTTCGTACGCACCAAAGCTTGTCTTACCTAAGATACGACGTACGCCAGAGCCTACACTTTCTTCAGATACAAGCTTGAAGACTCCAATTTCTCCCGTACCATGAGCATGTGTTCCACCACATAATTCCATAGAAACATCACCCATCGTTACGACCCGTACAACAGAACCATAATTCTCTGAGAACAGAGCCATAGCTCCCATTGCTTTAGCTTCTTCAAGTGGCTTTTCAACAACCGTGATTGGTAATGAAGCCGCGATCCACTCATTGATCATTCGCTCAACTGTTTCGAGTTGCTCGTCGGTAACTTTTTCAAAGTGGGAAAAGTCAAAGCGGAAATAGTTTTCATCAACAAACGACCCTGCTTGGGAAACATGATCTCCTACAACAGTTTTTAACGCAGCATGAAGTAAATGAACACAGGAGTGATTTTTACGGATTAATACGCGACGTTTCGCATCAATTCGAAGATCGAATTCTTGTCCCATTGTAATCGTGCCATCCACTTCAACAAAATGAAGTGGTTGACCTCCGTTCGCTTTTTTCACATCAAGTACGTGACCTTTAGCACTATCGGATTCAATAGTTCCTGTATCCGCAACTTGTCCACCACTTTCAGCATAGAAGCATGTCTTATCAAAAACAACATGTCCTTTACCCGTAAAGGAATCAACAAGTTTACCCTCAACAAAGAGCCCTACAACGCGCCCCTTCGTTTCAAAGGTATCATAAAGAAATTCACTTTCTGCTTTGAAATTCAGTAAATCTTCTTGTTGCGAACCCATGGATTCAACTTTTTGTCGACTGTTTCTTGCACGCTCTTTTTGCTCTTGCAAGGAAGCTTTAAAACCTTCTAAATCGACGGTGACACGATGTTCATCAGCAATTTCTTGAGTTAATTCGATTGGGAAACCATACGTATCGTAGAGTTTAAAGGCAACCTCACCTGTAATTATTCCATCTTTATTCGATTCAATCGTATCAAGAAGTAATTTTTCACCACCAGCAAGTGTTTTCGCAAAACGTTCCTCCTCACTTAATATGAGTTTCATAATCATATCACGATGATCAGAAAGATTGGGATAAGCCTCACCCATAACCGCAATCACATCATCCACAAGCGTATGTAGGAATGTTCCTTCAATCTCGAGAACCTTCCCAAAACGTACCGCACGTCGAAGAATTCTGCGCAATACGTAGCCACGTCCTTCATTTGAGAACACAGCCCCATCTGCAAGTGTAAAGACAAGCGAACGAATATGGTCGGAAATAACACGATAAGCCATCACATTATCTTGGTATTTATGGGGAGTCAGTGCTTCAATTGCTTGAATAATCGGAATGAATAAGTCTGTATCAAAGTTTGTATCACCATCTTGAACAATACTTACAAGTCGTTCGAATCCCATTCCTGTATCAATGTTCTTTTGTGGTAATTCTTTAAAAGTATGAATATCTCCGCCTTCAACACCATCAAATTGTGAGAAAACAATATTCCATACTTCCACATAGCGATCATTCTCGAGATCTTCGAAGAATAAGCGTTCTCCAATATTTTCGGGGTCATACTTTGGACCGCGGTCATAGAATATTTCTGAGTTTGGTCCACAAGGACCATCCCCAATTTGCCAAAAGTTATCATCCGTACGCAAAATTCGTGACGGATCAACATGATATTTATTGACCCAAATATCGTAAGCTTCGTGATCATCCGTGTGTACACTAAAGTAAGCATTGTTAATATCTAAATCAAGCCACTCTTTTGAAAATAAGAATTCATACGCAAATCCGATAGCTTCCTCTTTAAAATAATCACCAATTGAAAAGTTTCCGAGCATTTCAAAGAATGTATGGTGACGTGCTGTCTTTCCTACATTATCAATGTCATTCGTTCGTAAAGACTTTTGAACATTAGCAATACGAGGTTTTTTAGGTTTAACACGGCCGTCAAAATATTTCTTTAAAGCTGCTACCCCAGAATTAATCCATAATAGCGTATCATCATCAATTGGCACAAGGGGTGCACCCGGTTCAATCATGTGATCTTGTGCTTTAAAATAATCCAAGAACATATTTCTAATTTCACTGCTTGTAAGTTGCTTCATAACTTCCTCCTAAACATAAAAAAAACATTCCCTCCAGGAACGTTTTCACGCGGTACCATCCTGATTTATACAAGTGTATACATCTCACATGTTTTTAACGCAAACAATACGGAGTTTCCTCATCTTCTAAAGGAGCACCGATCCAATGTTGTTCAAGTTTTTCACCAACCAACTTGTCTCTAAAAACAACGTTTGAACCAATATATCTTTAGTACGATTTTTCAACACCATTTTACCACATCAACACTTATTTGACTAGCCTTGGACCAACATTTCTACCTTTGCGACATCTGCGACATGTCCCACCACCACTAAGACATCATTTTCCTCAAATACAGCATCTGGGCCCGGTGATAAAATCATCGCCCCCTTGCGGTTTAAAGCAATAATTGTCATTTTCGTAGTTTGATAAAACGCAGAACTCCCGATCGTCTGCCCAATTAATTTTGAGTTCGCCCGTAAAGAAAACTCAAAGCGTTTTAAAGGATCTGAAAATGTAAAGCGACTTGATAAATCTACAATTTGACTCACAATTGTGTTAATTTCTTCATCAATTTCATGTCGTTTATCCATTAAAAATGTTAAACGATGTTTGAGTTCCGTCACATCCGTTACTGAAGAAAAGGAATCAAGATAACTAATGGCAGCTTCTTTACTACCAATAATAACCCCATAATTGTTGGCAACATGCACAACATCGACCTCTTCAAGCAAGCTCATCGCTCTCCGAATTGTTTCAGGAGAAACGCCGTATTCGCTTGATAATATGGAGCGGCCCGAAATCCGTTCGCCTTCTATTAGATCATTACGTGCAATACGAGCTGCAATATCAAGAGCAATTTGTTGATATCGTGCCTGTTTTTTCTTCGTCATGATTCTCATCCTCACAATCTCTCTATAGTTTAAATCTTATCATAAAACGATTGAAATTAGAAAAAAAACAACATCGATATGATGTTGTTTTCCTAAATTTTATTTTATTCGTTAAACATTGGTGTCGACAAGTAACGTTCGCCCGTATCCGGCAATACAACAACAATTGTTTTGCCTTCATTTTCTGGACGTTGTGCTACTTTTAACGCTGCCGCAACTGCTGCACCGGAAGAAACACCAACAAGCAATCCTTCATTTTGAGCCAATTTACGGCCAATTTCAAATGCTTCTGCATCCGTAATTCGAATCACTTCATCATACAAATCTGTTTGAAGAATCGATGGAACAAAACCAGCTCCAAGACCTTGAAGTTTGTGAGGTCCTGGTTTTTCACCTGATAAAACTGCTGAGTTTTCCGGTTCCACTGCAATAATTTGAACTGATTCATTCTTTTCTTTTAAAAATGAACCTGTACCTGTAATTGTACCACCAGTTCCAATTCCGGCAATGAATATATCAACTTCGCCTTCCGTATCGGCATAGATTTCTGGTCCTGTAGTTGTATAATGCGCTTGAACATTTGCGGTGTTGTCAAACTGCGCTGGGATAAAGGAATTTCCAAAATCTTTTGCGAGTTCTTCAGCTTTTGCGATAGCACCTTTCATGCCACTTGCGCCGTCAGTAAGAATTAACTCTGCACCATAAGCTTTTAGTAAATTACGGCGCTCTACGCTCATTGTTTCGGGCATTGTTAAGATTACGCGAAGTCCCATCGATGCGCCAATGGATGCAAGCCCAATTCCTGTGTTACCACTGGTTGGCTCAATAATAACCGTTTCATCATTTACCAAACCCTGTTTGCGTGCTTCCGTTAGCATTGCAAATGCAATACGATCTTTCACACTACCACCGGGGTTAAAAAATTCAACCTTTGCAAGAATAGGATTCTTTAATCCTGCTTCTTTTGAAATGTTATTCAGTTCTACGAGGGGTGTTCGTCCAATAAGTTCTGTTATATTTTTATATGTTTTCATATTATCACCTTTACCTATATGTTATATATGTATTATACAACAGATTGTATTTGTGTCAATCCAAACACTCTGTCCCTTTTATTGACATTACATAGTAAAAGACATAACATTGTAGGTAATAAGGAGTGATGACATGAAATTATCCGCACGAACACGCTACGGAATTGCAGCGATGACGTATATGCATATTAATGATCAAGAACTCACAACATTGGTTAATATCGCTGAACACCTCAATATTTCTAAAATTTATCTTGAACAAGTTTTTTCAAGTTTAAAACAAGCGAATCTTGTTGATGCAGTCAAAGGACCGGCGGGTGGATATTATTTAAAATCAAAAGAATGCAATATGTTTAATATCCTCAATGCTTTAGAACCTTCTCTCTTTGAGAAAACCCCTGCTTCGACAGATGACAATATTATTAATGCGGCATTATGCACCCATTTATATACCCCAATTGATGAAGCTTTACGTGAAACACTAAAAGGCATCAAACTAAAAGAAATCGCCGAACTCATTAAAGATGAATCCGGCGACGGTAATATGTATTATATTTAATCTTCAAGGGAGTCGAGATCGACTTCCTTTTCTTTTGTTACACGAACTCGTGCAATTACTTTTTCATCAAGTTCCATAATCGAGAAACGGTATCCATGATAAAGGACATCGGATAAATCTTCGCGAACGTCTTCCTCAGTTGGTAGACGACCAATTTGTCCAACTACAAAACCACTAACAGTATCATAATCTTCAATTGGTAAATTAATTTCAAGGACATCCTCTAAATCTTCAATATCACAAGCACCATCTACTAAGTATTCGTCCAGATCAACAGCAACAATCTCTTGCTCTTCTTCCTCATCATACTCATCCATAATATTCCCCATGATTTCTTCAATGAGGTCTTCCATGGTTACAATTCCAGCAGTTCCGCCGTACTCATCAATAACAACTGCGAAATGCATCTTGCTATTTTGCAACTCTCTAAAGAGTTCATCCGTACGTTTTGAATCGGGAACATAATAGGGTTCACGAATAATTTTCTTAATTTCAAAAATTTCATCATCGCGATGATCTTTAACATAACGCAACAAATCACGAAGATGAATCAAACCAATTATATTATCAATACTGTCTTCATAAACTGGATAACGCGTAAAACGTTCTTCATCTACAAGTTCCATAATTTCTTCAAAAGTACTTGATACATCAATACCAACAACTTCAGTACGGTGCGTCATAATATCCGCAACATCCAAATTATCAAATTCAAAGATATTGTTAATCATTTCTTTTTCCGTGACATCAATTTCTCCCGCATCAACCATGATACGAATTTCTTCCTCAGTCACTTCATCTTCTGCCTTATTTGGATCGATACCAATAATTCTCAATACTAAATTCGTGGATAGCGATAAAACTTTGACCAGTGGCTTAGTAAGGACCGCCAACACGGTAATTGGATACGCTACAAAAAACGCGAATTTTTCTGGACTTGTCATCGCAATTCGCTTTGGCACCAATTCACCAAAAACCAACATCAAATATGATGTTAATAGTGTAATCAAAATCATTGAAATTGGTTTCATTACCGTAGCAGCAAGCCATCCATTACTTACAACCCAATCCGTTAAAACCTGAGCAAATGCCTCTGAAGCAAAAGCCCCTGACAAGATACTTGCGAGCGATACACCAATTTGTATCGTTGATAAAAAACGGTTTGGTACTTGCTTCAATTCCAATACGCGTTGCGCTTTTTTATGACCCTCATCGGCCATGCTTTTGAGTTTATTATTATTAACTGAAACGAAAGCAAGCTCACTTCCAGCAAAAAATGCGTTTAAAAACACTAAAAACAATAGGGTTAAGATTTGTACAAACATGATTGACCTCCCCCTACAATTAAATGATTTATCTGATTCCTTTTAGGATAACTATCCTGGTCACTGTTTTCCACAAACAATCCTCCAAATTTTCTATAACAGTAATTCTACAAACTACACCCTCACTTGTCAATACTGAGGCATTGTGTCGTTGTCTTTAATATAAATAATTATATCATATTTTCATGGTATTGATGCATTGAAGCGAAAAGAGGCAAATGCCTCTTTTTAGATTTTAATCATCAAATGTTTTCAATGCTTCGCTCATATTAACATGATTTGCCTTACGCGCCATTAATACATTAATCGTAAGCGATAAGACGAAAGTCATCACAATTGCCACGAGCACACTTGCAGGTAGCAGTTCGCGATTAAACATGATCGCATCCAGCTCCGCTTGGAGAATCACGAATTGGTGTAGGAAGTATCCAAAACCGACACCAAATATTAGACTAATGACCGTAAGAATGACATTCTCACGCAGAATGTATGTCGCTAATTCTTTTGGATAGAACCCCAGCACTTTAAGCGTTGCCAGTTCTTTATAACGTTCACTGATATTCATCGTGATCAAATTGAGTAGCACTATAACCTCTAATGCAAAAGCTGCCCCAACAATAACGTAAATAACAATATCAAAATTTCCCATCATATCTTGGTAAGATTCACGCATATCACCTAAAAAGCTTACATTAAAGACTGAATCTTGACTGAGTAATTGTTCTGAAACCTTATCGTGATCATCTTGCGTGTTAAACAAATACATGTTTTCATCAAGTTTTTTTCCTGTAAGCGTCTCATATTGCGCTTCACTCATAAAAATGTAATGCGACACATAGTTTTCCGAAATACCGCCCACAGTAAGTTCATAGTCGTGTTCATTCACTCTAAAAACCAATGTATCACCGATGTCAACATTCTTCAAAATCGCTAATTTTTCAGTAATTACAACTGTCTCGTCTGAAACGGAAATTGCCGCTTTTGTATGGCGATCACGCAATTGTATAAAATGGGGTAGTGATTTAAAATCTTGTGCCGCATACAACGTCGCATCCAAGTCATCAACCTTAACGGCTTCTGTAGCAATATGGATTGCATCGTCGACAGCAATCCCATCTGTCGCGAGTTCTTTATCATAAAGAACCATCGCATCATATTGAATTACTTCATCAAATTGTTTATCGACGATGGAATAAATGGAATGTTTGAGCCCGAAACCGGTAATGAGTAAACCACAGCATCCACCAATACCAAGGATGGTCATGGCAAAGCGGGTTTTATTTCGAAACAGATTTCGTAAACTGACTTTGTAAAGGAAACTGAGGCGATTCCAAATAAACGGAATGCGCTCAAGTAAAATGCGTTGACCGCTTTTGGGAAGAGGTGGTCGTAATAGGTTCGCAGCCTTTTCACGACTTACGGACATAGATTTAAGCATCGCAACCCCAACACTGGAGATAAAACTGATAAGTAGTGGCATCGCAGCATAACTCCACACAAAACCACTCTCAAGTTCGGGGGTCAAATACATAATTCGGTAAGCATTATAAATTAGAGTTGGAATGAGATAAAAGCCCATTAAAAGACCTAAAATCGAACCCAACGCCCACGCAATCCCGGTGAACCCCACAAATTTCATTGCCGAAGCAAGCCAAGAGTACCCTAATGCTTTGTATACCCCAATTTGCATGCGCGATTCATCAACCATTCGGGTAACCGTACTTAGGGTTACAAGGATGGCTACACCGAAAAATATTAGAGGGAATACTTGTCCGATTGCTTCAATTCGATCACTGTCTTGATAGAATTCCCGATAACCGATGAGAACATCTTCTCGATCCAACAGATATAATTTTCCTTGATCTGCATCCTCAAGTTCTTGGTAACCTTGATCAATTTCCTGCTGTCCTGCATCCAAGAGTTTGTAACTCTCTTCTTTCTTATTTTCAAATGAAGTTTCCGCTGCCGCTAAAGATTGTAATCCTTTATTATATTCTAGAATTCCTTTTTGGATGCGTTCTTGACCCGCTTTAAACTTTTCTTGACCCGCTTGAAGCTGCTCTTTACCACTTGCAATCTCTGCAGCATTTTTATCGAGTTCTGTTTTTGTGGCTATAAGTGTTGTCTCCGCTTTATCAAATTCAGCAATATTCGCCAAGGCTTCGGTTTTTTGCGGTTCAGGTAAGTCTTCAACCACAGTTTTAAGTGCTTCAATATCGGCACGTTTCGCTTCCAAAGCTACGAGAGCTTGGTTATATTGTTTTTTACCAATTTCAAGTTCGGTCTCATAACCTTTTAAAATATTCTCACGTTCACCGACTGTCTGCGCAAAACGACGAACAGCACTGTTAAGCTTCGTTTGCAAATCACCCGGACCCGGTTCAGATGATAATTCGAGGATCCCATTTTCAAGTTCTTCGTGAGCATCTTTAAGCTGTGTCTTTGTTTGATTTAATGTTCGTTGTGCTTGTCCAAACTGTAGGTCTGCTTCTTCTCGCTTTTGGTCAAGTTCAGCTTGTGCTGTCTCCAGTTTTTCTACTACAGGTTCCGAAGCACGCTCAAAACGTTCTTTAGATAGTGTCGCTTCTTGATCTTCAATGAGACGTTTTTGCGTATCTAAATCAACATTCTCTGGAAATACGAAACGTGCACTCGTAAATACATCAATTTCTTTATCGAGTTCAAAGCCGTAAACAAATCCAAGGACATTTCCCGAACCGATTTTACTTTGACCACGTTCTAAGTTCATATATAAACTAGACTCTGCAAAGCCTACAATGGTTAGCGTTGCCGGTTTAAATACATCATTTTTTTTAAGTTTAACGACATCTCCCAATTCAAAACCACGATGCTCATTGAGAACTTTATCCACCACAATTTCATTTTTTTTAGTTGGCATGCGTCCTTCAACAATCGTCAAATCTTTTTCTGTTTGTTTATTAATTTCGATAATCTTAACAACACCATCTACATCTCGAAGTCCTATAAAGGCATCGCCATCGTAGACACCTACCGCATCACCGTCAACAATTTCACTGAGAGACTGCAGCATCGGTTGGTCAATACCAAGACTGTGACGGTATTCTAAATCCATCACTTCACTTTCCTTCATGTATCGGTCTCCGGTTGCTCGCATATCGTAACCTGTAACGCGAATTCCCACAAAAAAACCAACCCCGAGGGCCGTGATAATGAGAATGGCTACAAATTGAAACCATTTAGCCTTTATCTCACGAAGAATATCCTTTACCATGAGATATCATCCACCGACTTCACGTCTTTATTTGTCCAATTACGCTCTACCTTACCGTTTTTAATTTCAATAACGCGATCTGCAATTTCCGTAATCGTCTGGTTATGCGTAATAATGACAACGGTCATATTATAGATATCTGAACAGTCGCGAAGCACACGTAAAACTTGTTGTCCCGTTTCAGTATCTAACGCTCCCGTCGGCTCATCACACAAAAGCAGTTTGGGATTTTTAGCAATTGCCCGGGCAATTGCGACACGTTGTTGCTCCCCTCCGGACATTTGAGCAGGGAAATTCCCCATGCGATTTTCAAGACCAACCTGTTCTAGGATCATCTTTGGATCCTTCGCATCTTTACAGATTTGGGTTGCTAGTTCAACATTTTCTAAAGCCGTAAGATTAGGAATGAGATTATAAGATTGGAACACAAAGCCAACATCATCACGACGGTACGTTGTCATTTCGCGATCACTCATCCCTGTTATCGCTTTACCATCGACTAAAATACTCCCTGTAGTCGGTGTATCCATGCCACCAATAATATTCATAACGGTCGTTTTCCCTGCTCCAGAAGGCCCAACAATAACAACAAATTCTCCTTCATTAACTGAAAAATCAACCCCGTCACAGGCTGATATGGATACTTTCCCAACTTTATAGATTTTTGTAATATCTTTAACTTCAATGTAACTCATAACGCATTAACCTCCCGAATACATTTCATAAGCTGTTCATGTGTATTAATTAAGGTGCCTTCAATAACACCATCCAAACACATATTTAAAGTTTCTTCAATTGCCTTCCCTTCAAAACCCATCATTTTTAAATCAGAGGGTTTGATTGATAAATCACGAATGGATGTAGGCAAATTCATTTCAATTATTTCATCAATGATTGCGTTTATATGAGAACAACGTTGTAATTGATATTGAGCGCGTTCTCCTTTCTCTAAATTATCTGCACGTTTTACAACCATCAAATCCTGAACCCAGTCAAGGCCATGAACACGAATTAATTGTTGCAACTCCGAAGTGACGGGTTGAACCTTTAAATCATGTTCCAGGATAAGTTTTTCTAAATACTTAATTTTTTTATTTGAAAACTGGAAGCCTTTTAAAAACGGATGTGCAACAACACAACTTGCTTGAGCGTGTCCAGGATAATGTGCTACGCCCTGTGCATCAAATGTTTGGACATAGAGTTTCCCTAAATCATGAAACAAAGCCACCCATTTTAAATCGACACGATTGGAAATACCATTCATCGTTCGAATGGTATGTTCGTAAAGCGAGTATTGATGAAATGGATTGCTCTGTTCAAACGTTTGGGCTTCTTGTAGGGGTGGAAACACATTCATTAAAAATTCCGGACATTGAAGACTCGTTTCTAAAAAATAAGGTCCTTCCAAATAGCGACATAATTCCCCATAGATTTGAATCAACTTCAAACGATGAATGGACGGTAACAAATCCAGGACCGCTGTTAATGACTGCGATTCAATATCAAACCCCAGTTCAGACTTAAAACGGAAAAGCCGTGCAATGCGTAAAGCATCTTCTTCAAGGCGTTTCTTTGGATTGCCAATAATGCGCAAAGTTTCTGATTTTAAATCATCAAGGCCATTATAATAATCAAGTATGCCATGACGTGGGTGATAGTACAGAGCATTCACAGTAAAATCGCGTCGTTTCGAATCTTCAAAAAGACTGTTAATAAATTCCACCTTCGAAGGACGTCTTCCATCTTCATAATCTCCCTCGATACGCATCGTAGACAGTTCAAAATGTTCTTGGTCTAACGTAAATTTGATACCAAATTCTTGCCCGTTACGTTCGATTGGATAGTTTTTGTAAATTTGTAAGAGTTGTTCTGGTAATGCATTGGTACAAAGATCAATGTCAAAGGAGCGATGACCCCTAAGGGCATCACGAACATACCCACCGACGATAAAAATTTCAAAACCACGTTCGGTGAGTTCCATCATAACTTTTTGTATATTTGTTGATAATTGAATCATTTGTATCAACTCCCATTAAATTATAACATTCTTATTTCAAAGGTGAGCATTGTTCACCAAAAATTAACATAATAAGTATAAAAAAAGAGGGCTATGCCCTCATAATTATTTAATGTTGATTTTATTGGTAGTTTCTTCTTCAACTTTACTTGGTAAGACAATTTGCAAAATCCCTTGTTCGTAACTCGCATCAATGGCACTGGCATCAACATCCGCAAATCGGATTTGGCGACTTACAACTTTTTTATTGCGTGATCGGTAGTAGTATTCCTTTTCATCCGTTTCATTGGTTTCTTGATGTTCAGCCTTAATCGAAAGTACATCACCGCTAAATTGAATATCAATATCTTCTTTATCAAAACCTGGCATCTCGACATCTACGCGATAATTGCCACCTTCACGATAAATATCAATACCTGTACCGTATCCTGGATTGTTTAATAGATCATCACCAAATAAACTTTCTAGAAGTGTTGTTGGTCTTTTTGTTACTGAGTTATTCATAATTTTTGCCTCCTTTTAGCACTCTTGTGTATCGACTGCTATTACACCCTTAGTATAACACATGATTTAGCACTGTCAACAGTCAAGTGCTAAAAGATAGTTTAATTAACTAATTATTAGGTATGCCATTCTTGACACCCTTATTTAATCGGAGTATAATTCTTGTTAAATTAGGGATACCTAATTATGCTAGGAGGTCATTTTATGGCTATTTCACAATCATTATTATCTGATTTTAAATCAGAATATCAAAAGAATCAGGCTGCACGAACATTGGAAAATGCGGTAACACACAGTGGCATCCACGATATCGCTGTTGATCATACATTAGCAACACGCTACCCAGATGCATTTTCAGTTCAGGCTAAGGGCGGCCAAATCACAAACCAAAAGGCAAGCGGTCGCTGCTGGATGTTTGCATCTCTCAATACCATGCGTGCTGATGTGCTTGGATGTTTAAATGTTGATACCTTCGAGTTCTCTGAAAGTTATCCATTTTTCTGGGATAAACTTGAAAAGGCAAACTATTTCTTGGAAAGCATCATCGAAACAAAAGATGAACCAACTGATGGTCGTCTCATCCAACATTTACTCTCAGGTCCAATCCAAGATGGTGGACAATGGGATATGTTTAAAGGGATTCTAGAAAAATATGGTGTCGTTCCAAAAGAAGCAATGCCTGAAACATACCACAGTTCAAATTCCGCATTTATGAATAAAATCATCACTTCTAAACTTCGTGAATTCGCATATGAACTTCGTGAATCAGAACATCCACGCAACAAAGATGAAATGTTATATGAAATTTATCATATTCTTTGCCTCTGCCTTGGTACCCCACCTGAATCTTTCAGTTACGAGTATCATGACAAAGACGGAAATTATAAAAAGATTGATACCATTACCCCTGTTGATTTTATGAACAAATACGTGGGTTGGAATCTAAAAGATAAAGTAAGTATCATTAATGCCCCTACCAAAGACAAGCCTTATGGTAAAGCATTTACAGTCAAGTATTTAGGAACCGTAAAAGAAGCAGATCCAATTAAATATGTTAATGCTCCAAGCCACATCCTTAAAGAAGCTGCCATTGCTCAACTTCAAGATGGCAAACCGGTATGGTTTGGATGTGATGTTGGACAAATGCACGATCGCGTAAATGGAATTATGGCCAAAGATGCATTTGATTTTAAAGGTGTTCTGAATACCGAGCTCAACCTTGATAAAGCAGGTCGTCTTGATTATGGCGATAGCCTTATGACTCATGCCATGGTATTTGTAGGTGTAAACCTTGATGAAAATGGAAAACCAACGCGTTGGAAAGTTGAAAACAGTTGGGGTACAGATCGAAATGCTCGTAAAGGTTATTACACGATGACTGATGAATGGTTCGATGAATACAATTATCAAGTTATGGTTGATAAAAAATATGTACCTAAGGACTATCTTGAAGCCCTTGAAGGAGACGATGTGATCGAACTTGAACCATGGGATCCAATGGGAGCTCTTGCCCTCGTAAAATAAACCAGTAAAAAAAGAGATGCGAGCATCTCTTTTTTTTGTCAATCAGGATCACAATTTTTCAATTATGGTGTGGTAATCACAATTACATTATCTTCTTTACATAATTTCGCATCACCGCGAGCCATCGTCGAACATCCTTGGGTTTGGTTGAAACCACGAGATAAGTTATAATCTTTCTCAATAACTCTTTGAATCAGACCATCTAAAGGAGAAGACTTCACTTCAAGATATTCTATATTATCCCCTTGATAATGACAATATCCCGTCGTAATAAATACACTTTCATAAAAATTATTTGACGAACAAGCAGGATTAAAATAAATACTTTCCGTTAGATGTGACTTTGTATAATCCACCGTTTCATCAACAGATATCGTTGGTCTAACATACGAAAACACGGCTGATGAAATTAAGTAGAAAACCATAACATAGCGCAAAGTATAGCCGACTCGATTAAAACGAGTGTCGGACTTAATGATGACATTAGACAAGCGCCATACATAAGTCGCAAGAAGCATCATCGTAACAACAATAACCGGTTTTATCGATGGCTGTAAGAATAGCAGTGAGATGATTAGTAGAACTAAAGCCATGGATAAAAGCTTAATGCTCGATCGTTCACGGATTGGAGTTTGAACAATCGTTTCAGTATTCTTTAGATAATAGGTACCCACAATCCACTTATGACCAGTATGTAAAAACCAAAATAATGTGATTATAAACAACATAAAATATCCATTTTTTCCAAATGCCGATACATACCCTAGTCCATAGCTCGAACTCTCAAATGCCTTGGGCGCCAACATATAAAGCTGACACAAATACATAATACCCAGTACCAAATCACATTTTATATTTCCTCGAAAAAAACGTTTAAATTCCCGCTGTTGTGTTGTATCATCGGTATATAATTCATATCCACGATCGCCAATATAAACACTTAAAAAACCAAATGATGTCACATAATCCAAATCGAATGATTCAAAAAAATTACGAACACTACTATTTTCATTTTTAGATGTATTATGATTAAACAAACCGCGATTTGTATCCAAAACAACATAACACTGCTTGTCGCGATAGTATTCTGGATCTACACGTTTAAATATCATCATAAATCCGCAAGCAAACATAATTCGATAACCGGTTTGAAGCATTTCATTACAGTAATCTTCTAATGGAATTTGATCCATCCAACGCAATGGTTTAAATTTTATTTTCATAAAGTTCCCCTCTTACTTTATTGAGTATTCATTCATAATCTTCACAACACTTTGAAGTCGTTCGTGTTCAAGATGGTACATTTGCATTCCCTTTGCGGTAATTTCATACTTTCGCATGCGCCCTGTTCTTGAAATCTCTACGATCCAACCTTCCGCTTCAAATCGGGCCAAAATCGTATATAACGTTCCAGGTCCCATTTTGATACGTTGTTGCGTTACGTGTTGCGCGAAATCGACAATTTCCGTACCACATTTCGCGCCCTCTTTAAGTGCCAACAGTACGAAGAGCATCGGTTCTGTTAATGGTTTCATACGCCTCCTGTATCGATGTTTCTTGCAATATCGTATATCGATATCGTACCTCAATATTACCCGGAGTACAAGAAGAAAAAAATAAAATAAAAACGTATCTTATGATACGTTTTTATTCAACAGTCACTGATTTTGCGAGATTACGCGGACAATCAATGTCACAGCCACGCTGTTTAGCACTGTAGTATGCAAACAGTTGATGGACAATAATCGATACAAGTGGCATTAAATCTTCCGATACACTCGGAATAAGCACAACATGTTCAACTAATGACTGCAATTCTTTATCATTTGTTATTAATAAAATCTGACCCGAACGCGCTTGAATTTCTTGGAGATTGCTGATGGTCTTGTCTTTTGTTTTAGACTGCGTTAGCGTGATTACCGACAGCACCTTAGGATCAATTAACGCCAGCGTTCCATGTTTCAATTCTCCCGCAGGATAGGCATCACTTATGATATAGGCAACTTCTTTCAATTTAAGTGACGCTTCAATTGAAGTTGTGTAATCCAAACCACGACCCAAAAAGAACACGGATGAAATATCATCATAATTCTTCGCCAATGCTTCAATTACATCTTGAGATTGCAGCACTTCATGTTGGGCCTCCACACACTCCATGAGCGACACCAACGCTTGATGCGGATGCGTCCCTTCTTGAAGCATTAATGACACCAAATATAGAAGCGTTATTTGTCCCATATAAGCCTTCGTACTTGCAACCGCTTTTTCAAAGACGGCACAAGTATATAGACAGACATCCACTTCACGGGCAATCGAAGACCCTTGCGTATTCACAATACCCATGGTTTTAACGCTTTCCGCCGCCAACATACGTAAACAAGCGAGGCTATCAGCTGTTTCCCCACTCTGTGAGATAAACAGCACACAATCTTCGTCTGTTAGCGTTAGTGGGTGATATCGAAATTCACTTGCGATATGGGTCGTCACGCGATAACGCGTATGCGTTTCTATCCATTGTTTAGCACACATGCCAGCATAGAGGGCAGTCCCACATCCAATTATATGAATGGTTCGAATACCTTTGAAAAAATCACAAGGAATGGGCAATGTTATATTCTTTGTGCCAAACTCATCCGTCTGCGTATATGTACGAAGTGTTCGTTTGACCACGTCGGGTTGCTCATAAATTTCTTTCAACATAAAATGGTCAAATGCTTCCAAATCACTTTGTTCTTGATGCCAGTTTGCAAAATGAATTGTTTTATTCACTAACTCATTACTTTGTGGTCCGAAAACCTCAAAATTATTCGCTTCAATGCGCACGATTTCTTTATTTTCTAACAATACATATTCATTCGTATAACTTAAAATGGGGGACATATCAGAAGCCAAAAACATTTCATGTTTTCCAATACCAATACACAACGGACTCCCGTGCCGCACACCATAAATAACATTCGGTTCATCTGCGAACAAGATGGCAAATGCGTAACTTCCTACAATTCGATCACACAACATTTGGATGGCTAATCGATTTGACGATGCCTGCGTTTTAAGATAATCCAAATATTTTGCTGCAACTTCGGAATCCGTCTCTGAAGTAAACCGATATCCTTCCCTCAACAGTTCGTCTTTTAGTTCTACATAATTCTCGATAATACCATTATGAACCAGTACCACTTGCTCCGTTCCATGAGGATGTGCATTTTTTCGAGAAGCACTCCCGTGGGTAGCCCAACGCGTATGCCCAATCCCACATCCTGGATTTCGTTCTTGTACTGTTTTCAACAAAGGTTTAAGATTTTTAATTTTTCCTTGCTCTTTAAAAACCTTCAACTGATGTTTCTCGTGGACTGCTAATCCAACCGAATCATAACCACGATATTCTAAGTGGGATAATCCCACAGTTAAAACGTCGACAGCGTTGCGCATGCCAACATAACCTACGATTCCACACATATTATATTGTCTCCTATTAATTAGATTATGGCCGATAAGGGATTTGTATTATTTGTCCTTATCTTACGATTCCATATAACCGAAGAGGCATCCGCCGAAATCTCGATTCTCCTCTTTCCTCGTCGCTCAATTGAGCCAGGCGCTTTTTAAATTTCTACTCCATTACCTCCTTTCTCACTCAATTTTAACACAATCTTTTTTATCCTAATGATTTTTTTTCTTAAACAACTTATCTGCGTATTTCTGCATAAATGAAAACTTAATCGTTCTTTGTGTTTTATCGGTAAGAGTTTGCTATAATGAGTCTATTGTAATTTTGGAGGTTGCGGTATGTCTTATTTTAATTTTATGGGGCATGATATTTTTTATGAAGAAATCGGAATGGGAGATCCTCTTATTTTCCTTCATGGTAATGCATCATCATCTGATGTGTTCAAGCCCATCATTGATTTTTATAAAGATGATTTTAAAGTTGTTCTTATTGATTATTTAGGTTATGGAAAATCTGAGCAAATCGATGCCTTCCCCCTCGATATTTGGGCTTATGAGGCAGCACAAGTTCTAGAACTCATTCACTTAAAAGATTATCGCGATGTAAAATTGGTTGGTATGAGTGGTGGTGCAATTGTTGCGGTTAATATCGCCTTAAAAGAACCTGAACGTATCCACAAAATCATTGCAGACAGTTTCCAAGGTGAAGCGTCCACACCACAATTTTTAGAGTCATTAGAAAAAGAGCGGAAGAAATTGCTTTCAAGCATTCCCGGAAAGCTTAATCTCCGCAGAATCCACGGTAAAAAATGGTATTCGATGGTAGTCAATGAAACTGATTCAATTTTAAAATTTGGGAATAAACCTTATTTTAATGATGATTTGAGTAAGTTGCGAACACCCCTACTTTTGACCGGTTGCAAAGATGATCAGCGACTACGCAAAAGTCATTATATTCAAATTTATAACTGTTTATTAAAAAAAGTTCGGCACACATCCATCTACCTCTTTAAAAACGGTAAATATCCTGCCGTCATCGCACATCCCGAATCATTTTCTGATCTTGCTTATCATTTCTTCGATGATGACGATACCATTCAAATCTATAAAGTAGAATAATAAAAATCAGCGCATGCGCTGATTTTTATTTAAAAACTTTAACTTTTCCTTTAACATCTTGTAATGTTTTTGGTTGAACTTCATCAATAGCTTTACCAAATGGCATTTGTGCTACAAGTTTCCAATTAGCTGGAATCTCGAAGGTTTCTGCAGCAACAGCATCGACAAGTGGATTATAGTGTTGAACTGATGCGCCTAGACCTGCTCCAGCTAGTGCAGTCCATGTCACCAGTTGTAACATTCCGTTTTCTTGTTCTGCCCAAATTGGAAAATTATCGGCATAAAGTGAAAACTGCTCTTGAAGTCCCTTAACAACATCAGTATCAATATAATAAAGAATGGTCCCTTGACCTTGTTTGAAACTTTCTAATTTAGCAACCGTATTTTCAAATCCTGCTTCAGGAGCAACTTTGCGTAATTCCTCACGTGTTAAATCCCAAAATGTATCACTGTTTTTTCCAAACAAAACAACTGCTCTCTGTGTTTGAGCATTAAATGCCGATGGCGTATGTTGTACGGATGCTTCGACAAGTTCCACCACTTCTGCTTCCGTTAAGACTTCTTCTTTCGACAATCCATAACGTGAACGTCTTAATTCTAAATCTTCAAATATTTTAGTCATGACTTTTACCTCCTGGGTCACTATGTTTTACGCTTTCTATTATATAGTCATCGACTATGTTACTTCAAACCTTTTGCCCTAAAGTTGTTTGTGTAATTTACCAATATATGAACTAGTCTGGTAAATGTAGATTTTAGAAATGGAATGGTGTAAAATGAGTAAAGAACTAGGAGGAATTGATTATGATGAAATTAGTTGTAGTTCGTCACGGTGAAAGTGAATGGAACAAAAAGAACCTCTTTACTGGATGGGCTGACGTAGAACTTTCAGAAAAAGGTGTAGAAGAAGCTAAACTTGGTGGACGTATGCTTAAAGAAGAAGGTTACGATTTTGATATCGTTTATACTTCATATTTAAAACGTGCAATCCACACTATGGATAATATCTTGAACGAAATGGAACGTACATGGTTACCAATCGTTAAAGATTGGAGACTCAACGAACGTCACTACGGTGCGTTACAAGGTCTTGATAAAGCTGAAACAGCTGCTAAATACGGTGAAGAGCAAGTATTGATTTGGAGACGTTCATTTGATGTGAAACCTCCAGAATTGGAAGCAACAGACGAACGTGCACCCCGTAATATGGAAGCATACCGTACCGTTGAAGATAAAGATGTATTACCACTTCACGAATCATTAAAAGAAACAATCGAACGTGCTGTTCCTTACTTTGAAGAAACCATTAAACCTCAAATGTTAGATGGAAAACGTGTTCTTATTGTTGCGCATGGTAACTCATTACGTTCACTTGTTAAATATTTTGACAATATGAGTGATGAAGAAATCATGAAGGTAAACATTCCTACAGGTGTTCCTTTGGTTTATGAATTTGATAATGACTTCAATGTCTTAGACAAATACTACCTCGGCGACCAAGAAGCTTTAAAAGCTAAAATGGAAGCTGTAGCTAACCAAGGTAAAGCTAAATAATCTAAAAAACGAGTTAAACTCGTTTTTTTTTATGCTTCGCTTCAGTTATAAGGCTAGTTTATTAGTTCAGATTTTTGTACAATAGTTATAGACTTTGGAGGTAATTATGAAAAAAAATGATATAGGTGTTATTGGATTAGCTGTTATGGGGTCAAACCTAGCCCTAAACATGGCTGATCATGGATATAATGTTTCGATTTATAATCGTACATATGCGGTAGGTCAGAAAGTAATCCAAGAAAACCCACATGAAAATTTAAGCCTATTTGAAACCTTAGAAGATTTTGTAAGTTCTCTTGAAGCACCACGTAAAATTATTCTCATGGTTAAAGCCGGTGCAGCCGTTGATAAAGTTATCGAAAACTTAATTCCTTTACTCAACAAAGGCGATATTATCATGGATGGTGGAAACTCAAATTTCAAAGATACGATTCGTCGCACACAAGAAATTGAAGCACTCGGGTTCCGCTACTTAGGTGTTGGTATCTCTGGTGGTGAAGAAGGTGCACGTTTCGGCCCAGCAATCATGCCAGGCGGAAGTAAGGATGCTTATCAATACGTATCCGCAATCTTAGAAGATATTTCGGCTAAAGCACAAGGTGAACCTTGTTGTACTTACATCGGTGAAAATGGTGCCGGACATTACGTTAAAATGGTTCATAACGGTATTGAATATGCAGACATGCAGTTGATTGCCGAAAGTTATGCCATTTTAAAACACGTTGGCGGCTTTACCAATGAAGAACTTGAACAAATCTTTAGCGATTGGAATCAAGGCGAATTAGATAGCTTCTTGATTGAGATTACGGCACAGATTTTTGGGGAGATTGATCCAAGTACAGGCAAGCACATGGTTGATGTCATTTTAGATACTGCTGCTCAAAAAGGGACCGGTAAATGGACCGCTGAGGAAGCCTTAAACACTGGCACGGATGCATCCCTACTTGCTTCTGCTGTTTTTGCTCGTTTTATATCCGCCAAAAAACAAGAGCGTGTTCAAGCACAAGAAATTCTAAACTATGAAGCACCTCATATACAATTAAACGATCGGGAAGAATTTATCGAACAAGTTCGACAAGCCCTCTATGCAAGTAAAATTATTGCCTATGCTCAAGGCTTTGACTTAATGAAAAATGCCTCCATTGAATATGGATGGGATTTAGACTTCGGTGCAATCGCGAAAGTATTCCGAGAAGGATGCATCATCCGAGCTAAGTTCTTAAATCGAATCACCGATGCATACACCGTAAATCCTGCACTCCAAAACTTAATGTTAGACGCTTCCTTTAAAGAAAGCTTACTTGATTATCAAGGCAGCTTGCGCGATGTTTGTGGTCTCGCAATCCAAGCTGGAATCAGTGCCCCAGCATTTACCAATGCCATCAGCTATTTTGATGCTTATCGTAATGGTCGCTCAAATGCAAACTTGATTCAAGCGCAACGTGATCTCTTTGGCGCTCACACTTTCGAACGTGTTGATAAAGAAGGTAGTTTCCACCACGAATGGAATCCAACAAATGAAGCAAAATAATCATATTGTTGCCATTTTTGGTGGAACGGGTGACTTAACCTACCGAAAACTTCTTCCTGCATTCTATAACTTACTTGAAACAAACAGCCTGCCAAACGGCTTTAATCTTGTTATCATTGGGCGCCAATCACTTACCACGCAAGCGTACCACGAGCTCATCAAACCTTGGCTTCGTGAGCAAGCGCGGTTTGCCGTCAAAGATGAAACCCTCGATCACTTTTTAAGTTTTGTTTCTTACTTTGAGATGACTTTTACTGAAGATGAAGGCTACCCCCGATTAAAACGTTTTTTTGAATCCTTGGACCCTAAGGCACAAATTCTTTATTATTTTGCTGTAGCACCTTCATTCTTTGAGACCATTGCATGCAAGCTCAATCAACATCATCTTGTTGCTCAAAGCAAAGTCATTATTGAAAAACCATTTGGAAATGATTTAAAATCTGCGGTACACATTAATGACACCTTAACTCAAATTTTCGATGAAGATCGCATTTTCCGAATCGATCACTACGTCGCTAAAGAAATGGTTCAAAATATTTTCACCATCCGCTTCTCCAATATGATTTTTGCGGACAGCTGGAATGGTGCATCCATCAATAACATTCAAATCAGTGCGGCGGAGACCGTAGGAGTTGAAAATCGTGGTAATTATTATGACCACACGGGTGCTTTAAAAGATATGTTTCAAAACCACTTGTTACAACTTTTATCTATCGTATTAATGGACGAACCGAATCATTTTACCGCAACCGAAATTCATCGTGAACAAGAGACGGTACTTGAAAGTCTCTATATTAATGACTTCACGAAAGACATCGTCTACGGACAATATCAAGCGCAAGATGATTCGAAATCCTATACAGATGAAGATAAAGTGGACAACCATTCCACGACCGAAACGTATGTAGCTTTAAAACTCGCATCATCGTTACCAAAATGGAATGATACACCCATTTATATTCGGACTGGAAAACGGATGCATAAACGAGCAACTGAAATTATCATAGAGTTCAAACCAAAAGAAAACGAACAACCTAATGTTTTGATTATCAAGGTGCAACCGGACGAAGGCGTCTACCTTCGCTTCAATATTAAAAAACCTGGCCAAACTCATGAGAATCAAACTGTATTCATGGATTTCTGTCAAAGCTGTAATTACGAGAATCGGGAAAATACACCTGAAGCTTATGAACGTTTACTTAAAGCCGCGATGGATGCCGATCAATCGCTCTTTGCAAGTTTTAAACAAGTTCAATTAAGTTGGAGTTTAGTGGAAGATATCCTTGCACATAAAGGAAATCAAAAACCAATGGGTTATCACGCCTATTCATCAGGGCCACTAGCAGCTCAAGATCTTTTAAGGCGAGATGGCAATCAGTGGATTGAAGAACAAGTTATGGGAGAAGTCTTCAATAATAAATTGAATCAAGTTAATTAAGACGAATTCTTCAAAATTAAGTTTCCGAACAAAACCTCTTTACTGAGGCTTTGTTCGGATTTTTTTTTGCTTTCATATAAATCGATGATAATTAGCAAGATTGTATTTATTATTATTGTTTTCACAAACAAATAATATCATTGTAGATATAACTCTAAAATGTTAAGATTTTCACATGAATTATTCTTTGATATAGATTTTATCTATTACAAAGCGATAATATAGAAATTTAGCATTAGTCATTTATCATAATTGGTTTTAGTGTGTAACTGTAAAAGAGAAAGGTTACACACGATACCAACAAAGGAGCGGTATCATGAATTATAATCACATTGAGTATTTTTTAGTTTTAGCACGCACTCAGCATTTCACTAAAGCGGCTGAACTTTTACATATAACACAGCCTACCCTAAGTCACGCGATTTCTAATCTCGAAACTGAATTAAATGTCAGTCTCTTTCAAAGACGGGGAAGAAATGTAGTGTTAACACAATATGGCAAAGAGTTGGTTGGCTATTTTGAACGTTCAATGTTCATGATTAATGAAGGGGTTGAACATATAGAATCAATGAAGCTGCATCAATCAAGTGTGATTAAAATAGGATTTTTATATACCCTTACTTCAGATTATATCCCTGCATTAATAAATGCCTTTAAATCTGATTATGGTGATAAAAATATTGAATTAACTTTGTTTGAAAGTGATACAAAGACCGGTGAAAGCACACAAGAACTCATTAATGGGCTTAAAAGCGGACGTTTTGATATTATCTTTATAAATAAGATTGATGTTTATGACCAAACACTGGAATACACAAAATTATTTGACCAAGATTATGTTGTGATTGCTAATAAAGAGTCAAAAATTGCGCAATTTGAAACAATTGATCTCAAAGACTTAGCCTCATTTCCGCTTATTCAGTATGCAAACCGTTATGGTACACGAAATGAAATTGTCTCACTATTTGCTACAATTGGAGTTCAACCCAATATTATTGCCGATATTGATGATGAGTTATCGATTGCATCGCTAGTCAAACTAAATTACGGTTATTCAATTACCCCTATTAAAAAATTCTATGATACTGACGATTTAATCATTCGCCCTATTTGCAATCCTAAGAACAAGCGCTCAATTTATTTAGGCGTCCATAAAACGCGTAATGATAATAAGATGCTCAATTTATTTATTGATTACATTAAGAATGATTTTCCTTTTAATTATTAGTAGCCTTCTCTAGAAGGAGAAGCAATGAAAAAGAATAAATACAATTTGACAGCTTTCTGTCTTTATATGAACTATTTTGTTCATGGTATTCAAGCAATTATTATTTCCCAAAATGCCGCTTCATTTGCCATTATGTGGTCAACAGATAAAGCAGGCGTTATGGGTGTTATTTCCGCTGTAGGTATTGGGAAATTTATCGTCCTGTTCTTTGCTGGACAATTATCCGACAAATTTGGCCGTAAGCCATTGGTATGTATTGGTATGGCCGGTTATGTATTATTTTTTGGTCTATTACTTGTCAACACCAATATTGCTGTTGCGTCCATCGTTGCATTTATTGCAGGTGCTGCAACCTCATTCCTCGATGCCGCTTCTTATCCTGCTCTAATGGAAATTTATCCGGATAATCCTAGCACTGCATCCGTTATCGTTAAAGGATTTATTGCTGCATCCGGTATGTTATTACCTATTTTTATTGGTTTCCTAACAAACCGTAATTTATGGTTTGGATGGTCAATTATTCTTCCACTAGTTGTGGTAATAATCAATGGAATTATTATGCTTAAAGCGGAATTTCCTGATCATAAAGCAATTGAAAAATCAGCCAAAGAAGATACTACTTCAACACAATTTGTAAATAAACCAAATTACTATGTTGAAGGAATTATTATCATAATTTACGCATTCTTTTGCATGTCTACTTTCTACCTATTCCAACAAGTCGTTACACTTTATGGTACTGATGTCGTAGGAATGTCAGATATGTCAAGTCGTCTATTGACCACCACTTATACATTTGGTGCTTTCGCAGCTGTCTTTGTTACCTCTTTCTTTATGTCTAAAGGCGTACGAGATATGGCATTGCTTGTTGTTTATACAGCCATTTCATCCATTACGTTAATTACAATTTATCTATTCCCAAGTTCGCTTACTTTATCGATTGGGGCTCCCATCATTGGTTTCACGGCTGCAGGTGGTGTTTTACAAATGGGAAATGCAATGCTCTCTCGCTTTTTCCCTGCTGGAAAAGGCAAGAACACGGGAATCTATAATATATTCATGAGCCTTGCTACGTTTGTAATGCCTAAAATCGCGCAAGGTTTGATTTCAACTGACTTTACAAAAGTTATGCTTTTAGACGCAGGTGTGGCTGTTGTTGGTTTTATTTTAATGCTTATTCTTGCTGCGCGTTATAAAAAAGTATTCGGTATCACGAATATCTTTACCCTTGAAGAAAAATAGGAGACTTATATGACGAATATTATAAATGCTAAAACACGTTTACTTGGGTTGCTTGCCGACCCCAGTGAGCACTCAAAATCACCGGATATGTATAATTCTATTTTTCCGGTACATGATTTAAATTATGTATACATGTCGTTCCAAGTCAACCCGGAAACGTTAGCCAATGCGGTAATGGGTATACGTGCTTTAAATTTTGTGGGCGCAAATGTTTCAATGCCCAACAAAGTTGAAGTACTTCAGTATCTTGATGAAGTTGATCCGGTTGCTTCAGTTATTGGCGCGGTAAACTGTATTACAAATAAGAATGGCATGCTTAAAGGTTACAACACGGATGGATTAGGATTTGTTTCAAACTTAAAAGAACATGGCGTTGATGTCACAAATAAAACGATTACTTTAGTTGGTGTTGGCGGTGCAGGAACTGCAGTGGCAGCTCAATCTGCGTTCTCGGGTGCGAAAGCGATTAATATTTTCAACATCAAAGATTCTTCCTTTGAACGTGCCCAAAAATTTGTTCAAAATGTAACTCATGAAACTGGTATTCCGGTTCAACTATTTGATTTAGCGGATGAACAAGCTTTAGCCAATTCCATAGAACAATCTGAAATTCTTATTAATGCAACAGCTGTCGGTATGGGTCGCTTTGAAGGTCAATCGGTTGTAAAAGATGTTAAGCTTTTACGCAGTGATTTGATTGTAGCCGATACAATCTATGACCCCGAAAAGACACAATTGCTTGTGGATGCTGAAAATGCTGGATGTCAAATTATTAACGGTCAAGGCATGCTTAAAAACCAAGGTATCGAAAACTTTAAATTGTGGACCGGTCTACCGATGTATAAAGAATCTAAATAAGGAGTTCTATTATGAATTATAGTTATGTATTATCACCGATTACTATCCGTAATATGCGGCTAAAAAACAGGGTTGTCATGCCACCAATCGGAACAAATTTTGCTAATCTCGATGGTTCAATGTCACCTGAACATTTAAGTTATTATGAACAACGAGCAAAAGGGGGTACTGGCTTAATCATTCTTGAAAATGTCTGTATTGATTATCCTATGGGTACCAATGGAACAACTCAGTTGCGCATGGACAACGATCAATTTTTGCCTGGCTTATTTAAGTTTACTGAGACGATGCATAAATATGGTGCATGTTGTTCTGTTCAAATTAATCATGCTGGTGCATCGGCTTACCCATTACGTTTAGAAGGGCAACAGCAAGTTTCTGCTTCTAACATCCCCTCTAAGACCGGTGGAAACATCCCTCGCCCCCTCACACAAAGCGAAATAAAGGCAATTGTCGGTAAGTATGCAGAAGCCGCAAATAGAGCTCAGCGAGCCGGATTTGATGCGGTAGAGATTCACGCAGGTCACTCCTACCTACTCAGTCAGTTTCTCTCCCCTTTGACCAATGATCGAACCGATCAATATGGTGGAAGTAAAGAGAATCGTGCTCGTTTCGCTCGTGAAGTTGTTGAGGCAATTCGAGTAGCGGTGGGACCCCGTTTTCCAATTATGTTACGTTTTAGTGCTGATGAATTTCTAGATGGTGGAAACACCCTTGCCGACACACTTGAGTTATTGGACTATTTTGTAGAAGAAATTGATATTCTTGATGTATCGTGTGCACTAAACGATAGTCTTTTTTATCAGATTGACGCCATGAATATGGAAGACGGTTGGCGCGCTTATTTAAGCCAACACGTAAAAAATAAGTTTCCCAATAAAATCACAATTGTTTCCGGTAACATTCGCAGTCCTGAAAGAGCCGATGAAATCATTGCAAATGGAGATTCGGATCTTGTTGCCATGGGTCGTGGTTTGATCGCAGAACCCAATTGGGTTGCTAAGGTCAAGAATAACCAAGTGAGTCAGTTACGTAAGTGTATCTCCTGTAACATTGGTTGTGCCGACCATCGTATTGGAAAAAGCAAACCCATTCGTTGTACCGTAAATCCGGATATCTTTTATGAAGATGAATACACACACAATCCAGTTAAAAACTCAATCAATGTTGCCGTCATTGGTGGCGGTACCGCAGGACTTGAAGCCGCTTGTACCGCAGCGGAAATTGGTTGTAATGTAACACTGTTTGAACGCAACGATAAACTCGGGGGACTCGCTCAGGAAATATGTCAACTTCCCGATAAAAGAAGAATCAAAGACTTCCCCGAGTACCTTATTAATCGTGCAAATGCCTTACAAAATCTTGAAATTAAACTTAATACAGAGGTAACTTCTCCAATGTTTGATGATTTAAATCTCGATATTATTGTGAATGCAACCGGATCAGTTCCCTTACTACCACCCATTAAAGGTTTAATTGAAACATTAGCTGATTCCGAAAAACCTGTTTATTCAATTTTCGATTTAATACATCATATTGATTCATTTAAAGAAACCGAAGGTAAAGATATTGTTGTTGTCGGGGGTGGTGCAGTTGGCTTGGATGTTGCTGAATACTACGCAACGCGTGGTGCTGCACGTGTTACTGTTATTGAAATGCAAAATGAACTCGGTAAAGATTTGGATGTCATCACAAAACTTCACACCATGCACATCTTAAATAAACACTCTGTAATACAAATGGTTGAGACCAAATTAAAAGAAGTTCGCGCGCATGAGTTTATTGTAGAATCAAAAAACAAGGAGATATCCGTTCCATTCGATCTTGGATTTATTTGCTTAGGCATGAAGCCCTATACCCCTGTGCTTGATGATTTATTTGACTATGGGGTCAATCATAATATTGAAATTATGAATATTGGTGACAGCAAACAAGCGCGTCGAATTATTGATGGGACACGAGAAGGTCATAATATTCTTACCATTGCCCATAGAATTGATGAAATGAAATCCCTATGAGAGCAAAAGAGAAACATATAACGGTCCTTGCATTATTTGTAAACTATATTCTTCAGGGAATGGCCGCAATTATTCTATCGCAACATCTTGATAAACTTACAATACAATTAAATACTACCGCTAAGAATATTTCTCTTGTTATATCCGCAATCGGATTAGGTCGCGTATTAGTTCTTTATTTAAGTGGATATTTATCTGATAAATATGGTCGTAAAATGATTATCCTATTGGGTATGATTTCCTATATCCTCTTCTTTCTCGGTATTTTACTCAGTACCCATATCTTATCTGCTGCATTTTTCGCGCTTTTCGCAGGATTTGCAAATGCTTTTCTTGATACGGGAACCTACCCGGCAATTGCTGAGATATATCCAGAACATGCAGGTAGCATCAGTGTATTTAATAAAGCATTTATTTCCATCGGTCAATTTATACTGCCCTTCTTAGTAAGTTATTTTATCTCTAATGATATTTACTATGGCTACTCATTTATACTTTGTATCGTGATTGCAGTCGTCAATTTAATCGTGGTATGGTTTTGTAAATTTCCAAAAGATCGTCAATGTAACAATACACAATCGATATCTGCCCCAACATTTACAAAATCTCAACCAAGTCTAAAAAAAGAAGGCATCGCATTATTTATCCTTGGATTTACGATTGTAACGCTGTTTAATATTATCGTATGGTGGCTTCCCGAATATGCGATTCAATTAGCCGGCATGGAACGTGAAGCGGCATTAACACTCGTTTCATCCTACAGCCTTGGGTCCTTTATTTCAGTATTTATTACTGCTTATATTTCGAAAAAAACGAAGGCAAACGATAAAATACTCTTGATTTGTTCCACAATCACCCTCTTTATTCTAATCCTCATTGTATGCATACCTACTCCACTTATTTGCAAGTTAGGGGCATTCGGTATTGGTATCTTTGCAGCAGGAGGTATTTGGCAGTTAGCTCTTGCGATTATGTTAGCATTTTTTCCTAGTCGCAAAGGAAAAGCCACAAGTATTTATACGATGGCCACAAGCATTTCAGTTATGATCTGTCCTTACCTTACAGGTCTTATCGCGGATATTAACATTCGCTACGTCATGATTTTTAATGTCTCGGTCGCAATCATAAATTTAGTTTGTGTTGCATATGTATATAAACGTTATAATGAAGTCTTCTAAATATTAAGACACGGTTTACACCGTGTTTTTTTTATTTACTCGTGTTATCATTCTTGATATTTGTCGAAAATGCGTCTAATAATGTCCCATTTCAGCTTTTTTTTACGATTTAATGCACTCTTTAACCTTAATCTGTTGGATTAAATAACATTTTGTGAATTATAGATTCATAATCACAAAATTGTAGCGCGTCATATTATGAACTAATATACGAGTATACATCGAAAGGAGCTTTATATGAGAAAATATAAAGTAATTATTTGGGGTCTAGGCAGCGTTGGTCGTTACGCTGTAAAGATGATCCAAGAAAAACAATCATTAGAACTTGTTGCCGCAATCGACACAGATCCATCAAAAGTTGGGAAAGATGCGGGTTCCATTTTTGGCTTTAAAGAATCCGGCATCATCGTTACCGATGATATTGATGCTGCTCTCGCATTAGATGCAGACGTTGTGCTTACATATTTACCGAATATGCGAACACCGGGTGATCTACGCCCAACGGGTTTTGTACCCAATGCAGAAAATATCTGTAAAGCGCTCAACGCCGGAAAAAATGTAATTTCACCTTTACCTGTTTATCATATGCATGAAACAGCACCAGAAATCTATAAAATGGTTCACGAATGCGCGTTAAAAAATGGAGTTACCTACACTCAACAAGGAATTTTCCCAGGTTTATTCACACCTTACCTACCCATTGTTGCATCTTCCATGTGCGGACGTGTCGACAAGATTATTGTTCATGGGGGTCAAGATGATCAACTTAACACATCCCCTTGGGTTCAAGTATTTGGGTATGGTAAAACGATTGAATCCTTTAATGGTGATGTGTTGAAAGACATCATTACATCATACTACGGTCCAACAGCGATGGTTCTCGCTGAACAAGCAAACATCGATTACGATACTTATGAAGAAGAACATGTGATTCATACAGCAACAATGCCGCTAGATCCACCTTGTGGTCATGTTGATGTTGGAACGATTAGTGGTCATGAATTCATTATGAAATGTATGAAAGATGGCGTCGAAGTAACTGGCTTCCATTTTGTACATAAGGTTTGTGATGATTTACAAAAAGAACCGATTATGTATGATGGTTATCATATTGAAGGTGAACCTACTCTTGATATTCGTATCGAAGGTATGATCCCTAATGACGAACCTTTTTCTTCAAGTACGGCACCCAGCGTAAATTTAATTCCAATGGTGGTTAATGCTGAACCTGGATTCTTAAAAGCACTCGATCTTCCTGCAACAAAACCAATTAAATAAAACAAAACCCCTTTTCTTCAAGGGGTTTTTAATACCTACAAACTCAGTTATACTATCTATAGAGGTGATCATATGTATAGACTCTTCACAGCTTCAGACCAGCGTAAACGCGAAATATTATTGGATGTCGCAAACAAGACCGATAACTGTAAAGTTTCGCCACGGCATTATCATCGTTTGGTTCATGAATTAAATCAGGATCTGCAAGCTATTGGTTTTCACTATGAAATTGATCCCTATACTAAAAATTGGAAAGATATCCCCCTTCCCCACTATCAATTACGTATTATCCAAAGTCAGTTAGCAGATTTTTATGGTAAAAATAGTGAATCATTTATGGTCTTCAAACTAATCTTTGAAAGTTATCTCAAAAATGAGCCAATCACTGTTCAAGATTGTGCGAAAACGTTATATATTTCAAGTAAAGCTGTATATAGAGCAATTCAAAAATTTAATGATATTCACCACGAAGTTCATTTTTCCCTCATCTTGGAACACAAACGCATTGTCGTACAAGGAAATTTATTTAATGTTTATTATCATTTTACCGCTTATTATAATTATTACTATAAATTTACAGGGAATTCCCTCGAATTAAATGCTACAACAATCCAATTTATTCCTTTTGGTGAACATTGTCAAACTGTAATCAGCGATTCATTAAGAGATTGTTTGGATCCAATTTTCTCGCCTTTAAAACCGAAAACATATTTACCCACTATTGTTTGTTTATTCTTCGAACAAAAATCAAAAGATACACGGTTCCTTATGAAAAAAATTGATCAAGAAGTCCATGCACATGATCTCTTCCTTCACGATTTTTTAGGTAAATTTTACGATGCACTCATTGATACAATTGAATTACGACCCAAAGCAGAACAGATGGCTATTATGTTCATCACATACGAACTACGACATGAAATATATTTTAAACCAACTTTAATAAGTGAAGACTCAAATAAAGTAACTCGAATCCAGCGTATTAAATTTTTTACCGAAAACTTTATCAAAGACAACAATGGAAAATATCGTAATTTAATCGATGACGATTTCATTGAACTCATCTATTATTTAGAACCTTACTACAGCAGAAAAACAAAACCTCTACGTATCTGCATAAAATTTTCAGAATCTTTAAGTGCTGGACCATACTTTCAAAAAGAACTCAGACATATTTATAACAATACCATTATTATATTTGTCTACAATCCATTATATTGCGATGTTCTTATTACAGATATCCCAGATTTAAAACATCCAAACAAGATTTTTATCAGTCCCGTTAACGTATTTACTCAAGACGATCGCATTAGTATCCACCACCAAATCGTCGAATCCATCTTGAAGGTGAATTCAGACCAGTAATCATTAAAAATCATTTTGGTAATTTTTCTTTAAAATGTCCCGGTGACATTCCCATATATTTCTTAAAAACAATACTAAAGTATCGCTGGTCTTTATATCCTACGCTTTGAGCAACTTCATAAATGCGAACGGATGTATCCATTAACATTTCACATGCTTTGCGTATTCGATATACTGTTAAATATTCATGGAAACTATAGTCGGTTTCTTCTCGAAATAAACGACTTAAATAGCTCTCTGAAACGTTAAAGTAGTCTGCCGTATCGCTAATACTAATATCTTTTTGATAATTGCTCCGAATAAATTCCATTACACCTATCAGCTTTTCATGTTTGCTATTATTACTCGTTGATAAGTATTTATCAATTGATTCAATCATCTCATTTTGATGAGTAGATTGATGCCCTGCTACAATCTGTAGATTCTTAACGGTCTGTTTGGCTCTTCTTATTGCAGTTTCAAATTGCTCATCAGAGAAAGGTTTGAGAAGATAATCTATTGCTCCTAATTTAATGGCATGTTGCGCGTACTCAAATTCATTAAATGCAGTTAGCACTATAAAAACTGCATCTTGTTTTTCAAGAACACATTCCATCATTTCGATTCCGGACATCTTGGGCATTTTAATATCCGTAATGATAATATCCGGTTTGAGTCTTAGAATTAAATCTAATCCATCTTTACCATTTTCTGCTTCTCCGATGACTTTACAGTCATAATCTTTCCACGGAGTGGTCATTACAAGACCTCTACGAACTGTTGCTTCATCTTCTACAATCACAATTCTAAACATCGCTTTCACCTCTCACTTTCAGGGGTATTCTAATGAAAATTACGGTTCCTTTACCGACTTCACTACTCCAACGTAAACCATAGGAAGGACCATAATAAAGTTTTATGCGTCGATCAACATTTTTTAATCCAATACTCTTGCTGTCCTCTTTAAGATAACGGCTGAGTCTAGCATCATTTCCCACACCATTATCAGCTACTGACAAGTATAGATGTTGGGTTCCCGTCCATACGTTTATTTCAATAATTCCATCCTTGTCTAATGGTTCGATTCCATGAATAATTGCATTTTCTACAAGTGGTTGGAGAATTAATTTTGGAATAATGTATTGCTCAATCCCTTCTTGGATACCTGAAACATACTGAAGTCTTTCACCATATCTTATTTTTTGAATATTTATGTAACTTTCAACAAATCGTATCTCTTCTGAAACCGGGACAAGTGTTGTTTTGGTATCCATGCTTCCCTGTAACAAAACACCGAGTTCCGCGACCATAAACGCTACATCATCAACTTCATTGAGCTTCGCCTTCCACTTTATTGAATCTAACGTATTGTATAAAAAATGAGGATTAATCTGTGACATTAAGGATTTAATTTCTGCTTGTCTCAATAAATCTTGTTTTTCTAAATCCTGTTCATGATAATCACTTAAACGTTTGATGAGCTGACGAAATTGATAATTGATCTCTCCAATCTCATCTTCTCGATTTTTATCTAAACTTGACACTATTTTATTATCTGGGTACCCCTTCATTTCTTGTGCTAATTGGACGATAGGTTGAGATATTTTACCTCCAGATATTTTACCTACAACAACAGCACTTATTGCAGCAAAGATCGCCATTATTCCCACAATGATTGAAAGAGTCTTACTTTGATCAATCATCATTTTATTTGGAATCATACCGTAATAAGTTAATCCATAATTACTATTTGATCGTGACAACATCATGTTTGAATCTAACTCTTCTTTCAAACCTCCAGCATTTTCCGGAGAAAATCGATCATAACGAAAGATATTTGTTAGAAAGCTAATAGGACTATTAAAACTCGAATCGTTATAAATAATATCATCATTTGAAGATGCTATTATAAATTGAATATAACCAAATGATGTTCCTTTAACTGTATTAATCATACTTTGTACTAATTCAGTCGATATATCCATAATGATATAGCCTACCACTTCATTTTTATACAATACTGGACGAATCATTGACGTTGATGTAGTGAAGTCACTATTTGTTCTTGTGTAATTAGGATAAAATACAACATCTTTCTCCCCTTCTACAGCTCGATAAATGCCCCATGTTTTGTAATCTGGTAACTTATAGATATCAGGAAGTTCGGCACTTCCATAGCTTTCACCATTTGGTGCAATCACAAACATATTCATCATAGTGCTTCTATTTGCCATAATGCTGTAAATTTTATTATTTATATACGACTTATCTACATCATCAATATGTCCATCCTTCAGCATTTCAATTAATTGAGTATTACGTCCAAGCATATCCAATTCACTACTAAATGAATCAAATGTTGTCCCAATTATTTGATCTACAGAGAGTAACGTCTCCGATAAACGATCTTCAACACTCGCTTTTGTTGTTTTATTGATAAAATAAATTGAAAAAAAACCAAGAATGAGAATTGGAATAGTCGATACCAAAGTGATAATGATGGTTATCTTCTTTTTAAAACTCTTTCTTGGTTTTTGGTTCATTATAATCTCCTTTTAAACTACAGATACTTTTCCTTTACTTACGATATTAAAGATAATAAATGAGATTATGGTTGCGACAGTTAAAATACTTGCAAGTGCGGCAGCAGTTCCAAAACTAGCGCGGATAACTTCTGTATAAATTGCAACAGAAATTGTTTGAGTCTTACCAGTATATAACATAATACTGGAACTGAGCTCATTAATCGTACTAATCCAACTTAATATTGCTCCTGAAACAATTCCAGGTAACATAAGTCGAGCAGTTATTTTGAAAAAAGATCGCATTGGGGATACGCCTAAATTAATTGAGGCTTCCTCTACACTTTGATCAACTTGTTGAAGCATCGCTCCAGACGATCGCACTGTATACGGCATTTTTCGAATAACATACGCCAAAATCATAATTGCTGGGGTCCCTGTTAAAGCCAATGGTCCATTTTTAAATGCTAATGAAAGACCAATACCTAAAACCGCTCCTGGAATAACATAAGGCATCATAACAAGAATATCTAATACTTCTGAAGACTTGCTACGTCGTTTCGTAATTAAATAAGCAATAATAATCCCTACTACAATTATTATAACAATTGCAACAAAGGAGAATGTGAATGTATTTCGAATACTTGATCCCATTTTATAAAAAATTGTACGATAACTTTCTAGACTGAAACCTTTAACAAACACAGGTCCCTGCGTTTTAATAAAGGAGGTCACAACCACGACAATTTGTGGTAAGAAGGTTATTGTCGCAATTAAGAATGAAATGAAAGTCCAAAATATTCTTGGTATTTTCTTTAGTTTAACTTCAACGGGTGGTCTTAGTGTACTCATAGAATATACTTTTTTATCAACAACACGCTTTTGGTAGAGCAACACAGTCATTGAACAAAGTACCACAATAATACTTAATGCTGATGCTAATCCTGGGTTTCCACCCATCTCACTCATAAACTCTTCATAGACAAGCACAGGTAAAACCTTAAATCCTTCACCAATTAACATCGGTGTACCAAAATCTGCTAAACTAGACATAAATACCATAATCGCAGCTGCACCAATCGTTGGTAAAATAACAGGGAACGTTACAGTAAGCATACGTCTCCACTTACTCATACCAAGGTTTTCTGCTGCTTCTTCTAAGGAACTATCGATACTATTAAGTGCACCCGAAACATATAAATACACATATGGATATAATTTAAGTGTAAAAACAAGGATAATCCCTGTAAACCCATAAATTGATGGTAAACTTACACCAAGTGTAGCAAAGAATTTAGTAATAACACCATTACGTCCTAAAAGCATAATCCAAGAGTATGCTCCAATAAACGGTGGTGACATTAAAGACATAATAATCATAACATTTATAATTCGTTTACCCCAAACATTGTAACGAGTTGTAAGGTAAGCAAATGGAACCCCTATGATAACAGCCATGACTGTCGTTACAATCGCTACAAGGAGTGAACGAAATAGAGTTTGATAATAGTATTTATAAGTAAAGAATGTTTTGAAATTTTCTAACGTTATATTTCCGTTTACATCAAAGAAACTTCGTAAAAAAAGCGATAAAAATGGGTAGATTAGAAATAATGCAAAACCAATAAATACACCTATTTTTGCGAATGTCCAAAAGTCCCATTTAATATTTTTAAACTTCTGCTTCATTCAAATTCACCTTACCTTCGATATCATAAACATTAATATCTTTTTCTGATAGAACCAGGCTCACTGGACCCTCTGGACGGATATTTTTTATATTTTGTGTATATTCATTCACCTCGACGATAAGTGATTGATTTTCGAGTTCAATTTCATAGCTAATAAAATCGCCTAAAAATGTGGCCAGTGTTATCGATCCATGGATACTGTCCTGATGGTCCGTAAATATGAATTGCTCTGGACGAACCGATATCAAAACATCTGTACCGACCGCTGCTTTGACTTTTTTAGTGAATCGATAGTTTTCAATCTTGATTTGATTGTTTTCCTCAACAATACCTTTTAAGAAATTAGAAGTACCAATAAAGTTTGACACAAATTGGTTCGCAGGTTTTTGATAGATTACACTCGGTGCATCCACTTGCATCACTTTGCCCTTGTTCATAACCGCAATTCGATCAGAAATTGCCAGTGCTTCTTCTTGATCATGGGTCACGTAAATCGTTGTAATATTGAGTTTTCTTTGTAATTTTTTAATGATTGTTCTCATTTGTACTCGGAGCTTAGCATCTAAGTTACTTAATGGCTCATCCATCAAAAGAATTTTAGGCTCGATTACAATGGCGCGAGCTAAGGCAACTCGCTGTTGTTGTCCTCCGGATAGTGCTGATGGCATGCGATCTTTTAGTTCTTCTATTTGAACAATTTTTAAAGCATCCATGATTCTTTCATGTGCTTCTTCTTTAGGAATCTTGCGTGCTTTGAGTCCATAACCTACATTGTCATAGATACTCAAATGTGGAAAAACAGCATAGTTTTGGAAAACCATTCCAATATCCCTTTTATGAGCACTTACATCGTTAATGCGTTGATCACCGAAGTTAATATCTCCTGCTTCAATAGAATTAAAGCCTGCAATCATTCTTAGTAATGTCGTTTTACCACAACCCGATGGCCCAAGCAAAGTAAAGAATTCACCTTCTTGGATAGATAAACTTACATCATTGATGGCTACAAAATCACCGTATTTTTTTACTACATTTTTTATGTCTACATTTACACTCATACTGATCTCCTTAAACTAGTATTAAGCAAAAAGAGGTTTCCCTCTTGTTTGCTTTTTAATTTTTATTCACCAATGATAATATCTTTCCATTGTTTTAAAATTACATCCTTATCGGATGCAGCCCAATTAAAGTCATAATCTACAAGTTTAATTGTTGAAAGTGCTTCAAGACCTTCTGGTGCTTCAGCATCTTTACGTATTGAACGACGGCTTAATTTATTTGACATGATTTCTTGAGTATCTTTGCTTAATACAAAATCAACAAACTTTTTAGCATTATCCATGTTATTCGCATCTTTAATAATGGCTACGCCATCTGGAATTGCTGAAGTTCCCTCATTTGGATACACAATCTTTACTGGTGCATCATTGAGCACATATTTAATCGCTTCTTTTTCCAATGTTAGTCCCACTGAGTACTCTCCATCAGCAACACCTTTATAGACCGCTGATGAACTCGTTAGAACTTTACCGTCCAAGTTTGCATAAAACTCACGTACAAAATCCCATCCTTTTCCGTCGTCTTTACCATAAGCTTGAACCATCGTCGCTAAGATTGTATACGCAGAACCACTTTTTGCTGGATCTGCCATCGCAATTTTTCCTTTGAACTCAGGATTTGTTAGATCTTGCCAGCTTGTGGGCGCATTGCCTTCTTCAACCAAGTTAGTGTTGTACATTAATACCATTGGAAGGGGGCTCTCACCAATCCATTTAAAGTCTTTATCATAATATTGAGCATCAATATTAGCTAATTCTGGGGATTCATAAGCTTCAAAATAATCTGTATACGAAGCAAGGGATTCAGCACCACCACCCCATAATACATCTCCTAATGGTTTTCCATCTTCTGACTCAACACGTTTTAAGAGTTCACCGGTTCCTGCTGCAACGACATCAACGTTTATACCCGTTTTCTCTTTAAATTCTTTAACAACTAAATTAATTGTCTCAGCTGGATGAGGTGAATATACCGTTAGAGTTTCACTTCCAGCAGTGTCTTCCTGTTTATCCGAAGAACATGCAACTAATGATAAAGCTACAATACTAAGTAATAGTATCTTTACAAATTTTTTCATTCTTTCCTCCTTGGAAACGCTTTCATATTGTAATCTAAGAATATCACAGCCAATAAAACTCAACAATGGTATAAAACAGGCAATTTGTTGAATATTCCGTAATCACTTGTAAGCCGCTTCGGATATCTATAAATTTAATAATAAGGAGGTATATGAATTATGATTAAATTTGGAACTGGTGGTTGGCGAGCAATTATCGCAGATGAATTCACAAAAAATAATATTCAAAAATTAGCACAAGCGATATCAATGGAGTGCAAGGAAACACCTATTGTTATTAGTTATGATCGTCGCTTTCTATCCGACGTTGCGGCACATTGGCTTGCTGAAGTGTTTGCAGGTAATGGTATCAAAGTATTATTTATTGATAAAGCAGTACCGACTCCCATGACTATGTTTACAGTCAAACAATTAAATCTAGAATTTGGCTTAACTGTTACCGCAAGTCATAATCCTGCAATCTATAATGGTATCAAGGTATTTACACGTGGTGGTAGAGATGCCACAGAATCAGTAACTGATTTATTTGAAAAGAACTTGATTGGTTTAAAGAAAATTAATTCAATTAACTTTGAAGAAGGACTTGTAAAAAATATGATTTCATATTATGACCCAAGTAACGACTATATTGACTCAATTCTTTCCATGATTGATACTCAATCCATTCGAAATGCAAATTTGAAAGTTTTAGTGGATACGATGCACGGAGTATCAAAAACTTCATTATCAATTATCTTAAACACGACACGATGTGATGTGGATATAATTAATGATCGACATGATACTTTATTTGGAGGTAAACTTCCGTCTCCTGCATCAGCCACACTTCATAAGTTACAAGATTTAGTAAAAGAAGGGAGATATAACATCGGTATTGCTACCGATGGCGATGCGGACCGAATCGGTATTGTCGATGAACTTGGCAATTTTGTACATCCTAATATTTTAATTTCTTTAATTTATTATTATTTGTTAGAATACAAAGGTTGGTCTGGAGCTGCGGTAAGAAATCTTTCTACGACACACTTAATTGATCGAATCGCTCAAGACCATCAAGAAGACTGTATTGAAACTCCCGTAGGATTTAAACACATCACGAACGGTATGGAAAAAAGTAATGCTCTTATTGGCGGTGAATCCAGTGGAGGACTAACAATAAGAGGCCATATATCTGGAAAAGATGGAATCTTTGCAGCAAGTCTACTTGTAGAAATGATAAGTGTTACTCATAAAGGAATCCATGAACTTGTAGAAGAACTCTATGAACGATACGGAGAATTATTTAATATAGAGCGTGACTACCGTTTCTCCTCAGACGATAAAATACAAATTCACAAAACACTCATGGTCAACAAAAATCTTCCCACCTTCAATAAAAAAATTGAAAATATTAGCTATATGGATGGCCTGAAAATTTATTTTGAGGATGGTTCCTGGATAAGTTCAAGATTCTCCGGGACCGAGCCACTCTTACGAATATTTGCAGAAGCAAATACTGAAAACGATGTATTAGAACTCGTTACCATATTTGAAAACTACTTATCACTTAAGTCTATATAAGATAAAAGCACCTTCTAGAGGTGCTTTTATTTTATAGTATGTTTATATTTTGAAGGAATAATTTGAACAGCTCTGCATTTCCATTGTAATGGTAGCCAGAAATACCACACATTCTTGCAGCTTTTATATTAATATTAAGGTCGTCAATAAATAGACAGGTTTTTGCATCAAGGCGGTTTTTTTCCAACAAATACTCATAAATCCGAATATCAGGTTTTGATATATGTAAATCACCCGATATTACTAAGTCATCGAAGTAAGAAAACACTTCATAATGATCAACATATGAATGGAAACGTGACGCAGCATTTGAACAAAGATAAATTCCATATCCTTTACGCTTCAAGGTTTTTATTATGTCTAGCATGTCATTACGAGGAACTTTATATTCTTGCCAATGATTAAATATTTCACGACATATTTTGTGTTTTGATTGGGGTACATCATCTAGTATTTTTAAGAGAGCATTCTCAAAATTAATATCTCCATTATCGAGACTTCGCCACAATTCACTCTCGAAAATTTGTATTTTTAAATACTCTATCTCTTCAACATTATTCGTAAATTCCGAAAGAATATAATCCGGACTGAAATCCATTAATACATTTCCCATGTCAAATATAAAATTTGTATACATAATTACCTCCTAATCTAATAGTAGAGGCATTTAAATAAAATCTCAATTATTACTCAATTATTAAACAAAAAGACTGTTAATCCAACATTAATTTAATCAATATACGCATAACCTTTTTTTTAAACTATTGATAATTTTTTTTAACCAAACAATATATTTTCAATTACATGTTTAATTTATTCAACAAAACATATTAAAATAATAAACTAAAACAAGAATAAATTGCAAATGAATTTATAAATTAGAGCAATACTAATCGCTAGACTTACGCTTACAAGTGTTCCTAAAATGAATCTTTCTGTGAATTTTTTCTGATTCAATTGCTTAAAACGAGAGAAAGTTTTTAATGTCAACAAGAAAATTATTCCCTCATAATAATTTTTTATTATGAGAAAAAATATTAATATCCTTTCAAAATAACCAATCATTTTGCCATATCTATCAACTTCTTCACTCATGTGTTCTACGGTAAATGTCGTCTGAGTAATCATTAATTTATCATTTACTTGAACCTCCATCTTGAAATCATCGATATTCGAATTTTCTTGATGATCTTCTAAATCTTTAAATAATAAACTAATTAGTATACCACTGAATGAAGTAAGGAGTACCACACAAATTCCAAGTATAATAGCGCGAGTCGCAAACGGAAGTATATCAAAGTTTTTAAACGGGAATATTATAATACTTTGGCTTACTAAAGCATATAAGCTTTCTTCTTGTATTTTAACACCTATGAAACAGACCACTAAAACAGATAGGAAATGCATCCCTTGGTCAATCAAAAATATACTTAATTGCGGATATTTATAAAAGCATTTCTGAGTTTCATCTATTAAGGTAAGCTTTTTGGTTATTATATCCTTTAAACACAAATCTATATAATAATGAAAAACACAATTTAACACCACCAAAATTTCAAGGATTAGGATACTTGAAAAAAAACTCTTATGACAGTATATAGCGAGATAAGATACTATGAAAAGAGTTGCTAAACATAAATGATGAATTACATGACGTTTAATCGTTTTTTTTCGTATATTTAGAGTGTTGTCAGCGCCTTTTAATAATGCCATCTGATCTGTTTGTAACCAGAAATCTGCAATTAAATGAGATGAAATTAAAATTAGAAATATCATTTATTTACCTCACTTAAACTTTGATCATTACAAATCCCTATCATACACCCCAATATTTCATTGAATCTTGATAATTCTGAACGTGTTATAAATCGCGAAAAGTTAACACGGTAATTATCTAATTTTTTTTCACTAGATTCTGATAGATTATTATGTTCATCAATACCTTTCAGTGCAAGATATAATTCGGCAGGCGATTTATCAGGATTATTTCTCTTTAGGTCAATAGCCTTTTGTTGCTCTTGAGTTCGATTTTCGATGTTTTCAACTGCAATATTTAATAATAGATTTAAGGTATCCGTGTATGCTTTCTTAAAATTTGTATAAACACAACAAGTATTGCCACTTGCCGTATTTCCTTTTGTCTTCGCTGAATCAAGTGCCTCTGTAGCATTCCATATTGATGAACCATTAACAGTATGAGCACTTTCATCTATACCATAATCAATATTACCAATCCCCAACCCTAAATAAATATTTATCTTATTCATTTTCGCTTCAACTAATATTGCTTCAACAACTTTCATTGCATTATTAATATCTTCATAAATTCCAAATAACTCATCTCCATTTCTTATTTCTAATTCTTGATAGCTTTCAATTTTATTATTAATCCTTTTTTTTATTGAGTTATGGAGATTCGACATTTTTTTATAATTTGAGTTTAATCTTGACTCTTTTATATCTAATCGTATCGTAATGTACATCATAAATTCCTTTCTTATTAAAAGTTTGTCTAATCAGGTAAATTTAAATTTATTGCATAATCGTTCACGGTATTCGTGTACATGACTCATTGTACACGATATTCGTGTACAATCGTGTTATTCCGTTTTTTCGACTGTTAGTACACGTTATTTGTGAACTATTTCAATTGTACACGAATAACGTGTACTATTCAATATCTCGTATATCAGAATTCCTAACTATCGCTTTTATATGATATTATGCGTATAATAGAGTTAGAATTCGAGGTGGTATTAATGACAATCAATGATGTTGCGAAAGCTGCAGGTGTATCCAAAAGCACTGTATCTAGATATTTAAACGACGGTTATGTAAGCGATGCAAATCGCGAAAAAATTCGTATTGCAATTGATGAAACCGGTTATCAAACCAATGTTTTTGCACGTGGTTTAAAAACAAAGAGAAGTAAGCTTATTGCAATTATATTACCTCGTTTAGATTCTTTCACGTCCATTCAATCCTTAAATGGCATGAATAATGTCTTATCACAACATGGTTATCAGATGGTGGTTGTACCTAAAAATACAATTGAAGAAGATGAGCTCACTTACCTAAGACGTATATCGACACAAGGTTTCGATGGAATTATCGTTATGGCACATGCCATCACCGATGAGCATGTATCGATTGCAAACGCCTCACATCCACCAATTTTATTTACAGGGCAAGAACATCCTAAAACACGAAGTATTACCTTAGAAGACTATAAAATTGGTCATCTTGTCGCTGAATATGTGAATACACTTGATATTGAGAATGTTCTCTATCTATCAGTATCTGAAAGTGATCATGCTGTCGGAGTGAATCGTAAACAAGGTTTCTTGGACACCATAAAAAAACCAGTACGTACACTCATCACAGGTTTCCAACAATCTGACGCTTATGATATTATGAGCAAAGAATCTTCTACTTTGAAATATGATATTGTTGTTGGTGCAACGGATAATATCGCCATTGGTGCAATGCGATACCTACATGACCACCATGTAAAAGTACCTAATGATGTTAAAGTGGTTGGGATTGGGAATTATGACTTAAGCCACTTTATTAACCCGACATTAACAACACTTCACATCGATTACCAGGCAATGGGTCAAAATGCTGCAAACACAATGCTTTCTTTACTCGAAGAAGCCTTTGAATATGAACCCCAAGAAATTTCTTTGAAAATTATCGAACGTGAATCCACCAAATAAAATAATAGAATACAAAAAGCAACACTCTAAGAATGTTGCTTTTTTACTTTTTATTGAATCAATCCCTACTACTGTTCTATCTTAACAAACAGACGTGTTAAGATAAACGCTGTTGCAAAAGCACTTACAATTACAAGTAAATAACCCAGTATTGCTGTAAATGACTCTGTGTAAAGAAGTAATCCTGGAATAAACGTGATCCCCATTCCAGCTGGTGCTACCTTAAAGAGATATGTAACAAGTCCCCCTACAGCACCACCAATCATTCCCATCGCAAATGCTTTTGGTTGGGGTAATGTCACCCCAAAGAGCAAGGGTTCCGTAATCCCAAAAAGCGTTGATGCTGAAGCTGAGAGTGCATTTGATTTTTGTTTCTTATTTTTTAGCAATGTTGCGATTGCAATAGCCGCTCCAAATTGTCCTGCCATTGAAGCAGTACCAAGTGGTTGAAGGATATTAACACCGGTTTCATTAATTAATTGAATTTCAATCACACTCAAGGCATGATGCATACCAGTAATAACAATAACTTGTTGTATTGCTGCATAGATGATTTGCCCGATACCAAACGGTATTTGTGTTAATACAAGAACACCTTGTGTCGCAAATTGTTCAACACTGTGTAGTATTGGTCCTACTAAAACAAGAACAACAGATATAGAAACAAGAATGGATACGAACGGTGTCACAATTAAATCCATCATCGCTGGAACAACCTTACGTACATTGCGTTCTACCCATGCTACAAGCCACCCTGCAAAAATACCCGGTAAAACAGATCCTTGATATCCTACAATGCTCACTGTAAAGCCGAAAATATTAAGCATCATCGGTTCTGCGCCACCAGTGGCAACAGCCCATGCATTGGGAAGTTGTGGCGCTACCATCATTAATCCAACAACAATCCCTAATATTGGATTACCACCAAATCGTTTGGTTGCAGAATAAGTAATAAGGACTGGTAAAAACGCAAATGCGATATCCGTTAACATTTCAAATAAAGACGCAAACTCAGGTGACATTACGACCCCTAAATTATTTAACATACCACGAATACCCATTAATAGACCTGTTGTCACTAATGCAGGAATCAATGGGATGAGAACATCCGCAAAGATTCTCATTAATTTCTGTACGGGTTTCATATTTGCATAAGCATCTTGTTTAAATTCATCACTACTTTGTATTTCTTGACCTAATTCTTTTTGAAATGCCTCAAAAACATTATTTACTTTTCCCGTTCCAATAATGAATTGATGTTGACCTGATTGAAAGAAATAACCGCCAATATTTTCTTTGAGTAGTTCTATTTTTCCAGCATCAACAGCATCATTATTTTTAACAATAATACGAAGTCTTGTCGCACAATGCTCAAAGTTTTGAACATTGGTCTTCCCTCCGACAGCTTCAAGAATGCGTGATGCGATATCTTGATAATTCATACTTCCTCCTTAATGTGGTATCGTTACCATGTTTATACTCTAAGATTATCACTGTTTATCCTATAATGCAGCCCCTTTCAAGTATTTTTATCTCGATATTGCACTGTCCAACACTCTGTGGTACGATAAAACTACGGTATCGTTCCCACTAAACGATATATAAAGTGAGGTACTTAACTTGATTCATATAAACAATAAAATAAAAAACACCGTCAATTCCGATAAATGGCGAAATTGTTTCCATATTCAACCGCCTACAGGATTATTAAATGACCCTAACGGACTAATCTACCATAATGGTACATATCATATCTTTTATCAGTGGCACCCTGATGCACCTTGTCACGGTCTAAAATACTGGAATCATGTCACATCCATTGACTTAGTTCACTGGAAGCAAGACGATCGCATTTTAAAACCCGATTCTATTTATGATAGTCATGGTGCTTATTCTGGATCTGCATTCGTAGTAAATAATGAAATTCAACTCTTTTATACCGGCAACACAAGAGACGAAGCTGACAAACGGATCCCTTTTCAACTTCAGGCAACCCTTAATCAAGAACGTATTGATCATAAACGTGTTCTTATCGACTCCATACCAGAAGGCTATACGGACCATTTTAGAGACCCGAAGGTATTTTCAATTCATGGTGGATATGCAATGATTATTGGAGCACAACGCTTAGACCATACTGGTACGGCAGTTATATATACTTCCCCGGATTTAGAGAATTGGACCTTTGAATCCGAACTTTTCACTAACTTGATTGATCATTCTTATATGTGGGAATGTCCCGATGTATTTGCATTAGATGGAAAAGATTTTCTTCTTTTTTGTCCGCAAGGTTCCCTAAATAAACCTGAGAAGGAAACAAACGTTTACCCAAATACTTATCTCAGCGGAGATCTTGATATTCAAAAGTGGGAGTTAAAGAATCATGCCTCAATGCGCCTTCTCGATTATGGATTTGATTTTTATGCGGCCCAAACCTTCCTCGATGAACATAATCGCCGTGTTATGATTGCTTGGATCGGAGCAGCTGATGGAGACTATCCTACAGAAAGATATCAGTGGGCTCATGTTCTAACAATACCCCGTGTGCTTACACAAAAACATGGGTATTTATATCAAACACCTCACCCACAACTAAAAACGCTTCGCAAAAGCTGCGTGGATATTTCAACCATGTTGTCCCGTTACGAACTCATCGTTACTAATATCACTGATGATTTCGATATTGAACTTTATACCAACAATAATGAAACATTAAAGCTAACGTTTGACTCGAAGACGCATATCTTAAAACTCGACCGAAGTTCATTTACACATAAAGTCTCTCTTGATCGTGGTGAAGTCCGATCCATAAAGATGGAAGATGCTTTAAATAACCTGCAGGTATTTAGAGATACTTCTACAGTCGAAATATTTATAAATAATGGAAAATATACAATGACTGCTCGCTTTTTCCCGAAAGATATCAGTGGAAAGGTTAGAATAAATACACTCGATGATAATCTACACGTAGACTACTATGAATTGGAGGACGTAAATCATGATATATAGTATGGGTGAAATGTTAATTGATTTTATGCAAGAAGAAAATGGTTCATACATTCCGTATCCCGGTGGTGCACCAGCAAATGTTGCGGCTCATGCGAAACGAAGCGGTGCGAATGCGGTATTTGTTGGAAAAATAAGCACCGATAATTTTGGAGAACTCCTTACGAACACTTTAGAAAAATACAATATTCTTTTCCCTTTAGAAAGAAGTGAAAAGAACACTGCATTAGCCATCATTTCCCACGTAAACGGAGAACGATCATTCCAATTTTATCGTAATAATACAGCCGATCTAGATTTGAATAAAGATGATATTGATCAAATAAACTTTAACCCTAAAGATATCCTACATTTTTGTTCTCTCGGTCTTGTCCCGGATGGATCTACATATGATAGTCATCAATACGCATTGGAAACATGCAGAGCAAATGGTGGGATTATTAGTTTTGATGTTAATTTACGAGAAAAATTATGGTCTCATTTAGATGTCGCCTTATCATCAGTCATGTCGATGATCCCACAAGTAGATATAATAAAAGTAAATGAATCGGAATTGACTTGGTTGACAGGTACTGAAGATATCGAAGCTGGGCTAAAAAAATTACAAACACATCATCAACTTGTAATTTGTACACTGGGCTCAGCCGGATCGATCTTACTCAATTCAAAAGGTGTCTTTCTAAAATATCAACCACCAATTTGTGAGCAGGTTGATACAACTGGAGCAGGTGATAGTTATATTGCAATGATTCTTGCTTCCTTGGAAAAGTCAGCACTCTCTTTTATAGACTGGCAAGCAGAAGAACTTGAGCAAGCGGTGGTTTATGCAAGTAAGATTAGTGCACAAGTAGTGATGCTTCCGGGCGCAATACCCGCGATTCAATATTAAGCATTTTTTGTAAGACAAACTTCGTTTTTATGAAGTAGATAAACGACCTAAGATTTTATTGTTTGATTTCATTAATCATTCTACAAACCTTCATTTTTTTGCAATGTTTAAGTACAAAAAAAACCTCTTGTTTTATCATTTTTTAATGATTTATATTCAAGAGGTTTTTAGTTGTTTCAATTTTCCTATTTAGAAATCTTTACAGTGATTAGATTCCTGTTCCTAAATACTGAGAAATTGCAGCTGAGAGGCGCGGAATGATTTGGTTCTTGCGGGAAACAACATCTTGCAAGAAGGTTCGTTCTTCACCATCTTTATTTGGAAATGCATCAAGGACTGCTTCTTTTAGGCTTCCTGAAGCAACAATGATGGATCCATTGTCCTCAACACTCGTAAAGACAACTACCAATAAATCTAAATGGTGCTGTGCCACAAATTGTTCCATCGATTCCTCAAAGGAATCCAAAATATCATCGAGTTCATCAAAATGATAAATAACGAGTTGAGATACCATAACTTCCTTCTGCGAAATATAAAATTTCTTAATATCTTGATTGATAATATCTTCATAAGGTTTATTCTTCAATCCGGATGTTACTTCATACATATCCCGTGCAAAATCATTGCGATCCAGTCCTGAGCGTTCTTGAAGAATCTTCGCAATTTCAAAATCTTTTGGCGTGGTTGTCGGAGATTTTAAGTTAAGCGTATCCGATACAAGTGCCGCCAATAAGAGTGATGCAATTTTTTCGGGAATTTCAATATCATGCTCCAGATACATTTTTGTGATAATTGAAGCTGTTGAACCAATAATCTCATTTCTAAAGTAAATGGGTTTAACCGTACGTAAATCACCAATTCGATGGTGATCAATAATTTCGAGAATTTCCGCTTGTTGGATCCCATCGACACTTTGAGAAGCTTCATTATGATCCACCAAAATCATCTTTTTACTTGATGAATTCAAAATGTGGTATCGCGAAACAAACCCATATATTTTATTTTGATCGTCTAACACTGGGTAAGCACGATAACGTGTTTTAAGCATCCGCTTTCCAACATCATCTACAAACTCATTCCAGTTAAAGGTCACAAGGTCCGTCGACATCACTTCCCGAACACTTGGTGCAAAGAGTAAATATCGAGAGGTATTCATTGTTCCATGCGTTGAGCGAATGATTCCACAGTCCAGGAGCTTTGCAAGTGAAAGTACTGACTCCTCAATCTCATCGGTCCACACTGTCACAATACACGAAGCACCCTTGCGGATTGCGGTCAATTGGGACTCAGTGTCGTTACCAATAATCACTAAACGATCGGTCAGTTCATAGTTATCCAACTTTGTCTTAGAAATCGCGATAATGCTCGTCTTCCCATTAAAATGAAAATGTTTTGGTTCGTATACCAACTCACCATCGATCGCTTGTGCAATATTACAAATCGGTGTTTTCTTTAAGAGTTCAATCGAATGCTTTGTATCACCCATAGCAATATGAGCGAGGTTTGAACTCGTTACCAAACCGATAAGCTGATCCCGATCATCAACTACAGCGAGGGTTTGACGTTTATCCGAAATAATCTCCATGGCTTCCTTTATGGAGGTATCGAGGTGAATCTTTACAGCATCATCCATTTCAATTTCATCAAGTGTTGCGCGTGCATCTTTAAGAAGAGTAGGCGTTTCAAAACCAAAGCGTTCAAGTAAATAGCTGGTTTCATCACTGAGTTCACCCAAACGGCATGGTACCGCTGGTGCTCCCAAAATATTCTTCAAATGAGCATAGGCAATTGACGATACAATTGAATCCGTATCTGGATGACGATGTCCACAAATATAGATCAAATCTTTTTCGTTTTTCATATTAATTCCCTTTCAGTCATTAATTATAGTTTATCATATCTTACCAATATATAAAGATAGGCTCGTAAAAAAGAACCCTGATAAAACACTATTTATGGGTATGATTATCTTATTTTCATAAAATATTGCGCAGGTTCACTAAGTATGGCTAAAAAGTTGGAGGAATTGATATCATATTGCTTATTGAGCACTTCGTTGCTATTCTCAATAAGGTAAAAAAAAACACTGATACTTCAGTGTTTAATCTTCATAAATCATATCATAACGATATGATGAATGTTTAATCATATTTGGGTTTGGTTTACGTGTGCGGTGAAGTTCTTTGTGAAGATCACTGCGCTTGAAGTTTGTATAAGCTTCTTCATCTTGCCATACAAATGAAACATCCACACAGTCATAACTGTGGCATGATTCATTCAAACCAACACGTAAACTTACAAAACCTGGTACTTCTTTTACAACAGTACGATTATAAAAATTTTCGGCAAAATCGCGTCCTGTTCCTTTTTTCATTTCATAATGTTTTACTTCTACGTATTTCATTGATATCCCATCCTTCTTAAAATCGTAAGCTCTCTATGTATATTCTATTCAATACGACAAACCGAATCAAGAGATACATAAGTTAAATACGTTCTATTTTTCACAAAGTCAAAAGATGTTGGAAGATTTGTTATAAAAAATGGGAATGGTGTCACAAAATAAAAAACCCGGAAACCACTTGTGATTTTCAGGCTTCAATACACAAAGTTATTTTGCGAGTTTTGGTAATTGCAAGACTTCTTCAATGGAATCGATAATGTATTCTGCACCATTGGCTTTTAGTTCTTCAACACTTCGAAATCCCCAAGACACCCCAACCGGAATCATTCCAGCATTTTTAGCGGTTTTCATATCTACATCGCTATCTCCAACGAAATAGATCGTCTTTGGATCTTGAGCCATCATTGAAGCGATTTGTAAGGGATAAAAGGGATTGGGTTTATGTTTTCCATCAAACTTATCGCCGATGGTCGCCACAAATTTAATGTCATCATAATAATGCCGTACAATTCCATCCGTATATTCTTGTTTTTTATTTGTACAAATTGCAATTGGAATTTGACGATGATTCAATTCAAGCAGCGTTTCACAGACCTTCTCATAAGGTGCAGAAGCTACCGTGTAGTGTCGACTATACTCGTCAAGGTATTCGTCCAAGATAACATCAAAACCCTCGTAATCGGCCGGTAACGCACGTTCTACGAGTTTTTTCATCCCATTTCCAACAAATTTCTTATATTGAGCACGATTATAGGTTTGAAGCCCGTGTCGTGCTAGGACCGTATTCAGATTATTGCCTAAGTCATCAATTGAATCCAATAACGTTCCATCTAAATCAAAAATAAATGCCATGGTAATCCTACTTTCTAAATTATATTGCGAAATACTTGGTTATCATGTTTTGGTTGATAACATGTGGTGATTGGACGTGATGTTGCCCAATCAAAAAATCTTGAATCGTCATGATGGGCCATCACGGGAAAGAAACAAAGTGGATGCAATGTATCGACAACATCACGTGCTCCGCGATCATATGCTTCTCCCATCGAAGGTTCTAACGGAAATATAACAATATCAAGCGGTGCATGTATCGCAATCTCTTGAAGTATTTGATTAAACTTGTGTATTTCATAACGTGATTCGGTTGGTGTGAACCGCTCACTCCAATGCCAATTGTTTAAAGAACCTGCATGAAGCATTTTTAATTCATCTTCTTGAATTAAATAACAGATGCCACCTCCCGTGCTGTCATAAGCCCGAATTTTCGCAAACCCTAAATGAATCTCATCACCTGCACTCATCATAAATACATTTCGATAAGGTGAAACCAAGATGTCCGATGAAAGAATTACAGTTTTTCCATAACTGTAAATCGATTCATTATAGTGATTACGATGGCGACTGGTCACCAAAAAGAATGTTTCTTTATCACTGTATAAATACCGTGAGGGTAAAAGTCCCTCAACATAATCAAAAATATACACGGCCTTATCCGTTTCTACTACATAACCAGCATTATTAATATATTCAACATTAATCATCATAACGCCCCCCTTACAACGATTATAACATGAAAAAAAGGTAGCGAAACGCTACCCTAAGATAATTGTGATTGACCTGAATAAAGTGAAGCATAGCGTCCACCCATTTCAATCAAGTCATCGTGACTTCCTCGTTCAATAATTTCACCATGTTCTAAGACAATGATGGCATCTGCATTTCGAACGGTCGAAAGGCGGTGCGCAATCACAAACGTAGTACGTCCTTCCATAATAGAATCCATACCCTTTTCAACCATGCGTTCGGTACGCGTGTCAATTGAAGATGTGGCTTCATCAAGAATTAAGATTTCAGGATTTGCTACTGCAGCGCGTGCAATGTTTAATAATTGCATTTGCCCTTGTGAAAGATCATCCCCGTCACCACCGATGATAGTTTGATAACCATGTTTTAACTGACGAATAAAGTGATCGGCATTTGCCAACTTCGCAGCGGCAATACATTCCGCATCCGTAGCATCCAAGTTACCATAACGGATGTTATCCATAACAGTACCACTAAAGAGATGCGTATCCTGCAAGACCATTGCGATATGTTTACGTAAACTATAACGGTTGATGGTCGTTAAATCGTGTCCATCAATTAAGATTGTTCCAGAATCAATGTCATAAAAACGGGAAATAAGATTCGTAATCGTGGTTTTCCCTGCTCCCGTTGAACCAACAAAAGCAATCTTTTGGCCAGGTTTCGCCCAAAATGATACAGATTTAAGAACTGGAACACCTGGATTATAGCCAAATGTTACATCTTCAAAACGTACCGACCCTTCAACATCTTCTAAAAGAAGATCGTCTTCATTTTCTGATTCTAACGACCAATCAAGCAATTCAAAAATCCGTTCTGCCGAAGCAATTGCTGATTGTAGCGTGGTGAATTGGCTGGATATTTCATTAATTGGTTTCCCTTGAGTCCGTGTCATATTCACATAAGCACCCAGATCCCCAATACTTAGACCATGATTAATCGCAAGATAACCCCCGACAATTCCAATCACCGCATAACTGATGGTATTCACATTTTGCATCAACGGATACATCATTATGGATGTAATCTGAGCACGTTGCGAGTTTTTACGATAATCTTTATTCAAGACCTGAAAGTCCTTTTCGGCCTCACTCTCATGATTAAAAAGTTGCATCACCATTTGGCCTTCCATTGATTCTTCAATATAGCCATTCAAAGTTCCAAGGGAACGTTGTTGACGTTTGGAATAAATGCGACTGCGTTTCACGATAGCATTTGCCATAACGGAAAGTAACGGTAATATGATTATCGTTACCAATGACAAGGTTGGACTTAAAATAAACATAACCACAATCGTTCCAATTAATGTAAAGATATTAATGATAATTGAAGCAGCTGCGGAGTTAAGTCCTTCACCAACCAAATCAATATCATTCGTAAATCGACTCATTAAATCCCCATGAGCATTTTGATCATGATGCTTTACGTCCATTTTTAAGACGTGATCAAACATATCCTTACGGATTGTTTCTACGGTGCGTTGAGATATTTTTACCATCATTCGGTTTGAAAATAACATTGCAAGTACTTCTACCGCAAAAATAATGGCAAGGAAGATAAGTTTACTGAGCAGTTGTTGGAACATAACATCACGTGCTATTGAACCATTTAAACCATTTTCAATAATTTTAATAAGAGGGGATATCGCATACGATCCATAGAGTCCACCAAGGGTTGAGACGATGGATGCAATGATAACCATGATTAATAAAATTTTATTTTGTCCTAAGTAACCCAACAAGCGTTTCAAGGTTTTTTGTTGATGTCGTGGTTTATGACCAATGACAACTTTACGTTCACTCATCTTATTCGTCCCCCTTTCTTAATTGACTCTCATAGATTTCTTGATAAACGGTGCAGGTTTCAAGAAGGTCTTGATGCTTCCCTTGCCCCACAATTTGTCCTTCATCCATAACCAGGATCATATCGCTATCTGCAACCGAACTGATTTTTTGCGCAATACTGATAACTGTAACATCACTGTAAAGGTTTTGAACTGCTTCCTTAACCTTTTGTTCCGTTGCCGCATCCAAAGCACTGGTACTGTCATCCAAGACGAGAATCTTGGGTTCAACCACTAATGCCCGTGCAATACACATGCGTTGACGTTGGCCCCCAGAGAGGTTTGTTCCACCCTGTTGGATGGGTGCTTGAAATCCTGCTTCTTGTTCCATTATAAAATCATAAATTGAAGCTGCTTGTGTAGCACGAATTAAATCTTCTTGTGTAGCATTGGGATTACCGAGTTTTAAGTTTGATTCAATCGTTCCGGTAAACAGGACATTTTTTTGAGGCACAAAACCAAATTGGCTTCGTAACGCTTTTAAATCCAATGTGCGGATGTCTTTGCCATCGAGATAGATTGTTCCCTCACTGACATCAATTAGACGCACCATCAGGTTAATAAGCGTTGATTTACCGCTTCCGGTAGATCCAATAATCCCAACATGCTCACCCGGATTAATTGAAAAATTAATATTAGTAAGAATATCACTTGCATCTTCATAATAGCGGAATGATACATTATCGAAGTGAATATCACCACGTGGATTGACCGGTAAGGTATCCAAACATTCTGCATTTGTAATATCCGGTTCAGTTTCTAAAACTTCCTTCAAACGAATTACAGAAGCCTTTGAACGAGAAATCATCATGAGCACATTGGTAATCATCATCATCGAAAACATTGTAAATCGTAAATAGTTGATGAATACAAGCAAATCCCCAATATGGATTAAGTGTTGATCCACAATCAAGAAACTTGAAATCCAGACGATAAATAGTGTTGCGAAATGAATGGCTCCCATAAGTGCTGGATTCATAACGACCATTAAGTTCATGGCGTTAACCGAAGCATCAAACAATTCACCATTCTCATCTTCAAATTTATGGGATTCCTCATCCTCACGAACAAACGACTTAATAACACGAATATTCATTAAGGATTCTTGTACCTTACGGTTCATCTTATCCACTTTATCTTGCAACTTAACAAATCGTGGAAATCCTTCTTTGATTACATAGAGAAGCACCAACGATAATACAACCACTGCCACCAACATCACGACAGATAAATCAGGGCTAATCATATACGTCATCACAACTGTACTAATTAAGAATACCGGTGCACGAACCAATAGTCGTAAGCACATCATAATGGTTCGTTGTAAAAAGTTAATATCATTAGTTAGACGTGTAACCAATGATGCTGTTTGAAACTGCGACATATTTTTTAATGAGAATGTTTGAATTCGTTTAAAAATATCACGACGCAAATTCAATGCGAAATTATTTGAAGCTTGTGATGGAAAAATAAGCCCTAACATGGCAATTACTGCCCCTAAAAGCGCTAATCCCACCATTTTCAAACCAACATTTAAAATGACCGTAAAATCTTGATTTGCAATACCAACATCGATAATTTGGGCCATCAATTGAATTTGATATAATTCGATGAAGGCCACACTACCGACAAACAGAATCCCGAGTAACGCTGTGGGGATTTCCGGTTTAAAATATTTAAAGAATGTTTTCATTTGTCTCTCTTGCCTCCAATCCTTTAATCATTTCTGTAAGTAGTTCTTCTAACTGAAGTTGTTGTTCCCGATCAAGGTTTAAAAACATTGAATTATTGATGGAATCAAAATTTTTTTTCAATTCCACAATGGTTTCTTCACCTTTTGGGGTCAGATACAACTGACGACACCGCTTGTCATCTTCCGGGATCTCACGACGAATAAAATCACCTTGTTCAAGGCGTTTTAGTGCTACAGAAACCGTTTCCTTAGTAACCACTAACGTTTCTGCAAGTTCACGCTGTGTAAGTCCGGGATTACGATTCAATTCGAACAAAAAACGGGGCTGTCCAATGTACAGTCCTAATGTATCAAGATACGCTTGAACGACCGTTCGGTGTTTTCGCTCTAATTCGCGGTATAAACGTGACAGTATCGACTCCATAATCTTCTCCTTTAGTTAAACGACTAACTAATTATATCAAAAAAGAAAAACACACCGTGAAAAATAAATGAAAGCCGTCTTTAGACGGCTTCCTAAGTGTATCTAGCTGATGAAAATGAGCCATAAAAGTCCATAGATTAATCCTAATACAAGAATTAATGCCGGCAAGAGTGTGACCAATGCAGCAATGATCATTGCTGTTGTGTCATTTTTTTCAAACTCAACACCTTTAAACTTTTCTTCAATCTCTTCTTCAGTTAAGAGTTTTCTTTTTTTGCGTTTATTAAACATCATTATTTCTTTAAATTACATGCAACATAGTGGTTTTCACCAACACAGTGCCAATCAGTATCTGCAATCGCATTCGTTTTAAAGTTATAGAAATCGTAAACTTCATTTTCTGAAGAATAAAGATCCGCTTCAACTTCTTCACGATCTTTTCGACCACTGATATCTGTTTTAAGGAATGCATTCAACAAGCGTTTCGTATACGGATGTTTAGCATCATTAAAGATTGTTTTAATTGGTGCAGCTTCAACAATTTTACCACCATACATAACGATAACATCATCAGCCATTTGACTGATAACACCTAAGTCATGGGTAATAAATAGAATGGATGTATTATAATCATTCTTTAAGTCATTCATAAGCTTAAGAATTTCTGCTTGAATGATAACATCAAGAGCCGTAGTAGGCTCATCTGCAATTAAAAGTTTAGGATTACATGCAAGAGCCATCGCGATCATAACGCGTTGACTCATCCCACCAGATAATTGGTGTGGATAGTTTTGTAATACTTTCTCTGGGCGAGGAATTTTAACAGATGCAAGCATTTCTAATGCACGTTGACTTGCTTCTTGTTTCGTCATCCCTTGGTGAAGCATTAATACTTCACTAATCTGACGCTCCACAGTGAATACCGGATTTAAACTTGTCATTGGTTCTTGGAAAATCATTGAAATATCATTTCCACGAATCTTTCGCAATTGTTCTTCATTGTAATCTGATAGAACTTCACCATTAAAGATGATTTCACCTTCATAAATACGTTGGTTTGATTCAAAGAGTTGTAAGATAGACATCGCTGTTTGGCTCTTACCACTTCCTGATTCTCCAACAATACCCAATGTGCGTCCTTCTTCAACTGAGAACGATACACCATTCACGGCTTTAACTAAACCACGTTTTGTATCAAAGTAAGTATGTAAATTTTTAATTTCTAACAAAGCCATAATTACATACCTCCTTTCGTATTTTTAGCTTCCGCATTCAATAAACGACATGCTACAAAGTGATCTGGAGATACTTCATACCAATCTTTGTCCGCTTCACCTGTTTCTTCAAAGGTAAAGTCAAAAATACCATTTGGAACAACTTTTAGAAGTTCCGCAATTTCTGCTTCATCTTTTTCCATACGAGGAATTGCTGCTAGCAATTGCTTTGTATATGGATGTTGCGGGTTGCTAAAGATTTCTTCAGCAGGCGCAAGTTCTACTAAATTACCGAAGTACATAACACCAATACGGTCACTGATATAACGCACAACACCAAGGTCATGTGTAATAAAGAGATATGTTAGGTTATGTTCATCCTTAAGATCTTGAAGTAAGTTAATAACTTGTGATTGAATTGAAACATCCAAGGCACTAACCGCTTCATCACAAACGATGAACTTAGGACGCAATGCTAATGCACGTGCAATCCCAATACGTTGACGTTGTCCACCTGAAAATTGGTGAGGATAACGATGAATGTATTCTTTTTCAAGACCACATTTCTCCATAATGTCAATGATGTAGTCATTGTACTCTTCACTATTTGCATCTTTAAAGAGTTTATGAGCAATGAGCCCTTCTCCGATAATGTTTCCAACAGTGAAGCGTGGATCTAGTGATGAATATGGATCTTGGAAAATAATTTGTAAGTCTTTACGTAAGAAACGCATCTCTTGTTTGTTAAGTGATGATAAATCAATACCATCATCAAGTAATGATTCATATTCTTCAAATTTATCATGTGATGATAATTTAGCCTTCATTTCGTTAATAACCACATTAACGTCATCGAGTTCTTTTTGTGCTGCATCTAATTTTGCATTCAAGCTTGATATATTACCATTAGCTTTTTTATCTTGCATGGTATTACGCAAGGTTTCAAGTTCAAGTTCTTTGTGCAGTTTTGCGACAGCACTACCCTTTTGATATTTTGAAAGTAATAATTTACTTACTTCATTTAAATTTTCATGAACCAAGAGTCCACCTGCAAGACGGAAAATATTACCATATGTCGATTCGTATGCAATCTTTAAAAGACGCAATGATTCGTTTAGTTCGATAAATTCTTCACCTGATGTTCCTTCGATTTTTGCTTCGAGATCTTTAATCGCCTTGTATTCGTCATCATGTTTACCAAAAACCTTTGGTATTGATTTATATACTCCGCGTACGTACTCAGGCATCATTTCTTCAATTGTTTCACCATAATAAAGGGATACGCCACCTGTTTGATCGTACAACTGAATGAGTGTACGACCAAAAGTGGATTTACCACAACCTGATTCTCCAACAAGTCCAAGTGTTTCACCTTCAAAGATTTCGATTGAGATATCTTTATTCGCTTTAACATACTCTTGTTTACGTTGGAAAACACTTGATTTTTTTATTGGGAAATATTTTTGTAAGTGTTCAACCTTAATGAGAACGCGATTATCTTTGTTTTCCATTATATAATCCCATCCTTACTTTTTAAATTAACTGTATTTGTCATTTTATCTACCATCCCCTATTTCTGGTTCGACTTCGGATCCATTGCATCACGAAGTGCATCACCCATTAAGTTTACAGATAAAGCCGTAAACATAACGCATAGTGCTGGTAGAAGCCATTGCCACCAGTAGTTTTCAATAACTGTTGTATTCGCAACACCATTTAACATATTACCCCATGATGGTGAAGGTGGCTTAACACCAAATCCTAAATACGAAAGACCTGCTTCTGTAAGTAAGCTTGATGCATATCCAAGTGTCATATTAACGATAATGAAGTTAAATACACTTGGAAGAATATGACGAATGATAATTGTCTTTTCTTTAAGACCTAAAGCACGTGCCGCCAAGACGAAGTCTTTCTCACGTTCCGCAAGAATTTGACCACGCACGAGACGCGCAACTCCCGGCCACGAAATTACCCCGAGGATAACCATGATCATCGCAAGTCGTTGTGACTGTGTCGTTGAAGATGGGAGTAATGCTGAAAGGGTAATTGCTAACGGAAGGAATGGGAATGCACTGATAACCTCTGCAACACGCATGAGTAAATTATCAACCCAACCACCGTAGAAACCAGCGATGAGTCCCACAAGAACCCCAATTACTGTTGAGATAATCATTGAGATTGCACCAACAGTGAGTGAGATACGTCCACCATAAAGTAAACGTTCACCAATAGAACGACCCATATCATCAGTTCCTAGGACAAATCCTTTATTTCCCCAACCATTGATTTGATTGTCTTCGCTAACAGCGAAAGATTGGAAATGATCTGAGAAGATTTGTTTATTTTTAACATTTGTAATAGATGAAGGTATGTTTGTTAAATTGAACTTACCATCACCCCAAGCATAAACTTGGCCTGATTCAGTAAGGGCATTAAATGATGATAATGTTGATGAAATTTGAACCACTTTACCATCAAGTTCAGGAACACTTTGGTATTTACCCTGTGCACCCCAAGTATGAACATTTCCTTCAGAGTCTAATGCCATTGCAGACGTTTTAGTCAATTCGACTTGTGTTACTTTAACAGAACCATCTGTTAATTCAGTAGGAATGGCACCAACTTCTGTACCACTTTGTCCGAAGGCAACAAGTGAACCATCATCAAGTAACGCAATAATATTAAATTGTCCAATTGCAAAGTCTTTTACGCGACCTTGAATATTTTTAGGTATGTTATCGAGATTGTTTTCAAGAACACTACCCCATGTATAGATTTTTCCACTATCTGTAATAATTGCGGTAAAACGTTTACCAGCAGCTACTTTAACAATGTTATCACTACCAAGATCTTCCATGACATCAAATGGTAGCTCTGTTTGAGAGAACGTATTTTCTCCTACACCAATAAATTGATTGTTTTCGGTGACGGCAACAACAAATTTATCTCCTGATGCAAGTGATTTAATTTTACTGTTTTTTGTTTTTTCGACGATATCATCAACTTTAAATTTCTTATCAGGTCTTTGTCCCCAAAAGTGAACTTTCCCCGAATCATCTAAAGCAACAGAGTATGATGTACCACTACTTATTGTTTCAATGTTTTTTCCTTGTATTTCCTTGGGAATATTTAAGTATTTCATACCCGGAGCCAAGTTGTTTAGTACAGTTTCATGATCATATGAGTTGTACGGTCTGAATGATGTTGTTCCAAATACAACTACAAAGATTAATACAAAAGCAACAAGTCCTGTAACACCCAATTTATTTTCGAAAAAGTTTTTAGCAATTTGTTTAGATGGGCTAATAACCACATCATCTGCTATAAGATCTTCAAGCTCTTCATGTCTTTGTCCACCACTCTTAAATAGATTAGCAAACATCGATTTGATACTTGACCAAAGTGAATTCTTCTTATTATTGTCCATATCAAAACTCCTAATCTAATTTAACACGAGGGTCAACCATCGCGTATCCAATATCCATAATAATATTTGAAACAAGTGATAAGACTGCGTAGAACATGTTCATTGCTAGTACAAGCATGAAGTCACGGCTACCAACACCTTGAATCAAGACGTTACCAATCCCATTCCATGAGAAGATTTGCTCAGTGATGGCTGCACCACCAAAGATTCCTGCAATTGAACCAGCTAAAACAGTTACAACAGGAATTAACGCATTTCTAAAGGCATGTGAATAGATGATAACTTTACCGGAAAGTCCTTTAGCACGTGCAGTTCGAATATAATCGCTGTTTAAAACTTCGATCATTGCATTTCGGACATATCGAATTGTAGATGCAAATGAACCAATGGTTAACGTGATAATCGGTAATGCTGCGTATCTAAACCAATCTGCTACGTAAGCAATCCCTGTAGTACCCGCAAGCGGCATACCCCCTGTAGGGAAAATACTTAATTTAATCGCGAAGAAATAAATTAGTAGAATTGAGATTAACAATGTTGGCATTGACATACCGACAAGTGAAAAGACCTGCCAGAACTTATCAAATTTACCACCCCTATTAACGGCTGATTTAATACCCACAATAATCGAAATCACAAAGGCAATTGTTGTCGATATTACATTGAGGAAGACTGTATTTTTTAAAGGTGTTGCAATAACATCTTTAACGGGTTTGTTTTTAGAAGTTGAAATTCCTAAATCTCCCGAAAGTGTATTTTTTACCCAACGAACATATTGTTCTGGGAGTGGCTTATTATTACCGATGCGCTCTGCAGCTTCATCATAAGCCCTTTGGTATTGTACTGGATCTTTAATCGCTGGATTTATCATTCCTATAACGGGATCACCAGGCATCATTTTCACTAATGAAAATAGCATAATTGAGATGATGATCACGACAGGAATCAACGACATAATCCGTTTTATTATATACTTAAACATCGTTTTTCTCCTTTTAACACGACTATAAGAAGTGCCGCTTGACACTTCTTATAGTACTTACATTCAGTTATAACTCAAATTAATCTTCGATTGAGATATATTCCATTGTTTTTGACCAGTCCATCTCAGGTGTTACTTTTTCTAACCCTTTAACGCGGTTTGATGCGATATCGTGGTATAGATTTGAGTAGAGAGGGATTTGGAATAATAGATCATTCCAAATTTCGAAGTATTCAACAACTGCTGCTGAGTAAGCTTCACGATTTCCTGGTTCAATGCGGCGTACTTTTTCAATTGCTGCATCAAGTTCTGGATCTGCAACATCACTCCAGTTTAAACCTGTCCCAACATATTTTGAATGGTTTTGCCATGGATCGTATAGTGAAGTAAATGATGTCGCAAGGTTAAATGCGTTGAAATCATTTTCTTCAATTCCTTGCATGTAAGCGCCTAATGTAGCAAACTCACCTTGTTCAATGTAGTATTCCATACCAGCTTTTTCAGCTGCAGGTACTAATTGTGAAACAATTAAGTCAGTTACTGAGTTCTTTTCAGAACCAAAGTGTTTAACAATAAGTTTGTTTCCATCTGCATCGTAACGAGCATAGTCTTTACTTGCTTTACTTGCATCAAATGGTGTTACACCATCTTTTTCGAATTTATAGATTGATTGATCCAATAATTCGTTTGCTTTAGTAATGTTGTAAGTATAGTCTGTCAACTTGCTTTCGATTTCATCTTTATTGTCTTTGTAGAACCATTGTGATAGACCAAACGGACCATTAACAACGGAACCGTAACCACCAGCAATTTTTTGTACGAATTCGTTACGGTTTAACATATAACCGATTGATTGACGTACTTCTTTGTACTGAGTAGGACCTTTATTAGCTTTTAATGTAATGTTACCAAATCCATTACGTGGATAGTTAACAGTTTGTAATTCAAGTTCTTTTGCTTTATTGATGTATTCACCTTCGATATTTCCTGGTGATAAATCAACTTCACCTTTTTCAATAGCTTGTACTGTAACGTTTGAATCAACTTGACGAATAACAACTTTATCTACTGATGGTTTTTCACCTTCGTAGTTACCTACATATTGATCATTTTTAACCAAGATTGTAGTTCCGTTTTCATAGCTATCCATCTTATATGGTCCAACTACTACGGATGGTTTGTATCGTTCTGTTGTAGAAACATATTCAACAGCTGCTTGAATTTCTTCAGGTGTATTGTCAAATGCATTACCTTCAGCATTTAATTTTGCATCTTTAAACCAAACATGCATTGGTTCTGGTGAGATATCAGCTTTACTTGCTTCAAAGTAGTAAGGCAAGTTTGCTTTATCAATTGTTAATGAGAAAGTATTATCATCGATAAGTTTAACACCCTCGAATACTTTTGATTCACCTGTGCTATATGCTTCATAGCCTACAAGTTCGTCTCCTGTACTTTCCATTGATGCAACTTTCATCCAAGCTGGATTAGCACGTAATAACATTGCCATTACGTAATCTTTAGCTGTAACTTCAGTTCCATCTGAATATTTGTTACCTGACTTGATTTTGAAAGTATATGTTTTATTACCTTCTTTATCAGCAGTAACCTCGTGGCTTTCAACGAAGTTAGGGTTTGGCTTAATATCTGAAGTATCGCGATCAATATAGAATACGCTAGCTCCCAAGTGCATTAAGTTTGTTGCCCAACGGTCGTAAGCATTAGAACCGAACCCTTCCACAAAGTCACCATTTTGTGAAGCAGGGGCTGCTACCGTTAATGTACTAGCTGAACCTTTAGATCCACAACCAGTTAATACCATTAACGCTGCAACTAATGCAATCATTAATTTTTTCATGGTAATTCTCCTCCTTTTGTTGTCAAACATTGATACAGATAAGTGATACTGTATGAATGTATTATATAGGATACAGAAAATTTGTCAATTGGTTTTTCAGTATATTATCAATTTTATGAAAATAAATCATAAAAGTTATGAAACAATTTTCATAACTAAAATATATACTCTAACTGCACTTAAATGTGGGAAATTCAATGATTTCAAAATAGAGATTGTATATTATTTGTGTAAAAAACGCCCTTATTATCACAAAAAATCCATAGAATGATGCACCAACACTCAAATTCATGAAAGAATTTTCAGAAATAATTGCAAGATAGTACAATAATACAACATAAATTCTTTTATATTGATGGATATAAAAAAAGGACGCCTAAGCATCCTTTTTTATTTACTAAATATGAATTGGCAATCCGAGTGAAATTTCAGATGCATCCATAACTGTTTCAGATAGTGTTGGGTGAGCATGAATTGTTAATGATAGGTCTTCAACATTCATACGAGCTTCAACAGCTAATCCAATTTCAGCAATGATATCACTTGCTCCAACACCAGCTACTTGTCCCCCAAGTAATAATCCTGTGTCTTTTTCTGATACAAGTCTTACGAAACCTTCACCAGCGTTAAGTGAAAGTGCACGTCCGTTTGCACCGAATGGGAATTTTGATACTTTTACTGTTAATCCTTGATCCTTAGCTTCTTTTTCTGTTAAACCAACAGTTGCGAGCTCAGGGTCTGTGAAACATACAGCTGGGATTGCAACATAGTCAATTTCAGCTGAATGGCCAGAAATTACTTCAGCAGCAACTTTAGCTTCATAAGAAGCTTTATGTGCTAATGCTAATCCTGGTGTAACATCACCAATTGCAAAGATGTGTTTTTGACTTGTACGGCCTTGCTTATCAACTGTGATAAGACCACGGTCATTTGTTTCAACACCTGCTACTTGAAGACCAAGATCATCTGTGTTTGGACGACGTCCAACAGTTACCATTACGTAATCAGCTTCAATTGTTTCAGTTTTACCGTTTACTTCATATGTAACTTCAACACCATCTTTGGTTTCTTTGGCTTCTTTGGCCATAGCATTGTTTACAATTGTAACATCTTTCTTCTTGAACTCATTTTCCACAAGTTTAATCATATCTTTATCGAATTGAGGCAAGATTGAAGATGCACCTTCAAGAATTGTGATTTCGGATCCTAAGTTAGCATAAACACCTGCTAATTCACTACCGATGTAACCACCACCGATAACAACAAGTTTCTTAGGAATTTCTTTTAAGTTAAGTCCACCTGTTGAATCGATAATACGTTTTCCAAATTTAAATCCTTTGATTTCAATTGGACGGCTACCTGTTGCAATAATACAGTGTTTAAAAGTATATGATTGAGCGGACTCATCATTTACAACACGTAACTGATGTGTGTCATTGAAGAATGCTGTACCACGAATGATTTCAACTTTGTTTTTCTTCAATAACATTGCAATTCCTGATGTAAGTTTGTTTACAACTTGATCATCTTTCCATGCTTGTGTTTTTGTGAAGTCAATTTGCACATTTTCAGCTGTTACACCAAATGTTTGTGAGTTCATTGCTTCTTGATAACGATGACCTGCGTTAATGAGCGCTTTTGAAGGAATACATCCAACGTTAAGGCAAACGCCACCGATATTGTCTTTTTCAATAATTGCTACTTTTTGTCCTAATTGAGCTGCACGAATTGCTGCAACGTATCCACCAGGACCTGAACCAATAACAATTGTATCTAATTCTAATGCTAAATCTCCTACTACCATTTAATATTCCACCTTCCAATTAAGATTCCATTAATAGAAGCTCAGGATTGTTTAACAATCTCTTGAGTTCGTTCATGGCATTTTGTGCTAGGGCACCATCGATGATACGGTGGTCGAAGCTTAATGATAATGCTAACATATTGCCAACACCGATTGTACCGTCTGAAAGTACAACTGGTTTCTTATCAATACGTCCAACACCTAAGATAGCTACTTCTGGGTAGTTAATAATTGGTGTAAACCATAATCCACGTGCTGACCCAATATTACTAATTGTAATCGATCCATCACGCATATCTGCTCCAGCTAATGTATTATCATTTGCAGCTGCAGCCAATGTTGAGATTTCTTTAGCAATTGTAAAGATACCTTTTGAATCTGCATTTTTAATGTTTGGAACATATAAACCATGAGGCGTATCTGCTGCAAACCCGATATTAATGAAGTTTTTGTAAACAATTTCTTGTGTTGAATCATCAACACTTGAGTTTAAGATTGGGTACTTACGTACAACTGCAGTCAACGCCTTAACAATATAAGGTAAGAATGTTAGTTTAACATCTTGTGATGCTGCAATTTCTTTAAATTTCTTACGGTGGTTAACAAGTTCAGTTACATCAACTTCGTCGAATAACGTAACGTGTGGAGCTGTTGCTTTGCTTGTAACCATAGCTTTAGAAATCGCTTTACGTGTAGGTGTCATTTTTTCACGAGTTGTTGATCCTGAAACGACAACTGGTGCTGGCTTAGCTGCTGGTTTAGCTGCTGGTGCTGCTTGTGCTGTTTCAACTGGTGCTGCTTCAACTACAGGTGCCGTTGCGCCTCCAGCGATGAAGGATTCAACATCTGATTTACGAATATGACCGTGTTTACCTGTTGCATTAACAAGTGATAAATCAATATTGTTTTCACGTGCAAATTGACGAACAGATGGCATTGCAAGAACACGTCCAGCAATTTTATTTTGTGCGAATGTTTCGCCATTACCAGCTACAGGTTGTGTACCTGTTGTGGCAACTGGTGCTGCCGGTGTTGATGCTGCAGGAGCATGACCCTCTGCTGCAAATTCAACAAGGGGTTGACCCACTGTTGCCACAGTTCCAGCTTCAATCATAATATTCATGATTTTACCTGATACTGGGGATGGAATTTCTTGAACGAGTTTATCGTTTTGAACTTCTAATAGTGGAGCGTCTTCTTGAATCTCGTCTCCAACTTTTACGAACCATTGTACAATTTCTCCTTCAGCGATACCTTCACCGACATCAGGCATATTGAATACGAATGATCCTGTAGCTGCTGCAGGTGTTGCAGGTGCTGCTACTGTTTCTTCTTTTGCAGGTGTTGAAGCCACGGCTCCCTCAGCTGCGATTTCTACAAGGTCATCACCGACTGTTGCTACAGTTCCTGGTTCGACCATAATTTTTGTGATTGTTCCTGATACTGGGGATGGAATTTCTTGAACGAGTTTATCGTTTTGAACTTCTAATAGAGGTTCATCTTCTTTAATTGTGTCGCCTTCTTTAACGAACCAACTAACGATTTCTCCTTCAGCAATTCCTTCACCTACGTCAGGCATTTTAAATATAAATGACATTATGCACTTCGCCTCCTAAATTAATCAAAGTTAACAATTTCACGTACTTTATTAGTGATGTCTTCTTCGTTTGGTAACCAATCGTTTTCAGCTAAACCAAATGGGAAAATTGTATCTGGTGCTGCAACACGACCTACAGGTGCTTTTAATGTTAGAATTGCGCGTTCTGCGATTTCTGACATAACATGAGCGCCTACTCCGGCTTGACGTTGTGCTTCTTGTACAACAACTAAACGTCCTGTTTTCGTTACAGATTCAATAATTGTATCTAAGTCAATTGGTGAAACTGTACGTAAGTCGATTACTTCTGCAGAAATTCCTTCTGCTGCAAGTGTTTCAACAGCTTTCATTGATTCACGAACCATTGCTCCATAAGTAACGATTGTTACATCAGTTCCTTCTTTAACAACATTCGCTTTTCCTAAAGGTACTGTATAGTAACCTTCTGGAACTTCCTCACGGAATGAACGGTATAATTTCATATGTTCTAAGAACACAACTGGATCGTTGTCTTCGATAGAAGCTAAAAGTAGTCCTTTAGCGTCATATGGATTTGATGGAATAACCACTTTAATTCCTGGTGATTGAGCCATTAAACCTTCAAGGTTATCTGAGTGAAGCTCAGGTGTATGAACACCGCCACCAAATGGTGAACGGATTGTGATTGGCATGTTACGTGTATTACCTAAACGGTAACGTGTACGTGCCATTTGAGCAACTACTGAGTCCATAACTTCAAATACGAAACCAAAGAATTGGATTTCAGGAATTGGACGATATTTTTCTAATGCTAATCCGATTGCTAATCCACCAATACCGGATTCAGCTAATGGTGTATCAAATACTCGGTCTTCACCGTGTTTTTCTTGAAGTCCGTCAGTTGCACGGAATACACCACCGTTTTTCCCAACATCTTCTCCGAAAATCAATGTATTTTCGTCGCGTTCAAGGGCAATATCAAGCGCTTCTGTAATGGCTTGAATCATTGTTAGTTGTGCCATTATTTGTTACCCTCCTTGTTTTCAAAATATTCAATTTGTTCTGCAATTGTGTTTGTTGGTTCTTCAAACATGTTTTTCAAGAAGTCAGAAACTTTTTGTTTTGGTGCTGAATCAGCAAGTTTAACAGCTTCTTTGATTTCTTCATCAATCTTAGCGATTAATTCAACTTCTTTTTCTTCATCCCAAAGACCTTTTTCGGTCAAGAAATTACGCATTCTGATCAATGGATCTTTTTTATCCCATTCATCAAAACTTGCTTGTGTTCTGTATCGTTTTGGATCATCACCGGATAATGAGTGAGGACCGAAACGTGATGTTAATGTTTCAATTAATACAGGACCATTTCCTTCGATTGCCCAGTCACGAGCTGCTTTTGTTGCTACATAAACTGCGAGTGGATCCATACCGTCTACTTGAACACCAGGGATACCTGCGGCTGCTGCTTTTTGAGCGAGTGTAGGTGCTGCTGTTTGGACGTGACGTGGTGTGGAGATTGCATACCCATTATTTTGGATAAAGAATACAACAGGTGCTTTAAATGCTCCAGCATAGTTGAGTCCTTCATATGTATCACCTTGTGATGATCCACCGTCTCCTGTATATGTAAAGGCAACTTGTTGTTTACCGCGTTTTTTAAGTGCGATACCAGCTCCAGCTGCTTGGATAATTTGCGCACCAATAATGATTTGTGGTGGCATTGCATTGAAGTCTTCAGGGTAGTTATTTCCTTCAACGTGTCCACGGCTCCATAAGAATGCCTTATGTAGTGGTAATCCGTGTTGTACTAATTGAGGAATATCACGATATCCTGGGAATAAAATATCCCCTCTATTAAATGCAAAGTGACTTGCCATTTGACTTGCTTCTTGTCCTGCTGTAGGAGCGAAGAACCCAAGACGACCTTGTCGTGCTAATGTTGTTGAACGGTCATTTAATGCTCGTGACCATAACATACGTTCGAAGAGTTCTACTAGCTCCTCATCTTTTAAGTCTGGTAACATTTCTTTGTTAACAACTTTTCCAGTTTCATCAAGAATCTGGAATGTTGGGTATAGCTTTTCAACATTTTTAAGTTGAGCAGCAAAATCCAACGCTTTATCTTTCTTAACTTGTGCCATTGAAATTTCCATTTCCCTTCTATATCTTGCTTAGGTCATTAAGTGGTAATGCCTAATTACAGTTTAAATGTAACACGTAAGTGGTTATCATTCAACGATATTGCTACTTTCGAGCAAAATTCATTTATTGTGATAATTTAATCAAACATTAGCTCTAATAATTCCTCTTTTGAGATATTACCAAAGTACTTTCTTAAATTAATTTCTGATAGGATTGCATCTACGTCACTTTGTTTAAATCGCGCGCCTTGGAGTCGTGCTTCAACATCCGCAACATCTTCCAATCCTAAATAATCTCCAATAAAACGAACATTGGCTATGTGGCCTTCGCTTACATCCATCAAGACCTCAACACGTCCGCCAGCAAATCGTTTACTGTTCTTTAGATTGAATTCTGGTGAAGCACCATAAATCCAATCCCATGTGCCAAATCGATTAATTGCCTCGTATTCAATCTTAGCAATCTCTTCAGGCGATAGGATAATTTCCTCATCTTGCCCCTTGTTTGATAAAAAGTATTGTAACTCATCCCAGAAGGTTTTAAGATCAGTACCTTCAGGTAAATGTTCTTTAATATTGGTTACGCGTGATCGCACCGATTTTACCCCTTTAGAAGTAATCTTATCGGGATCAACGTTTAACGCTTGAACCATATCTTCAATATTAACGTCAAACAACAGTGTCCCATGATGCATAAGCTTTCCATTGGCCATTCGTTGTGCATTTCCTGAAATCTTGAGTCCATCAATTAAAATATCATTACGTCCTGAAGCCTCAGCATTGATACCCATACTTGCTAAGGCATCAATAATTGGTTGGACATACTTCTTATAATTGACTTTTCCTGGGTCATCCACATTAATTACAAAAGTAAAGTTTAGATTACCAAAATCATGATATACAGCACCACCGCCAGATACGCGACGGGCAACCTTGATTCCTTGATCATCAATAAACTTTTGATTAATTTCTTCGACTGTATTTTGGTTTTTACCAATAATGACAGCTGGCTCATTTTGCCATAGAAAGAAAAAATCCTCATCACAATCGATGTGCTTCATAGCATATTCATCAAGTGCCAAATTAAAATAAGGATTTGTTGATGGATTTTTTAAGTATCTCATACTCGTTACCTCACTCTCTATCTCCCACATCCACTTTCATTTTAAAGAGCATTACGATATAATTCAACTAAAGTGAATTTATATTTCACATTCACTTCGTTATCGTTTTGACAATTAAAAAGGAGATTAAATTATGGAATTCACATTACAAACGCCAGCAATGATTTTCCCTGCGATTTCATTACTCATGTTAGCCTATACGAACCGGTTTGTAGTACTCGCGGGTTTAATACGAGATTTATATGAAAAACACCAAGATTCACCTAATGAACAAATTCTAGCGCAAATCATAAATCTACAAAAACGAATGAAGTATATCAAATCGATGCAAGTGCTTGGAGCTATGAGTTTCATTGGAGCGGTGCTCAGTATGTTACTAACAATGTTCACCCATTACAATGCAGTCATGTTTACGCTCTCGCGTGTTATCTTCGCCCTAAGTTTAGTATTGCTTGTCATCTCGTTGGTATATCTTCTCAAAGAATTATCCATTTCAATCGAAGCACTCACCATTCAATTACAAGATATTAAAAATAAAAATAAAAAAAATTAAAAGGCACGTGTGTGCTTTTTAATTTGAAAGAAAAGAGGATTTATCGTGACAACAACATATTATTTAATGCGCCACGGCAAAACGGTTTGGAACCAGGAACATCGCATGCAAGGGTCTAAGAATTCGCCCCTAACGTCCGAAGGCATCGCACAGGCAGAAGCACTTTGTGATCGGTTAAATACGATTCATTTTGATGAAGTTATTGTAAGTACTAGCCCACGCGCACAAGAAACCGCGGCTATTGTCTTTCCACAACATCAACCTCAATTAGAAGCTGGTTTACGGGAAATAGAAATGGGTGTTTGGGAAGGTGAACTTCATGAAAATGTTGCCCGAAAATATCCCCAAGCATGGCATCATTTTCATCACGACCCCCTAAAATTCATTCCTGTTGGCTCAGGAGAACAATTCAAAGATGTCCACAATCGTATTGTCCCTGTTTTGGATTCCTTGGCTGAAACCTATTCGGGGAAAACGATTGCCATTGTTTCACATGGTATTACTCTGAAGATAATTACGAATTATTTACTAGGATATTCTTTTGATCACATTCATCTTCAAGATGCCTTTGATTCTACAAGTTTAACAAAAATTGAAATCACGAATGGACAAGCTACTTTATGTTTTAGAAACGATATCAGCCACTATCAGCGAAAATAAAAAATCTCCTCATATAGGAGATTTTTTTAGTGCATCAATCGATTTTCATCATTGACGAGATTAATAAATTCTTTCACAGCATCAAATATCATTTTTAATTCATCGGGATCCATACTCTCAATATCACTTGAAATGAAGTACTCAACAATTGGTAGTACATCGCCTTCCTCCATTGATTCTTTGAAAGCAGAGACGAAAAGTACGATGCGATCAGCGACTTCCTCATTAATTATTTTCGTTTCAATTTCTTTTTTTACTTCCTCAAAATTATCTTCAATTTCAAAAAGATTTATCGGACGAAACGGCGGTATGACAATTTGAATACTTGAGTCGTAAGGATTGCGGTTTACAATAATGACTTGTGATTCTTGTCCATGTTTCATAGTGTATCATCCTTTCATTTCTATTCTACCATACTTATATCTACATTGCATTTGAGATAACAACGCGCGTATAATATCGGTAAGGAGTGATAAAATGGAAAGAATAGAAAAACTAACAGCACTTATGCACGAAAATCAACTGATTATCACAGATGAAATGATGATTTTTTACTACACTGGACATCGCTATGATGTGGGTGAACGCATGATTGCTTTACTCGTAAGTAAGCAACAGGAACCAGTTCTCTTTTTAAACAAATTATTTGAAGCATCCCAAGATATCAAAACAATCTGTTATGAAGATGGTGACGATACGACAGCGCTTATTGAAAACCACTTATTGCAAAAGGAACTTGCGATTGATGGAAACTGGGCTTCCCGATTTTTAATACCTTTTATCGACAAAGGGTATCACATTGTTAATGGGTCTACGTACCTCGAACAAATTCGTACAATTAAGGATTCCGAAGAAGTCGCGATACTCACTGAAGCATCACATCACAATGATCGTATCATGCTTGAAATGGAAGCACTGCTTCAAGTCGGAATGACTGAAATAGAACTCGCAGAAATCGTTCGTCAAAAACAAACCACACCGCCGCTAACGGGTGTTAGTTTCGAACCGATTGTACTCTTCACAGAAAATATCGCTGACCCTCATGGGGTACCATCCGATCGGATCCTTCGTGAAGATGATGTTGTATTAATTGATATGGGCGGCATCTATAAAAATTACTGTTCTGATATGACACGCTGTTTCTTCATGGGCGATAATCCCAAAATGGAAGCGATTTATAAAATCGTCTTAGAAGCAAATAAAGCGGGTATCAACGCAGTAAAACCGGGTGCAACTTTATCCGATGTTGATCGTGCAACCCGTTCCGTAATTGAAAAAGCAGGATACGGACCTTATTTTGTACACCGAACCGGACACGGAATAGGAATGGAATGTCACGAAAATCTTGATGTCTCATCTAAAAACAATCGTACCATTGAGCCTGGAATGTGTTTCTCAATTGAACCCGGAATTTATATCCCTAATGTGGGTGGAATTCGAGTTGAAGACCTTGTTCATGTAACAAATGAAGGTGTCTTTGTCATGAACCAATGTAAAAAAGAATTAAAAGATATTAAAAAGTGAAACACTCGTGAAAAACACGCTATTTAATTTACATATTTATGTTTAAAGGTTATGATGTATATGCAGTCATAAGATTGTAATGCTTTACATCCCCTCAAAGCATTTGGCAGCCAATGGCTGCCTTTTTTTATGCCCAAAAACAAAAGAACTGACCGTTATCGATCAGTTCTTTTCTCCAAATACCACTTTAACAATTTGTTCTGTTGCGTTACCACCATAGGTAACATGGCTAGCTTTCATTATCTTTGTTTTTTCAACTTGTTCTTGATAATCCATCGTCTTGATGTAATTCAATAAGGTCGCTTCATCACGAATAATACCACTTGGTATGACTGACTCTAGTTCAATATAAAATTCTCGCTTTGCTGCATATGCTTCATAATCATATCCAATACAAATAACAGGACGCTCCAGAATACAATAATCAAAGATAATACTTGAATAATCTGAAATAAGAATATCTGAAATCATCATTAAGTCATTCACACGTGGATAGGCTGTACCATCAAAGAAAAAATCATCGAAAGCAACACCCATCAATTCATTTGTGTACGGATGTGTCCTAAGGATTACAACATATTCATCACCCAACGTTTTTTTCCAAACATCACAATCGATGGGTGGTTTAATCTGATAGCTCTTACCAAAGTCTTCACTATCACGCCATGTTGGTGCATAAAGAATTACTTTTTTATCGCTAGGAATGTTTAAATCTGATTTGATTGCTTCGACGGCTATCGGATCAACATGATATAAAGCATCGTTACGAGGGAGCCCAGTTGGAATCATCGATTCTGGCTTCGCATTAAAGTCTCGGTAATAAATCGGTCTTTCATACTCTGCACTATAACAAATATAATTCGTATGAGACCAATCAAAATCCGTTCTTCCTGCGACGGCATTCCCCATTTCATTGATTGCAACACCATGCCATGTATTGAGGAACACAGTCTTTTTTTTCTTAAAATGCAAACCGCGTTCAATATTAACACTTGTAATCCAATATTGTGCTTTTAAAGCAGTCTTAAAATATTGCCATGTATCAGCTTTCACCACATCGGCGCCTTCAATAACTTGCGATACTGTTTATAATTTCCATCTGATTTCATATATTCATAAATTGCACGCGGGCTGTCATTATAACCACGTGAATTTGCTGAAATTAAAATTAAATTTTCTTCTGTGCGCACGAATAATCCAATTAAACGCATGATTAATGACATTGTTTTAGTAAATACGATGAGTAGTATTTTATTGTGTTTTAAGATATAATCAAGTTTTTTCTTCATTCATAACCTCCTCGAAAGGCTTATCATACATTGGCTATTTTACTATAAAAGGTTCCCGATTAATACTTACTTTTAAACAAAGAAAAGGTGTAAACGACACCTTTTCTTATAATAATTCGATTGTTTTAATAATTTGAGCTTCCAATGGCTTGTCTGAACGATCCCGTTTAACATGAACAATTTCATCTACAACGTCGAGCCCTTCGATTACTTTTCCAAAGCTTGCATATTGACCATCTAAATGCGGTGCATCTTCGGCCATAATAAAGAATTGGCTTCCAGCACTGTTTGGATCCATAGCACGTGCCATGGATAGAACACCTTTGCTGTGTTTGAATTCATTCTTGAAACCATTTGAAGTGAATTCCCCTTCGATTTCATAACCAGGTCCACCCATCCCTGTTCCATCAGGACATCCACCCTGAATCATAAAACCGGGAATCACGCGGTGAAAAATCAATCCGTCGTAAAATTTCGCTTCGATAAGTTTTACAAAGTTTGCAACGGTTTTAGGTGCAATATCTTCGTAGAGTTCCGCGATCATTGTCTTCCCATTATCCATTGTAATTTTAATTGTTTGTGTCATAAAAATACCTCCGTGACAATCATAGCAAAAGTGCTATACTTTTACTAGGAGGAATTTGCACGACAAATTCCGTTATTGTGTTTCCGTTACTCACTTCATTGAGTCTAATTTAAATATCCAAACGAATATTGCTCAATCGATAAGATGTGAGAATGGTTTCATGGTGTATCAGTAAGTGATGCATCATCTGTAGTTTCATTTGCTTTTCTTGACAGTGTTACAAACGAGATAAAGGAGCTCATTATGTCACATAAGTATCGAATGATTAGTACAATAATTGAAGATCGAATTACTGAAGGGATTTATCCCTCAAATACAAAAATACCAACAGAAGAAGTTTTAATGCAAGAATTTGCTGTCAGTAGAAATACAATTCGTAAAGCCATTGCGTTATTATCCCGCCAGGGTTACATCATATCTGTTCAGGGAAGCGGCATGTTTGTACGCGATGTGGATCATATAAACACCATCAATCTGGAGAATTTTCATGGATTATCCTCCAATCATAAAAAAAATCGGATTCAAACTGAAATTTTAGATTTTCAAGAAATATTAGCAACACGTGACATCGCCATTGAAATGAATTGTGAAATTGGAACCAAGCTTTATTTCGTTAATCGTCTTCGTATCGTTGATGGCAATCGATGGGTAGTTGAATATTCCTACTTCAACCGTAATCTAATTCCATATTTAAATCGGGAAATTATTGAAAGTTCTATCTATTCTTATATTCAAGAAGGACTCCGACAAGAGGTAGGATATATTGACCGCTTAATTGAAGCCTGTTCACTGGATAGTAAGAATGCCAAACTCTTAGGTTTGGCTGCAGGTGACCCTGCCCTGAAAACTACCAGTAAAGCTATGCTTAAAAATGGGGAAATCTTTGATTATTCGATTGATTATCACCATTACAAGTACGCACGTTTCTTAAAACTATCAAGTCCAATTTAAAAGGGAGCTATGCTCCCTTTTCTGCTTCTACCATAGATTTAATTTGTTGTAGCCGACCTTTTAACTGTCGTTTTACCTTTTGTCTCACAAAAGGCATCTTATACATAAAACCACCTTTTTCTTTTTCGTCATATGATGTAATATAGGTCCCATCCTTATCTTCGAAAAACTCATAATGTGTTGTGACATGTTCTTTCGGGTTCTCCGATACAAAGGCAAAATGTTTATATCGATCATGGATAATAACACGTTGCTTTATTTCGAGTTCACGTCCACTTATTGATTTAATTTTTGTTTTCATTTCACGATGAAGCATTTTTTTAGGGCTGCACTTAAATATTTTTGCAAATTCCAGTTCAACACGCTCCCAGGTTTTATCCAAAGGGGCTTCAATAAAAACCGTTTCTTTAAGCATAATGTACCTCTCTTTATTCTATTATAACCGAAAAAAAAGATAAGTCTTAGACTTATCTTTTATAATTTTGTAATGATTCAAGTAATTCAGCATCACATCGTTTACAGAATTCAGTAATTAGTGAAACCGTATCTGCATAATCTTTACGATGAATAATTCCAAGATGCGAATGGATGTAGCGTGCAGGAATGGAAAGCGTTAACGTAATAACACCATCATGAACTTTATGAATTTCTCCTGAATCCGTTCCACCCGCTGCTAGAATTTCGAATTGAGTATCAATGTTCATTTCTTCTGCGAGGTCTTGTAGATAGTAGAGAAGTCCTTTATGGCCAATTACTGACCCATCCATAACTTCAAGTGTGGCTCCAACACCCATTTTAATGCGGTTGTCTTCACCTGGTGTGTCAGTAGCAATCGTTACGTCCACCGCAAATGCAATATCAGGGTTAATTGTTTGTGCTGCGGTACGTGCACCACGTAAACCAACTTCTTCTTGAACAGTCCCAACTGAATAAATATGAGATTGTGTCTCGACGCCTTTAAGTTGGCGCATTACGTCAACAACAATAGCAGCACCAATACGATCATCCCATGCTTTAGACATTAAAAAGTTTGGATTCGCAAGAACATGGAAATCAGACTTAGGTGTTACTGTATCTCCAACTTGGATGCCGAGTAATTCAACTTCATCTCTTGATGCAACACCAAGATCTACAAATACTTCCGTAATATCCATAACTTTATTACGAACTGCGGGAGTCATGCCATGAGGTGCTTTAGAACCCGTTACCCCAACATACATTTTTCCATCGCGTGTTTGAATTGTAACCGGTTGGGAAAGTAATACATGTGGCCACCATCCGCCTACGGGATGAATGCGTAAAAATCCGTTGTCATCAATACTTCGCACAAGAAATCCTACTTCATCAATATGGCCTGCAAGCATAATTTTAGGTCCATTTTCGACTCCTTTTTTATGAGCAATAATTGACCCGAGATTATCAAAGCAAATATCATCTGCACTCTCTTCAACCCAAGTTTTGAATACATTCGCAACATCTTTCTCATGACCTGAGATTCCATTAGTAAGCGTAAAATCAGCGAGCATTTCGAGATTTACATCACCGTATGCTTCTTCAAGCGTAATATTTTTCTTCATATCTTTCTCCTATATCTCGACTCCTATTGAAAATCCAATGATGTAACAGTGTTAAGACGGCAATTATTATGCATTTCTACACCTTGACTGAAGATGTAACGTGATTCATCTAAATAAAATAGTCACTTAAGCACCTGTAACGATAATTGGTGGGAATTCATGAGCCTCTTTTTTCTAAACTATCATATCATAAAGATATCTTGAGAACACGAATTATGATAGAGAATATTTATTATGACAAGAATTGAGAGAAAAACACCTATTCGGAAATAGGTGTTAGTTTGTTCATCATTTTTGTTTCATTTCTCTCGTTAAACTGGTTCATATAGAGCTTATAATAATGTCCTTTTTGGTTCATTAGCGTCTTATGATTTCCATCTTCAATGATTTCACCTTTATCGATCACAAGAATCCGATCTGCATTAACTATCGTTGATAATCGATGAGCAATGATAAAACTTGTTTTTTCTTTTAAGACTGTTTCAACAGCATTTTGAATAATGGCTTCTGTTTCCGTATCAATGGATGCCGTGGCTTCATCAAGAATGAATATCGATGGATTTACCAAAATAGCACGGGCAAATGATATTAATTGTTTTTGCCCAGTTGAGAGGCGGTTTCCACCTTCACCAACATCCGTTTGGTAGCCATTTTCAAGTTCTATAATAAAACGATGCGCATCAACGAGTTTCGCAGCCGCAATCACTGCATCATCTGTTGCATCAGGATTTCCATAAGCAATGTTTTCTCGGACAGAACCCGAGAAAAGATGAGGTGCTTGCAAAACATAACCAAGATGTGAATGTAGCCATCCAATCGAACGCTCCCGATAATCCACACCGTCAATCATTATGGAACCGTTTATGGGCTCGTAAAATCTACAAATAAGGTTAACGATCGTTGACTTGCCACTTCCCGTTTCACCAACTAAAGCAATACGTTGTTTTGGTTTGACCGTAAGATTGAACTGTTTCAAAATTGGTTCAGACTCTTGATAGTAAAAGTCAACATTTTGAAACTCAATATCACCAATAATCGGTTCATATACCGACTCATTTGGATTTAAAATCGTTCCGTATTTTTTTATAACGTCTGGACGGTCTACCAAGGTTGACTCTTGTTCTAAAAGTGAGAGCACCCGCTCAGCCGATGCTTGCGCCATTTGAAGTTGCGCAAAAACATTCGTAATATTTCGTAACGGTTCAAAAAACCGCTCTGCATATTGCGTAAAGAGAATCAGTGTTCCAATTTGAATAACACCTTGAAGTGCCATATTTCCACCCGCATAAATAATACCTGCATTCCCTAATGATGAAATAATGGTAATAATCGGCATATAGAGAGCACTTAAAATTACGGCATGAATTGACTTTGAACGCATTGCCATTGTATTGCTTTTGAACTCACTGTAATGAATGCCTTCAAGTCCCATTGTTTTTGTTGTTTTCGCACCTGTAATACCTTCGCTGAAACCATGTGTAATCTTCGAGTTTTCAGCACGAACCTTTCGGTAATTTTGTAAAATTCGTTTTTGAAACCACGAACTCACAAAATACACAATTGGCACAATCGCAAGAATAATCAATGCTAGTTTCCAATTAACGGTGAACATCACAATCAAAAGCATGATCATAACAAGAAATCCCCATACAAGGTCATTAAAACTCCAGGATAATATTTCGGATAAACGTGAGACATCACTGGTCATTCGTGCCATAATCCATCCCGTAGGCGTTTTGTCATAATACGCAAACGGAAGAGTTTGTAGTTTTTCCATAACACTTTGCCGAATTTGATAACTGATATCCATTTCAATAAGGCCACTTCGATAAATAAATTCATAGATTAAAAAGGCTTGAAATGTGACTAAGCTTCCATATAAGATTGCGAATTTTATAATATCTTGATTTGTGCCGTGTCCTTGATAAAATACATCGATTGCATAGCGATTTAAAATAGGGAGCACGACGCCAATGACGGCTTCACCCAAAACAAAAACGAGTGCCAAAATTAAATTTTTCTTATTTTCAAGAAGCATTTTCCCAATTTTTTTCCAGAGATTTAAATCCAGTTTATCTGACGTAAATGATTCTTCTTCTCTAAAACTCATTCGTTCCACCTCCCTTTTGATTCGTTTGAATTTCATAGATATTTCGATATAATCCCTCTGATGCTAATAGCTCTTCATGGGTACCAATTTGTTTAATTTTTCCACCAAATATTACGATAATCTTGTCGGCATTTTGAGCACTGTTGATTCGATGCGTAATAATGATTGAGGTTGCGCTCTTTGTATTATTAAGCGCTTCTCGAATCGAAGCATCTGTTTGAGAATCTAAAGCTGACAAGGAATCATCAAATACTAAAATCGGTGTATTGGCAATCAGCGTACGTGCGATGGCGACGCGTTGTTTTTGCCCACCTGATAGCGTTACCCCTTTTTCTCCAACAGGTGTTTCATAACCTTGATCAAATGCAGTGATAACATCGTGAATTGAAGCAATGCGTGAAGCATCGTGAACTTCTTCATTTGATGCAGTTGGCATTGCAATACGGATGTTTTCAAAGATCGTCTTCGAATATAAATAAGGTTCTTGCAATACAAGTCCTACTTTTTTTCGTAAATGGCTCTTCGAAATGTCATTTATGTTGATACCATCAATTTTTATACTGCCTTCCGTAACATCATAGATTCGCGTTAAGAGGTGAACTAAACTTGATTTACCACTTCCTGTTGGTCCCATAATCGCGACAGTTTCTCCTTGAGCAATTTCAAAATTAAGATTTTCCAGCACTGGCATTGCTGCATCTTCATATTTAAAAGAAACATTATTAAATGAGATGTTCCCCTTAATCTCTGGCTTCAGCCCTGACTCCAAATCTTCAATTGGTAAGTCTAAAATTTCATTAAGACGATCGATACTCACGCTAACTTTTCCCATATCCGACAGCGTACGCCCAACATTTCTTATTGGCCATAGAACCATGTTGACATACGAAATAAATACTACGGCATTTCCAATAGTTAGATTTCCTGAACGAACTTCAAAAATACTTGCTATGAGCACAATTAGAGTTTGGATAAAACACATCAAATCTGATGCGCCCCAATAGACACCCAAAAGGCGCATCATATCCTTCGTAATGGAAGCATAAGCACGGTTTTTTGTTTCGAATTTTTGTACTTCGTAGCGTTCTTGATTAAATGCTTTTACAACACGCACGGCATCCATACTTTCTTGAAATGTATTAGACAATGCCGCCTCAGCTTCGTCACTTTTTCTAAAAACTACTTGCATTTTTTTAAAAAACAGAAATGCAAAACCGAAAATCAGTGGAAAAGAAATCATTGTTAGCCATGTCATTTTCGCATTGATTCGAAATAAAATCGTTATAGCAACCACAACCATTGTGAGTGCATAAACGAGTTCTTGGATTTTAGATTTCAAAAACCGACCGATCTGATCAACATCACTTGTGCAACGTTGTATCAAGTCCCCCGTTTTTGCACGGACGTGATAAGCGTATGGAAGTTTTTGCAAATGGTCAAACAAATCATTACGTAAGTTTTCCGCAAAATATTCTGAGTAAGAACCAATCGATAAACTTCCACAAAAATGTGCAACGCCACTTAATAAATTCAATAAAATAATGATCAATCCAACATACCATAAATGGTTGCGAACTGCATCCAGACCACCAAAAAAATTCGTAACACTTTGCATAATCGTCGAATTCATGGGTAGATCATTAAGTACATGGTCAATGGTATATTGAAGTAAAAGTGGATTAACCAAAAGTACTGCACAGTATATAAATATCGCAAAAATCATGATAAATATTTTTCGCCGATGACCATGGGTATACTTAGAAATAAAACTAATATTTTTCATATTCACCTCTATATTATAATTTTCTCCTTAAAATGCTTAAAAAACACACTTCCATGTGTTTTGTTTATGAATTGCGATGATGATAAATTAAGTAAGTTTAAGAGCAACTTAATGAATCACACAGCATCTCATAGATATTAATTTTCGCAAGACCGGTCTTGCCGCTCGATGATGTTACATTTTCGGTTTTATTCATGTGGGTTAAAAGGTGCTTACTATTTGTTACAAAAGCGCCTTGTTCATCTTCTTTTGGATTCATACCATGCATTATGACGGTAACAAATAAAACAACACACATTAAACATTTCTCTGAGCGATTCATAAGTTCCTCCTTTCATTTGATAATATTTTAGCATAAAACACTTTAAAAGTAATCAATTCGTAATATCATCAGTTAGATTTGTTATAATAAGGTTGGTGATAAAAATGAAACTTAAAATCGTCGTTACAACAGACGTCCATGGAAATATCTTTCCAACGAATTATACAAGTCGTGATAATATCGAAAACTACGGTCTTTCACGAATCAGTTCTGCCGTAAAAACTTACCGTGAACAAGGGGAAGTTTTGCTTTTAGATAATGGAGATGCCTTCCAAGGAACGCCACTTCTAACGTATGCACATCAACATGCTGATCTGTATACCAATCCAACTGCGAGTTGCTTTAATGCGATGAACTATGATTATATTAATCTTGGTAATCATGACTTTAACTATGGTCCTGAGATTCTTAAAAAATATATTTCAGAAAACAAAGCACCACTGCTCACTTCAAATTTAGAAATCGATGGTAACGTTCCAGGGCAAACACAAATTTTAAACTATGGTGGGAAAACCATTGCTTTAATTGGAGTACTTACCCAATATATTCCGCATTGGGAGCGACCAAACCATATCAACAATATGCAATTTTTCAGTGCCTACGACCACCTTCAAAATGAAGTCCAACGAGTCCGCAATGATGTTGATTATGTCATTGCAATGTATCATGGTGGACTTGAACGCGATCCTCTTACCGGCGTCCCAACTGAACGCCTAACAGGTGAAAATGAAGGATATGCCATGACACAAATTGAAGGTCTTGATATCCTCATCACAGGTCATCAACATCGTTCTTTTGTTGAAACGGTAAACGGTGTACTTGTTACACAAAATACTTTTAAAGCTAAGGAATTTATTACAATTGATTTGGACTTGGAAACGGGCGCAACTTCAGCTGAGCTGATGAGTGCTGCAGACTTTGCTGTCGATATGTCTTTGTTGAAACCACTCCAAGATTTACAAGATGCGACTCAGACATGGTTGGATTTACCTGTTGGTTCTCTTGAAAATATGGATGTTATGATTAAAGATGAACTTGATGCACGTCTTCATAAACATCCCCTCGTATCGCTCTTAAATCAGATTCAACTGGAACGTTCTGGAGCCCAAATTTCATCTGTGGCATTATTTAATGGAGCTCAAGGCTTCAAGCGTTCAATTACCATGCGTGAATTGGTAAGTACCTATCTCTATCCAAACACCCTTGTGGTAAAACGCATGAGTGGTAAAGCTTTACGTGAAATGATTGAATTTAGCGCATATTACTTTAGTCTTGATGATGCTGGTAATATTGTACCTTCTCCTGAATTTATAGCACCGAAACCGCAACATTATAATTACGATATGCTCGATGGTGTGGATTATACGATTGATGTTTCACAAAAACGCGGTTCACGAGTAATTGAATTGACCTATCAAGGAAAACCGGTCCTTGATGATGATACCTTCTCAGTTGTTGTTAATAATTATCGGGCTATGGGTGGTGGAAACTTCACGATGGTTGCAGATAGCGAAACAATCGAAGATATTCAAGAAGAAATGGTCGATATTATTATGGACTATTTTGTGAAGCATTCCCCGGTCACTGTAAATCATCACAATAACATCAAGGTTATTGCATCCTAAATTTTCCCTAAAATACAGCGGTTCTCTCAATTTGAGTCCTCTGTATTTTTTTGTGCATAGCAAAAAAAATCTTGACACATAAAAAAAATAAAAGTATTCTAGTTCGTGTACAGTGAGACACAAGAGTGTCTCATTTTGTATTTTTAGGAGGTAATTATGATTAAAGCTATAGTAGGTGCGAATTGGGGCGATGAAGGTAAGGGAAAACTAACGGATGTATTCGCGAGTGAATCGGACATTATTGTCCGATTCCAAGGTGGAAACAATGCAGGCCACACCATAATCAATGACAAAGGAAAGTTTGCACTTAAAATGCTTCCATCTGGAGTTTTTTATGATCATACAATCAATGTTATCGGAAATGGTGTTGCACTTAACATTCCAGCATTTATAAAAGAACTGGAAGAGCTTGCGACACGTGGGGTACAACCTCATGTAATCGTTAGTGATCGTGCGCAAATTGTCATGAGTTATCATAAAGCGTTTGATGTTTACGAGGAAGCACGTTTAGGCGAAAAACAATTTGGCTCAACAAAATCGGGAATTGCCCCTTTTTATTCCGATAAGTATGCGAAGATCGGCTTTCAAGTTTGCGAATTGTATAATGAAACTTGGCTCAAGCAAAAAATTGAGCGCGTTCTCGACATCAAAAATACACTCTTAGTGAATCTATATCATCAAGATCCGATTGACCCTGAGGATGTCTTCAATGAGCTCATGGCTTACCGCAAAATGATCCATCCATATGTTCGTGATGTCTTTACGTTTTTAAACAAAGCGCATGCGGAAGGAAAGCATATTTTATTTGAAGGTCAATTGGGTGCACTTCGTGATCCTGACTTTGGTATCTATCCTTATTCGACTTCTTCTTCTACACTTGCTTACTATGCGACAGTAGGTTCAGGACTACCACATCCCATCGATGAAGTTTGGGCGGTAACAAAAGCCTATTCAAGTTGTGTTGGTGCTGGTGCTTTTGTATCCGAGATTTTTGGTGATGAAGCAGAAACACTCAGACGACGCGGAGGGGACGCAGGCGAATATGGTGTCAATACAAAACGACCACGTCGTGTTGGTTACTTTGATGCCGTCGCTACACGTTTCGGGTGTAAAACTCAAGGAGCCACCCATGTTGCGCTCACAAATATTGACGTGCTCTCATATCTTGATGAAATTAAAGTCGTTACAGCTTATGAATATGAAGGTACAATATCAACGCGTTTCGGTAATATTAGTGAACTTGAAAATACAAAACCGATTATTGAATCATTACCTGGATGGAAAGAAGATATAACTCAAATTACCTGTTATAATGATCTTCCTGAAAATTGTAAAAACTATATTAATAAACTAGAATCACTTATTGATACGGATATTGCACTGGTATCAAACGGTCCAAATCGTAATCAAATTATGAAAAGAAAACCGCTACGAAAATAAAAAACGAACGATCATCGTTCGTTTTTCTTTATAGTCTTCCTTCATCAGTACATTTGTTTCGAATAGTACGAGCAGGAATCCCTGCTACAATGTCACAACGCGCTACATCTTTCGTAACGACACTACCGGCACCAACGACAGCTTCATCATGAATTGTAATATTCCCTAATATTTGTGCGGCAGCACCAATATGCACTTTATTACCCAATGTAGGATGTCGTTTCCCGATTTCTCGAGACTTACCACCAAGAGTTACCCCATGATGTATCAAACAGTCATCCCCTACGATTGCTGTTTCACCGATTACAACACCACTACCATGGTCGATAATAAATCGTCGACCAATTTGTGCTCCTGGATGAATTTCAACTTGTGTTAGCATTCTACCCAGTTGTGAAATAAAACGTGCAATAAAATAAAACTTTATTTTATAGAAACAATGTGCGATTCGATAAAATCCCATTGCATGGTATCCTGGATACAGTAAGATGACTTCCAAGACTGTTTTGACAGAAGGATCTTGTTTTTTATAGGCACGTGCTGTCTCTAAAAATCTCATATAATACTCCTTATTTTAATTCGAGTAACTTTTCATTAATGAGGTTGAGTACATAAATTCGATCATCAGCGTTATTTTCAAAATCAAGATGATCAACATTAATTTTCAACATTGGCGATAAATCATAATCATCAAAATAATTACTGTATTCACGATTTAGTTTTTCCCAATACTCACGTTCCACAATCAACTCATAATCTCTTCCACGCTTATTAATTCGATTCATCGCTTCATCAACACTTATTTCCAGATAAACCATTAATTTAGGCGTATGTACATGTTCAAGCATGTTTTGTAAAAGTTCTGAATATATTTGAAACTCTTCGTCACTCATTTCTCCACTCAAGTTTAACATACGAGCGAATATCGCGTCCCCATATATGCTTCGGTCCATTACTGCCATACTTACATCTTTTGCTTTTTTGATGTGCTCGAAACGTTTATTTAAGAAAAATACTTGTAATGGAAATGAGTAACGGCAACGGTCATGGTAAAACTTATCCAATACCGGATTATCCACTACGGGTTCTTCAAATTCTTCGTATCCTTCTTGACCGAGAATACGCATTAGGGAGCTTTTTCCAACTCCAACTACACCTTCAATAACAATCATGTCATAAACCTCTTTCCGTGATACATAATTTAACATATCTCTATAATTAAATCCCATAAGTCACCACCATCTCATGTCTCTAGGAGACACTCTATTAATTAGTTTAGCTTTGTACTGACAAAAAAGCAAGCGTCTTAACGATAGAGTTTAGTAATTTTATGACATTCATCGACAATCCACGCTTTAAGCCAATCCGGTTTCAAAACGGTAACATGTGAACCCCCTTGTAAAACAAAGTCTTTGACCGCAAGTTCATTGGAAAACTCTACTTTGAGAATAAAACGGTGATCATCCAACCATATTATTTCTTGATGTTCACCCCAAATATATTCGCTAATATAATCTTGTTCAAATACTTCTAATTCCGCAAAAACTGGCTTTATTTTGTAACCAAATTTTGAAAAAACATGTTTGCTGGATGTATCCTCGTCATAGCGAAATACTTCATCACGAATTGTTAGAGCATGAATTCGGTTAACCTTCAAGCTCAAATAACGTCCCTTCTCGTCATAGCCTAATAAATACCAAAATTTATTGACAATCACCAGTTCGTAGGGTTCAAATACGTATGAACGTTTTTCGCGATGATTCTTATTATAGATTATATCTAATCGAAGATGCTTCTCAATCGCTTTTTCAAGTAAATCTAAATGCTTTTGATATAGAATCGGATCTACATTTAGCTTTACAGATTGAAAAGCAGACACTGACACTGTCCCGCTATAATCAAGCTGATGTGATAATTTAGAAATAACGGTAACGAAATCATGACCATAGGTGGGATTATCCTGAGATAAAAGAATCGAGAAGGCTTGCTTGAGCAACTTTCGTTCATGACTGGCGAATGCAAGTGGTTGAATTTGTGTTTTAGTCTCCAACATATATCCACCACCGGGTCCCATAATCGTATTAATCACATATCCGACTGATTCCAGTTCAACTTTGAGACGTTGAACACCACGTTCACTAATTTCTAAAAGGTCAGCAAGCTCTGCAAGTGGAACCACAGAACGCGCTGACAATACATCTAGCATAACTAAAGCATTACTTAATTTACTCATAAATTGTTTGTCCTTCTACAAGGTAGCATCGTGTCAGAAGATCATTAAACTCAGCTTCGTCACGGGCAATTTGGTGTAATCCCCCTAATGTTAATTCAGGAATAATGTTGCTTACCTCGACAATACATTGGCGGCTTAACAACTCGCCACGATGCACTGCACCAGTAAATTCAGTTCCTGTATAAGTTTGCGTAAAGAAAATTTCAAAGTTCAACCCTAAATCTCTACTTACAGTGAGTAGATTCGGTTCGGTAGATCCAAAATAATCGTACAAAGTTTCCGCTCCAGTAACTGTTAGATAGTAACTACCTCGATTAGAAGTTGTCACTGTATAATCTTTAGCATAGTGACTGTTGAATTTTAATTCATTGTAGAAATCATTTGCATCTTGGCTGGATTCAAATTTTAGGGTAACGGATACACATTCTTCAAATGCCAAACCAAAACGCTCTGTGAAACGTAAAGCTTGATCATTGATAAACGATGCAACGTTGTTTCCTTTCATACTAATCATTAAGTCCTTCAAGTTATATCCTTTTTTCATCTTGTATCACCTCTTGATTAGAGTATATCAATAGTATACGACAATAATGGTCGTATATTCAATAATTCCATAAAAAAAGGTAGATTTTAAATCTACCTCTTGTAATTATTGCCAGATTGTTTGTAATGATGTCTTATATGATTCCATTACTGATTCTGGTGTTTTTGAAGTATCGGATAGTAATTCTTCCATCTTCACAGTTGCTTCTGTGTATGCAGCATCTGAGTTTGCAGATACTGGAATTGTAAATACATCTTTCGTAATTTCTTGAATTAATGGAGCAATCATTGATCCACTTTCCAAGTATTCTTTACTTTCGATTACACTTGTACGTACTGGAATATAACCAGTTGCTTTAGCCCAGTGTAGTTGTGAATCTGCAGATACTAAGAATTTCATGTATTCAAATGAAGCAGTTTTTTGTTCTGGTGTTGCTGATGAGAACATGTAAAGATCTGTACCTTGTTGTAAGCTGATTTTTTCAGGACGTTTTACAACGCCAATTTCGAATCGTCCATCGACACCTTTAAGTACGTGTGATTCTCCAGCTGTACTACCAACATTCATTGCTAATTGACCATTACCGAATGGTCCGGATAGATATTTATCTGTTCCAGCGATTCGTAAGTAACCATCTTTAACACCTTCTTGGTAGAATGATGCAACTTCAATACTTTCTTTACTTGTTGGATCCATATCCTTATTGAATTCGACGCCTTTATTGATTAATCCTGTAGCATAATAGTTGTTGAGTGAGTCAAAACCAGCACCAACAATATTTTTCTTTTCATAAACAGTTTTACTTACTTCTTTCAATTCTTCTAATGTAGTAGGAGCTTTAAGTCCTAGTTCATCAAGAAGTGTTTTGTTGTAGTATAGTACTTCTGTTGATTTGTTAAATGGCATACCATATGTAACACCTTCGATTTTTCCACCTTCACGGAAGCCTTCAACAATATCGTTGTAGTCTTTCATTCCGATTGTATCGTTTTCAATATATGGTGTTAAATCTGTCACTAAATTATCCACTGTAGCATTAAACATCCATGCAGGATATGCTTGCGTCATTGTAGGTAAGTCTTTAGGACTTACTAATGTTGCAGATAACTTTTGACGTAAATCAGGATAACTTGATTGGTTTTGTAAAACAACCTTAACCTTTGGATTTGCTGCCATAAAATCTTCAGTAAGTTTTGTTAATGCTTCTTCTTGCTTACCGTTCATTGCATGCCAGAAACGAATTTCTGTTTCTTCTGTCAATTCAGTAACGATATCTGTTGATACGGTATCGCCACCTTTGCTTGAACATCCTACAAGAACAAGTAATGCGAGTAATGCTACTAAAATCTTTTTAATATTTCCCATATTTGTTTTATGTGTCTCCTTTAGATAGTTTCCCCACGGGTTGGTAAATGACGCATTCCATATTTATTCTCGAGTAAATCCGGTCTCAAAGAATGAATCGGAACTAATAACTTCGGTTGAATTAGGCTTATAATACGGTCTAAATCTTCAGGGTAAGCATGTCCAGAACACGCTACACGGTTAAACTCGATATCACAATCCTTCAACAACTGAATAAATGGTAAATATGCTGGATCAAATTCTCCTAGCGGCGAAGCGTCGCTATGGATATAGACACCACCTCCTTTAAGGTTTTCGTGATGATCAACCACTTGCCATAAATAAACTCCCTCATCTTGGAGCAGAAGGTCATATTCAACTTCAAGATTTTTATCAAGGTCATAAGTGTGATCACTTGTATTGTAATACTTACACTCCATATTTAAACATTCTTTCAATATATTTGCAAAGGATGCTTCAAGAACGACTTCACGAGGACTTTGTTTTACAATCTCCGCCAAACGTTTCACGTTTGCTGGATAGCAATTAAAAGTTACCTGTTTATCTGGATTACTGTTTACAATATTCACGATTTTCTTAAGTAAATCTGCTTCAGTCTCAATGCGACCCGTTGCACGGTCTTCATTAGGGAAGCTAATTGATACCCCTTCGATGATAAGCATATCGGTATTTTTTGCTTGTTCACAGTAATGAAGTGAATCATTCACATCAAAGCCATGAAGGCGTAAATCACCTGTATAAGCAATATTCATATCCGGAGTTGTAATGATAAGTCCACAAGCACCATAAGCATCGTGGTCGACACGGCTTAGCTCAACTTTAATGGCACCCACTTCAATGCAATCATGATTCTCACATCCAATAATATCACGAGTAAAGGAATCTTGTGGGTTCAATAATGGAAGAATAAAATCATTTTGAGCGTTTAAACTGTTTAAGAGCACTTTAGTTTCTTTTAAAGCATACATCGGAATTTTGGGATCAAGATAATTAACCATACGCGTATGATCTAAATGACAATGACTTAAAAATACTGCAGTATGATTGAATTTTGGTCCCTTCTCATAAGGGTATACATACCCCAATTTGGGATCGTAAATATTCTCGAGGTGAGGAACAAGTCTATGATTGATTAATTCTTGTATCGATTCATTTTTCAAGTTTAACTCTGGTTTAAACTCAGTTCCAAAGTCAAAGAATATATGTGAATCTTCATACGCAATTTCAATGACTGTACCACCGATAGTAAGAACACCACTGTGAAATGTAATTTTTGTTTTTTTATCCTTTAAGTCCACTCTTCGACACTCCTTTAATTATTTGATTTCTAAAAATAAAGTAAATGATTAATACTGGAATGATTGTTAATGTTGCTGCTGCCATTTGTAAGTGAACATCTGTTCCACTTTCTGTTGCAAAGGCACTTAAACCATTATTAAGCAAACGCATACTTGAATCATTCGTTACCAATAGTGGCCATAAGAATGAATTCCAATGAGAAATAAAACTCAAAATCCCAATCGTTACCAATGCAGGTTTCGAGAGTGGAATCATAATCTTACGTATAAATTCTAAATCTGTACACCCGTCAATCTTAGCAGCTTTATAATACGAAATTGGAATACTGGTTAAATATCCTTTTAGGTAGAAAATATAAAACACACTTGCTAATGAAGGCACAATCAATGCGGTGTATGTATTAAGGAGTCCTAAACGAGCAATCGTTTGATAATTCGTGAAAACTGTAGATTCATAAGGAACCATCAATAAAGACACCATAATTAAGATTACAACATTTTTATATTTAAACTCTAATTTTACAAGCGCGAACGCTGCTAAAGTTGAGGTAATTAAAATCCCCAACGTACTGATTCCAGCGACTACTACAGTATTAAAGAAGTAGCGTACAAACGGAGCCGTTTGGAAAACTTCTACAAAGTTATGGAATTGTGGTGCCGCTGGGATTAAGGTAGGCGGAATACTTGTTGCTTCCTGATAGGTCATAAGACTCGCAAGAATCATATAGACAAATGGGAATAACGTAATAATTGCCATAATAACAATAAATATAGTCGCAAGTACTCTAAATACTTTTGATAAAATAAATTTTAATTTTGTTGAAAATTCAGATTTTTCGTTCACGGCTATCTCTCCTCTATCTTTTTCAACACTTTATTCTGAATGAGTGTAAGGATTAAGATAAACACAAACAGAAGAATTGTTGCGGCCATCGCCGGACCATATCGATTATCAACATGGAAGGTAGTGAATATGTAGAATACAGCTGTGGTTGCACTATTAGCAATACCCGCTTTACCATTGAAGATTGCAAAGACTTGTGTATAAACTTTAAACGCATTAATTAAGTTAACCGTTAACAAGAATGTTAATGTTGGAATTAACTGTGGTAAAGTAATACGGAATAATTTTTGCATTCCTGTTGCACCAAACATATCTGCAACTTTATAGTATTCACGATCAATATTTCGCAACCCTGACAGGAGAATGATAATATTGAAGGCTAATCCATTCCAAATACCAAATATGACCAGAGTCGGTAAACTCATCATGATGTCATCCAAGAAGTTAATCGGACCAACATTTATAAAGCTTAGAAGGAAGTTGATGAAACCATAGGATCCATTAAATAGATAGCGGAACACAACCCCAATAGCAATAACACTGGTTAAATATGGAATAAAAAATATTGTTTCAAAGAAACTCTTATGTTTAATTTTTTCAAAAATTAGCAGTGCGATAAACATCGAAAGCACTAAACATATAGGAACTACGAGAAATGCATAGACAGCTGTATTACGCATCGCTATATGAAACTTTGGATCTTGTAAAACATATTGATAATTACTAATCCCTGCTGGCTTTAAATTTGTTAATGTTCCTGTTTGGAAAGACATTATTAAAGCTCGAATCAGAGGATAAATATTAAATAAAGCAATAATTACCAAAGCAGGCAAAAGAAATAACCATGCTTGCCTTTGATTTTCAGCGCTATACTTAAACTTTTTCATTAGTAGACCCTCTCGCCAGATTCTTTAAACATAAAGATTCGTGGGTAGTTAAAGTCACAATGAACCACTGTTTCAGGCTCAATTAATTCATCAATGCTTACAATTCCTTTAGAGTTTTTTGAACCAATTTTAAAGTTTAAAATACCTTCTCGACCAATTAATTCAACTGTTTCAATGGTAGTATCGAAAATTCCTTGATTTCCAAAAACAATATCCTCAGGTCGCACACCTAGCAGATAAGTACCATCTGTTAGTTCGTTTTTCAAACGAGATGCAACTAAAGAGCTTTGATCAAATTCAAAAGATTCACCTTTAATTATGCCATTATTTACTTCCACTGGGAGAATATTTATCACCGGGTTTCCAATAAATTGAGCAACAAATAAATTATTAGGTTCTAGATAAAGATTTTGTGGGTCATCATATTGTTGAATTACCCCTTCATTCATAAGAACAATTTTATCACTAATGGAAAGCGCTTCTTCTTGATCATGAGTCACGAAAATTGTTGTAATATTAATTTCCTTAACTAAGCGACGAATTTCTTCACGTATTTTTAAACGTAATCGTGCGTCAAGATTACTTAGTGGCTCATCAAGTAATAAAATTGAAGGATTTTGAACGAGAGCACGTGTAATTGCAACACGTTGCTGTTGTCCACCTGACATCGTGCCTGGTTTCTTATTTGCTAATTCTTCAATATCTGTTAATGCCATATATTTGCGTGCGATTTTCTCAGCATCTTCTTTTGGCATTTTTTTATCTCCAACACGCAGCGGGAACATAACATTTTCCAACACTGTCATATGTGGATAAAGTGCATAGTTTTGAAATACAAATCCAATGTCACGATCTTTAGGGTGTTTATCCACCATTGAGATCCCTCCATTTAGAATTGCACCATCCGTTGGATCGAGTAATCCCGCAATTAAGTTTAGAATTGTGGTCTTACCGCAACCGCTTGGTCCAAGCAAACAGACAAGGTCACCTTTCTCAATAGAGAATGTAACTTGTTTTAATGCCTCAAAACCATTATCAAACACTTTTCGTAAGTCCTTGACTTCAATCATTCATCTTCCTCCTATAAACACTATATTACGTAATTTTTTAATATATTGGATATTATAACTTTCCGTGAACGACCACAGATTTTTACGTACAGTTGTTACATCATTATTATAACAGTCAATAGTCCTATTTGTGTTAAAAACCATTAACAATATTAAATAAACATGTGAAAAAAATATAAACTGTCACATAATTAACAATCCATTCCTTTGCATAAAAAAAAGACACTCTAAGTAGAGTGTCGAATTACCTGGCAATGAACTATCTTCACTAGCGCGTGGCTAGATATTGTCGCCGCTAAAGTGCTTAACTTCTGTGTTCGAGATGGGAACAGGTGTGACCACTTCGCTCAAATCACCAGATCATATTACATTAGAGAGATGAACTCTCAAAACTGAATAACAGAAACTTGATCTTTTTCGAATCGTTGTATCTTTTGTGATTAAAACCTCGACCTATTAGTATCAGTCAGCTCCACATATCACTAT